>NZ_FOAE01000006.1:0-47460 GCF_900109505.1 Pseudomonas sp. NFACC41-3
ACCACCTGATCCCATCCCGAACTCAGCAGTGAAACGATGCATCGCCGATGGTAGTGTGGGGTTTCCCCATGTGAGAGTAGGTCATCGTCAAGATTGAATTCCGAAACCCCTGTCTGCTGACGCAGACAGGGGTTTTGTTTTTGTACGCCTGAAAGCCTTGAGGCTTACATCCAAGCCAGGTCTCCAAGTCACCTAGCAGGTGAGCTGAATCCCCTTCAGCCCCCAACCTATGCTCCACAACATCAGAACAGAGCGAAGCACCTCCGCTCTATCCCTCACCTCACCGCTGACGCATCTTGCTGCTTCTGCGGGCCAGCCATTTACGCCACCAGATGTAGATCCCGGTGACGGACAACACCGCAATCACCAACCCCAACACCGCAATAAGTACCTGCCCGGTAAAGCCGATGATCCGGCCACCATGGATCGGCAGTTGCAGCCGATAAAAACGTTCGCCCAAGGTGCCTTGCCCGGCGATCTCCTGTCCCAACAGGTGCCCATCGGTGCCATGAAAGAACAGCCACGACTTACCATGGGCCTCGGTATCGTGCTGACCGAAACCGGCGCCATAGAAGTTGTATTCGAAGCTGTAATACAGCTCGCCGATCGCTGCTGTCAGGCCCAGCCGTTTGCCTTCTTCCTGGGCCCGTTCATAAGCCTGCTGATAGGTGAGCCGGGTAACCCCCAACTGATCGCTGGGCATGCGCCCACGGGCTTCATAGACGCTCGGCTCGATCGGTGATAGTAGGGAAACCACCGGCTTGAACACCTGGCTCGGCAGGTTCATCGCCACGCTGCTGATCGCTATCGGCAGCAGCAGTAACCACAGCCATAACCCGCCCGCGCGATGCAGATCCATGTTGAGACGATAGGCGTGCCCGCCCTTGATCTTCCAGGCGGTCGACCACTTCTTCCAGAACGGCCGGCCACGGGGCAGGGTGAGGAACAAGGCGATGAAGCAATCGATGACCCAGAAGATCGCCACCAGCCCCATCAACACCAGCCCCCAGTTACCCGGCAACGTCAGGTTGTAGTGGAATTCGAGAATGAAGGGGATGAGATTCTCCCGCTGAAAACAGCAGGCACCCCAGAACCGTTTGCCGGTCTGCTCGCCACTGACCGGGTCCAGATAGAACACCTGGTTGGGGTCGTCGAAGGGTTTGCCCGTGGCCGGATCGTTACGGGGAACCGCCGCGAGCAGTGCGGTATGCCCGGGCTCATTGGGGTACTCCATGTACCAGACCTGCAGGCGCGGATGCTGCGTCTGCACCCGGTCGACCAGGCTTCCAGGCGGCAGTGCCTGACCCTCGGCAGGGGCCTCGTAGAACCCCGGGTTGAGCCACTCGTCCAGCTCGTGATTGAAGGCCAGCAGGCTGCCGGTCAGCCCTGCCAGCAGTAGAAACACCGCGGTGGCCAGGCCGATATAACGATGCAGTAGAACCAGAATTGCGCGCATGGAATTTTCCCGTAGAGACGACAAAGCCAGCGCGTGCGCTGGCTTCGGGGGAACGACAAATGATTAGAACTGGTAGCTGACCGTGGCCGCGACGTTCCGCTCCTCGCCCATGTAGCAGAAGCTCAGGCTGGCACAGGAGGTGATGTAGGATTCGTTGGTCAGGTTGTTGGCATTGAGCCGGACATCCACCCCCTTCAGGCCGACCTTGCCCAGGTCATAGCCGACGGAGGCATCGAACAGGGTGTAGGACGGCACCTTCATGGTGTTCTCCGCATCCGCCCAGCTGTAGCCGACATAGCGCACGCCACCACCCAGGCGCAGGCCGTCGAGCGAGCCGCTGTCGAACTTGTAGTCGGCCCAGAGCGAAGCCATGTGCCGCGGCGCCTGGGTCGGTGAGTTGCCCTTGTTCTCGATGATGTCGGTGGCCGTGCTCAAGGTGCTGATCATCGACTTCGAGTACTCGATATCGGTGAAGGTGTAGCTGCCGAGCAGCTTGAGGTTGTCGTTCAATTGCAGGTGCGCTTCCAGTTCCAGGCCCTGGGAGCGTACGGCGCCGACCGCGCGATAGAAGTTTTCCTGGGGCAGCTTGGTGGCCAGGTTTTCCTGGTCGATGCGGAACAGCGACGCGGTGTACAGGTCATCCGTGCCCGGTGGCTGGTACTTCAGGCCCAGTTCCCATTGGGTGCCATCGGTAGGCGCCAGCGGGTTGCCGGCACTGTCCGCGTAAGAGTTGGGGTTGAAGGATTCGGAATAGCTGATGTAAGGCGCCAACCCGTTATCGAACAGGTACAGCGCCCCGGCGCGGCCGGTCAGCTTGGTGCGCTTGTCATTGATTTCGGTGCCCACCGGGCGCGAGGCTTCGGCCAGGCGGTTCTCGTCCGAGGTTTCTACCCAGTCCTGGCGCAGGCCCAGGGAGAAGCGCCACTTGTCCATCTCGATCAGGTCCTGCAGGTAGACGCCGGTCTGCTCGAGGCGACGCAGATAGCTGACCGGGTCGTAGTAACTGATGGCCGAGTTGCCATAGACCGGATCGAACGCATTGATCGGCGCCACGGAGCCGCTGGTCCAGTCCACCACTGTCTTGCGCCGCTGGTAATCCGCGCCCATCAGCACCGTGTGCTTGGTCGCGCCGGTGAGAAATTCGGCCTGCAGCATGTTGTCGACAATGAACGCATGCAGCTTCTCGTCGCCACCGGTGTAGTAGCGGTTCAGCTCGTTGCTGGTCGGGGTGGTCCAGCCGTAGCCGTAGACCTGATCCAGCTTCACCTTGGAGTCCAGGTAGCGGAAGTTCTGCCGCGCGGTGAAGACATCGTTGAAGCGATGTTCGAACTGATAGCCGAACGACTGCTGATCGCGCTCATAGCGATCGATGCCCGGTTCGCCTTCGAAGAAGTTCTCGGAAATCCGCTGGCCGTTGCGCGGGTGCAACGCACCGTCGGCCGGCATGCCGCTGTGGTAGCCGCCGTCCGGATCGTGTTGCAGGTACGCCTGCAGGGTCAGCGAGGTGTCATCGGTGAAGTCGATGCTCAGGGTCGGTGCCAGGGCGTAGCGTTTTTCCTTGTTGTGGTCGAACTGGGTGTCGGAGCGGTCCGCCAGCCCGGTCAGGCGATAGGCGATGCGCTTGTCGTCGTCCACCGGGCCGCTGAAGTCGAAGCCCATGCCGCGCTGGCCCTGGGTGCCGACCGTGGCCTGGATCTGATGGTAGGGCTCGAACAGCGGTTTCTTGCTGGTCAGTGCCACCAGGCCGCCCGGGGAGCTGCGGCCGTAAAGCACCGACGAAGGCCCCTTGAGGATGTCCACCCGCTCCAGGAAGTACGGATCGACCTGCATGGTGCTGTAGGTGCCGCTGTCGCCCATGGACTTGAGGCCGTCGAGGTAGATGTTGTCCACCGAGCCGTCGTTGAAGCCGCGCATGGCCACGTAGTCGTACCTGTGGGTCGCGCCGTAGGGGTTGGTCAGCACGCCGGGGGTGTAGCGCATGGCCTGGGACACGGTTTGCGAACCCTGGTCGTCCATTTGTTCGCGGGTCACCACGGAGACGCTTTGCGAGGTTTCCAGCAGCGCGGTACTGGTCTTGGTGGCGATCTGGCTGTGGGTGGCGTTGTAGCCTT
Source organism: Pseudomonas sp. NFACC41-3 (assembly GCF_900109505.1). Taxonomy (NCBI): domain Bacteria; kingdom Pseudomonadati; phylum Pseudomonadota; class Gammaproteobacteria; order Pseudomonadales; family Pseudomonadaceae; genus Pseudomonas; species Pseudomonas sp. NFACC41-3. The sequence goes on from NZ_FOAE01000006.1 coordinate 3,568, forward strand.
CCATGCTGCCCAAGGCATTGCCCAGGGCGAAACCCTTGATGTCGGTGGTCGGCAACGCCAGGGCGCCGGTCTCGGGCAAGGCCCGCAGCACGTAGCTGCTGCCGTCCTGGCTCAGCGCTTCCAGGCCGGAGCCGTTGAGCAGTTGGCCCAGGGCCTGGTCGGTGGAGTACTCGCCCTTCAGGCCGGCGGACTGGCGCCCCTGGAGCTGCGCCGGGGTCATCGACAGGGTGATGCCGGCCTCGCGGGCGAAGCGGTTGAGTACGTCGCTCAGGGCGCCGCCGGGGATGTTGTAGCTGTGGCTGAGGCTGGCCGCGCCAGACTCGGCCGCCTGTGCCAGGCAAGGCAAGGCGGCGACGCCCAGCGCCGAGGAAAGCAGGGCCACGCGCACGGCATGGCGCAGGCCGAGGGCGGGCCGTGCAGAAGAAGAGTGGTGGAAGTGCACAATCATGGAAGGGTTCCGTTGAGTCGCTGAAGGCAGATGGAAGTGCTTACTGTCTAAGCCGGACTCACGGGAAAAAGCCGCCAAAAAAATTTCAACGAATTGCAGCGCCTCAGGCCAGACGTTCCAGGGTGACCCACCAACGGGTGCGATAACGCAGGCGCACGGGCAGGGTTTGCGGGAGGATCGCCAGCAGTTTGTCGGTGTCCTCCAGGCGGAACACGCCGGACAGGCGCAGGTCGCCGATCTCGTCGGCACAGCCCAGGTAACCGTGGCGATAACGTCCGACTTCGTGGATGAAGTCCGCCAGCCGCATATTGCGGGTGACGATCAGGCCATCGGCCCAGGCGCCCACGTCCATGTCCAGCGGTGGCACCGGCAGCGCCTGGGACGCACTGACCCGATAGCTTTGCCCGGCCTGTACCCGGGCCGAGGCGCCATCGGCGGTGTGCGGCGAATGAATGGCGACGCTGCCGGCGGTGACGCTCAGGCGCGTGCAGTCGCCCTCCATGCGCACCACGAAACTGGCATCGAAGCCTTCGAACAGACCATGGCGGGTCCGTACCAGCAGCGGCCTGGAAGGGCTCGCCTGCGGGTCTGGCCCGCAGGTCAGCATGATTTCCCCACGGCTGAGTCGGATCAGCCGCTGCCGGGCATTGAAGTCCATGTCGGCGGCGCTGTCGGTGTTGAGCTCCAGGCGCGAGCCGTCCGGCAGCTGGAAGCCGCGGCGTTCGCCAGTGGCGGTGGCGAAGTCGGCGTTCCATTGCTGCCAGGCCAGTTGCTCCTTGCCCAGCCACGCGGCAGAACCCACCAGCATGACGCCGCCGAGCAGCTTCAGGGCCTGGCGTCGGCCGAGGCGTTGGGCGCTGTTTTCCAGGGTATCGAAGGCCACCTGGGCACCGGGCACCGCCCGCAGGTTGCTGTGCAGTTCCTGCTGCAGCGATTGCACCCGTTGCCAGGCCAGCTCGTGCTCGTGATGGGCCGCGCGCCAGGTATCGCATTGCTGCAGCAGCCGGGGGGTACCGGCGTTGTTGCGCAGGCGCAGCATCCAGTTGATGGCCTGCTTGACCACCAGGTGCCTGGGGTCCACGGGCCGGCGCAGGTTGATCGAGGGGTTATCCACAGCGCTCAAGCCTCATAGCGCAGCAGGTAGCAGTGGAACAGCGCGTCGGCCACGTAACGCTCCACCGAACGCAGGGACAGCCCCATCTGTTCGGCGATCTGCTTGTGGGTCAGGCCCTCGCACTGGGCCAGCAGGAACGCCTTGCGCACTTTCGGCTTCAGGCCTTCGAGCATGCGCGCGATGCTTTCCAGCAGCTCCAGCACCAGGGCGCGGGCTTCCTCGCTGGGGGCTTGGGCTTGCGGCAGATGGGCGATGGTTTCCAGGTAGGCGCGTTCGATTTCCTCACGGCGCCAGTGGTCGATCACCAGGCCGCGGGCGATGGTCCGCAGGAAGGCGCGCGGGGCCTTGAGTTCCAGGCGTTCGGTGCGCTGCAACAGGCGCACGAAGGTGTCCTGCGCCAGGTCGGCGGCATCGGCGGCGTTGCCCAGCCGGCTGCGCAACCATGTGTTGAGCCAGCCATGGTGATGGCTGTAAAGCGCCTGTACCGCGAACTCAGGTGATGACATGGATGCGACTGCCCGGGTGTCACAAATGATAATTAGTCGCATTGTCATCAAGGGGTTGGGATTTTGCAACAGCCGCAGGGCGACCGGCTACGGAAAAGTCCGACGCGACCGCTCTAGCCTGCCGTTCAGCGGTTTTTTGCAGATAACAAGTACATTTCTGACAAATCGCTAAGATTTATCCGTCTCGTGCCGACAGACAGTGAGACCCATGCGTGCACCAAAGTAGAGCGGTCGTAGAACGCCGCCTGCGTTGTTACATGGAAAGTTGCATCCCGTACGCATCCCCACTTTCGGCATAAGAAGTCCCATGACATGAATCTCAAGTTCAGCCATAAAATCCTTTTGGCCGCCTCCGGTGTAGTGGTTCTGGCATTCGCGTTGTTCACTTTGTACAACGACTATCTGCAGCGAAACACCATTCGCCAGAACCTCGAATCGTCCATCGAGCAGGCGGGTGACCTCACTTCCAGCAGCGTCCAGAACTGGATGAGCGGACGCATCCTGGTGCTCGAGAACCTCTCGCAGAACGTCGCCCACCAGGGCGCCAACGCCGACTTCCCGGGGCTGGTGGACCAGCCGGCGTTCACCACGAACTTCCAGTTCACCTATGTGGGCCAGGCCAACGGTGTGTTCACCCAGCGGCCTGACGCGAAGATGCCGGACGGCTACGACCCGCGTCAGCGTCCCTGGTACAAGCAGGCCGTGGCGGCCGACAAGACCATGCTGACCCCGCCCTACATGGCGGCCGTTGGCGGGCTGGTGGTGACCATCGCCATGCCGGTGAAAAAGGACGGCCAGCTGCTGGGCGTGGTGGGGGGAGACCTGAGCCTGGAAACCCTGGTGAAGATCATCAACTCGGTGGACTTCGGCGGCCTGGGCCATGCCTTCCTGGTCAGCGCGGACGGGCAGGTGATCGTCAGCCCGGACAAGGACCAGGTGATGAAGAACCTCAAGGATGTCTACCCGGGCGCCAACGTGCGTATCCAGAAAGGCACCCAGGAAGTGCTGCTCAACGGCCAGGAACGCATCCTGTCGTTCACCCCGGTGACCGGCCTGCCGAATGCCGAGTGGTACATCGGCCTGTCCATCGACCGTGACAAGGCGTTCGCCCCGCTGAGCAAGTTCCGCACCTCGGCGCTGCTGGCGATGTTCATCGCCGTGGCCGCGATTGCGGTGCTGCTGAGCCTGCTGATCCAGGTACTGATGCGTCCGCTGACCACCATGGGCCGCGCGATGCAGGACATCGCCCAGGGCGAGGGCGACCTGACCCGCCGCCTGGTGGTGGAGAGCAAGGACGAATTCGGCGTACTGGGCGGCTCGTTCAACCAGTTCGTGGAACGTATCCACGCATCGATTTCCGAAGTGTCCTCGGCCACCCGCCAGGTGCACGACCTGTCCCAGCGCGTGATGGCCTCGTCCAACGCGTCGATCATCGGCTCCGACGAACAAAGCGCGCGCACCAACAGCGTGGCCGCGGCGATCAACCAGCTGGGCGCCGCCACCCAGGAAATCGCCCGCAACGCCGCCGATGCCTCGCAGCACGCCAGCGGCGCCAGCGAGCAGGCCGACGATGGTCGCCAGGTGGTGGAACAAACCATCCTGGCCATGACCGAGCTGTCGCAGAAGATCAGCCTGTCCTGCACCCAGATCGAAACCCTGAACGCCAGCACCGACAACATCGGCCACATCCTCGATGTGATCAAAGGCATCTCCCAGCAGACCAACCTGCTGGCGCTCAACGCGGCCATCGAAGCGGCGCGCGCCGGTGAAGCCGGTCGCGGTTTCGCGGTGGTGGCCGACGAGGTCCGCAACCTGGCCCATCGCACCCAGGAATCGGCCGAGGAGATCCACAAGATGATCACCTCGCTGCAGATCGGCTCCCGCGAAGCGGTATCGACCATGAACGCCAGCCAGGCGTCCAGCGAAGAGAGCGTCGAAGTGGCCAACCAGGCCGGTGCGCGGCTGGTCAGCGTGACCCAGCGCATCACCGAGATCGACGGCATGAACCAGTCGGTGGCCGCCGCCACCGAAGAGCAGACCGCCGTGGTGGAAACCCTCAACGTCGACATCAGCCAGATCAACCTGCTGAACCAGCAGGGCGTGGCCAACCTCAACGAAACCCTGAAGGATTGCGATGCCCTGTCGCTGCAGGCCAACCGCCTGAAGCAACTGGTGGACAGCTTCAAGATCTGACCCGCACTGCCCTGAAAAACGCGATGAGGCCGGTATGGCTCATCGCGTTTTTTTACCTGTCCGACCAGCCCATCGGCACCCCTTGCCGTACTTCGGACCGCCTCCCTCTCTACCGGTCTGCGAACCCCTGTAGCCGCTGCCGCAGGCTGCGAAAAGGCCGCAGGCCTTCAGCGATCTCAAGCCCTTGCGCCGCCTTCGGCGTCGATCGCAGCCTACGGCAGCGGCTACAGGGGTATTTCCAGTGTTACTCGAACATCCTTTGCACATTGCCCATTGCCTCATCGGCAAACCCCTGCAGGAATCCCTGGAAGGCCGCGACCTCGGCACCGCCTTCGGCCGGGTCGGCGACGATGCGCCAGGTGGCGCGCGCCCGTTCGCCGGGCAAGGCCTCGACGCTCATGGCCGCCCACAGATTGCCAATGCCCAGGGTGTCGTAGATCAGGCTCCAGGTCATGTACAGGGCCTGGTCGTCCCGAGAGTTGAGTTGCTCGATCACGATGTTGCCGTCGTGGAAGAACTTCTTGCGCACCGAGCGCACGCCCTCGCCGGTCATTTCGATGTGCGACAACGCGGGAATGAAGGCCGGGAAGCCGGCGAAGTTGCCGACGATATTCCAGACGCTTTGGGCATCGGCGCCGATGTCCACGGTGGACAGGACCTGGCAGGCGTTCGGGTTCTTGATCAGGGTGTCGGGTTGCAGGTTTTTCATGGTGTTCTCCAGCGTGGGTGGGTTCAGATAAAACGGATGTCTTTCAGGTACTGGCAGCCCTTGCGCAGCAGCGCCGGGTCCTTGGGCGGGTAGTCGGCGCCCATGCGCCGCACCCCGGCCTCGGCGTTGGCGTGGCCGATCAGCGAGATGTCGCCGATGTCTTCCTCGAAGCCGTTGAGGTAGAAGCCGAGGACGCCGAACAGCGCGTTGTCGCGGTCGACCCGGCCCAGCTGGCGCTGCCAGTCGGCGACGCTGACCATGCGGAACTCGCGCCCGGCTTCGCGGAACGAGGCGACATAGGCCTCCCAGCTCAAAGGCTGCGGGTTGTGCAGGTTGAACACCGCGTGGGCCGGCTGATAACGGCTGGCGTGGAAGGCGATGAAGCGGGCGAGGAAGTCCACCGGCATCAGGTCGAAGTTCATCGCCAGCTGCGGCACCTGGCCCAGTTGCAGCGAGCCCTTGAGCATCAGCATCAGGCGGTTGCGGTGGGGCTGGCAGACCCCGGTCTGGCTGTTGAAACTGATGTTGCCCGGGCGATAGAGATTGACCCACACCCCCTGTTCGCGAGCCCGTTGCAGGATCCGCTCGCCGACCCACTTGGACAGGTTGTAACCGTTGCGGATGTAGATCGGCGGGGTGGCCGCGGGCGGTTGTTCGAGCACCCGGCCCTGGGCGTCGATGCTGCTGGAGGCGGACAGGGTCGAGACGAAGTTGAAGACCTTCTTGCTGCGCCCTTCGCACAGGCGCAGGCACTCGAACAGCGGCTCGACGTTGTCGCGCGCCAGCGCCGGGTAATCGAGCACGTGATTGACGTTGGCGGCGTTGTGCACCAGCGCGCCGTATTCGCGGTCGATGCGTTCATACACATCCGCCGCCAGCCCCAGCCGTGGCTGGCTGATATCGGCGGCATGCACCCGCACCCGGCTCAGGTCCAGATGCTCCAGGCGGTTGTCGCGCAGGGCCTGGGTGAAACGTGCGGCGGCCGATTGCGTGGGCGTTTCCCGCACCAGGCACGCCACCTCGTTGGCGCCCCATTCCAGCAGTGCCTGGACGATGTGCACGCCGAGGAAACTGTTGGCGCCGGTGACCAGCACCTTGCGCACGTCGCCCAGTTGGCTGGCCGGCAGCACTTGCAGGTCGAGTTCGGCGTTGGCATCGGCGAACACCGGGTCGAGGGACGTGTCCGGGCCGTCGTGGGCGGCGCCGTCGACCAGGGTCGCCAGGTTGCTCAGGGTCGGCGCCTCGATAAAGCGGTTGATCGACAGGCCGCGGCCGAACTGTTCGCGAATCGCCAGCAGCAGGCGCGACAGCAGGATCGAATGGCCGCCGAGGTTGAAGAAGCTGTCGTCGGTGCCGATGTCCTCGGCCGGCAGTTCCAGCAGTTCGGCCCACAGTTGCAGCAGGCGCTGTTCAGTGGCGTTCTGTGGCAGGCGTCGCCGGTGGTTGCTGCCTGGGGTACGCGGCAGGGCCAGCAGGGCGCGGCGGTCGACCTTGCCGTTGGCGGTGCAGGGCATGCTCGGCAGCTCGATGTAGGCGCTGGGCTGCATGTAGTCCGGCAAACGCTGGCGCACCTGCTCGCGCAGGGTTTGCAGCGCGTCGCCGGCGGCGTTCGGCTGGGCCAGGTAGGCGAGGATCCGCCGCTGCTCGTCGATCACCACTGCCACCTGGCGGAACAGCTGGCCGTCGCGCAGGCAATGCTCGATCTCCTCGGGTTCGACCCGGAACCCGCGGATCTTCACCTGGTTGTCCCGCCGCCCGCAGATCTCGATGCCGTTGTCGGTCCACTGGCCGATGTCCCCGGTGCGATAGACCCGCAGTCGGCGCCCGTCCGGCAGGTCCAGGGTCAGGTAGCGTTCGGCGCTCAGCGCCGGGTTGTTCAGGTAGCCGAGGCCGACGCCCGGCCCGGCCAGGTACAGCTCGCCGGGAGTGCGGTCGGGCAGCGGTTGCAGCTGTTCGTCGAGGATCAGCACCTGGCTGTTGGCGATCGGCAGGCCGAGGTTGCGCGGGTTGTCGTCGACGCGCAGGCGGCGGGTGGTGGCCAGCACCGTGGTTTCGGTCGGGCCGTAGATGTTGTGCAGCGCGCACTGGTCGGCCAGGCGCTGGATGACGAAGGGTTCGCAGACGTCGCCGCCGGTCACCAGATGCTCCAGGCCCAGCGGCTGCTCCAGGGGCAGGATGCTCAGCAGCGCCGGCGGCAGGAAGGCGTGGCTGACCTTCTGCTGCTGGAGCAGGGCCAGCAGTTGCCGCGGGTCGCGCCGCTGGTCCTGGTCGGGGACCACCAGCAGCGCGCCGCAGAGGAAGGTGGGCAGGATATCCAGCAGCGAGGCGTCGAAGTTGATGGTGGAGAACTGCAGCACCCGGCTGTCTGGGTCCAGCTCGACATGGTCGATATACCAGGCGCAGAAGTGACTGAGATTGCCCTGGCTGAGCAACACGCCTTTGGGTTGGCCGGTGGTGCCCGAGGTGTAGATCGCCACGCAGGGCGCCTCTGGTGGCCGCGCCTGGCGCAGCAGCGGGAGGCTGTCCTCGGCGGCGTCATGCAACAGGGTGCGCACATCGAGTTGCGCCAGCTCGAGGTCGGCCAGGTCTTCGCAGCCGTCGTGCAGCAGCAGGGCGGCGCCGGCGTTGTCGAGAATGTAGCGCCGCCGTTGCGCCGGGTGCTCCGGGTCCAGGGGCAGGTACACCGCGCCACAGCCGAAGGTCGCGAGAATCGCGGCATAGAGCACCGCCGACTTGGGCAGGCACAGGCCGATCACCGGTGGTTGGGCAGAGGCTGGAGGCAGGTGTCGCAGCATCTGCCGCTGCAGGTTGCGGCTCAGCCGATGCAGGGTCTGGTAGCTGTAGTCGACGCCCTGGATGTTCAAGGCCGGACGCTGGGCGAAGGCCAGCAGGCTCTGGTCGAGGCGCTGGACGATCGGCACCTGCATCTCGCGCAGCAAGGCCGGTGTCGGCTGTGGGTTGTGCCGGTGCTCGAAGGCCAGCGAGTCCAGGCGCTCCAGGCCCAGCAACGGTTCGCTGGGTTCATCCAGGGCCGCGAGCTGCTGGAAAAATGCCGCGCCGCGGGAAAAGCCGCTGACCAGCCGCGCGGTGCTGGCGACCAGCCTGGCCACCGCGCTGCCGCGCAGGGCCTGGCCGTTGCCGCTGGCCTCCGGCGGCAGGCTTGCCTGTTCGATCAGCCGAGCGTCGTGGCGGTGGAACAGGCGCACCTGCGGCAGCCCGGGCGCCGCTTGGGCGATCAGGGCGATGCGCAATTCCAGGCGCGCGGTGTCCGCCGCGAGGGGCAGTGAATCACTCAGGCTGCCGTCGTCGATCAGCAGATGGGGCCGCAGCCCCTCGGTGTTGGCGATGGCCTGCGGCGAGTCCAGTTTTCGCACCAGATGGCCGTGGCGCTCCAGCTCCATGGCCAGTTCGTTCAGGGCCTGGCTGCGGCCCGTCAACACAATGTCGAGGCGTCTCATGCTCGGGTCCCTCCGTTAGGGCAGGTAGTCGGCCAGTGCGTCCTGGACGCAGGCCGAATCCAGCATCGAACTGCTGCGCAAGAAGCGCAGGATGTTGGCGATCAGCGGGTGATGGCGGTTGATCGGGTAGGCCAGGGCGGCGGCTTCTTCGCGCAGCGCCTGCTTGATCGGGGCGGCGACGGGCAGTTGCTCGATCAGCCGCAAGTCGAAGTCCTTCTGAATGTCGTTGGTCAGGTACTGGGCGATGAACACCGGCAGCACCCGGGCGATCTCTGCGCGGTCGGCATCGCTGGCGCCGTGCCAATAGATGCGCACCAGCCGCGACCAGAAGCCCGAATGCCGGCCTTCGTCCTGCAGATGGTCGGCCATCAGGCCCTTGATCGACTGCTTGACCGTGTCGTCCTTGGCGAAGGCGGCGACATCGTTGGTCACGGTGTTTTCGGCGATGGCCACGCAGACCAGCTCCATCGCGTCGCGCAGGTGGTCGGGCGCCAGCCGCAGGGCGGCGGGGATGGCCCGGCTGAGTTCGATTTCCCGGGGCAGCTCGATGGGCTCGATACCGCTCATGGCGATGGTCTGCTGCATGAAGTCCATCGCCACCAGCGCGTGGTAGTCCTCGTCCACCACCACGGTCATGGCGTCGTAGCGACAGGCGAAGGGGAAGGCAATGGCGAAGCGATTCTTGGCGATGTTGCGGGCGGTCTTGTCCACCAGCTCGGTCTCGAAGATCACCACGTCGTTGATGAACTTGTAGAGGCTTTGCACCAGCACGAAGTCCCGTAGATGGGCACAGTGGTCGAGGAAGCCCTGGCTGTGCACCAGGGGCTGGCGGCTCAGGGGGTAGATCAGCTTGTCGTCGTCCTCGAGCATGCGCCGCGGCCGGGTGCGGATGGTCGCGCGCTCTTCCCAGGTGTCGGCGAAGGATTGGTAGTCGAGGGCGTTCATGCGCTCACCCCGATCGCCGATTCGGCCATGCTCAGGCGCAGCCCGTCCCACAGGGCGATGCGGCTGTCCACCGCGGCGATAGCCGCCGCGTACACCTCCTGCTGGCGTTGCGGGTCGCCAGCCACCAGCCGCTGCAGCAGCTGTTCCGCGGCCGGGCCGTGGTCGTCGGAGTCGACTTCGATATGGCGTTGCAGGTAGTAGCGAAAGGTCGGCGCCTGCTCGATGCCGATGCCCCAGTCGTCGAGGATGCGCTGGAACATCCGCGGGATGACGCTTTCCCGGCCATGGAGAAAGGCTGCCGCCACGCAATGGGCCGGCGCCTGCACGGCGGTGTGCACGGTCTGGCGGACAAAGGCGCTGGCGGCCGGGTCGGCGTCGACGCTGTACAGGGCGGTGTCGAAACTCACACCCTCCTGTTGCAGCGCGACGAAGCGTTCCACGACCCCGGTGGTGGCGCCGACTTCGCGCATGGCGTCCAGGTACAGCTCGAAATGGCTGTAATGGCCTTGCCCGGGGCGATCGTCGGACTCCTCGCCGAGCACGATCTCGTTGATCAGCCGAGCGGCGCGAGGGTCCCGCGGCGGTAGCCAGGGCAGGCGCACGCAGGTCAGTTCCTGTTGCAGGCGCTTGGTCAGCGACATGAAGTCCCACACGGCGAAAACATGGGCCTGCATGAAGCGTTGAAGAACCGCGAGTGTGTTGATTTCGGCAAAAATGGGATGGGCGCTGAGTGTGGCCTTGCGGGCGTCGAGAAGTTCTTTGCTGGCGTTCATTTAGGCTACCTGTCTGAGATGTTCAAATGTGTTTGATTGGCCGATTAGTTGCGGCTCGTATAGGCGTTTTAATCAGTAATTATTTATTGCGGGCGAACAGGGGCCTCAAACCTGAGTTGATAAACTGGAAAGTTTTATAGTGCTGGCCTGTCTATCCGTTAAAGAACCGTCGTCTTGGCGTTATGGGCTTGCGAGAGCCAATAAAGCCGAGGCTTTCCAGGTGCTCATGAACGGCTGCTCGACGTTGTTTAATGTCGGCGGAGAAAAAACTAATACAGGAGAAAGTGTCGAGCAAGTTGTTTTTATAATACTTTTCTAACTTGTATTTTTGTCGCGCGACAAGTTGCTGCAAAACTTCTGGTTGAAGTTTTGTTGAGATGAAGTTGCCCCTTCCGACTTATATAAGTCAGAATTTTTAACGCTGAGTGAATGCCTCACTCGAAGCAAACTTCGAAGCGCTGAGTTGAAGTCGTTGAATATCTGGGAGAAGGCATGCGGGAGCCGATCCCGGTCATGCCCTCCAGTCGCTGGGCTCCTTGCGTGGGTCTGCAGATCGACGTGTGCGGGCAAGCCTGCGCGCCGCTCACGTCCCTTTTTCAGTCGGCGACAGCAAGAGTGGGCCCAAATCGCCGGCTGAGCCATCGTCGGCGGGCCTGTGAGGGCAGGAGCGGGGGAGGAGGACGGCGGATTATTCGCCGAGCAGGCCCAGGTGGATATTGATGATCTGCAGCAGGCGCTGGCGCTGGGACTTGATGAAGAAGTGATTGCCGGCCACCTCGATCAGCTCGAACTCACGGCGGGTGAACTCGCGCCAGTTGGCCATGTTGCTGGCGGGGGCCAGCGGGTCCTCGCTGCCATAGAAGGCGGTGAGGGGAATGTCGAGGTTGCCGCTCGACAGATCGCGCCAGGATTCGAACAGCTTCAGGTCGGCGCGCAGCAGCGTTTCGTACTGCTTCCGGCTGGCCTGGTCGCGGAGGATTTCGATCGGCGTGGCGCCCAGCGACAGCATGGCTTCCTGGAAGGGCGCCGCGGGCAACATGTGCAGCAACGGCCGGGGCGATGGGTAGTCGGGGCTGCGGCAGGCGGAAATGAACAGGTGGCGGGTCTGGCCGGGGTAGTGCGCCTGGGCGTGCTTGGCGGCTTCGTAGGCCAGCATCCCGCCCAGGCCATGGCCGAACAGGGCGTGGGGCTTGGCCAGCAGAGGGCGCAGTGCAGGGAAGGTGTCGGCCAGCAGCCGCGGCCAGTCATCGAGCGGGGTTTCGGCCTGGCGACTGCCGTGGCCGGGTAGCCGCACCAGCACCAACTCGATGTGTCCGCCCAGCCCGGTGGACCAGTTGCGCAGTTGTTCCGGGTCCGCGCCGGTCTGCGCAAAGCAGATGAGCCGGGTTTTCGCCGGCTCGCCGGAGTTGAGCACTATCAGCCATTTATCATTGCGCGCGTGCACTGCTTTTCCTTAAGCCGGTGTGCCGGTCATTGAGTGTTGCATCGTGGCCGCATCATGCCGCCGTTACCGCTGTCAGCCCTCGGCGGTCCGTTCGAGGTAGTCGCGAATGGTCTTCGCGGCCTTTTCCAGATGGCCGCGCAGCACCTCCACCGCTCGCTCGACGTCCTTGGCCTCGGCGGCGTCGGTCATGGCGTTGTGGTCGTCCTGGGTCAACTTGCCCAGGCCCATGGAGGACAGATGGAAGCGCAGGAAGCGTTCTTCCTCGTTCAACTCGAGCTCGATCAGGCGCAGTAGCTTCTGGTTCGGCGCCCGGTGGTACAGCGCCATGTGGAACAAACGGTTGAGACGGCCGATTTCGGCGTGGTCGGTTTCGTTTTCCAGCTGCGCGATGTAGCCGCGGGCCTGGGCGATATCCTCGGCGTCGAGCAGCGGGATCGACAGGCGCAGCGCCTCCAGTTCCAGCAGCAGGCGCAGGCCGTAGGTTTCCACCGCGTCATAGCCGATCAGTTCGGCGACCACCGCGCCTTTGTGCGGTACCACATGCAACAGCGATTGCGTTTCGAGCTGGCGCAAGGCCTCGCGCACCGGCATGCGGCTGACGCCGAAGAGGTCGGCCAGATCCTGCTGGCGCAGCGCCGTGCCGCTGGGCAGGCGGCCGTCGAGAATCGCCGCGCGCAGGGTTTCCTCGATCACCGAGCGCGCGAGGTGGGCGGGGATTGGCCCGCTGACTGCGATCTTGCTCAAGGGCCTCGGTTTTTCTGTCACGTTAACGCTATCCTGTTTTCTGAGGTTTGGATCCAATGGACGCTAGATAGCGCCCTGCAGCTTGTCAAACCAGCCGTCTGGGCCCTGTCGTGGATTTTGCCGGCGCTGATTCTCGTGGCAGCCCTCCTGAGGCTCAAGCACTGGCCGATAAACGAACAGGTCCCTGCTTTCAGCTTAGCGTCTCCAGAGGGGCTGTGATTGTAAGGTGCCATTGTCTTTTGGCGGACCAACCTGCACCATCCTTCGACCCACGACAGCTCCCATGGACTCTTCGCATTGGCGGCACGTTTAGCTCTTTCTCGGACCCTGCGCTGGCTGTTTTCGGCGCTGCTGCTGGCCGGCTTGCTGCTGGGTGGCCTGCAGGCCGATTGGGACTTTTCGCAGATCAGCCGCCGCGCCACGGCGCTGTACGGGCCGCTGGGTGAAGGGCAGAAGCGCATCGACGCCTGGCAGCAGCTGCTGGCGACCCAGAACCAGGCCAGCGAGATGGAACAGCTCAAGGTGGTCAACCTGTTCTTCAACAAGAACATGCGCTACGTGGAAGACATCGACCTGTGGCATCAGGTGGATTATTGGGAAACCCCGGTCGAGGCCCTGTGGAAGGGCGCCGGCGATTGCGAGGACTATGCGATCGCCAAGTATTTCAGCCTGCGCCATCTCGGTGTTTCCAGTGACAAGCTGCGCATCACCTACGTCAAGGCCCTGCGCCAGAACCGCGCGCACATGGTGTTGACCTACTATTCAAGCCCGGAGGCCATGCCGTTGGTCCTCGACAGCCTGATCGACGCCATCCAGCCGGCCAGCCAGCGTACCGACCTGCTGCCGGTGTACGCCTTCAATGCCGAGGGCCTGTGGCTGCCCGGCAAGGGCAGCAAGAAAGTCGGTGACACCAAGCGCCTGTCCCGGTGGCAGGACGTGTTGAAGAAAATGCAGGCCGAAGGTTTTCCGGTCGAGACGACTCACTAGGAGCACGAGCTCAGATGTCTTTGTTCAAACAACTGTTGATCGCAATCTGTCTGTTCCTGGTGGTCGCCTTCAGCGGCAGCTTCATGGTCAGCCTGGAAAGTTCGCGCACCCAGTACGTCAACCAGCTGCGTTCCCATGCCCAGGACGCGGCCACGGCGCTGGCCTTGTCCCTGACCCCGAACATCGACGACCCGGCGATGGTCGAGCTGCTGGTCAGCTCGATTTTCGACAGCGGCTACTACTCGAGCATCCGCGTGATCAACCAGGTCACCGAAGAGGTCATGGTCGAGCGCAGCGGCACGCCCGAGGTCAGCGACGTGCCGGACTGGTTCGTCAAGCTGATCGGCCTGGAGCCGGCCGGCGGCGACGCCCTGGTCAGTCGTGGCTGGCAACAGGCGGCGCGGGTCGAAGTGGTCAGCCATCCGATGTTCGCCGTCGCCAAGCTCTGGCAAAGCGCCCTGGGCAGCCTCGGCTGGCTGCTGCTGTGCGGTGCCGTGAGCGCGGTGCTGGGGGCCTTGCTGCTGCGCCGCCAGCTCAAGCCGCTGGACTACATGGTGCAGCAATCCCACGCCATTGCCCGCCGCGAATTCCTCAGCCTGCCCGAGCTGCCGCGCACGCCGGAACTGCGCCGCGTGGTGCAGGCGATGAACCAGATGGTCGAGAAGCTCAAGGCGCTGTTCCAGGAACAGGCCGAGCGCAGCGAAAGGCTGCGGGTCGAGTCCTACCAGGACAACCTGACCGGCCTGGCCAACCGTCGTTACTTCGAGATGCAGCTCAATGCCCGGGTGAGCAACCCGGAACAGGCCAGCTCCGGCTACCTGCTGTTGCTGCGGGTCAAGGACCTGGCCGGCCTGAACCAGCGTCTGGGCGGGCAGCGCACCGACCAGCTGCTGCAGGCGGTGGGCGAACAATTGCAGCGTGAATGCGCGCGCTACCCGGAAACCCACAACCTGGTGACCCGCATCCGCGGTGGCGAATTTGCCGTGCTGGCGCCGGGGCTGGTGCGCGAAGAGGCGCTGCAGCTGGCGCAGAACCTGGAAAACGCCTTGGCCAGCCTGCATGCCACTGGTGCCACCGATGTGGCGTCCGTGGCCTCCATCGGCCTGGCGCCCTTCGTCCATGGCGACTCGCCGCAGGCGGTGCTGAGCCTGGGCGACCAGGCCCTGGCCCAGGCCGAAGCCCAGGGCGACACGAGCTGGGCCTGCCTGGAGCATGGCGCGGCAGCCAGCGTCGGCGACGATCATCACGCCTGGCACACCCTGCTGGACGGAGCCTTGAGCCAGCAGCGGTTCGAGCTGTATTTCCAGCCGGTGGTCGCGACCCGCGATACCACGCTGGTGCTGCACTACAAGGTGCTGTCGCGCTTGCTCGACGAGCAGGGCCAGACCATTGCCGCCGGGCGCTTCCTGCCGTGGCTGGAGCGCTTTGGCTGGACCTCGCGCCTGGACCTGCTGATGCTCGAACAGGTGCTCAAGCAGATGGCCGGGCATCAGGATTCGCTGGCATTGAACCTGTCGGCCGCGACCCTGGCCGACCCGCAGGCCTTGAACAAGGTGTTCGAGATCCTGCGCCAGCACTCCAACCTGGGGCCGCGCCTGACCCTGGAGATCGGCGAAGAGCAGTTGCCTGAACAAGCGCTGCTGGAACAACTGACCCGCCGCCTGCGCGAGCTGGGTTTCTCCCTGAGCCTGCAGCGTTTCGGCGGGCGCTTCAGCATGATCGGCAACCTGGCGCGCCTGGGCCTGGCCTACCTGAAGATCGACGGCAGCTACATCCGCGACATCGACCAGGAAAGCGACAAGCGCCTGTTTATCGAAGCCATCCAGCGCGCCGCCCACAGCATCGACCTGCCGCTGATTGCCGAGCGCGTGGAAACCGAAGGGGAGTTGCAGGTGATTGGCGAGATGGGCCTGTACGGCGTCCAGGGCCGCCTGTTCGGCGAGCCCGCTCCCTGGCGCTGAGGCGCTGAACGAAGATCGCCGGCCAGCGGCGCCCGCGCAGGTGCGGGAACCGCCGGCCGGCGATTATCAGATCAGGCCGGTTTCGTCGTCGTTGATCAGGTGGCTCAGGCCGCCCAGCGCCTCACGCGCCTGGGTCCGGTCCATCAGCTTGGCCTGGGCCGCCGGTGGCAGGTCGGTGACGCGGATCACGCCCTTGCTGGTCAGCACCTGAATCAAGTCGTCGAGTACCCGGATCATTTCCAGGTCGCTCTGCTTGAGTTGTTTCAGGCTGACTTCCACCACCTCGTTGGCGAACCACTGCTGGATCTCATTGTGGTCGGCCGCCAGTGTTTCCGTGGCCTCGGCGTAAGGTGTGGCCTCCACGCGAACCAGTTGGCCCTGTGCATCGCGTTGCACGTAGAACATGGGGAATCCCTCTAGATATGGTCCGGCATCATGCTGTCAGCAGCATAGGCCAACGGCGCGCTTCGGTCGCGAGTATGCGACGTGGCGGCACAATCGTCACGGTGGGAAGAACCGGCCACCCAGGACGGGTGGCCGGTCGACCGTGGATCAGCTGTTGTTGTGATCGATCTTGATGGTCGGGTCGCTACCGGCGATCAGCGAGTTGATGTTGGTGTTGGACCAGTTGTTGCCCTCCAGCTTGATCGTCACGTCCGCGTTGGCAATGCCGCCGGCCGCGTTGAGCTTGCCTTCGGAACTGACCTGCAGGGTCGAGGTACCGTCCACTGTGGTGATCTTCAGGAAGTTGTCGATGGTGCTGGCGCTCTCGCCCTGCAACAGGTCCCGCAGGTCGATACGGTCGCCTTCGCTGGCCTTGAAGTCCTTGATCACGTCGTTGCCGGTGTCGCCGGCCTTCCAGACGAAGGTGTCGGCACCCGAGCCGCCGATCAGGATGTCATTGCCCGCGCCACCGATCAGCGTGTCGTTGCCGGTACCGCCCAACAGGATGTCGTTGCCCTTGCCACCGTCGAGCAGGTCGTTGCCGCCCTGGCCGAAGATGATGTCATTGCCGGCGCCGCCCAGCAGCGTGTCATTGCCGTCATGGGCCCCGGAGACATCGAAATCGGTGTAGTGCTCGGTGATGTACTGGTGCACGTTGCTGGTGGTGACGCTGCTCGCGGCCACGCCGGTCTTCTGCGCCACGAAGGCCTGCATGGCCTGGTAGCCCTCGCCGGCGATGCCGTTGAAGCTCACCAGGTCGCCGAACAGGATGTCGTTGCCGTTGCCGCCGTTGACCGTGTCGGCGCCCGGCATGGTCGCTTCGGTATGGCCAAGGATGGCGTCAGCCAGGTTCGACGGGTCGATATTGGTCTGTGGGGTGCTGTCGGTGTCGTACGGCCGCAGGTCGTTGAGGCTGACGTCGTTGTTCAGGCCGATCGCTTCCACCTGCGACAGGTTGCTCAGCAGGGTGAAGCTGCTGCTGGAGTTGCTGGTGGTGGCGTTGTTGGTGTAGCTGCCCGCGCCGCCCAGGCTGGACAGCTCATAGGTGCCATCACCCTGGGCATGCAGGGTGCCAGCGTTGTAACTGGACCAACTGCCCCAGGCCTGCGTCCATACCGTCACGCTGCCGCTGCTGTTGATATCGATCAGGTGCGTGCTGTCCGGTTGCAGCCGGACGGTATCGCCCAGCTGATAGTTGCTGGTCGTGATCACGTTATCGAGCCTGACGCTGCCGTACAGGATCGGGTTGGTCTGCTCGCCGGTCTGGTAGAACGTCGGTTTGCCGTCGGTGATGAAGTACGTCAGGTTGGTGGCGTTGGTATTGCTGGTGGCCGCGCTGCTCTGGAAGAAGTTGGCCGTGGTCTTGAACACGTCCTCGTAGTTGGTACCGCCGCCGGACGCCATGCTGTCCAGAATCGCCTTGAGCTGGGTCAGGGCGTTCGGATCGTTGAGGTTTACCGAAACCTGCTTGTTGACCTGGGTATCGAAGTCCGCCAGGAAGACGTTCACGGTGCCCGAGGTGCTGCTGCCCAGGCTGTCTTTCAGGGTGTTGAACACCGTGGTCAGTGAGTTCTTGGCGGCGGTGAGCGAGGCGTCGCTCATGCTGCCGGAGCTGTCGACCATGAACGCGATGTTGTAGTTCTTGCCTTGCACCACGTTCAGGCCGGCGACGTCGGCGACCATGATGTCGTTGCCCTCGGTGCCGACGAAGTTGTCGTCGCCCGCCGTGGCGACGCTGGCGCTGTAGGTCGCCGGGTACACCGTGACCGGGATCTGCGCGGTGCTGCTGGCCGAGCCGCCCAGGGACTCGGTGGAGGTCGAGGTCACGGTCAGGTTGAACGAGCCGTTGTAGTGCGACGGCGGGGTCAGGGTCAGCGTACCCAGGTTCCAGCCGGTGACATTGACTTCGCTGACGCTGCCGCCCGCGGTGAAGGTATGACCGGCGCCATCGCTGAGCACCGAGCCGGCCGGAATGCCGCCGATCTTCACGCTCAGGCTTTCCGAGCCGTCGGTATCGGTCAGGGCGGTGGTGATCTTCGACAGCTTGACGCTGCCACCTTCGGCACCCTCGTTGAGCTTGTAGCCGTCGTAGTAGCCCTCGCCGTTGCTGCCGTGCAGCTCGGAAAGGGTGACGCCGGCATTGTTCAGCGCGGTTTCGCTCGGGTACATCGGGATGTTGGCGTTGCTCAAGTCGACCGGTGTGCTGCCATTGACCGACAGGTTGACGTCATAGCTGCCCGGGCCGCTCTGGTTGGCGTGGTAGATGTCCAGGGTGTAGTAGCCGCTGGTGGTCGGGGTGAACGAACCGCTGATGCTGCCACCGGCCCCCCAGGTCGCGGTGGCCACGTTCTTGCCGCCGATGGTGATCAGCAGGCTGTCGTCGCCGACACCGCTGAAGCTGTAGGTCTTGCCGGCTTCGAGGTAGATCAGGCCGGAGGTTTTCGAGCCGCTGCCGCCGGTCACGCTGGCGTCGGACTGGGCATTGGTCACCGTCGTGCTGCTGGTCGGGTTGCCGGAGTTGTTGAACACGTTTTTCAGCGCATCGCCGGTGATGCCGCTGCCGTTGGTGCCCAGGCCGCTGAGGCTGCTCCAGGACTCCTTGAGCAGGCCGATCGAGTTCACGCTGTTGCTCGCCACGCCCAGGGTCGGCGCATCGGCCACCGGGGTGATGTCGATCTTCACGGTGCCGGTGGTGCCCAGGGCCTGGCCGTCGGTTGGCTGGAACTTGATCTGCGCGTAGTCGGCCTGCTGGTTGCCGACGCCGCTGCCGTTGTAGCCGTCGACACCCGACTCGTTGGCATCCGGGGTGAAGCGCAGCTTGCCGGCGTCGATATCGGCCTTGCTGAAGGTCTGGTTGCTGGCCACGTCCTTCCAGGTCGAACCGTCGAGGTACTGCAGCTTGCCGTCGCCCGGCAGCTGGGTGATTTTCACCCCGAGGCTGGCCGCAGGGCTGTCCACGTCGCTGACGCCGAAGGTGGCCCAGGTCAGGGTCAGGGCGGTGTCTTCGGTGCCGGTCACGGCGCCGCCGGTGGCCACTGGCGCGTCGTTCACCGCCACCACGTTGACCGTGGTGGTGGCGACGTTGGAGTAGTTGCTGCCATCGGTCACCGTCACGGTGATGGTCCGCGGCGTGGTGCTCGGGTCCTCACTGTTGTTGGTGAAGGTGATGTTCTTGATCTGCTGCATGTAGTCGGCCAGCGTCGCATTGCCGGACAGGGTCAGGGTGATGGTGCCCGCCTGGCTGTTGGCATTGATGCTGATGCCGTTGACGCTGTTGCCCAGGTTCAGCTCATCGCCCGGCTGACGGTTGGTCAGCACGATGGTGGCGCCGGTCAGCATCGTGCTGTCCGGGTCGGTGATCGACAGGTCGGTATCGCCAATGGACACGCCTGGGCCGCTGGTGCCTTCGGTGAAGGTCACCTTGTAGTCGGCCCCGGTGGCGCCGCTGGAGTTGTTGGCATCCAGGTCGAGGACCGGTGGCGCATCGTTGTCGATGATCGAAGTGGTGACGCTGCCATTGGTGCCGCTGACCACCAGGCTCTCGAAGTTGCCGCCGGTGGCCGAGTCGATCTTGACCACAAAGTTTTCCGTGCCCTCGGTGATCTTGTCGTCGAGGGTGGCGACGTTGAAGCTGGCGCTGCTGGCGCCGGCCGGGATCTTCACGGTGTACACGCCGGTGAAGTCCGAGCCGTCGGTGGCGGTGCCGCTGTAGCTGATCTTCAGGGTGACCTCGGTTTGCGCCGGGCTGGTCAGGCTGACGGTGTAGGTCGCGGTCTGGCCTTCGGTGACCGAGGTGCTGCCGTTGATGCTCACAGTGGTCGTATTGATGGTGTCGGTGACGCTGGTCACGGCCGGCGTGGTGCTGGGCACCAGGTTCTCGAAATTGCCGCCGGTGGTGCTGGCGATACTGGCGCTGACGTTGCCGGCGTCGATGTACACATCGTCGCTCGGCGCGGCCACGGTCACGCTGCCAGTGGTGGCACCGGCGGCGATGTTGATCACCGCGCCGTTGCTCAGGGTCACGGTCACAGGTGTGCCCGCGGCGTTGGTCAGGGTCGCGGTGTAGACGATCGAACCACCCTCGGCCACGGTGTTGGTGGCGCTGAGCGACAGGTTGGTGGTGTCCGGGGTGTCGGTCACGGTGGTGCTGACCGGCGTCTTGTCGGCCACCAGGTTCTCGAAGTTGCCGCCGCTGACGGTGCTGATCGAGTTGCTCAGCGGCGTGTGGCCAACCAGGACATCGTTCGGCGCGACGAAGTTTACGGTACCGCTGCTGGCGCCGACCGGGATGGTGATGGTCTGGCCATTGGACAGGGTGACCACGACTGGCGAGCCAGTCACCGGAGCGGTCACGGACGCGGTGTAAACCACGGTGCCGCCTTCGGCCACGTTCGAGGTTGCGGTGAGGCTGACGGTCGAGGTGTCGATGGTGTCGGTAACGTTAGTCACAGCCGGCGTAGTGCTCGGCACCAGATTTTCGAAATTGCCGCCGGTGGCGGTCTGGATGGTGGCTTGCACGGTGCCGGCATCTTTGTAGACGTCGTCGCTCGGCGCGGCCACGGTCACGGTGCCAGTGGTGGCGCCGGCGGCGATGGTGATCACTGCGCCATTGCTCAGGGTCACGGTCACCGGAGTGCCCGCGGCGTTGGTCAGGGTGGCGGTGTAGACGATCGATCCGCCTTCGGCCACGGTATCGGTCGCAGCCAGGCTGAGGGTGGTGGTATCCGGAGTATCGGTGACCGAGGTATCAGCCGGTTTGCTATCGATAGCCAGCTTCTCGTAGTTGCCACCCGTAGCGTCCTTGATGGTGGTGCTCAGGGAGCTGCCGCCAGCCAGGGCATCGTTTGGCGCTACGAAGTTCACAGTGCCGCTGCTGGCACCGACCGGAATGGTGATGGTCTGGCCGTTGGAAAGGGTGACGACGACCGGCGAGCCGGTGACCGGAGCAGTCACGGAGGCGGTGTAAACCACGGTGCCGCCTTCTGCCACATTCGAAGTCGCGGTGAGGCTGACGGTCGAGGTGTCGATGGTGTCGGTAACGTTGGTGACCGCAGGCGTGGTGCTCGGTACCAGGTTCTCGAAGTTGCCGCCGGTGGCGGTCTGGATCGTGGCTTGCACGGTGCCGGCGTCTTTGTAGACGTCGTCACTTGGAGCGGCCACGGTCACGGTGCCAGTGGTGGCGCCGGCGGCGATGGTGATTACCGCGCCATTGCTCAGAGTCACGGTCACAGGCGTACCCGCGGCGTTGGTCAGGGTCGCGGTGTAGACGATCGAGCCGCCCTCGGCCACGGTGTTGGTGGCGCTGAGGGTCAGGTTGGTGGCGTCCGGGGTATCGGTAACCGAGGTGTCAGCAGGCTTGCTGTCGACATCGAGTTTTTCGTAGTTGCCGCCCGTTGCGCCAGTGATGGCGGTGCTCAGGGAGCTGCCGCCGACCAGTGCATCGTTCGGCGCAGTGAAATTCACGGTGCCGGACGACTCACCCACCGGGATGGTGATGGTCTGACCGTTCGACAGGGTTACCACTACCGGCGAACCAGTCACTGGAGCGGTGACCGATGCGGTGTAGACCACGACGCCACCTTCGGCCACGGACGGCGTGGCCGTCAGCGAAACGGTGCTGGTGTCGATGGTGTCGGTCACATTGGTGACCGCAGGCGTAGTACTCGGCACCAGGTTCTCGAAGTTGCCACCGGTGGCGGTCTGGATCGTGGCTTGTACGGTGCCGGCGTCTTTGTAAACGTCGTCGGTTGGAGCGGCTACGGTGACAGTGCCCGTGGTGGCGCCCGCTGCGATGGTAATCACTGCGCCGTTCGACAGCGTCACTGTCACTGGCGTGCCCGCGGCGTTAGTCAGAGTGGCGGTATAAACAATCGAACCACCTTCTGCCACGGTATCGGTCGCGGTCAGGCTGAGACTGGTGGTGTCCGGCGTATCGGTAACCGAGGTTTCAGCCGGTTTGCTATCAACGTCCAGCTTCTCGTAGTTACCGCCAGTTGCGCCGGTAATAGTGGTGCTCAGGGAGCTACCGCCGACCAATGCATCATTGGGCGCAGTGAAGTTCACGGTGCCGGAGGATTCGCCTACAGGGATGGTGATGGTCTGGCCGTTCGACAGCGTCACGATTACTGGCGAGCCAGTCACCGGAGCAGTGACGGACGCGGTGTAAACCACGGTGCCGCCTTCTGCCACATTCGAAGTCGCGGTGAGGCTGACGGTCGAGGTGTCGATGGTGTCGGTAACGTTGGTGACCGCAGGCGTGGTGCTCGGTACCAGGTTCTCGAAGTTGCCGCCGGTGGCGGTCTGGATCGTGGCTTGCACGGTGCCGGCGTCTTTGTAGACGTCATCGGCTGGAGCGGCCACGGTCACGGTGCCAGTGGTGGCGCCGGCGGCGATGGTAATCACCGCGCCGTTGCTCAAGGTCACGGTCACAGGTGTGCCCGCGGCGTTGGTCAAGGTGGCCGTATAAACGATCGATCCGCCTTCAGCGACAGTGTCAGTCGCTGTCAGGCTCAGATTGGTGGTATCCGGGGTATCGGTCACCGAAGTCTCGGCAGGCTTGCTGTCGACATCGAGTTTTTCGTAGTTACCGCCCGTTGCACCGGTGATCGTGGTGCTCAGGGAACTACCACCTGCCAGGGCATCGTTTGGTGCGGTGAAGTTCACGGTGCCGGACGACTCACCCACCGGAATGGTAATGGTCTGGCCATTCGACAGGGTTACGACTACAGGCGAGCCAGTCACTGGAGCGGTGACCGATGCGGTGTAGACCACGACGCCGCCTTCGGCCACGGACGGCGTGGCCGTCAGGGAAACGGTGCTGGTGTCGATGGTGTCGGTGACATTGGTCACCGCCGGTGCAGTACTCGGCACCAGGTTTTCGAAATTGCCGCCGGTGGCGGTCTGGATCGTGGCTTGCACGGTACCGGCGTCTTTGTAGACGTCATCGGCTGGAGCGGCCACGGTCACGGTGCCCGTGGTGGCGCCCGCTGCGATGGTAATCACTGCGCCGTTCGACAGCGTCACGGTCACAGGCGTGCCCGCGGCGTTGGTCAGGGTGGCGGTGTAAATGATCGAGCCACCCTCGGCCACGGTGTTGGTGGCGCTGAGGGTCAGGTTGGTAGTGTCCGGAGTATCAGTAACCGAGGTATCAGCCGGCTTGCTATCAACATCCAGCTTCTCGTAGTTGCCACCGGTTGCGCCGGTAATGGTGGTGCTCAGGGAGCCGCCACCCGCCAGGGCGTCGTTCGGCGCGGTGAAGTTCACGGTGCCGGAAGACTCGCCAATCGGGATGGTGATGGTCTGGCCGTTCGACAGGGTTACCACCACCGGCGAACCGGTCACTGGAGCGGTCACGGAGGCGGTGTAAATCACGGTGCCGCCTTCGGCGACGCTAGGAGTAGCGGTCAGACTGACGGTCGAGGTATCGATAGTGTCGGTGACGTCAGTAACGGCTGGGGTGGTGCTCGGTACCAGGTTTTCGAAGTTGCCACCGGTGGCGTCCTGAATGGTCGCTTCGACCTTGCCAGCGTCTTTATAGACGTCATCGGCTGGGGCGGCCACGGTCACGGATCCAGTCGTAGCGCCGGCGGCGATGGTAATCACTGCACCGTTGGAGAGTGTTACGGTCACCGGGGTGCCAGCTGCGTTGGTCAGCGTCGCGGTGTAAACAATAGAACCACCTTCAGCGACAGTGTCAGTCGCGCTGAGGGTCAGATTGGTGGTGTCTGGCGTATCGGTGACCGAGGTGTCAGCAGGTTTGCTGTCGACATCGAGTTTTTCGTAGTTACCGCCAGTTGCGCTGGTAATGGTGGTGCTCAAGGAGCTACCGCCTGCCAGAGCATCGTTTGGTGCGGTGAAGTTCACAGTGCCGGACGATTCGCCTACCGGGATAGTGATGGTCTGGCCGTTGGACAGGGTTACCACCACCGGCGAACCGGTCACTGGAGCAGTCACGGACGCGGTGTAAACCACAACACCGCCTTCAGCCACGGATGGAGTAGCGGTCAGGCTGACGGTCGAAGTATCGATAGTGTCAGTGACGTCGGTCACCGCTGGTGCGGTATTCGGCACCAGGTTCTCGAAGTTGCCGCCTGTGGCGTCCTTGATGCTCACCTCAACCTTGCCGGCGTCTTTATAGACGTCATCGGTTGGGGCGGCCACGGTCACGGAGCCTGTGGTTGCACCCGCGGCGATGGTAATCACCGCGCCATTCGACAATGTCACGGTTACCGGCGTGCCCGCTGCGTTGGTCAGCGTCGCGGTATAAACAATCGAGCCGCCTTCTGCCACGGTATCGGTTGCTGTCAGGCTGAGCGTGGTCGTGTCCGGGGTATCGGTAACCGAGGTTTCGGCAGGTTTGCTATCAATGTCCAGCTTCTCGTAATTACCACCGGTAGCTTCCTTGATGGTGGTGCTCAGAGAGCTGCCGCCAGCCAGTGCGTCGTTAGGCGCCACGAAATTCACGGTACCGCTGCTGGCGCCGACTGGGATGGTGATAGTTTGGCCATTCGACAGGGTCACCACGACTGGCGAGCCAGTCACTGGCGCTGTCACGGACGCGGTGTAAACGACAACGCCCCCTTCAGCAACACTAGGCGTCGCGGTCAGGCTGACAGTCGACGTATCGATGGTGTCAGTGACGTCAGTCACAGCCGGAGTAGTGCTCGGAACGAGATTCTCGAAGTTGCCGCCAGCAGTCTCTTTGATACTGACTTCGACTTTGCCAGCGTCTTTGTAAACGTCATCTGCAGGGGCGGCGACGGTGACAGAACCGGTAGTAGCACCGGCAGCGATAGTAATCACGGCGCCGTTGCTCAAGGTCACAGTCACAGGTGTGCCCGCGGCGTTAGTCAAGGTGGCCGTATAAACGATCGAACCACCTTCGGCCACGGTGTCTGTGGCGCTCAAGGTCAGGTTGGTGGTGTCCGGCGTGTCGGTCACCGAGGTTTCAGCCGGTTTGCTGTCGACATCCAACTTCTCGTAGTTGCCACCGGTGGCGCCAGTAATTGTGGCGCTCAGGGAGCTGCCACCCGCCAGGGCATCGTTCGGTGCGGTGAAGTTCACGGTGCCGGACGATTCGCCTACCGGAATGGTGATGGTCTGGCCGTTGGACAGGGTGACAACGACTGGCGAACCAGTAACCGGCGCAGTCACGGAGGCGGTGTAAACGACAACGCCACCTTCAGCTACAGACGGCGTTGCAGTCAGGCTGACGGTCGAGGTGTCGATGGTGTCAGTGACATCAGTCACAGCCGGAGTGGTGCTTGGAACGAGATTCTCGAAATTACCGCCAGCGGTCTCTTTGATGCTGACTTCGACTTTGCCGGCATCTTTGTAAACGTCATCTGCGGGGGCTGCGACGGTCACGGAACCAGTAGTGGCACCTGCTGCGATAGTAATCACGGCGCCGTTGCTCAAGGTCACGGTCACTGGAGTGCCCGCGGCATTGGTCAGGGTAGCGGTGTAAACGATCGAACCGCCCTCGGCCACGGTTTCGGTGGCGCTCAAGGTCAGGTTGGTGGTGTCCGGGGTATCGGTCACCGAGGTGTCAGCAGGTTTGCTGTCGACATCGAGTTTTTCGTAGTTGCCACCGGTTGCACCGGTAATGGTGGTGCTCAGGGAGCTACCACCCACCAAGGCATCATTCGGGGCTGTGAAGTTTACGGTGCCGGAGGATTCACCTACAGGGATGGTGATGGTCTGACCGTTGGACAGAGTGACGACTACCGGGGAGCCGGTTACTGGAGCGGTGACCGACGCGGTGTAAACCACGGTGCCACCCTCGGCGACGCTAGGAGTGGCGGTCAGGCTGACGGTCGAGGTATCGATAGTGTCGGTGACGTCAGTAACGGCTGGGGTGGTGCTCGGTACCAAGTTTTCAAAGTTGCCGCCGGTGGCGTCCTTGATGGTCGCCTCGACCTTGCCGGCATCCTTGTATACATCGTCAGCAGGCGCTGCGACGGTGACGGAGCCAGCGGTAGCGCCTGCTGCGATGGTAATCACTGCACCGTTCGACAACGTTACGGTTACAGGCGTGCCGGCCGCATTGGTCAGGGTGGCGGTGTAAACGATCGAGCCGCCCTCGGCGACAGTGTCAGTCGCCGTCAGGCTCAGAGTAGTAGTGTCCGGGGTGTCGGTAACCGAGGTTTCGGCCGGTTTGCTGTCGACGTCCAGCTTCTCGTAATTACCGCCGGTAGCTTCCTTGATGGTGGTGCTCAGAGAGCTGCCGCCCGCCAGTGCGTCGTTAGGCGCGACGAAATTCACGGTACCACTGCTGGCGCCGACTGGGATGGTAATGGTCTGGCCGTTGGACAGGGTCACCACAACTGGCGAGCCAGTCACTGGCGCAGTCACGGACGCGGTGTAAACGACAACACCACCTTCAGCAACACTAGGCGTCGCGGTTAGGCTGACGGTCGAAGTGTCGATGGTGTCGGTGACGTTGGTCACCGCCGGTGCAGTGTTTGGTACCAGGTTCTCGAAGTTGCCGCCGGTGGCGGTCTGGATGGTGGCTTGCACGGTGCCGGCGTCTTTGTAGACGTCGTCGGCAGGAGCCGCCACGGTTACGGTGCCCGTGGTGGCGCCGGCGGCGATAGTGATGACCGCGCCGTTCGACAGAGTCACGGTGACCGGAGTCCCGGCTGCGTTGGTCAGGGTTGCGGTGTAAACGATCGAGCCGCCTTCAGCGACAGTATCGGTCGCGCTGAGGGTCAGGCTGGTGGTGTCCGGGGTATCAGTAACCGATGTCTCGGCAGGCTTGCTGTCGACATCCAGTTTTTCGTAGTTGCCGCCAGTTGCACCGGTAATAGTGGTGCTCAGAGAACTGCCACCCGCCAATGCATCGTTCGGTGCGGTGAAGTTCACGGTGCCGGAGGATTCACCTACCGGAATGGTGATGGTCTGGCCGTTGGACAGGGTTACCACCACCGGCGAGCCAGTGACCGGAGCCGTTACGGAGGCGGTGTAAACGACAACGCCACCTTCAGCCACGGACGGAGTGGCCGTCAGCGAAACGGTACTGGTGTCGATGGTATCGGTGACATCAGTCACAGCCGGAATGGTGCTCGGAACGAGGTTCTCGAAGTTGCCGCCTGCAGCATCCTTGATGCTGACTTCGACTTTGCCGGCGTCCTTGTACACATCGTCAGCTGGCGCCGCGACGGTCACGGAACCCGTGGTTGCGCCAGCAGCGATAGTGATTACTGCGCCGTTGCTCAAGGTGACCGTCACAGGTGTGCCGGCCGCATTGGTCAGGGTAGCGGTGTAAACGATCGAACCGCCTTCAGCGACAGTATCG
This sequence comes from Pseudomonas sp. NFACC41-3, assembly GCF_900109505.1. Classification (NCBI taxonomy): domain Bacteria; kingdom Pseudomonadati; phylum Pseudomonadota; class Gammaproteobacteria; order Pseudomonadales; family Pseudomonadaceae; genus Pseudomonas; species Pseudomonas sp. NFACC41-3. The sequence goes on from NZ_FOAE01000006.1 coordinate 30,590, forward strand.
GTTGCTGTCAGGCTCAGGGTGGTGGTGTCTGGCGTATCGGTAACCGATGTCTCGGCAGGCTTGCTGTCGACGTCCAGCTTCTCGTAATTACCGCCGGTGGCGCCGGTAATTGTCGTGCTCAGGGAGCTACCCCCAGCCAGGGCATCGTTTGGCGCGGTGAAGTTCACGGTAGCGGACGATTCGCCTACCGGAATAGTAATGGTCTGGCCATTCGACAGGGTTACGACTACAGGCGAGCCGGTCACTGGAGCGGTGACCGACGCGGTGTAAACCACGGCGCCGCCCTCAGCCACGGACGGTGTGGACGTCAGCGAAACAGTGCTGGTGTCGATGGTGTCGGTGACATCGGTAACGGCTGGGGTGGTGCTTGGCACCAGATTTTCAAAGTTGCCGCCGGTGGCGTCCTTGATGGTTGCTTCGACCTTGCCAGCATCCTTGTACACATCGTCAGCCGGGGCTGCGACGGTGACGGAGCCGGTTGTTGCGCCAGCAGCGATGGTGATCACCGCGCCGTTGCTCAGGGTTACGGTCACCGGAGTGTTCGCAGCGTTGGTCAGGGTCGCGGTGTAAACAATGGACCCACCCTCGGCGACGGTATCGGTCGCAGTCAGGCTGAGGGTAGTGGTATCCGGAGTATCGGTGACCGAAGTGTCGGCAGGCTTGCTGTCGACATCCAGCTTCTCGTAGTTGCCACCGGTTGCACCGGTAATTGTGGTGCTCAGGGAGCTGCCGCCAGCCAGGGCATCGTTTGGCGCGGTGAAGTTTACGGTGCCCGATGACTCGCCGACCAGAATGGTGATGGTCTGGCCGTTCGACAGCGTTACGACCACTGGCGAGCCGGTCACTGGAGCAGTAACCGACGCGGTGTAGACCACGGTTTCGCCTTCGGCGACAGTCGCGGTTGCGGTCAGGCTGACAGTCGACGTATCGATGGTATCGGTCACATCGGTGACGGCAGGCGTGGTGCTCGGCACCAGGTTTTCGAAGTTGCCGCCGATAGCGTCCTTGATGCTCACCTCAACCTTACCGGCGTCCTTGTACACATCGTCCGCAGGGGCTGCGACGGTGACAGAACCGGTGGTGGCACCGGCGGCAATATTGATTACGGCACCGTTCGACAAGGTCACAGTCACCGGAGTGCCGGCTGCGTTAGTCAGCGTCGCGGTGTAAACAATCGAACCGCCTTCAGCGACAGTGTCAGTCGCTGTCAGGCTGAGGGTGGTGGTGTCCGGAGTGTCAGTAACCGAGGTCTCGGCAGGCTTGCTGTCGACATCGAGTTTTTCGTAGTTACCGCCCGTTGCGCCGGTAATGGTGGTGCTCAAGGAGCTACCGCCAGCCAATGCATCGTTTGGCGCCGTGAAGTTCACGGTGCCGGAAGACTCACCCACCGGGATGGTGATGGTTTGGCCATTCGACAAGGTCACGACTACAGGCGAGCCAGTCACTGGTGCTGTCACGGAGGCGGTATAAACCACGGTGCCGCCTTCTGCCACGGACGGAGTAGCAGTCAGCGAAACGGTACTGGTGTCGATAGTATCGGTGACGTCGGTAACGGCTGGGGCAGTGCTCGGAACCAGGTTCTCGAAGTTGCCACCAGCGGCATCCTTGATGGTGACTTCGACTTTTCCAGCGTCTTTGTAAACGTCATCCGCAGGGGCGGCGACAGTGACAGAACCAGTAGTGGCGCCTGCTGCGATGGTGATGATCGCGCCGTTCGACAGGGTCACGGTCACAGGCGTGCCCGCAGCATTGGTCAGGGTTGCGGTGTAAACGATCGAACCACCTTCGGCCACGGTGTCTGTGGCGCTGAGGGTCAGGTTGGTGGTGTCCGGGGTATCGGTAACCGAGGTGTCAGCAGGCTTGCTGTCGACATCGAGTTTTTCGTAGTTGCCGCCCGTTGCGCCAGTGATGGTGGTGCTCAGGGAGCTACCGCCGGCCAGGGCATCGTTTGGCGCCGTGAAGTTCACAGTGCCGGAAGATTCGCCGACCGGGATGGTGATGGTTTGTCCGTTGGACAGGGTTACGACTACTGGCGAACCGGTCACTGGAGCCGTCACGGAGGCGGTGTAAACGACAACGCCGCCTTCAGCCACGGATGGAGTCGCGGTCAGGCTGACGGTCGAGGTATCGATGGTGTCAGTGACATCGGTGACCGCTGGGGTGGTGCTCGGCACCAGGTTCTCGAAGTTGCCGCCAGCAGTCTCTTTGATGCTGACTTCGACTTTGCCGGCATCCTTGTACACATCGTCAGCCGGGGCTGCAACGGTCACAGAGCCGGTGGTCGCACCGGCAGCGATAGTGATCACCGCACCGTTCGACAGAGTTACGGTCACTGGAGTGCCGGCTGCGTTAGTCAGCTTCGCGGTATAAACGATCGAACCACCTTCGGCCACGGTGTCTGTGGCGCTCAAGGTCAGGCTAGTGGTGTCTGGGGTATCGGTAACTGAGGTATCAGCCGGCTTGCTATCAACATCCAGTTTTTCGTAGTTGCCACCGGTTACACCGGTAATGGTGGTGCTCAGGGAGCTACCGCCGGCCAGGGCATCGTTTGGCGCCGTGAAGTTCACAGTGCCGGAAGATTCGCCGACCGGGATGGTGATGGTCTGGCCATTGGACAGAGTTACCACAACTGGCGAGCCAGTAACCGGCGCAGTCACTGAGGCGGTGTAAACAACAACACCGCCTTCAGCTACAGACGGAGTAGCGGTCAGCGAAACAGTCGAAGTATCGATGGTATCGGTGACATCAGTCACAGCTGGAGTAGTGCTTGGTACCAGGTTTTCGAAGTTACCGCCTGCAGCATCCTTGATGCTGACTTCGACTTTACCGGCATCTTTGTAGACGTCATCGGCTGGAGCCGCGACGGTCACAGAGCCCGTGGTCGCACCGGCTGCGATGGTGATGATTGCACCGTTCGACAGAGTCACGGTTACCGGCGTGCCAGCGGCATTGGTCAAGGTGGCCGTATAAACGATCGAACCACCTTCGGCGACGGTATCAGTCGCGCTGAGGGTCAGATTGGTGGTGTCTGGCGTATCGGTAACCGAGGTCTCCGCTGGCTTGCTATCAACATCCAGCTTCTCGTAGTTGCCGCCGGTAGCGCCGGTGATGGTGGTGCTCAGGGAGCTGCCGCCAGCCAGGGCATCGTTTGGTGCGGTGAAGTTCACGGTGCCGGAGGATTCACCTACCGGGATGGTAATGGTCTGGCCATTCGACAGGGTTACGACTACAGGCGAGCCAGTAACCGGTGCAGTGACCGACGCGGTGTAAACAACAATGCCACCTTCAGCAACGCTAGGCGTGGCAGTCAGGCTGACGGTCGACGTGTCGATGGTGTCGGTCACGTCGGTGACCGCCGGAGTGGTGCTCGGTACAAGGTTCTCGAAATTGCCGCCAGCAGTCTCTTTGATGCTGACTTCGACTTTGCCAGCGTCTTTGTAAACGTCATCTGCAGGGGCGGCGACTGTGACAGAACCGGTAGTGGCGCCGGCCGCAATGGTAATCACCGCGCCGTTGCTCAGGGTCACGGTTACCGGAGTCCCGGCCGCGTTGGTCAGCGTCGCGGTGTAAACGATCGAACCGCCTTCAGCGACGGTGTCTGTCGCGCTGAGGGTCAGATTGGTGGTGTCTGGCGTATCGGTAACCGAAGTCTCGGCAGGCTTACCGTCGACGTCCAGTTTCTCGTAGTTGCCGCCGGTAGCGCCGGTAATGGTGGTGCTCAGGGAGCTGCCGCCAGCGAGAGCATCGTTTGGTGCCGTGAAGTTCACGGTAGCGGACGATTCGCCGACCGGGATGGTGATGGTCTGGCCATTCGACAGGGTTACCACTACCGGCGAACCGGTCACTGGAGCGGTCACAGAGGCGGTGTACACCACCACGCCACCTTCAGCCACGGACGGTGTGGCGGTCAGGCTGACAGTCGACGTATCGATGGTGTCGGTCACGTCGGTGACGGCTGGAGTAGTGCTCGGCACCAGGTTTTCAAAGTTGCCGCCAGCAGTCTCTTTGATGCTGACTTCGACTTTGCCGGCGTCTTTGTAAACGTCATCCGCAGGAGCGGCGACGGTGACGGAACCCGTAGTTGCACCGGCGGCAATAGTAATCACTGCACCGTTCGACAAAGTCACGGTTACAGGCGTGCCAGCGGCATTGGTCAGAGTGGCGGTGTAAACGATCGAACCACCCTCGGCCACGGTGTCGGTAGCGCTGAGGGTCAGGCTGGTGGTGTCCGGGGTATCGGTAACCGAAGTCTCGGCAGGCTTGCTATCAACATCCAGCTTCTCGTAGTTGCCGCCGGTGGCGCCAGTGATTGTGGCGCTCAGGGAGCTGCCACCCGCCAGGGCATCGTTCGGTGCGGTGAAGTTCACGGTGCCGGACGATTCGCCTACCGGAATAGTGATGGTCTGGCCGTTGGACAACGTGACAACCACTGGCGAACCAGTGACTGGCGCAGTCACGGACGCGGTGTAGACCACTACGCCACCTTCAGCCACGGACGGAGTAGCGGTCAGCGAAACAGTCGACGTATCGATGGTATCGGTGACATCAGTCACGGCCGGGGTAGTGCTCGGAACCAGGTTCTCGAAATTACCGCCAGCAGTCTCTTTGATGCTGACTTCGACTTTGCCAGCATCCTTGTACACATCGTCAGCAGGCGCTGCGACGGTCACGGAACCAGTAGTGGTGCCGGCAGCGATAGTAATCACCGCGCCGTTCGACAGGGTTACGGTCACCGGAGTACCGGCAGCGTTAGTCAGGGTAGCGGTATAAACAATCGAACCACCCTCGGCCACGGTGTCGGTCGCGCTGAGGCTCAGATTGGTAGTGTCGGGGGTGTCGGTCACCGAGGTCTCGGCAGGCTTGCCGTCGACGTCCAGCTTCTCGTAGTTGCCTCCAGTCGCACCAGTGATGGTGGCGCTCAGGGAGCTGCCGCCGGCCAGGGCATCGTTAGGTGCCGTGATATTGACGGTGCCTGAGGACTCGCCGACCGGAATGGTGATGGTCTGGCCATTCGACAGAGTGATAACGACAGGCGAGCCAGTCACTGGAGCGGTGACCGACGCGGTGTACACCACGGTGCCGCCTTCAGCCACGGACGGCGTCGCGGTCAGCGAAACAGTCGAGGTGTCGATGGTGTCGGTGATGTCCGTCACTGCCGGCGTGGTGCTCGGCACCAGGTTTTCAAAGTTGCCGCCGCTGGCGTCCTGGATAGTCGCTTCGACCTTGCCGGCGTCCTTGTAGACGTCATCGGCGGGCGCGGCAACGCTCACCGAACCTGTGGTCGCGCCGGCGGCGATGGTGATCACTGCGCCGTTGCTCAGGGTCACGGTGACCGGCGTGCCGGCCGGGTTGGTCAGGGTGGCGGTGTAGACGATCGAGCCGCCTTCGGCGACCGAACCACTGGCCGACAGGCTCAGGCCGGTGTCGTCCACGGAGTCGGTGATGGTGGTCTGCGCCGGCGTGGTGTCGGGCGTCAGTTGTTCGAAGTTGCCACCGGTGGCGCCGGTAATGCTGGTGCTGACCGTGCTGCCGTTGTTGTAGACGTCATTGGCGGGGGTATCGACCACGACGGTGCCGACGGTCTTGCCGGCCTCGATGACGATGGTCGAGCCGTTGGACAGGGTCACGGTAACTGGGGTCTGCGCCGGGTTGGTCAGGGTCGCGGTGTAGGTGATCTGGCCGCCTTCCACAACGCTGCCGGTAGCGGTCAGGCTCAGGCCGGTGTTGTCCACCGAGTCGGCGATGGTGGTCTGTGCCGGCGTGGTGCTCGGCACCAGGTTCTCGAAGTTGCCGCCGGTGGCGCCGGTAATGCTGGTGCTGACCGTACTGCCGTTGTTGTAGACGTCGTTGGCCGGGGTATCGACCACCACGGTGCCAGTGGTTTTCCCGGCGTCGATGGTGATGGTCGAACCATTGGACAGGGTCACGGTGACCGGGGTCTGCGCCGGGTTGGTCAGGGTCGCGGTATAGGTGATCTGGCCACCCTCTACCACATTGCTGGTGGCCGACAGGGTCAGGCCGGTGGCGTCCGGCGAGTCGGTGATGGTGGTCACCGCCGGCGTGGTGCTTGGCACCAGGTTCTCGAAGTTGCCGCCAGTGGTGCTGGTAATGCTGGTGCTGACCGTGCTGCCGTTGTTGTAGACGTCGTTGGCCGGGGTATCGACCACCACGGTGCCGACGGTCCGGCCGGCTTCGATGGTGATGATCGAGCCGTTGGACAGGGTCACGGTGACCGGCGTCTGTGCCGGGTTGGTCAGGGTCGCGGTGTAGGTGATCTGGCCACCTTCGACGACGGTGCCGTTGGCGGTCAGGGTCAGGCCGGTGGTGTCCGGCGAGTCGGTGATGGTAGTCACCGCCGGCGTCGGGTTCGGTACCAAGTTCTCGAAGTTGCCGCCGGTAGTCCCGGTAATGCTGGTGCTGACGGTGCTGCCATTGTTGTAGACGTCGTTCGGCGGGGTGTCGACCACCACGGTGCCGACGGTCTGGCCGGCGTCGATGGTGATGGTCGAGCCATTGGACAAGGTCACGGTGACCGGGGTCTGCGCCGGGTTGGTCAAGGTCGCGGTGTAGGTGATCTGGCCACCCTCGGTCACGCTGGAGCCCGCGGTCAGGGTCACGGTGGTGGTGTCCACGGTGTCCGTGACCTGGGTGACGGCTGGCGTCGGGTCGACGGTCACGACCAGGCCACCGCCGCCGGTGATGCCAGTGACGCCCACGCTGATCTCTTTCGGGTCGTTGTAGACGGTGTCGTTCGGTGCCAGCGGCACATTGACGGTGCCGGTCAGTTGCCCGGCCGGAATCACGATTACCGAACCGTTGGACAGGGTGATGGTCAGGCCGGTCAGCGGCGCCTGGGTCAGCGTGGCGGTGTACACCAGCACGCCGCCGGCTTCGGTAATGGTCGGGGTTGCGCTCAGGCTCAGGGTCGAGTCGCGCAGGATCTCGGTGGTAGTGCTGCTGTCATTGGTGGTCAGCGCACCGGTGGTGTCTTGCGCCGCGGTTCCCGCCGCGCCGAGGCCTGCGGTCGGGAAGCCGATGGTCGGGTCGACCCGGCCCGCCGTGGCGTCGAGCATCACGAAGCTGTGGCCGCCGCCCGCAGCGCCGCCGGTACCCGCGGCGGTCGGGCCGGCTGCGGTGGCTTCCAGCTCGGTGGTCGGGTCCGCGCCGGCGACGATTGCCTGCTGCAGCTCAGCGACCGACGGCGCGGCTTGCTCGGCGGCCTCGGCCAGGTCGGTGCTGGAGTCCGGAGCGCTGCCGCTCCATTGCGTCTCACGGCCCAGGTCCAGGGTCCGGCCATCGGCCAGCTCCAGGCTGACGGCACCCGCCAGGCCGGTATCGACCTGGTCGCCTACGTACAGGCGATCACCCTCAACGAGTACGCGGCGAACCCCTTCCGGGGATACGACGAAAACTTGGCCAACAATGCTTTTGACGGTAGCAACAACACTGCTCATTGAGGATTCTCCGGGGGGTACCGTTCAGTAGACTTCCATGTTCCTGACGGGCATACGCCGACGCAGTCTGGACGTTCTTCAGAGTGTAGAAACACGTGATTTTGACGCGAATGTTTGTCAATAAATTGGCTATATTTTTTTGCTATTAACCATATGCCAAACTATTGACCTTCTGAGTGTCATCCTAAACAATCGTCAAGGTAATGTCACATTGATATTCATGCGGCGACCTGTCTAAAAGTGTGTGACCCAGTTCATGGTTTGAACTTTCCGATATACGGTCATTCCGGTTGCCATCATCCGATGCAGCGCCTCGTTTTGCTGTGATTTGGGACAAGAAGTCCTGGGAACCTCCTCTATGCGTCCGCAGTTGTTCAAAGCCTTACCCTTCGTACTCGCCGCCAGTTTCGCCCAAGCACAAACCCTGCCCGAAGCCATGCAGAAAGCACTGGATGTCCATCCGGAAATCCAGGCCGCGGTGAACAGCCGCCTGGCCGCCGATTACCAGCTCAAGGCGGCCAAGGGCGGCTATTTGCCGCGGGTCGATTTGCTGGGCGGTTACGGCCGCGAAGGCACCGACAGCCCGACTACCCGTGCAGGATCGAGCAATCACTGGGAGACGCTGAACCGCAGCGAGTCAAGTTTACGTCTCCAGCAAATGGTTTTTGACGGTTTTGCCACCTCCAGCGAGGTCGGGCGTCAACAAGCCACCGTCAATTCCCGGGCGTACTCGTTGCTGGGCACTTCCGAGCGCACCGCGCTGACCGTGGCCCAGGTATACCTGGATGTGCTGACCCGGCGCGAGTTCGTGCGCCTGGCCGAAGACAACATGCGCAATCACGAGCGCATCTACGATCAGATCCAACTGCGCACCCAGCGCGGCGTCGGCAGCCGCGCCGACCTCGACCAGGCGGAAGCGCGCATGGCCCAGGCGCGCAACAACCTGATCACCGAACAGACCAACCTGGCCGATGCCCAGACCAACTACCTCAGCGCCGTCGGCCAGATGCCGGACCAGCTGGAGCGTCCGGTCGGCTTCATGGCCCTGCTGCCGGCCAGCCTCGACGAAGCCCGGCACCAGATGCTGGAAAACAGCCCGATCCTGCGCTCGGCCGAATCCGACATCGTCGCCGCCGAGAAGCAATACGAAGCCGCCAAGTCGACCTTCTACCCGCGCTTCGATGCCGAGCTGGGGCGTACCGCCGACAACAACCTGGACGGCATCGACGGCCACAACAACGAATGGCAGGCCATGCTGCGCATGCGCTTCAACCTGTTCGCCGGCGGCAGCAACAAGGCCGACCTGGAATCCAAGGCCTATCAGTCCAACCAGGCGCTGGATATTCGTAACAACGCCCTGCGTGTTCTGAATGAAGAGCTAGGCTTGGCGTGGAACGCCTTGAACAACGCCAATGCGCAAGTGCCGATCGCCCAGCAATATGTCGATCGCAGCGCCAGCGTGCGTGAGGCGTATCAGAAGCAATTCAGTCTGGGCGAGCGCACTTTGCTCGACTTGCTCGATAGTGAGAATGAACTGTTCACCGCCTCGCGTCGGTTGGCGGAAATCAAGAACATTCAGTTATTTACTCAATATCGAATCAAGGCGACCATGGGCGAATTGCTCAAGAGCCAGGGAGTGGTCGCACCCATGGCTTCCGTCGTGCAGAACGATGTGAAGCCCAAGGTCCAACTGCCTGGGATGAATTGAGTACTTTTCATCCAATAGACAGTTAAAGAGTGCCGAGCGTGGAATCAGAAGTCAGTCGAGTGCAACTTAGCCATGATCCACGCGGCATGCATGACGACCCGCTGCTGGATGCCCTGCTAACCCTGTGTTCCCTGCACCAGAAGCCGGCCAGCGCGGCGATGTTGACCACCGGCCTGCCGTTGCCGTCCCAGCGCCTGAGCGCCGAGCTGCTGCCGCGCGCCGCCGCTCGCGCCGGCCTGCAGGGGCGTTTGCTGCGGCGCAAGCTGGAGCAGATTCCTGCCATCGCCATGCCGGCCATGCTGTTGCTCAAGGACGGCCGCAGCGCCGTCCTGCTCGGCTGGCAGGGCGAAGACCAGGCCCGCCTGCTGCTCAGCGAGAGCGACGGCGGCGAGGTCAGCGTCAGTCGCCAGATGCTGGCCGACGACTACAGCGGGCAAGTGTTCTTCGCCCAGCCCCAACACAAATTCGACGTCAACCACGGCTCGCTGATTCCCCGCGCCCGCTCCTGGTTCCGCGACACCTTGAAGCGTTCGCGCTGGCTGTACGCCGACGCCATCGCCGCCAGTCTGCTGATCAACGTCATTGCCATGGCCGCGCCGCTGTTCGTGATGAACGTCTACGACCGCGTGGTCCCCAACCAGGCCGCCGCCACCCTGTGGGTGCTGGCCATCGGCATCACCGGCGCCTACCTGTTCGACCTGATTCTCAAGAGCCTGCGCAGCCTGTGCCTGGACCTGGCCGGCAAGAAGACCGACCTGATCATCTCGGCCACGCTGTTCGAGCGTATCGTCGGCATGGCCATGAAGTACCGGCCGGCGCGGGTCGGCAGCTTTGCCCAGAACATCCACGAGTTCCAGAGCCTGCGCGACTTCCTCGCCTCGCTGACCCTCACCAGCCTGATCGACCTGCCGTTCACCCTGCTGATCTTCCTGGTGATCGCCATCCTCGGCGGGCACTTGGTGTGGATTCCGGTGCTGGCCTTCCCGATTGCCCTGGGCATCGGCTACGCCCTGCAGAAACCGCTGATCGCCACCATGGAAAAAACCATGGCCCTGGGCGCCGAGCGCCAGTCGAGCCTGATCGAGACCCTGGCCGGGCTGGACGCGGTGAAGGTCAACAACGCCGAAAGCGAACGCCAGTACCAGTGGGAACAGACCATCGGCACCCTCGGCCGTCTCGAGCTGCGGGTGAAGATGCTCTCCAGCCTGGCGATGAACATCACCCTGCTGATCCAGCAGCTGGCCGGGGTGATCATGATCGTCTTCGGCGTGTACCAGATCATCGACGGCAACCTGAGCATGGGCGGGCTGATCGCCTGCTACATGCTCAGCGGCCGCGCCCTCAGCCCGCTGGCCTCGTTGTCCGGCCTGCTGACCCGCTACCAGCAGGCGAGGGTGACCATGACCTCGGTCGACCAGATGATGGAGCTGCCCCAGGAGCGCAACTTCGACGAGCGCCCCCTGAGCCGCAACGTGCTGCAGGGCGCCATCGAATGCCGGCAGCTGAATTTCACCTACCCGGGGCAGCAGAACCCGGCGTTGAAGAACATCAACCTGGTGGTCAAGCCGGGCGAGAAGATCGGCATCATCGGCCGCAGCGGATCGGGCAAGAGCTCCCTGGCCAAGCTGCTGGTGGGCCTGTATACCCCAGACTCCGGCGCCTTGCTGGTGGACGGCGTGGACATCCGGCAGATCGACGTCAGCGAATTGCGCCACAACATCGGTTATGTGGCCCAGGACATCCAGCTGCTGGCCGGCACCCTGCGTGACAACCTGACCTCCGGCGCCCGTTATGTCGAAGACGAACTGGTGCTGCAGGCCGCCGAACTGGCCGGCGTCCACGAATTCGCCCGCCTGCACCCGCAGGGTTACGAGCTGCAGGTCGGCGAGCGCGGGCAGAACCTCTCCGGCGGCCAGCGGCAGAACGTCGCCCTGGCCCGGGCCCTGTTGCTCAACCCGCCGATCCTGCTGCTCGACGAACCGACCAGCGCCATGGACAACACCGGTGAAGAACGCTTGAAACAACGCCTGCAAGCCGTGGTGGAAGCCAAGACCGTGGTGCTGGTCACCCACCGTGCCTCGCTGCTGTCGCTGGTGGATCGCCTGCTGGTGATCGACCGCGGGCAGATCCTCGCCGACGGGCCGAAAGCAGTCGTGATGGAAGCGTTGAAGAAGGGGCAGATCAGTGTTGCTTAAATCCGGTTTCAAAGACTCGATCCTGCGCTACTTCAAAGGCACCGAATCGCTGCACGACCAACCCCTGCCCGAGGTCAACAAGGCGCTGATCGAGGATGCGCCGCGGGTTATCCGCCTGACCATCTGGGGCATCATCGGCTTCTTCCTGTTTCTGCTGCTGTGGGCCAACTTCGCGGTAATCGATGAAGTGACCAAGGGCGAGGGCAAGGCGATCCCGTCGTCCAAGGTGCAGAAAATCCAGAACCTGGAAGGTGGCATCGTCTCCGAACTGTTCGTCAAGGAAGGGCAGATCGTCGAAGCCGGCGCCCCGCTGATCCGCCTGGATGACACGCGTTTCAAGTCCAACGTCGGCGAGACCGAGGCCGATCGCCTGTCGATGCTGCTGCGGGTCGAGCGCCTGAGCGCGGAGATCGACAACCGCGAACTGAATTTCCCGGCCGATGCCACAGCCGCCGTGCCCGGCCAGGCGGCCAGCGAAAAGTCGCTGTATGAAAGCCGTCGCCAGCAGTTGCACGACGAAGTCGGCGGCCTGCAGGAACAGCTGATCCAGAAGCAGCAGGAACTGCGCGAATTCACTTCCAAGCAGGCGCAGTACCGCCAGCAACTGGGCCTGCAGCGCCAGGAAATCGCCATGTCCGAGCCGCTGGTGGCCCAGGGCGCGGTGTCGCCGGTGGAAGTGCTGCGGCTCAAGCGCGCCGAAGTCGAGACCCGTGGGCAACTGGACGCCACCACCCTGGCGATCCCCCGTGCCGAATCGGCGATCAAGGAAGTCCAGCGCAAGATTGACGAAACCCGTGGCAAATTCCGCAGCGAAGCCCTGACCCAGCTCAACGAGGCGCGCACCGAACTGAACAAGGCCAGCGCCACCGGCAAGGCCCTGGAAGACCGGGTCAGCCGGACCCTGGTCACCTCGCCGGTGCGCGGCATCGTCAAGCAACTGATGGTCAACACCATCGGCGGCGTGATCCAGCCGGGCAGCGACATGGTGGAGATCGTGCCGCTGGACGACACCCTGCTGGTGGAAGCGAAGATCCGTCCGCAGGACATCGCCTTCCTGCACCCGGGGCAGGAAGCGGTGGTCAAGTTCACCGCCTATGACTACACCATCTACGGCGGCCTGAAGGCCAAGCTGGAACAGATCGGCGCCGACACCATCACCGACGAAGACAAGAAGACCACCTACTACGTGATCAAGCTGCGCACCGACCGCAGCCACCTGGGCACCGATGAAAAGCCGTTGCTGATCATCCCCGGCATGGTCGCCTCGGTGGACATCATCACCGGCAAGAAAAGCGTGCTCAGCTACCTGCTCAAGCCGATCATCCGCGCCCGCGCCGAGGCGCTGCACGAGCGTTAAACCATCTGTAGCCGCTGCCGCCAGGCTGCGATAAGGCCCGAAGGGCCTTCAGCGATATTGAAATCGTCACGTCCCCTTCGGGGCCGATCGCCACCTGGCGGCAGCCGGCTACAGGCGCTCGTGCCGGCCTTGGGGTCTGCGGCCGAATCGCCATATCGTTATTCGTTAACGGTATTTAAAATTCAGTTCTTATATCTATAAAGTCGACTCCCTGCGTACCTGCCGACCAATCGGCGCGCCGCACGAAATGAACCCACACGGGACCTCCGTGAGTTTCTGATCGACGCGCGCGCCACCGGGCGTGCTCTGCGTGGGAGTGATTTATGTCCGTACCCTCTCCAAGTGCCGCGCCCATCGCCGCACAAGCTTTTGATATCCGCCCGTTCAGCGGCGCCGTCGGTGCCGAGATCGTCGGCCTGGACCTGGCCCGGCCGGTCAACGACCAGGATTTCGCGCGCATTCACCGCGCGCACCTGGATCATCACGTCGTGGTATTCCGCGACCAGCGCATCACCCCCGAACAACAGATCGCCTTCAGCCGCCGTTTCGGCGTGCTGCAGATCCACGTGCTCAAGCAGTTCTTGCTGGCCGGGCACCCGGAAATCCTCATCGTTTCCAACATCATCGAAAACGGCCAGTCCATCGGCCTGGGGGACGCCGGCAAGTTCTGGCATTCCGATCTCTCCTACAAGGAGCTGCCGAGCCTGGGTTCGATGCTGCACGCCCAGGAACTGCCGTCCGAGGGCGGCGACACCTTGTTCGCCGACATGCACAAAGCCTGGGACAGCCTGCCAGAAGCGCTGCGCAAGGCGGTCGATGGCCGCTCTGCCGCGCACTCCTACACCGCGCGCTACAGCGAGACCAAGTTCGAGGGCAACTGGCGCCCGACCCTGACCCCGGAGCAACTGGCCCAGGTCCAGGAAGTGGTGCACCCGGTGGTGCGCACCCACCCGGAAAATGGTCGCAAGGCGCTGTTCGTCAGCGAAGGCTTCACCACCCGCATCGTCGGCCTGCCGGAAGACGAGAGCCGCCAGTTGCTCGCCGAGCTCTACGCCCACAGCGTGCTGCCGGAAAACATCTACCGCCACCAATGGCAGCCCCATGACCTGGTGTTCTGGGACAACCGCTCGCTGATCCACCTGGCCGCCGGTTGCCCCAGCCATCTGCGCCGCAAGCTGTACCGCACCACCATCCAGGGCGACGCCCCTTACTGATCGGCCACCCACGGCAGGAGAAACACCATGTCCCAACCTACTCAACGCCTCCCGCGCCTGGGCAAACTGGCGGCCGCCATCGGCCTGGGCTTCAGCCTGCTGGCCGCTGGCCTGGTCGCGCCGACGGCGGCCCATGCCGAAGGCGAGATCCGCATCGCCGAACAGTTCGGCATCGTCTATCTGCTGCTCAACGTGGTGCGCGACCAGAACCTGATCGAAAAACACGGCAAGCAAGAGGGCATCGACATCAAGGTCGACTGGACCCAGCTGTCCGGCGGCGCGGCGGTCAACGACGCTTTGCTTTCCGGCTCCATCGACATCGCCGGGGCCGGCGTCGGCCCGCTGCTGACCATCTGGGATCGCACCCACGGCAAGCAGAACGTCAAGGCGGTGGCGTCGCTGGGCAACTTCCCTTACTACCTGGTGAGCAACAATCCCAAGGTCAAGACCATCGCCGACTTCACCGAGAAGGACCGCATCGCGGTGCCGGCGGTGGGGGTCTCCGTGCAGTCGCGGTTCCTGCAGTACGCGGCGGCCAAGCAGTGGGGCGATAAGGAATTCAATCGCCTGGACAAGTACACCATCGCCGTTCCGCACCCGGACGCCACGGCGGCGCTGATCGCCGGCGGCACCGAGCTGACCGGGCACTTCTCCAACCCGCCGTTCCAGGACCAGGCGCTGGCCAACCCGAATGTGCACGTGGTGCTCAATACCTACGACCTGCTGGGCCCGAACTCGCCGACCGTGCTGTTCGCCACCGAGAAATTCCGCAGCGAGAACCCGAAAACCTACAAGGCCTTCGTCGAGGCGCTGGCCGAGGCCGCCGACTTCGCCCAGAAGGACAAGGGCGCGGCGGCGGATACCTACATCCGCGTGACCAAGGCCAAGATCGACCGCGAAGCCTTGCTGAAGATCATCGACAACCCGCAGTTCGAGTTCACCGTCACCCCGAAAAACACCTACCCGCTGGCTGAATTCCTCTACCGCGTGGGCGCGATCAAGAACAAGCCGCAATCGTGGAAGGACTACTTCTTCCAGGACACCACCCCGCTGCAAGGGAGCTGATGACCATGAACGCCCCCTTGCAAGGCCACACGGCCAGCAACCCGACCGCGGCAGCCCAGGCGCTGCTGGCGGTCGACCAGGTCAGCCTGGAATACCGCACTCCGCAGCGCGTGGTGCGGGCCACCCACCAGGTCAGTTTCGAAATCGATCCCGCCGACCGTTTCGTCCTGCTCGGGCCCTCGGGCTGCGGCAAGTCGACCCTGCTCAAGGCGGTCGCCGGCTTCATCCAGCCCTGCGAGGGCGAGATTCGCCTGCAAGGACAACGGGTCAGCCAGCCGGGGCCGGACCGGATTGTGGTGTTCCAGGAGTTCGACCAGCTGCCGCCGTGGAAAACCGTGAAGCAGAACGTGATGTTCCCGCTGCTGGCATCGAACACCCTCAAGCGCCGCGAGGCCGAGGAGCGTGCGCTGCACTACCTGGACAAGGTCGGCCTGGCGGCGTTCGCCGACGCCTACCCGCACACCTTGT
This sequence comes from Pseudomonas sp. NFACC41-3, assembly GCF_900109505.1. NCBI lineage: Bacteria > Pseudomonadati > Pseudomonadota > Gammaproteobacteria > Pseudomonadales > Pseudomonadaceae > Pseudomonas > Pseudomonas sp. NFACC41-3. Next base: position 46,051 of record NZ_FOAE01000006.1, read on the forward strand.
CCGGCGGCATGAAGGCGCGGGTGGCCATCGCCCGGGCCCTGGCGATGCAGCCGAAGATCCTGCTGATGGACGAACCCTTCGCCGCCCTCGACGCCCTGACCCGGCGCAAGATGCAGGAGGAGTTGCTGCTGCTCTGGGAAGAGGTGCGCTTCACCCTGCTGTTCGTCACCCACTCCATCGAGGAAGCGCTGGTGGTGGGCAATCGCATCCTGCTGCTGTCGCCCCACCCGGGGCGGGTGCGGGCGGAAATCCACAGCCATCAGTACGACCTGCAAAGCCTTGGCGGCGTGGCGTTCCAGCAGACGGCGCGGCGTATCCACCGGCTGCTGTTCGACGAAGGACAGTCGCCGGAAACCGAGCGCGAGCTGGATTTCTCCGATATCCGTATCGCTTATTGAGCCTTTAAGAGGAACGCCCGATGAGCCATTCATCACCTGTTCGCCAGGAATACGAAGTTGCCCTCGAACCCTTGCTGGCGGTGCCGCTGGAGCGTGAATTGCCGCTGGGCCAGCGCCTGTGGCAACAAGGCTGGCTGCGCAAGAGCCTGATCCTGATCGTGCTGGCGCTGCTCTGGGAGGCCGTGGCCCGCTACCAGAACAACGACCTGCTGCTGCCGAGCTTTTTGCAGACCGCCAGCGCGCTGTACGACGGCCTGCTCAGCGGTGAGCTGCTGGGCAAGGTCGGCATTTCCCTGGTCGTGCTGCTCAAGGGGTACCTGATCGGCATCGTCCTGGCCTTTGCCCTGACCACCCTGGCGGTGTCGACCCAGGTGGGCCGCGACCTGCTGAGCACCCTGACCTCGATGTTCAACCCGTTGCCGGCCATCGCCCTGTTGCCGCTGGCCCTGCTGTGGTTCGGCCTGGGGGAGAACAGCCTGATCTTCGTGCTGGTGCATTCGGTGCTCTGGGCCCTGGCCTTGAATACCTACGCCGGCTTTCTCGGGGTCTCGGAAACCCTGCGCATGGCCGGGCGCAACTACGGGCTCAAGGGCATGCGCTTCGTGCTGTTCATCCTGATCCCGGCGGCGCTGCCGTCGATCCTCGCCGGCCTGAAAATCGGCTGGGCCTTTGCCTGGCGCACCCTGATCGCCGCCGAACTGGTGTTCGGCGCCACCAGCGGCAAGGGCGGCCTGGGCTGGTACATCTTCCAGAACCGCAACGAGCTGTACACCGACAAAGTCTTCGCCGGCCTGGCGGTGGTGATCCTGATCGGCCTGCTGGTGGAGAACCTGGTGTTCGACACCCTGGAGCGGGTCACCGTGAAACGCTGGGGCATGCAACGCTGAGCCCGTAACGCCCGTAGCCGCTGCCGAGCTTGCGAGGCTGCGATCGACGGCGCAGCCGGCGCAACCCCTGACAGCGCGTTCTGCCTGGCACACCGCATGCGCAGATCTGGCGAGGACTTCGTCCT
>NZ_FOAE01000006.1:47470-714774 GCF_900109505.1 Pseudomonas sp. NFACC41-3
ACCGCATGCGCAGATCTGGCGAGGACTTCGTCCTCGATCGCAGCCTGCGGCAGCGGCTACAGAGAGTGGTGTCCACGGTTGAACTGCCCTCCACGATCCTGTAGCCGCTGCCGAGCCCGCGAGGCTGCGATCGACGGCGCAGCCGGCGCAAAATCTGACAGCACTTTCTGTCTGGAACACCGCATGCGCAGGTCTGGCGAGGACTTTGTCCTCGATCGCAGCCTGCGGCAGCGGCTACAGAGAGTGGTGTCCATGACTGAAATGACCCTGCTAGCATTGCGCCTGACTCATTCCCGATCAGCCACGAGTGCTCAGCATGCAACTCCCGGACATGAACCTTCTGGTCGCCCTCGACGCCCTGCTCGACGAGGGCAGCGTGGTCGGCGCGGCGCGGCGCATGAACCTCAGCCCGGCGGCCATGAGCCGGACCCTCACGCGGATCCGTGAGGCATTGGGCGACCCGATCCTGGTGCGCGCCGGCCGTGGCCTGGTGCCCACGCCCAAGGCCCTGGAACTGCGTGGCCAGGTACGTGACCTGGTGGAGCAGGCGGCGCTGGTGTTCCGCTCCGGTGACCAGGTCGACCTCGGCACCCTGCGCCGGCGCTTCAATGTGCGCGCCAACGACTTCTTCGTCGGCGTCTATGGCGGTCGCCTGATCGACACCCTGGAGCGCCAGGCGCCCCATTGCGAACTGCGTTTTGTCCCGGAGGGCGATGGCGACGACGAGGCCCTGCGCGAAGGGCGGATCGACCTGCGCATCAGCAACACCCGCCCGCTGACCCCGGAAGTGAAGGTGCAGAACCTGTTCTCCACCACCTTTGTCGGCCTGGTGCGCGAGCATCATCCGCTGCTCGACGAGGAGATCACCGCCGAACGTTTTGCCGCCTTCCCGCACATCAGCATGTCCCGGCGCGGCCTCGCCCGCGGGCCGATCGACGCGGCGCTGGGCGACCTGGGCCTGCAGCGCCGGGTGCCGCTGATCGCGCCGAGCTTCCATGCCGCGATGTTCATGCTGCCGGACTCGGACCTGATCCTGCCGGTGCCCAAGGAAACCCTGCTCAGCGTGTCGCGCCTGGGCCTGCACCTGCGTTCCTTCGCCTTGCCGATTCCCCTGCCGACCCTGGTGCTGACCCAGGCCTGGCACCCGCGCTACGACAAGGACCCGGCGCACAAATGGTTCCGCGAAACCCTGCGTGCCTCCTGCAACGAAACCTGGCACGTCGCCCAGCCCTGAAAACCACAACCCTTGTAGCCGCTGCCGAGCAACGCGAGGCTGCGAACGAGGTCGGCGGCATCCGACTTAGCCCTCGCCAGGCAGCGCCCGCGATTGGCCTGTTGGATCAGGTCGCCTGGTGTTGCGACGGCTGCGCCGCCGATCGCCGCCGATCGCAGCCTCGCGGGCTCGGCAGCAGCTATATGTCATCCAATCGTTGCGTTTGGTGCACTTATAAGCTGCCGATAAGTCAGTTTTCGTCAGCTGTCGGGCTTTTTAAACTGCTTCGGTATTTCCATCGGAGTCATTCCCTTCATGAGTTCCCTCGCCGTGGCTGTGCCGGCACCCGTTGAAGTGGCCAGCAAACCGGCAGCTGTCAGCCCCGCGGTCTTCGGCCCGCGAATCATCATCGGCCTGCTCGGCGTATTGCTGGTGGTGCTGGTGTCGGGCCTCAACGAAATGGTGACCAAGATCGCCCTGGCCGACATCCGTGGCGCCCTGGCCATCGGCTATGACGAAGGCACCTGGCTGGTGGCCAGCTACACCGCCACCTCGGTGGCGGCCATGGCCTTCGCGCCCTGGTGTTCGGTGACCTTTTCGCTGCGGCGTTTCACCCTTTGCGCCATCGCCCTGTTCACCGTGCTGGGCGTGCTCTGTCCGTTCGCCCCGAACTACCAGAGCCTGTTGCTGCTGCGCACCGTGCAGGGCCTGGCCGGCGGCGCGTTGCCGCCGATGCTGATGACCGTGGCGCTGCGGTTCCTGCCGGCCAACGTCAAGCTCTACGGCCTGGCCGGCTACGCCCTGACCGCCACCTTCGGCCCGAGCCTGGGCACGCCGCTGGCCGCCCTGTGGACCGAATACGTCGGCTGGCAATGGGCGTTCTGGCAGGTGGTGGCGCCGTGCTTGCTGGCGATGCTCGCGGTGGCTTACGGCCTGCCCCAGGACCCGCTGCGCCTGGAGCGCCTCAAGGCCTTCAACTGGCGCGGCCTGCTGCTGGGGTTTCCGGCGATCTGCATGCTGGTGATCGGCATCCTCCAGGGCAATCGCCTGGACTGGTTCGGCTCGCCGCTGATCTGCCTGCTGCTGGGCGGGGGCGCGTTGTTGCTGGTGCTGTTCTTGATCAACGAATGGTCGCAACCGATTCCGTTCTTCAAGTTGCAGATGCTCGGCATCCGCAACCTGTCGTTCGCCCTGCTGACCCTGGCCGGGGTACTGGTGGTGCTGACCGCGGTGATCATCATTCCGTCCAGTTTCCTGGCCCAGGTCCAGGGCTACCGGCCGTTGCAGACCGCCCCGGTGATGCTGGTGATGGCCCTGCCACAGCTGATCGCGCTGCCGCTGGTGGCGGCCCTGTGCAACCTGCGCTGGGTCGATTGCCGCTGGGTGCTGGGCATCGGCCTGACGATGCTGGTGCTGTCGTGCCTGGGCGGCGCGCGGCTGACCTCGGCGTGGATCCGCGACGATTTCTACGTGCTGCAACTGTTGCAGATCTTCGGCCAGCCGATGGCGGTGCTGCCGTTGCTGATGCTTTCCACCGGCAGTATCCAGCCGATCGAGGGGCCGTTCGCTTCCGCCTGGTTCAACACCGTGAAAGGCCTGGCGGCGGTGATCGCCACCGGCGTGCTGGATGCCCTGACCACCCACCGCCTGCATTTTCACTCGACCATGCTGGTGGACAGCCTCGGCAACTCGCCGCTGAGCGCCGTCGACGCCAGCAACCTCGCCCAGCGCCTGCACCGCCAGGCCGTGGTGCTGACCTCCGCCGACCTCTACTACGTCATGGCTGGCGTGGCGGCGGCCTTGATCCTGCTGATTTTCTGGCTGCCGACGCGGATCTATCCGCCACGCGCGCCGACTTGAACGTTCACTGAGACAGAAGGTTTTTATGACGATCCACATCAAACACAAACTCGCCGTCAGCGTGGCGGCGGTCGCGGTCCTCGGCGTGCTGGTGTATCTGGTTACCGGCAAGGCCACCGAGCAGACCACCAACGATGCCTTCGTGAGCGCCGACTACACCCTGGTGGCCCCGCGCGTGGCGGGTTTCATCAAGGAAGTGCTGGTGGAAGACAACCAGCGGGTCAAGGCCGGCCAGTTGCTGGCGCTGATCGACGATCGCGACCTGCGCGCCGCGGCCCAGGCGGCGGACGCCGAAACCCTGGTGGCCAAGGCGCAGTTGCAGAACGCCCGCGCCACCCTCGACCGGCAAAGCACGGTGATCGCCCAGGCCCAGGCCTCGGTGGTGGCCGCGCGGGCGGAAATGGCCTTCGCCGAACATGAACTGAACCGCTACAACCACCTGGCCGGGGTCGGCGCCGGCACGGTGCAGAATGCCCAGCAGGCCCGGACCCGCATCGACCAGGCCAGCGCGCGGCTGGCCACGGCCACCGCGGCGCTGGCGGCGGAACGCAAGCAGGTGGAGATCCTCACCGCCCAGCGCGACGCCGCCGAAGGCGGGCTGAAGCGCGCCCAGGCGTCCCTGGAAATGGCCAGCTACGAGCTGTCCTACACGCGCATCGTCGCGCCGGTGGACGGCATGGTCGGCGAACGCGCGGTGCGGGTCGGCGCCTACGTCACGCCGGGCAGCAAGATCCTCGCCGTGGTGCCGCTGGAGCAGGCCTATGTGGTGGCCAACTTCCAGGAAACCCAGCTGGCCCACATGCGCGCCGGGCAGCCGGTGCAGGTGCGGGTCGACAGCCTGGACGGCGAAACCCTGCGCGGCCGGGTCGAGAGCCTGGCGCCGGCCACCGGGGTGACCTTCGCCGCGGTCAAGCCGGACAACGCCACCGGCAACTTCACCAAGGTGGTGCAGCGCATTCCGGTGAAGATCCTGCTGGAGCCCGGCCAGCCCATGGCCGAGCGCCTGCGGGTCGGGATGTCGGTGGAAGCGAGCGTCGATACCCTGGGCCAGGCCAGCTCCGCGCGTGAGGTGGCGAAGCGATGAGTCGTCTGCTCCAGCCGGTATTCGCCCTGAGCCTGTTGTCCCTGGCCGCCTGCAGTGTCGGCCCGGATTTCCAGCGCCCCGAAGGGCCGCGGGTCGAGGCCTGGGCCAGCCCGCAAAAGGCTGCGCCGAGCCAGGTGGTGAGCAGCCCCCTGGACGAGCGCTGGTGGGAGGTCTTCAACGATCGGCAGCTGTCGGCCCTGAGCCGGCGCGTGCTGACCGACAACCTCGACCTGCAACTGGCCACCAGCCGCCTAGAACAGAGCCGCGCGGCGCGCCAGGTGGTCACCTCCGAGCGTTATCCGACCAGCAGCGCCAGCGGCGGCTACGCGCGCAAACGCAACAGCGGCGAAGGCCTGAACGACCCGTCGGGTCACGAAGGCAAGTCCGCCTTCAACCTGTGGGACGCCGGCTTCTCGGCTTCCTGGGAACTGGATTTCTGGGGCCGCGTGCGGCGCGAAACCGAGGCCGCCGACGCGACCCTGGAAGTCGCGGAGAACGACCGGCGCGGGGTGCTGCTGGCGGTACTGGCCGAGACCGCCCAGGACTATATCCAGCTGCGCGGCGTGCAGAGTACCCGCGCGGTGACCGAGCAAAACCTCGACGTCGCTCGCCACAGCCTCAAGCTCTCGCAACTGCGCCTGGCCGACGGCGTGGCCACCGACCTGGACGTGGCCGAAGCCGCCGCGCAGGTGGCGACCATCGAGTCGCAACTGCCGGCCTTGCAGCAGCGCCAGGCGCAACTGATCAACGCCCTGAGCCTGCTGATGGGCGAGCCGCCCCAGGCCCTGCACGCCGAACTCGCGGCGGATGCGCCGGTGCCGCAAACCCCGCGCCAGGTCGCCATCGGCCTGCCGTCGCAACTGGCCGAACGCCGCCCGGACATCCGCCAGGCCGAAGCCCGCCTGCATGCCGCCACCGCCAGCATCGGCGTGGCCAAGGGCGACTTTTATCCGCGCATCACCCTGTCGGGCAACTTCGGCTCCCAGGCCATGCAGCTGTCGGACTTCGGCTCCTGGGGCTCGCGCCAGTTCGGCATCGGCCCGCAGTTCAGCCTGCCGCTGTTCGACGGCGGCCGCCTGCGCGGCATGCTGCATCTGCGCGAAGCCCAGCAGCAGGAAGCGGCCGTCGCCTACCAGCAGACCGTGCTGCGCGCCTGGCATGAAATCGACGACCAGCTGACCCGCTACAACAGCAGCCAGCTGCGCCGCGACAGCCTGGCCGAAGCCGTGCGGCAGAACCAGATCGCCCTGCGCACCGCGCAACAGCAGTACGTCGAAGGCGTGGTGGACTTCGTCAACGTCCTCACCGTCCAGGGCGCCTTGCTCGCCACCCAGGAGCAACTGGTGGAAAGCTCGACCGGCGTTTCACTGGCCATGGTCGGCCTGTACAAGGCCCTGGGCGGAGGCTGGGAGTCGGCGTATCCGTTGGCTAGCGCGGATTCTGCAAAAACACCACATACCCCCTGAACCACGGGCTGTCGCGCAGATAGCCCGGCTCCTGCCATTCGCCGCCCTGGATCAGCCCCACCTTGAACGGCAGGCCCATGCGATCGAGGCGGGGCAGGTAGGTGGCGTAGTTGGGGATGCTGTGGCGTCCCTGGTAGGTCTGCACCACCACTTCGTCGATGACGCCCTTGAGCCCGGCGATGGCCTCGGGGTTGGCGTTGCTGCCCCAGTCCATCAGCCCGGTGATGCTCAGGCGGTACTGCGCAGGCAGGCGCTGGCGCAGGTCACGCAGGAAGCTGGCGTACTCGTCGAGGTAGCGGGTGCGGGCGTCGAAATCGATCTGGATGCCGACCACCGGGTTGCCGGCCTGCTGCCAGCGCTGCACCTGGCCCAGCAGCTGGCGGTAGACCGGTTCCGGCCAGTGCAGGGTGTGGGCGCGATAGACCACCCAGACCTCGCCCTGGCGCAGGCGCGGAACGGCCATGCCCTGGGCGATGAAGTGCACGTTGCCGCTCGGGTCGCGACGCGAACGGCTGATCTGCCCTTGCAGGATGTACAGGGTCTTGGCCTGGCTCAGCACCGGCTGCGGGGCGACGCCGCTCCACAGCCAGAAGGCATCGTGATCGCGGGCGTCGACCGCCGCCTGGGCACTGCCGGCCAGCAACAGCCAGACCGGCAGCAGGCATCGCCAGAAGCGGCTCATGCTTACCAGTAGTACTGCTGCGACTTGCCCCACTGGGTGTCGGCGAAGGTGCCTTTGAGCTGGCGGAACCAGGCCTTGCGTACCGCGGGCTCCACGTCTTTACCGCCACAGCGGTTGTTGCCCGAGGAGGCAAAGCAATTGATCGCGCGGTACAGGGCGTAGGCGCGGTCGTCGCGTGGCGCCTTGCTGTTGGCGATCACCTGTTTGTAGCCCTCGAGGCGGGAGAACGCTTCGCCCTTGAAGGCCGACGGCGTGCCGCCCAGGGACAGCTTGTCGGGCTGGCTGTCCAGCGGCATGCCGTCCAGGCCGTTGCGCAGGATGAACTCACCGAGGCAGTTCAGGCCTTGCGGGCTTTTCCCATCCTTCTCCAATGCCGCCGCGGTTTCTGCGAGGCTCGGGCAGACGTAGCCGGACTCGGCCTCTTTGCCGTTCCACTGGAACAGCTTGAGCGACTGGCCGTTGCTGTAGACGTAACCCAGGCTGTAGCCAAGCTTGTCTTCAGGGGCGCTGGCGGGAAGCTGCCCAAGGTCGCTGGCAAAGGCCGCGTACTGGCCGCGCAGCAGGTCCTTGTAGAGCAGCACGAACTGCGCGGTATTACGTTCCACCGGGTCGGCGGCCTGGCTGATCTGCTGGCGCAGCAATTCGGCGTCGGCCACATGGCGCAGCAGGGTGAAGCGCACCTGCGGGCTTTGGATTGGCGAGTCGACGGCGAACACCTTGGCCAGCTGGTGGTTGCGCTCGTAGTTCATCGCCAGGGCCAGCTCCAGCTGTTCCCGTTGCAGCGGTTGCTTGGCCAGGGGCAGCAGTTGCAGCCATAGGGCCTGTGCGCCCGAGGCGTCGTTCTTCGCTTCCAGGGCCAGGCCGCGCAGGGTCTGCTGGCTGAAGGCGAGGTAGTCGAGCTTGGCCGCAGGCTCGGCGGGCAGAAGTTTCAGCGCGGCGTCGGGGTCGTTGTCGACGTACAGGGCGAAGGCCGCTTGCAGGTAGTCGTACAGCGCCGGTTGCCCGGCGAAGACCGCCTTTTGTTGTTGCAAGGCGTCGCGGGTCAGCCGGCCTTCGGCTTGCTCGCGCATCCACATCAGGTCGTTGACCGCCAGCAGCAGGGGCGTGCTGACCGGGTTGCGGTTGACCATCAGCAGCTTGGTGTCGACTTCTTCCACCAGATCGTCCAGCGACAGGTTGCGCTGTTCGTCCTTGGCCTGGGTCATTTGCCAGGCGTAGTCGGCGGCGAGTTTGTCGGGATTGCCGTCCAGCCAGTGCACCCGGCGCAGCAGGCCCTTGGCCGAGGCGACGTAGGCACCCTGTGGATAAGTTCGCAGGTAGGCGTCGAAGCCGGCTTCGGCCTGTTGCAGGGTGGACTTATCCACATGCTCGAGCGCCGGCATGCCGTATTCGTCGAAGGCATTCTGCTGGGCGCTGTTGAGGAGCGTACGGGCGTTCATGTACAGCGCAGTCTCTTTCAGCCAGGCATTCGGGCTGTCCTTGAGCGTGGCGAACGCCGCGCCGGCCTCGCTGAAGCGGCCGCTGTAGAAGTCGCCGGCGGCCTGTAGATAAGTGGCGAAACCCTTGCCCAGCGGTGTCTGCAGGTCGGTCGGCAGCAGGCTGGCCAGTTGCGGGCTGTCCCAGTTGCACGCGGCGAGCAGCTTGACCCGGCTCTGCGCCAGTGCCTGGCGTTCGCTGGCCGGCAGGTCGGCGGCGATCAGTTGGTCGACGAAGGCCTGGGCGCTGGCGTCCGAGTTGCTGCGGCAGCGGCTGCCTTCGCCGGACAGGAAGGCATCGCCGGCTGCTTGCGGGGTTTCGCGCACCACCTGCAAGGACTCCAGGCGGCCGTTGAGGTCGGTGTTCTCCGGGGTTTGCGCGGTATCCGCGTCCTCAGGGCCGGGCGCGGGTTGCAGGCGAAATACTGGAAACGGCACCGCCCCATAACCCTCGTCCAGGTTATCGGCGTCCAGCGCTTTCGGCGCCAGGGGCAAGGCACCGCTGTCGGCCAGCAACAGGCGCAGGTTCACCCGGCTGTCGTTGCCCGGGTTGAGAAACGGCAGGTTGCTGCAGCTGTCGAGGTTTTTTTTGACCAGGGTCCAGCGCGGGTAACAGGAATCGTCGGAGCTGGCCTGGGCCTGGTTGCAGAGGAGGGCGCCGAGCGCCAGTGTCAAAGACGACAAAAGACCGATACGCATGAATTGTCCTTAATCCGAAACGATGGGAGTCGAAGGTCCAAGTGTGGTGCAAATCATACAGAAGGCATTCGCTGGCATCTAAAATACCCACACGACACGACACGACACACGCCGCGCCGGACAAGGCATCTATGCTGTCAGGCGGGCGCTCGATGCCGTTGTCGGGATTGATAAAGATAGTGGCCACTTGCTTGACGCTTGTGCTTGCTGTCTTAGACTCCGCCCCATCCGTCAGGGAGTTACGGTTATGCGGCGATTTCATGGATTGGGATTGGGGTTGACCTGTCTGGCGTGCCTTGCACAGGCGCAGACACCTGCGCCAGATGATTCGCTGCTCAGTGACAGCGCTGCCGGCGCCGCCGTGGCCAGCGGCAGCGAAGCGCGCGGCGTGCTGCGGGCCAAGGATCAGGCGGTACTGGCCGGCGAGCTGTCCGGGCGCATCGTCGAGCTGCCCTACAGCGAAGGTGAGTCCTTCAAGAAAGGCGAGGTGCTGGCGCGCTTCGATTGCTCGGCCTACCAGGCCCAGCTCAATGCCGCCCAGGCCGCCAGCCGTGGCGCCAACGAAGAGCTGGCGCACAACCGCCAACTGGCTTCGCTCAACTCGGTCGGCCGCTTCGAAGTGGCGCGAGCCGCGGCCAAGGTCTCCGAGACCCAGGCGCAATCCCAGGTCTACCAGGTGCAGGTCAAGCGTTGCAGCGTGATCGCGCCGTTCGACGGGCAGGTGGTGGCGCGCAAGGTACAGCGCTACGAAAGCGTGACGGCCGGCTCGCCGCTGCTGGAAATCGTCGACAACCGTTCCCTGGAAATCCACCTGCTGGTGCCGTCGAGCTGGATGGGCAAGCTCAAGGCCGGGCAGACCTTCAGCTTCGTCCCGGATGAAACCGGCAAGCCGCTGGCCGCCACGGTCAAGCGCCTCGGCGCGCGGATCGACGAAGGCAGCCAGACGCTGCTGCTGGTGGCGGCCGTACCCAACGCCGAGGGCCTGTTGGCGGGCATGAGCGGCACGGCGCGGTTCGCGGAGCTCAAATGAACGCGCCGGTAGCGGGCGCCGCCGAGCAGGTTTTCGCCCGGTTCCTCGACCTGGAGCGCCAGACCCGCGCCGCGCGCACGGTCGAGCAACTGGCCTACAGCCTGGTCAACGACAGCCAGGCACTGTTCGGCTATCGCCACGCGGCGCTGGTGATCGCCGGCAAGGTCCGCGCGGTGACTGGTGTCAGCGCGCTTGATCCGAATGCACCCTTCGTGGCTTTCGTCGAACAAGCGGTGGCCCAACTGTTCAAGCTCGAGCTCGCGCAGCAGGCGCGGGTGGTCGCGGCCGAGCAACTGAGCGCCCCGGTACGGGCCGACTGGCAGAGCCTGTCGGCGGCACAAGTGTTCTGGTTACCGCTGATCGATCGTCAGGGCGCGCTCTTTGGTGGCCTGTGGCTGGCCCGCGACAACCCGTGGAACCCTTCCGAACAAGTATTGCTGGCGCAACTGGGCGACACCTACAGCCACGCCTGGCTGGCGCTGCAACCGCGCAAGCCGTGGCGCCTGCGCTGGAACCGCAAACGCCGGCTGGCGCTGTTGGCGGTGGTGTTGCTGGGCTTGCTGATTCCGGTGCGGCAATCGGTGCTGGCGCCGGCCGAAGTGGTGCCGCTGGGCGGGCGTGTGGTGGCGGCGCCGCTGGACGGGGTGATCGCCGAGTTTTTGGTCAAGCCCAACCAGACGGTGAAGACCGGCGACCTGCTGCTGCGTTTTGAAAACACCACTCTCAATGCCCAGGCCGATGTCGCCGCCCGCGCCTTGGGCGTGGCCGAGGCGGAACTGAAGGCCAATTCCCAGCGGGCCTTCGCCGATGCCGAATCCAGCTCGAAGATCGACCTGCTCGCGGCCCGGGTCGAACAGAAACGCGCCGAACGCGATTACGCCCGCGAATTGCTCAAGCGCAGCGAAGTCCGGGCCGAACGCGACGGCATCGCGGTGTTCGCCGACGCCGAGCGCTGGACCGGCAAACCGGTGCAGACCGGCGAGCGCCTGATGGAAATCGCCGACCCGAGCCAGGCCGAGTTGCGCATCGAACTGGCCGTGGGCGATGCCATTGCCCTGGAGCCCGGCGCGCAGGTGGCGCTGTTTCTCGACAGCGACCCGTTGCAGCGCCATCTGGCCAGCCTCGAACGGGCGGCCTACGAGGCGCAGCCGACGCCCGGCGGGCAATTGGCCTACCGCCTCGATGCGCGTTTTCGCGACGCGCCGCCGCGGATCGGCCTGCGCGGCACGGCCAAGCTCTTCGGTGAGCGAGCGCCGCTGGCGCTGTACCTGCTGCGCCGCCCGCTGGCCGGCCTGCGGCAGAGCGTGGGCCTGTAATGAACCTGCCGGGCCTGCGCGCGGACTTGCAGTTGTCGCCGGCGGCGCCGGCGCTGGACGGTTCGCCGCGCTGGACCCTGGCCGACCCGGTGCGCGGCCGCTATTTCAAGCTCGGCGCGGCGGCGATGCGCCTGCTCAGGCATTGGTCCCTGGGGGATGCCAACCAGGTACTGCGCGCCGCCAACCGTGAGCCGGGGCTGCCCCTGGGCGGCGCGGAACTGGAAGAGCTGCTGGGTTTTTTGCGCAGCCATGACCTGATCACCGCCCTCGATCCGCAGCAGCGCGCCAGCTATGAGCTCAAGGCTGCCGCGCAGCACCAGAGCCTGTGGCAGGTGCTGCTGCACCAATACCTGTTCTTTCGTATCCCGCTGTGGCGCCCGGACACCTTTCTCAATCGCGCCTGGCCGTGGCTGGCGCGGTTCGGCCCGGGGCTGCTGCGCTACGGCTTGCCGCTGACCCTGGGGCTGGGGGTGTTTCTGGTGTCGCGGGACTGGCAGCGCTTCCTGGCGACCTTTCCCCACCTGTTCAGCCTCGGTGGCGCCCTGGCGTTCGGCGTGGCGCTGTTCTTCGCCAAGCTGTGCCATGAGTTTGGCCATGCCTTCATGGCCAAGCGCGCCGGTTGCCGGGTGCAGAGCATGGGGGTAGCGTTCATGGTGCTGCTGCCGATGTTCTACACCGATGTCAGCGATGCCTGGCGGGTCAATGACCGTCGCGCGCGCTTGCTGATCGGCGCCGGCGGCGTGCTGGCCGAGCTGCTGCTGGCCAGCATCGCCCTGCTGGCCTGGTCGCTGCTGCCGGACGGCCCGGCGCGCACCGCGGCCTTCATGCTCGCCAGCGCCACCTGGATCACCACCCTGGTGATCAACCTGAACCCCTTCATGCGCTTCGACGGCTACTTTCTGCTCAGCGATTTCTGGGAGGTGGACAACCTGCAAGGGCGGGCTTTCGCCCTCTGTCGCTGGCGCCTGCGCGAGGCCTTGTTCGGCTACCGGGCGCCGGCGCCGGAGCCCTGGTCGCCGGCCATGCAGCGGCGTCTGCTGTGGTGGGGTTATGGCTCGTGGCTGTGGCGCGCGGTGCTGTTTTTCGGGATTGCGCTGGCGGTGTACCACCTGTTTTTCAAGCTGCTGGGCATCTTCCTGATGCTGGTGGAACTGGTCTGGTTCATCTTTTTGCCCATCGTGCGGGAATGGCGCGAATGGTGGACGCGCCGCGAACAGGCCCACGCGCCACGGGTGTTGCTCAGCGGCCTGGGGTTGTTGGCGGCGCTGCTGCTGGTGGCGGTGCCCTGGCGCGGCTCGGTGGAGGTGCCGGCGATGCTCGAAGCCGGGCGTGCCAGCGCCTTGCATGCGCCGGTGGCGGCGCGGGTCCGGCAGGTCAATGTCAGCGACGGCCAGGCGGTGAGCAAGGGCCAGGTTCTGGTTGAGCTCGAATCCCCGGACCTGGCCTCGCGCCAGGCCATCGCCCGGCGGGAAATCGAGATCCAGCAATTGCAGATGCGCCGCCGCGCCGGGCGCAGCGAGACCGCCGCCGATGCCGGGATCGTCGAGCAGCAGCTGGCCGAGGCCGTGGCCGAATATCGCGGCCTGTCGGCGCAACGCGAGCGCCTGCTGCTGCGCGCGCCCGAGGCCGGTCAGCTGCGTGACTTGCTGCCGCAACTGCAGGTGGGCCGCTGGGTTTCGCCCAAGGAGCCGCTGGCCCGGGTGGTCGAGCCGGGGGCGCGCTTGCGTGGGTTTCTCGCCGAGGCCGACCTGTGGCGGGTCGCGCCGGGCGCCACGGGGCGCTTTATCGCCGACGACCCGATGCACCCGGCGCTCGAGGTGCAATTGACCGAAGTCGATACCAACGGCGTGGCGTATATCGACCAGGAGGCGCTGACCTCCGATCACCATGGGCCGATTGCCGTGCGCCGCGATGAAAGCCGCCGCGCCGAACCGGTCCAGGCGCAGTACGGCGCGCGGCTCAAGGTGCTCGACGCCAGTGTCACCCCGAGCCAGCCGCTGCGCGGCGTGGTGGTGTTGCAGGGGCGTGGCGAGTCGTTGCTCGGTACGGCCTGGCGGCGCCTGGCGGCGTTGGGCGTGAGGGAAAGCGGGTTCTGAAACAAGGAATGTTCAGGGAGAACGCATATGTTGCATAAGGATTCGGCCATGTCCGATGGCCTGGTGGTACGTCCGTCGCGACCCACCGACGGGCCGTTCCTGCAAAGCCTTTACCGTTCGGCGCGCAGCGATCTGCAATGGATCGATGGCGAACAGGAGCAGATCGAGCAGGTGATCGCCCAGCAGTTCCAGGTCCAGGAGCAGGGCGCGGGGGAGAACTTCCCCGGCGCCATGCACTACGTGATCGAAAAACTCGGCAGCGCCATCGGTGCCTTGACCACCGATTTTGGCGCCAATGAAATTCGTGTGCTGTACCTGGCGTTCATTCCGGCTGCTCGTGGTCGCGGTTACGGGCGCACCGTGCTGCGGGGCGTGCAGAAGGCCGCCGAGCAGGTGCGCTGCCCGGTGGCCACGGTGGTCTGGGCCAGCAACCCCCATGCGCGCCGGCATTACCTGGCGCTGGGGTTTCAGGTCGAGGAAGCCAACCCGGCGGCCGAGCGGCTGGTGTGGTACCCCGGCCCGCGCGGCTGAGCGGCGTAATTCGGCGGGTTCGAGCCGGTGCCCGGGGCGCTGCCGCCAGGCACGCTCGGTTCAGTTGAAGGCGATATAGAAATAGCCCAGCGTCGGATCGCGGCCCAGGGCCGGCACCCGTGACACGAATATGCCCTGCAGGTGGCCGACGCCGGGCAGTTCCAGGTCGCACAGGCCGTCGACGAACGCTGTCGGCTCCAGGCTGTTGAGCTCGACGCAGAAGGGCATGCGCGGGCTGTTCGGCATGCGGGCCTGGGGAGTGTCCTTGATGGACTCGATATGGACCGGCAACACGCTGCCGTCCGGTAGCAACAGATTGCAGGTTTGCCCCAGCAAAGGCTGGAAATGCTCACTTTGCAGCAGATGCAGCATGGCGCCACTCCTGGCTGGAAAAAGGGCCGGGGGAATGTCCCCCGGCGCGAACTTCAATTGCGCGATGGGAACAGGCCGTTCAGGGCCACGCTGAAGTTGATCACCAGGAACGGGTTCATGACTTCCAGCGGCAGGCCGTTGCCGGCGGGCGAGATGGTGCCGGAGATCGTGGTGCTGACCCCCTGGAGGGGCACCGGCGTGGCGCCCAGCCCATCGGAATAGATGGTCGCGGTGCCCGGCCCGCCGCCGGAGGTGCCGATGAAGGAATTGGTGGCCGTCGGCACGCTGACCGGGCTGCTGGCGGGGTTGGCCAATTGCAGCGTGGTGGCGGCGCTCACGCTGGCGAGGGTGTGGGTGTGGGACGGCAGGTTGTTGAGGGTCGGGGTGACGTTTTCGGTACCGGAAACCTCGCCGATCACCCGTGGCGTCAGGCCCAGCCCGTTACCCTGGCCGATGGGCAGCCGCCCTTGCAGGTTCGGCAGCTGGAAGTTGGTGGTGCCGTTGCCGCCGTAGTAGGTGCCCAGCAGGGAAAACAGCGCCTGGTATTGCGAGATCCCCAGGGTCTGGCCGTAACACGAGGCCCAGCCGTTGGGAGGGAAGTTAAAGGAAAAAGCTTGAATGGTGCCCATGAACACTTCCATAGTTTTTTATCCTTCAGGTTAATCAGTGGGACTCCCTGAGCCGATCCCTGGTGTCTGGCCTGACAGCTTGACCGATATGGTCAGAACGCCAAGCGGGCTCGTCGACAGCAATGGTTAGCGTAGACGCTGCTCCGCCAGTCGCCTGGGGTGATGGGGTGCCTTATGTCTGGCCGGATAAACCGCGATGCTGTGCTGGTAAAACGTTGGCGCAGGGGACATTCATGGCGTTTCGCAGAGAGCCACAATTGCTGGATACGGCCGGGCCGGGCATCGCCCATCGGCTGGCGAGCGACGCACAGCGCCTGGTCGCGGTGCTGCGGGCGTACTGGCTGCTGCCGATTTTGCTGCTGGCGGCGGCCACCCGCTTCTACGACCTGACCGCCGCGGCCATCTGGGGCGATGAAGGCTCCAGCCTGTTGCTCAGCCGCTACGGCCTGAGCGAACTCTGGGGGCATGCCGCCCACGATGTGCATCCGCCGCTGTACTTCATGCTGCTGCGCGGCTGGATCGCGCTGTTTGGCGACGGCATCTTTGCCATTCGCAGTTTCAGCGCCTGGCTGGGGATCGTCTGTGTCGGCCTGGGGGTGTGGCTGGTGGCGCAGATCGCCAGCCGCCGCGCGGCGATCCTCGCCGGGTTCCTGCTGGCCCTGCTGCCCACCGCCGTGCGCTACAGCCAGGAAGTGCGCATGTATGCCCTGTTGGGGGTGTGGCTGCTCGGTGCCACCCTGGCCCTGGTGTACTGGCTCAGGCAGCCCCGGCGCCAGAGTTACCTGGTGTACTACACGCTGCTGATGAGCGCGGCGTTCTACACCCACTATTTCACCGCGCTCTGTGTGCTTGCCCACTGGGCGTACCTGTTGCTGTTGCGCCTGCAAGCGACGCCTGCGAGCCGGGCGATCAGCCAGCCGGGCTGGTGGCTGGCCAACCTCGCCATCGTCATGCTGTTCGTCCCCTGGCTGCCGGGGCTGGTGGACCTGCTGCAGCATATCGACCAGCTGAAAGCCAGCGGCGACGTGGGCTGGGAGCCGTCGGTGGACTTTTTGTCGTTACCCTCGATGGTCTGGCAATTGCTGACCCAGGACGATGGCGAAAGCCGTTCCCCGCTGCTGTTCGCGGGCCTGCCGCTGCTGGTGCTGGGCGTTGTCGCAATGCTCGCCTGGCGCGACCGCACGCCCTGGCGCTGGAGCTGGCTGCTGGTGACCTACAGCGTGCTGCCGCTGTTGCTGGTGTTTGCGGTGTCGTTCGTTTCGCCGGTGTTCATCGAGCGCTACCTGACGGCCTATGCCCTGGGCCTGCCGCTGCTTTTCGCGATGGCGATCGACCGGCTGCTGGAGCATGCCCGCGCGCTGGCGCTGGCGGTCCTGCTGCTGTTCGCCGGGGCCGAGGGGGTCGGCCTGAACAACAACGCCACGGTGGATAGCAACGATCAGATCAGCGTTCTGGTGGACTACGTGAACCAGCGCTACGTGGCCGGCGACCGGATCGTCACCAGCGACCTGCTGTGGTACCTGAGCTACGTCTACTACAACCGTACCGACGCCCAGCCGCTGCTCTACACCCCGCCCACGCCCGCCGGCGTCTCCACTCGGCCCAACGCCTATGGTTTCGGCACCCTGGTCGAGCAGCAGGCTGACAGGCTTTACCTCGACCGGCTGTCGGCGCTGCCGGTGGGCAGTGGTCGCGTCTGGCTGATTGGCACGGCCGACCAACCCGACGAATTCGCCCCGCTGCCGGCGCAATGGCGAAAAGCTGGCGAATTCACCGCCGGCGGGGTCACGGCGCGGTTGCTGGTGATATGCGGCGTGACGCAGCGCCAGGCGTCGCTGCAAGCACTGTGCGCCCAGGCTGGGAAACCTGCTGGATAGCAGCCTTGGGCGGTTTTGCGCAAAAGATCGGCCTGTGAACCGGTCGATGGACGAAAGGCAGAATTCAGGGCCAGCAGTGGCTTGATCGGTTCACGTTCGGTTCCAGAGCGGCGAGTGTTTTTAAAACACACGTTTTTTATGGTTTTTGCTTCGAATTGATATCAAAGCACCACTAGTTGGTTTTCTGACCTTGCACTACGCTTTTTCCTACAAATGGACTTATAGCTAGGGTGAAGGGATTGCCGCAGTTCCACTTTATCTCCGGTTTACCGCGCTCAGGGTCGACCCTGCTGTCGGCCATCCTGCTGCAGAACCCGCGTTTTCACGCCGGCATGACCAGCCCGGTGGGGGCGCTGTTCAGCGGCATCCTCGAACAATGCAGCGCCGGCAGCGAATTCGGCGCGGTCATCGACATCGATATGCGCCGCCGCCTGTTGCGCGGGCTGTTCGACTCCTACTACGCCGACAAGGCCGACAAGCCCGTCGTCTTCGACACCAATCGCCAATGGTGCGCGCGCCTGCCGGCCTTGAAGGACCTGTTTCCCAAGGCCAGGACCATCGCCTGTGTGCGCAATGTCGCCTGGGTCATGGACAGCCTGGAACGGCTGTACCGGGCCAACCCCTTCGAAAACACCAAGCTGTTCGGCGATGCGGTCGAGCGCAATTCGGTCTACAGCCGCTGCGAAACCCTGGCCCAGCACAACCGGCTGGTGGGGTATGCCTGGACCGCCTTGAAAGAAGCCTATTACGGCGAAAACGCCGATTCGCTGCTGATCGTCGACTACGACCTGCTGAGCCAGGCCCCGGAGCGGGTGATGCGGCTGATCTACGACTTTATCGACGAACCCTGGTTCGAACACGATTTCGACAGCCTGGCCTACGACGCGCCCGAGTTCGACCAGGCGCTGGGGGTCGCGGGCCTGCACAAGGTCAAGGCGCGGGTGGCGCTGCAGTCGCGGCGCACCATCCTGCCGCCGGACCTGTTCGAGAAGTATGCGGAGCTGTCCTTCTGGAAAGACGGGGCATCCAGCGCCGCCAATGTCATTCGCATGAAATCCGACGCTGCGGCCCGTTGACCGCGGTTTTTCAATTCGCACCTTTCAGCACGTTCGAGTCCGGGTGAGCATCATGTGGTGGAGCAAAGGCAAGTCGCGGGTCAATCAGCGGGCCACCGGGCGGGCGAATGCCCTGGCCTCTCCGATGATCATGCCGCTGGAGCCGCGCATGTTGTTCGACGGTGCGGTGGCGGCGACGGTGGCCGATGTCGCCCAGCCGGACAGCCACACCACCACGGACGTGGCCAAGACGCCGACCGCCGCCGATCAGCCGAGCGTCAGCCAGGACACCCACGGCCAGGCCGATGCCGCGCCTGCCGCGACCCCGACCGCGGTGCCGGGGCTGACGGTGGTGTTCGTCGACTCGCGGGTCAAGGACGCCGACAGTCTGCTCCAGGGCCTGGCGCCCGGCACCCAGGTGGTGCAACTGGGGGCGAACCAGGATGGCCTGCAGCAGATCGCCGATTACCTGGACCAGCACCAGGGCGTCAGTTCGGTGCAGATCATCGCCCACGGCAATGCCGGCGACCTGTGGCTGGGCAACAGTTACCTCTCGGCTGACAACGTCCAGGCGCGCAGCGCGGTGCTGGCGGACATCGGCCAGGACATGAACGCCGGCGGCGATATCCTGATCTACGGCTGCTACACCGCCGAGGGCGAACGTGGCCTGAATTTCGTCGACTCGCTGGCGCAACTCACCGGTCGCGACGTGGCCGCCTCCAGCGACCGCACCGGCTTGGGGGGCGACTGGGAACTGGAGATCGCCACCGGCACCATCGAAAGCGCCAACGTGCTGTCCACCCAGGCCATGCAGGATTATCAGTGGGGGCTGGCGACCTGGACCGCCACCAACAACGCCAACACCGGCGTGGGTTCGTTGCGGGCGGCGCTGGCGTCGGCGCAGAACGGCGACATCGTCACCTTCAGCAGCGGCATGACGGTGCAGCTGACCTCCGAACTGCTGGTCAACAAGAACGTGACCATCGACGGCGACCTGAACAACGACGGCGCGGCGGACGTGATCCTCGACGGCCAGTACCGCACCCGGGTCATCGAAGTCAGCGCGGGCAGTACCGTGACCCTCGACGGCCTGGTGATCACCCGGGGCCTGGTCTCGGGTAACGGCGGCAATGGCGGGTACGGTGCGACCGGCGCCATGGCCGGGGGGATTTTCAACGCCGGCAACCTCACCCTCAACAACGTCACCGTGACCTCCAACGCGGCTTCGGGCGGCGGCGGTGGTGGCGGTGTCACCGGCGCGTTCTACGGCGGTGGCGGTGGTGGTGGCGGCGGGCTGGGTGGCCAGGGTGGCGGCCACGGCGGTTCCGCCGGCCCCGGCACCGGCACACTGGGCGGCCAGGCTGGCGGCGGTGGCGTGGGCGGTTATGGCGGTGGCTACGACGCCACCCACATGGGTGGTCGCGGCGGTACCAGCACCGGCGGCGCGGGCGGTCTGGGCGTGTCCTACTACAGCAACGGCGGCAACGGCGCCACGGCCACCAACGGCACGATTTCCATCGGCGGCGGTGGCGGCGGCGCGGGTTGGGACAAGGTCGGCGGCGCGGGCGGCAATGCCGCCGGCGGGATCTACAACGCCTCCAGCGGCACCCTCACGGTGATCGGCACCTCGACCATCAGCAACAACATTGGCGCGGGCGGCGGCGGTGGCGGTGGTGGCGGCCAAGGCAGCAACGCCAGCAATGGCGGGATTGGCGGCCGCGGCGTCGGCGCGGTCTGGAACAAGGGCACCTTCCTGATCACCGCCGCCAACTTCGCCGCCCTGAGCGGCAACGCGGCGGCCAGTGGCGCCGGTGGCGTAGCGCTGGGCGGTGGCAGCACCGGTACTTCGCCGACGTCGGTGGCGACCATCTACAACGACGGCGGCAACCTCAATACCGCCTATGCACCACCGCCCACCGCGACCATAGTGGTCGCGGACACCGCGCTGAAAATCGGTGAGACCTCGCTGGTGACCATCACCTTCAGCGAGGCGGTGACCGGCTTCACCAACGCCGACCTGAGCATCGCCAACGGCACCCTGAGCGCGGTGAGCAGCAGCGACGGCGGCATCACCTGGACCGCCACCTTCACCCCGACGTCGAGCATCACCGATACCAGCAACGTCATCACCCTGGATAACACCGGGGTGATCAATGGCCTGGGCACCGCCGGGGTCGGCACCACCGACTCCAATAACTATGCGATCGACACCGCACGGCCGACCGCGACCATAGTGGTCGCGGACAACGCCTTGAGGGTTGGCGAAACCTCGCTGGTGACCATCACCTTCAGCGAGGCGGTCAGCGGCTTCACCAACGCCGACCTGAGCATCGCCAACGGCACCCTGACCGCAGTGAGCAGCAGCGACGGCGGCATCACCTGGACCGGCACTTTCACCCCGAGCGCCAGCATCACCGATACCACCAACCTGATCACCCTGGACAACACCGGCATCGCCGACCTGGCCGGCAACGCCGGCAGCGGCACCACCGATTCCAACAACTATGCGATCGACACCGTGCGCCCGACTGCGACCATCGTGGTCGCCGACAGCACCCTGACGGCGGGCGAAACTTCCCTGGTGACCATCACCTTCAGCGAAGCGGTGAGCGGCTTCACCAACGCCGACCTGAGCATCGCCAACGGCACCTTGAGCGCGGTGAGCAGCAGCGACGGCGGCATCACCTGGACCGCCACCTTTACCCCGACCGATGGCATCAGCGATAGCAGCAACCTGATCACCCTGAACAACACCGGCATCGCCGACCTGGCCGGCAATACCGGCAGCGGCACCACGGACTCGGGCAACTACGTGATCAATACCGCGCATCCGACAGCGACCATAGTGGTGGCCGACAATGCCCTGAGGATCGGTGAGACCTCGCTGGTGACCATCACCTTTTCCGAGGCGGTGACGGGTTTCACCAACGCCGACCTGACCGTCGCCAACGGCACCCTGAGCGCGGTGAGCAGCAGCGACGGCGGCATTACCTGGACCGCGACCTTCACCCCGAGCACCAGCATCACCGATGCCACTAACGTGATCACCCTGGACAACAGCGGCGTCCAGAACAGCGTGGGCAACCTGGGCCAGGGCAGCTCCAATTCCAACAACTACGCGATCGACACGGTGCGGCCGACCGCGACCATTGTGGTCGCCGACAGCGCGCTGAGGATCGGCGAAACCTCGCTGGTGACCATCACCTTCAGCGAAGCGGTGAGCGGCCTCACCAACGCCGACCTGAGCGTCGCCAACGGCACGTTGACGGCAGTGAGCAGCAGCGATGGCGGCATCACCTGGACCGCCACCTTTACCCCGAGCGCCAGCATCAGCGACACCAGCAACCTGATCACCCTGGACAACACCGGCATCGCCGACCTGTCCGGCAACGCCGGCAGCGGCACCACCGACTCCAATAACTATGCGATCGATACGGTGCGCCCGACTGCGACCATCGTGGTCGCCGACAGCACCCTCAGCGCTGGCGAAACCTCGTTGGTGACCATTACCTTCAACGAAGCGGTGAGCGGCTTCACCAACGCCGACCTGAGCATCGCCAACGGCACCCTGACCGCGGTCAGCAGCAGCGACGGCGGCATCACCTGGACCGCCACCTTCACCCCGACCGTCGGTATCGCCGATGCCAGCAACCTGATCACCCTGAACAACACCGGGGTCAGCGACCTGGCCGGCAACACCGGCAGCGGCACCACCAACTCCAACAACTACAGCATCGACACCGTCCTGCCGACCGCGACCATAGTGGTGGCGGACAACGCCTTGAGGATCGGTGAAACCTCACTGGTGACCATCACCTTCAGCGAGGCGGTGAGCGGCTTCACCAACGCCGACCTGACCATCGCTAACGGCACCTTGACTGCGGTGAGCAGCAGCGACGGCGGCATCACCTGGACCGCGACCTTCACCCCGACGTCGAGCATCACCGATAGCAGCAACCTGATCACCCTGGATAACAGCGGCGTCACCAATGCCTCCGGCAACGCCGGTAGCGGCACCACCGACTCCAACAATTACGCGATCGATACGGTGCGCCCGACCGCGACCATTGTGGTCGCCGACAGTGCCCTGGGCGTGGGCCAGACCTCACTGGTGACCATCACCTTCAGCGAGGCGGTGACCGGCTTCACCCTGGCCGACCTGACCGTGGCCAACGGTACGTTGAGCGGCTTGAGCACCAGCGACAACATCACCTACACGGCGACCCTCACCCCGACCGCCAGCATCACCGATTCGACCAACCTGATCACCCTGGACAACACAGGCATTACGGATGGGGCGGGCAATACCGGCAGCGGCACCACCGATTCCAACAACTATGCGGTCGACAGCCTGCGTCCGACCGCGACCATCGTCCTTGCCGACACAACCCTCAAGGCCGGCGAAACCTCGCTGGTGACCATCACTTTCAGCGAGGCCGTGAGCGGTTTCACCAACGCCGACCTGAGCATCGCCAACGGCACCTTGAGCGCAGTCAGCAGCAGCGATGGCGGTCTCACCTGGACCGCCACCTTCACCCCAACGGCAGGCATCGCCGACGCGAGCAATGTCATCACCCTGAACAACACCGGGGTCAGCGACCTGGCGGGCAACACCGGTAGCGGTACCACCAACTCCGGCAACTACAGCATCGACACCGTCCTGCCGACCGCGACCATCGTGGTGGCGGATGACAACCTGAAGATCGCTGAGACCTCGCTGGTGACCATCACCTTCAATGAGGCAGTGAGCGGCTTCAGCAACGCCGACCTGACCGTCGCCAACGGCACTTTGAGCGCGGTGAGCAGCAGCGATGGCGGGGTCACCTGGACCGCCACCTTCACCCCGACGTCGAGCATCACTGACACCAGCAATGTCATCACCCTGGATAACAGTGGGGTGACCAACGCCTCGGGCAACGCCGGCAGCGGCACCACCGATTCCAACAACTATGCGATCGACACCGTGCGCCCGACGGCGACCATAGTGGTCGCCGACAGCGCCCTTGGTGTGGGCCAGACCAGTACCGTGACCATCACCTTCAGCGAGGCGGTGACCGGCTTCAGCCTGGCCGACCTGACCGTGGCCAACGGTTCGCTGAGCGGCTTGGGCACCAGCGACAACATCACCTACACGGCGACCCTCACCCCGACTGCCAGTATCAGCGACAGCAGCAACCTGATCACCCTGGATAACACCGGTATTACGGATGGGGCGGGCAACGCCGGCAGCGGCACCACCGACTCCAACAACTACGCCATCGACAGCCTGCGCCCGACCGCCACCATCGTCCTCTCCGACTCGACCCTCAAGGCCGGCGAAACCTCGGTGGTGACCATCACCTTCAGTGAAGCAGTGAGCGGTTTCGACAACAGCGACCTGACGGTGGCCAACGGTACCCTGAGCGCAGTGAGCAGCAGCAACGGCGGTATCACCTGGACCGCCACCTTCACCCCGACGGCGGGTATCACCGACCTGAGCAACCTGATCACCCTGAACAACGCCGGTTTCACCGACGTGGCCGGCAACAGCGGTACCGGGACCACCAACTCAGCCAACTACAGCATCGAAACCGTAGTGCCGACGGCCACCCTCGTGATCGCCGACACGGCCCTGAAGGCTGGCGAAACCTCGCTGGTGACCATCACCTTCAGTGAGGCGGTCAGTGGTTTCGACAACAGCGACCTGACGGTGGCCAACGGTACCTTGAGCGCGGTGAGCAGCAGCGATGGCGGGGTCACCTGGACCGCTACCTTCACGCCGACTGTGGGTGTCGGCGATACCAGTAACGTCATCACCCTGAACAACAGCGGCGTGATCAATGTCTCGGGTAATACGGGCAGCGGCACCACGGATTCGAACAACTATGTCATCGACACGGCTCGCCCAACCGCCACCATAGTGGTAGCCAACCCGATCCTGCCGATCGGTGAAACCAGCCTGGTGACCATCACCTTCAGCGAGGCGGTCAGCGGCTTCGACAACAGCGACCTGACGGTGAGCAACGGCATCCTGAGCGCGGTCAGCAGCAGCGACGGTGGCATCACCTGGACCGCGACCTTCACCCCGAACGTCAACGTCAGCGATGCGACCAACCTGATCAGCCTCAACAACAGCGGGGTCAGCGACGCGGCGGGCAATGCCGGCAGCGGCAGCACCGACTCGAACAATTTCATCATCGACACCGGGCGGCCGACCGCCACCATCGTGCTGGCCGACACGGCCCTGAAAGCGGGCGAAACCACCACGGTCACCATCACCTTCAGCGAGGCGATCAGCGGCTTCACCAACTCGGACCTGACAGTGGCCAACGGTAGCCTGGGGTCCCTGAGCAGCAGCGATGGCGGGGTCACCTGGACCGCCACCTTTACCCCAGCCATCAACATCAGCGACAGCAGCAATCAGATCACCCTGAACAATGCCGGAGTGATAGACGCCGTCGGCAACACCGGCAGCGGCACCACCGACTCGGCCAACTACGTCATCGACACCGTGCGCCCCACCGCTACCGTGGTGGTCGCCAACCCGATGCTGGCCGTGGGCGACACGTCCCTGGTGACCATCACCTTCAGCAAGGCGGTGAGCGGCTTCGACAACAGTGACCTGACGGTGGCCAACGGTACCTTGAGCGCGCTCAGCAGCAGCGATGGCGGCATCACCTGGACCGCGACCTTCACCCCGAACACCAACCTCAGCGATACGAGCAACCTGATCAGCCTCAACAACAGCGGGGTCAGCGACGCCTCGGGCAATACCGGGCTGGGCAGCACGGATTCGAACAATTACCTGATCGATACCCAGCGTCCGACCGCCACCATCGTGGTCGCCAACAGCAGCCTCGGCGTGGGCCAGACCAGCGGCGTGACCATCACCTTCAGCGAAGCGGTGAGCGGCTTCACCAACTCGGACCTGACGGTGGCCAACGGCACCCTGAGCGCCCTGGGCAGCAGTGACGGCGGCCGGACCTGGACCGCGACCCTGACGCCCACCGCCAACATCAGCGACACCAGCAACCTGATCACCCTGAACAACAGCGGGGTCAGCGACTCCTTCGGCAATACCGGCACTGGCAGCACCGACTCCAACAACTACGCGATCAACACCGTGCCGGCGGCCAACCCACCCACGGAGCTGCCGGTGGGCGATCCGGAATTCCGTTCGAGCGACCCGGTGGTTCCGCCGCTGCCGCCTTATGTGCCGCTGCAACCCACGGTCACCACGCCACCCGCTGGCGACCTGGCTTCGCCACTGGCCTTCGCGCCGTTGTTCGAGCAGCGGGTGCTGGGCGATGGCATCCGGCCGCTGGGGGACATTTTCATCAATCGCGGGGCACTGGCGCCGAGCTTCATTGCCCAGGTATTCGGCAGCAGCGATGCCGGGGGCGATGGCAATGGCCATGGTTTCCTGGGTTTTGGTGGCGGCGATGGCGGGGTGTTCAGCCAAAGCACGCTGTCGCTGCTGTTCGACCAGGACTCCGCCGAGGATGGCGGTTTTCTGAAGTCTTTCGGCGACAAGCCCAAGGCCGGCGATCTTTCCCAGGGCGGGCGCGGGGTGTTCGGGGCACCGTCGTTGACCCAGCAATTGCAAGTGATGCAAGACACAGAACAACGGCCGATCCGCGATCTGGCCAGGGCGTTCGAACAGGCCGGCATCAGCGCAATGCAGGCCTGAAACACTACATAAATACGATGCGGCACCCAGGGGCGAGACAAGGATGAATAATAGTCAGAAGTTGTTCGGGGTCAGCTTGTTGGCGCTGATGGTCAGCGGTTGTGCCGTCAGCAGTAAACCGATCGAACGCAGTGCCAGCGAGCAGCGCGCCAGGAGCGACCTGCACAGCATGTACAAGGACCAGGAGCCGCTGAGCGGCCCGCTGACCCTGCACCAGGCCATGGCCCGGGCGGTGAAGTACAACCTCGAAGGCCGCTTGAAAATCATGGAAGAGGCCCTGGCCAAGCGCCAGCTGGACCTCGCCAGTTTCGACATGCTGCCGCGCATGGCCCTCTCCGCCGGCTATGTGGGGCGCAACAACGTCAGCGCCTCCAGCAGCCAGAGCGTGGAGACCGGCACCCAGTCCCTGGAACCTTCGACCTCCCAGGACCGGGACCGCAGGGTGGCCGACCTGACCATGGTCTGGAACGTGCTGGACTTCGGCGTCAGCTACATCAACGCCAAGCAGCAGGGCGACCAGCGGCTGATCGTCCAGGAGCGCCGGCGCAAGGTGATCAACACCATCGTCCAGGACGTGCGCTCGGCCTATTGGCGGGCGGTGGCGGCCGAACGCCTGCTCAAGCAGATCGACAGCCTCATGGGCCGGGTCGAGCAGGCCCGCGACAATAGCCAGAGCATGAGCCAGCAACGCATCGGCGACCCGGTGCAGGCCCTGGCCTACCAGCGCTCGCTGATCGAGGCCACGCGCCAGCTGGAGGAGCAGCGCCGGGCGTTGTCCCTGGCCAAGACCGAGCTGGCGACCCTGATCAACCTGCCGATGACCACCCACCTGACCCTGGCGACCAGCGACGATTACCCGGTGCCGGAACTCAAGGTCGATATGGCCCGCCTCGAGCACGAGGCCCTGACCAGCCGCCCGGAACTGCGCGAGCAGGATTACCAGAGCCGCATCAGCGCCGCGGAGACCCGCAAGGCCATGCTGCGCCTGCTGCCGGGCCTGGAGTTCTCCGCCGGCGGGCATTACGACAGCAACTCGTTCCTGGTCAACGACAAGTGGGCCGACTACGGGGTGAAGGTCACCTGGAACCTGTTCAATGTGCTGTCCGCGCCGGCGGCCATCGACACTGCCAAGGCCGGTGAAGACGTCGCCGCGGCGCGCCGCCAGGCCATGTCGATTGCCGTGCTGGCCCAGGTCTACGTGGCCAACGCCAACTACCGCGACGCCTTGCGCCAGTTCAAGACCAGCCAGGAACTGGCGGACATCGACGGGCAGATCGTCGGCCAGCTGCGCAACCGCTACCAGGCCAACAGCATCGGCGAACTGGACCTGATCCAGGGCGAGCTGAACACCTTGCAGGCGGACCTGCGGCGCGACCTGGCCTATGCCGACCTGCGCAACGCCTACGGGCAGATCTTCGCCAGCGCCGGCCTCGACCCGCTGCCCGACGAGGTGCAATCGACCCAGGTGCAGTCCATCGCCACGGCGCTGGCCAGCCGCGAGGCCGACTGGGCGGCGGGCAACATCAGCACGCCGGTGGCCCATGCCCAAAGACAATAACCTGCAGGCCCCCCAGGCCAGCGTCAGCCGCGCCCAGCGCGAGGCGCGCAACGGCCATCGCGGCGTGGCGATCCTGTTGACCGGCCTACCGGCGGCGGGCAAGTCGACCCTGGCCCAGGCGCTGCAGGCCGGGCTGTTCCAGCACGGTCGGCAGAGCCTGGTGCTGGACGGCGATGCCTTGCGCGGCGGCCTGAACCGCGACCTGGGGTTCGCCGAGGCCGACCGCCGGGAAAATATCCGCCGCGCCAGCGAGCTGGCAGCCTTGCTGGTGGACAACGGGCAGATCGTGATCCTGGCGATGATCGCCCCGCTGATCGAGCAGCGCGAGCTGTTCGCCCGGCGCCTGGGCGAGGACTACCTGGAAGTCTGGTGCAGCGCCTCGCTGGCGGTCTGCGAGCAGCGCGACCCCAAGGGCCATTACGCCCGCGCCCGCAGCGGCGAGTTGCCGGGGTTCACCGGTATCTCGGCGCCCTACGAGCCGCCACGGGCGGCGCTGGAACTGGACACCGGCGCTCAGTCGGTCGAAGACTGCCTGGGGCAATTGCTCGGCTGGCTGGTCGAGCGCCAGGTGCTGCCGGCCTCATGAGTCGTCCGGCGTTCGCCCGCCTGCCCGTCAGCGTGGACCTGCCGCGGCTGTTGCGCGCCCTGGCGCGAATCGACGCGAGCGCCTGGCAGGGCCACTTCAACGGCGACTATTACGAGGGCGACTGGAGCGGCGTGGCCTTGATCTCGGCGCTTGACGCACCCTCCGAGCTGGCGCCGGGCAAGGGCCTGCCGGTGCAGCGCGAGCCCTGGCGGCAGGACCCGGACTGGCAACAGGCATTGCGGCAGCTGCCCTTGCGGATCGTCTCGGCGCGCCTGCTGCGGTTGGGGCCGGGGGCACGCATCCATGAACACCGCGACTACGACCTGGGCGGCCCGGACGCCGACCTGCGCCTGCATATCCCCCTGCTCAGCCCGCCGCGGGTGGACTTCCTGCTCGACGGGCAGCGCATGCCGATGCTGGCGGGAGAGTGCTGGTTTCTCGACCTGTCGCGCCCGCATCGGGTCGATAACTACGACACTCAGGCACGTATTCATCTGGTACTCGACTGTCTCCCCGACCCTTGGCTGGAACAGGCGATTGCCGCCGGAGCGCCGACCACCCCGGCACCTGGCCTGGGCCGCGCGGCCCTGGACTTCGCGCGGTTTTGCCAGCTGCTTGAAGAGGACGCCGCGCTGTGCCAGGCCTTGCAGGCGCTGACCGACAGCGAAGCCTTTATCGAGCGCACCCTGGCCCTGGCGGCCGAGCGTGGCCTGGCGTTCACCCGCGAAGACCTGCGTTCGGCCATGCGCCAGGGGCGGCGTCTGTGGAATGAACAATGGACGGCCTGAACCTGCGCGGCTGGTTGCCGATCCGCGTCTGGCAGCCGGGTGACGAGTGGCGGGTCGACTGGTGCTGGTTCGGCGACCGGCCGTTGCAGCAGCCGTTTTTCCGCGAGGCGGTCGAAGAGGCCCTGCGCCTGCCGTTCAATCAGGCGTTCCGCCGCCAGACGCCTTTGTCTGCCCTGACCGAATGGCGCCAACGCAGCCCGGGCCTGGCTCCCAGCGCCTTTATCTTTCATGCCTCGCGCTGCGGCTCGACCCTGCTCAGCCAGATGCTGGCCTGCCTCGACGACCATATCGTGGTGTCCGAACCGCCGCCGCTGGATGCCCTGCTGCGCGGCTCGCTGGCGCCACAGGAGCGGGCTGCCGCGCTTGTGGGCCTGGTGTCGGCCTATGGGCAGGTACGCCGTGGTACTGAGCAGCGGTTGGTGATCAAGCTCGATGCCTGGAACATCGGCGAGCTGCCGCTGCTGCGCCAGTGCTTCGCCGATACGCCGTGGCTGTTTGTGTATCGCGACCCGCTGGAAATCGCCGTGTCGCATCTGCGCCGGGCCGGCATGCACATGACGCCGGGCCTGATCGGGCCCAGCGCGTTGGACGACGGCGAGCCTTTCCTGGACCGGGAAAGCTGGGTCGCCCGGCGTCTGGGGCGTTTGTTGCGGCTGGGGTTGGAACACTGCCGCGAACACCATGGCCTGGCGCTGAACTACAGCGAACTGCCCGCCGCCATGGACGGCCACCTGGGCGATTTTTTCGGCCTGGGCACCGAGCAACGCCGGGCGGCCTTCGCCCGTATCGGCCAGCACGCCAAGCAGCCGGCGCAGGCCTTTGTCGATGATCGCCAGGGCAAGCAGCAACAGGCTTCAGCGCGGCTGCGGGAGCAGCTGGAGCAATGGGCGCAGGCGCCTTACGCGGCGCTGGAACAGTGGCGCAGCAGGGCGGTGCCGCAATTGCGGCTCAGCTCTTCGGCGACAAGTCCGCCATGCCCTTGAGTAGTTCGATGGGCAGCGGAAAGACAATGGTCGAGCTCTTGTCGCCGGCAATCGCGCCCAGGGTCTGCATGTAGCGCAGTTGCATGGCGCCGGGCTGGCGGCCGAGCATTTCGGCGGCCTGCATGAGCTTTTCCGAGGCCTGCAATTCGCCTTCGGCGTGGATCACCTTGGCCCGGCGTTCGCGCTCGGCTTCGGCCTGTTTGGCGATGGCGCGGATCATCGATTCGTTGAGGTCGACGTGCTTGATCTCGACGTTCGCCACCTTGATGCCCCAGGCGTCGGTCTGGGCGTCGAGCACCTGCTGGATATCGGCGTTCAGGCGTTCGCGCTCGGCCAGCAGTTCGTCCAGCTCGTGCTTGCCCAGCACCGCGCGCAGGGTGGTCTGGGCCAGTTGGCTGGTGGCCATGAGGAAATCCTCGACCTGGATGATCGCCTTCTGAGCGTCCAGCACGCGGAAATACAGCACGGCGTTGACCTTGACCGAGACGTTGTCGCGGGTGATCACATCCTGGGTCGGCACGTCGAGCACCACGGTGCGCAAATCGACGCGGACCATCTGCTGGACGACCGGAATCAGCAGGACCAGCCCCGGCCCCTTGACCCTCCAGAAGCGCCCGAGCTGGAACACCACCCCGCGCTCGTATTCGCGCAGGATGCGAAACGTCGAGACCGCCAGCGCCAACAGCAGCGCCAGCAGCGCGCCAAAACCCAATTCCAGACCCATTTCATCCTCCTCGCGGCGCGGCCTCGGCCGTCGCCACTTCCAGAAGCAGCCCTTTGCGGGCCACCACCCGTACCAGTTGTCCGGTTTGCAGCGGCGTTGCGCTCAGGACCTGCCAGTGTTCGCCCTGCAACAGCACCCAGCCGTTGTAAGGGTTGCCCGTTTGCACCGCGGTGATCGCCGTGACACTACCCACCAGCCCCGCGTCGCCGGCCACCTGCTGGCGCTGTCGCGCGCGCAGCGCCATGCTCGCCAGCGTCGCCAGGAGCAGCGCGCTGACCACCGCCAGGCCGACGATGAGCGGCAGGGGAATGCCATAGCCCGGGACATCGGTGTCCATCAGGATCACCGCGCCGACCACAAAGGAGACGATGCCGCCGAAACCGATGACGCCGAAGGTCGGTAGAAAGGCCTCGGCGACCATGAAGGCGATGCCCAGCAGGATCAGGGCCACGCCGGCGTAGTTCACCGGCAGCAGTTGCAAGGCGTACAAACCGAGCAGCAGGCAGATGCCGCCGAGCACGCCGGGCACCGCGGTGCCCGGGTTGACGAACTCGAAGAACAGCCCGTAGATGCCGATCATCATCAGGATCAGCGCCACGCTGGGGTGGGTGATGACCGACAGCAGCTGGGTGCGCCAGTCCGGGTCGTGATGGATCACCGCCGCCCCCAGGGTATGCAGCTGCACCGCCTGGCCAGCGGCGATGAGGAACTTGCCGTCGAGTTGCCTGAGCAGGCCGCTCAGGTCATCGGCGACATAGTCGACCACCTTCAGCTTCAAGGCTTCCTGGGCCGGCAGGCTGACGGCCTCGCGCACGGCCTGTTCCGCCCATTCGGCGTTGCGTCCGCGCAATTGCGCCAGGCCACGGATATAGGCCGCGGCGTCGTTGATCTGTTTGTGGCTGAGGGTGTCGGTGTCCGGCTCCGGGTTCTTGTCCGAGCGTGGCGCGGCGGGCGGGTTGCCGCCCGGGTCGGGCTGCCCCGGCATGCCGACCCGCACCGGGGTGGCGGCCCCGAGGTTGGTGCCTGGGGCCATGGCGGCGACGTGGCTGGCATACAGGATGTAGGTGCCGGCGCTGGCGGCGCGGGCGCCGCTGGGGGCGACGTAGCTGGCCACCGGCACCGGGCTGGCGAGGATCGCCTTGATGATCGAGCGCATCGAGGTGTCGAGGCCGCCCGGGGTGTCGATGCCCAGCACCACCAGTTGGGCGTGCTCGTCGGCGGCCTTGTCCAGGCCGCGCACCACGTAGTCGGCGCTGGCGGGGCTGATCACATCGTTGACGGTGAGCACCACCACTGGCTTCACGGCCTGGGCGTGCCCGGTCGGCAGGCCGATCAGCAAACCCAGCAGCAGCCCTTTCAGTGTCGCCCGCCACCCACGCTCGTTCATTCGACCCTCCTGGAGAGTCATGTGCCTCGGTTGCCAGCCGTTCGCTGGCTTTGTCCTTGAGTCTAGTAGAGCGTGGGATTGAGCAAATTTTGAGCAGCCTCTTGCTCGCGTGCCGTTCGGAAGTTCGTCAGTGGGCGAGGGCGGCGCGGCCTAGACTTTGTGAAGGGAGTGACAGTCGTTAACCCATAGTCCTGCAAAGCCGTTCAGGACACCGAGGTGCATCATGCGTATGGCAAGAACCGTGCAACGCAGCCTGGAACAGGCGCATTGCGATTTTGACGTGGTGGCTCATCCACATTCGTCGAGCAGCCTGGAGACCGCCCGGGTGGCGGGAGTTCCCGCCGAGCGCGTAGCCAAGTCGGTGATCCTCGACGACAGTCACGGCCACTACCTGATGGCCGTGCTGCCGGCCAGCCGCCACCTGGATCTGAGCAAGGTGCGCGGCAGCAACGAATGGCAGATCACTCGGGAAAGCACCCTGGCGCATCTGTTCAACGATTGCGAACGCGGCGCGGTACCGGCCCTGGGCGAATCCTATGGGCTGGACGTGGTGATCGATCCGCTGCTGACCCGGCAGAAAGACATCTACCTGGAAGCCGGCAACCACAACAACCTGGTGCATCTGAGCATGGACGAGTACCTGAAAATGGTGCCTCATGCCGAGGTGTGCGAGGTCAGTTACTAGCGCCGTTGGCGTATGTAACCACCTTTCGCGAGCAAGCTCGCTCCTACAAAAATGCTTGTTTTCTGTAGAAGCGAGCTTGTTCGCGATCGACTGCGCAGCAGTGGTTCAACCAACACCCAACCCATTCAGGAGCCCCCATGGAATCCCCATCCCACAGCCTGCCCGCCCTGTTCAAACAACTCGGCCTGCCCGACGACCCCGAGGGCATCGACCGTTTTATCGCCACCCATTCGCCGCTCAAGCCGGAACTGCACCTGGCGGATGCCTTCTTCTGGACCAGCAGCCAGGCGGATTTCCTGCGCAACGAGATCCTCGACGACGCCGACTGGGCGGAAGTGGTGGATCAGCTGGATGTGTTGTTGAGGAAGGGGCGGGGTGTTTGAGGCGCGAATTGATGTTGCTATGGAAATAGACCAGAATTAAGACCAAATTAGAGGTCTTAATCATGCAAAGCGTATTGGCTGATAAAGCTGTCAGCGTGTCTGAACTGAAAAAAAACCCCTCGGCTGTCCTGAGCGGCGCACACGGTGGTCCGGTTGCGGTGCTCAATCACAACCGGGTCATGGGCTATATGGTCCCGGCCGACGTGTTTGAAGCCATGATGGAGCGTCTTGACGATCTTGAACTGGCGGAGATTGTCCGTGCCCGTCGGCACGAGACCCCGGTCCCGGTAAATCTGGATGACTTATAAGCTCCAGTTTCTACCTTCGGCGCGCAAGGAATGGGACAAGCTCGGTCATACCCTGCGCGAGCAATTCAAGAAGAAGCTGGCCGAGTGCCTGGAAATGCCACGGGTGCCCGCGGATGCCCTTCACGGCATGGCGGACTGCTACAAGATCAAGCTCAAGGCCTCTGGCTATCGCCTGGTTTACCAAGTGATCGAGGATCAGGTGGTGGTTTCGGTGGTGGCCGTGGGCAAACGTGAACGCAGCGCCGTGTATGAGCGGGCACGAAAGCGCTGAGGTATTTTCCGGTTAATGGTCATTCAATTGTTTCAAAACTTGACTGAGATTATCCCCCCATGCACCATTGATAGTTAGCAAACTAACAGTGTGCGAACCTTCTTTTGCCCGACTCTCTCGAATCACTCCAGATGAATATCAGCAGTGGCATGGTGGTCGCCGCCCGACATTGGCGGCGGATCTGCCAGAGCACGCTGGTCAACTATGGAATCTCCGAAGCCTGCGCCGTGCCCCTGCTGATGATCGGGCGCCTGGGCGAGGGCGTGCGCCAGGTGACGGTGGCGCAGGCGGCGGGGATGGAAAGCCCGTCCCTGGTGCGCCTGCTGGACCAGCTGTGCAGCGCCGGCTACGCCTGCCGTACCGAGGACCCCCACGATCGCCGGGCCAAATGCCTGAGCCTGACCGACACCGGCCGCGAGCTGGTGCAGTCGGTGGAAGCCGAGCTGGTGCGCCTGCGTCGCGAGGTGCTGGAAGGCATCACACCAGCGGACCTTGAGACGGCGCTGAAGGTGATCCGCGCCTTCGAGTCGGCTGCCCAGCCGTCGGCGGTGCCTTCTTGAGCGGATTCTTTACCGGCGTGCCGCCGGCGCGCGACTGGTTCTACGGCGTGCGCACCTTTGCTGCGTCGATGATCGCGCTGTACATCGCCATGCTCATGCAGATGCCGCGTCCATACTGGGCGATGGCCACGGTGTACATCGTCTCCAGCCCGTTCGTCGGGCCCACCAGTTCCAAGGCGCTGTACCGTGCAATCGGCACCTTGCTCGGCGCCTCGGCGGCGGTGCTGTTCGTGCCGATGTTCGTGCAAAGCCCCTATCTGCTGGTGGTGATCATCGCCCTGTGGACCGGGATCCTGCTGTTCCTCTCCCTGCACCTGCGCACCGCCAACAGCTATGCGCTGATGCTGGCCGGCTACAGCCTGCCGCTGATCGCCCTGCCGGTGGTGGATAACCCGCTGGGGGTGTGGGACGTGGCGGAGGCCCGCACCGAGGAAATCTTCCTCGGCATCGTCTGCGCGGCCGTGATCGGCAGTATGTTCTGGCCACGGCGGCTGGCGCCGGTGTTCGTCGATTCGGCGGGCAAATGGTTCGCCGATGCCTCCACCTATAGCCAGCGCTTTCTCAGCCGCAACGTGCAGCCCGAAGAAGTCAGCGCCCTGCGCGCGTCCATGGTCGCCACCTTCAACAGCCTGGAGCTGATGATCGGCCAGTTGCCCCATGAGGGCGCGCGCCCGCAGACCGTGCGCAATACCAAGGAGCTGCGCGGGCGCATGATCCACCTGCTGCCCGTGGTGGACGCCCTGGACGATGCGCTGTACGCCCTGGAGCGACGTACCCCGGAGCTGGTGGAGCGGTTCGCGCCGCTATTGGCCCAGGCCGGGCAATGGCTGGAAAGCACCGCCCAGGGTGCTTCGGTCGAGCGCTGGCAGGCCCTGCGCGGCCAGCTCGAAGCGCTGCAACCGGACGCCGCAGCCCTCGACGACCGGCGCCAGCTGCTGTTTTCCAACGCCCTGTACCGCCTTGGCGAGTGGATCGACCTATGGCAGGACTGCCGCAGCCTGCAACACGCCATCCAATGCGAAAGCCAGGACATCTGGCGCGCCGTCTATCGCCACTGGCGCCTGGGCCGCCTGACGCCATTCCTCGACCGTGGGCTGATGCTGTACTCGGTGGCTTCCACCGTCCTGGCGATCATCGTCGCCTCGGTGCTGTGGATCCTTCTGGGCTGGACCGACGGCGGCAGCGCGGTGATCCTCGCGGCGGTGGCCTGCAGCTTCTTCGCCTCGATGGACGACCCGGCGCCGCAGATCTACCGGTTCTTCTTCTGGACCGCGATGTCGGTGCTGTTCGCCAGCCTCTACCTGTTCCTGATCCTGCCCAACCTGCACGATTTCCCGATGCTGGTGCTGGCCTTCGCCGTGCCATTCATCTGCGTCGGCACCCTCACGGTGCAGCCGCGCTTTTACCTGGGCATGCTGCTGACCATCGTCAACACCTCGTCCTTCATCAGCATCCAGGGCGCCTACGACGCCGACTTCCTGAGCTTCGCCAACTCCAACCTGGCCGGGCCCATGGGCCTGCTGTTCGCCTTTGTCTGGACCCTGGTCGCCCGGCCGTTCGGCTCGGAACTGGCGGCCAAGCGCATGACCCGCTTCAGCTGGCAGGACATCGTCGGCATGACCGAGCCCGCCAACCTGGCCGAACACCGGCATCTGGGGGTGCAGATGCTCGACCGCCTGATGCAGCACCTGCCGCGCCTGGCCATGACCGGCCAGGACACCGGCGGCGCCCTGCGCGAAGTGCGCGTCGGCCTGAACCTGCTGGACCTGCTGGCCTATGCGCCGCGGGCCCAGGGCAACGCGCAGGTGCTGTTGCGCCAGGTGGTGGCCGAGGTCGGCGCCTACTTCAAGGCTTGCCTCAAGGCCGGCGAACGCCTGCCGGCGCCGAGCGGCCTGCTGATGACCCTGGACCGCGCCCGTCGCACCCTGGATGCCCACAGCCAGGACGACCGCGAAACCCGTTTGCATCTGCTGCACGCCCTCAGCGGCCTGCGCCTGGCCCTGCTGCCCGGTGTGGAATTCGTCGGCGGTGGCGAGCTTGAGGAACCGCTTCCCCATGGCATCGATGGAGCGCCTTTATGATCGGTGACCTGGATATCAGCGGGGTGTTCCTGCCCACGCTGCTGGTGCTGATGGGCCTTACCTATGGCTTGTACCTGGTGGTCCACGGGCTGCTGACGCGCCTGCATTTTTATCGCCTGGTCTGGCACCGGGCTTTGTTCAACGTTGGTCTGTACGCTTTGCTGCTCGGCGCCGTGGACTCACTCAGTCGATACCTGATGACATGAAAAAACCTTTATTGACCATTGGCCGTGTGGTCCTGACCTTGCTGGTGGTGAGCTTCGCGGTCGTGGTGGTCTGGCGCATGGTGATGTACTACATGTTCGCGCCCTGGACCCGGGACGGGCATATCCGTGCCGACATCGTGCAGATCGCCCCGGACGTCTCCGGGCTGATCCAGCAGGTGCAGGTGCGCGACAACCAGCTGGTCAAGCGCGGCCAGGTGCTGTTCAGCATCGACCAGGACCGCTTCAGCCTGGCCCTGCGCCAGGCCAAGGCGTCCCTGGCCGACCGCCAGGAAACCCTGGCCCAGGCCCAGCGCGAGGCCAGGCGTAACCTCGGCCTGGGCAACCTGGTGCCGCGCGAGCAGCTGGAAGAAAGCCAGTCCCGCGTGGCCCGTGCCCAGTCGGCCCTGATCGAAGCCCAGGTGGCGGTGGACAGCGCCCAGCTGAACCTCGACCGTTCGGTGATCCGCAGCCCGGTGGACGGCTATGTCAACGACCGCGCGCCACGCACCCAGGAATTCGTCACCGCCGGGCGCCCGGTGTTGTCGGTGGTGGACAGCAACTCCTTCCATATCGACGGTTATTTCGAAGAAACCAAGCTCGACGGCATTCATATCGGCCAGAGCGTCGATATCCGCGTGGTCGGCGATCGCGCGCGGCTGCGCGGGCATGTCGAAAGCATCGTCGCCGGCATCGAGGACCGCGATCGCAGCAGCGGCTCCAACCTGCTGCCCAACGTCAACCCGGCCTTCAGCTGGGTGCGCCTGGCCCAGCGGATTCCGGTGCGCATTGCCTTCGACGAGGTGCCGGAAGACTTCCGCATGATCGCCGGGCGCACCGCCACCGTGTCGATCATCGACGATCAGGCGCCAATCCGGTCGGAGCCGGCGCAATGAACAGCGCCCTGCGTGTGGCCACGGCTGGGCTCGGTCTGCTGCTGTCGGCCTGCCAGATGGTCGGCCCGGACTACCACCTGCCGGACGACGCGGCGCTGCATCGCGGCGATTTGCAGGGCGAGCTGGCCGGATCGAGCGACAAGGTGGTCTCGGCGCCGGTCCCGGCAGACTGGTGGCGCTTGTACCAGGACCCGCGCCTGGACCAGCTGGTGCAGCAGGCCATGGCCTCCAACACCGACCTGCGGGTCGCGGCGGCCAACCTGGCGCGGGCCCGCGCCCAGGTCGACGAGGCCCAGGCGGCCGGCGGCTGGAGCGGCGGGGTCAAGGCCGGGGTCGAGCGCCTGCAGGAGTCCGGCGAAGCCTTCCTGCTGCCGGAGAAAGTGCCGGTGGCCAACGTCGGTAACCTGTCCGTCAGCACCTCTTATCAGTTCGACCTGTTCGGCACCCTGCAGCGCGGCATCGAGGCGGCCCAGGCCAACGCCGATGCCACCCAGGCCGCGGCCGACACCGCGCGCATCACCCTGGTGGCCGACGTGGTGCGGGCTTACACCCAGGTTTGCGCGGCCAATGAAGAGCGCGAGATCGCCGAGCACTCCCTGGATCTGCAGGCCCAGAGCACCGCGCTGATCCAGCGCCTGCGCGACGCCGGGCGTGGCGACGAAACCCAGGTCACCCGGTCGCAGACCCAGTTCAAGTCCCTGCGCGCCGAGCTGCCGCGCTATGAAGCGGCGCGCCAGGCCGGCCTGTTCCGCTTGTCGATGCTCCTGGCCAAGCCGCTGAACCAGTTGCCGGCCGGCACCGACAGCTGTGCCGAGCTGCCGCACATTGCGCAATTGTTGCCGGTGGGTGACGGCGCGACCCTGCTCAAGCGCCGCCCCGACGTGCGCCAGGCCGAACGTCGCCTGGCCGCGGCCACCGCCGATATCGGCGTCGCCACTGGCGCGCTGTACCCGGACATCAGCATTGGCGCGACCGTCGGTACCGTGGGCATTGTCGACAACCTCGGCAAACCCTCCACCAACCGCTGGGGCTTCGGCCCGCTGATCAGCTGGACGGTACCGGCCAACGGCGCCCGCGAACGCATTCATGAGGCCGAAGCCGCCAGCCAGGGCGCCCTGGCGCATTTCGACGGGGTGGTGCTCAACGCCATCCGCGAAACCCAGACCGGCCTGGCCCAATACAGTGCCCAGTTGCAGCGTCGCGACGCCCTGGCCGAGGCCGAGCAGTCGGCGCGGCAGGCCGCCGACCAGACCCATCGCTTCTTCCAGGCCGGCCGCGAGTCGTTCCTCGCCGACCTGCAGGCGACCCGCACCTATACCGACGTACGGGCCCAGCTGGCCGCGGCCAACACCCAGGTGGCGATGAGTCAGATCGACCTGTTCCTGGCCCTGGGCGGTGGCTGGGAAAGCGGACGAACGCAAGCCTCGAACCCCGCCAAACCCTGAGGCCGTTGCTATGCTTTGAACAGTTGGCTGAGCACCTTGCGTCCAGTGCTCGGCCAGCGGTCAGGCACGTGATGGTCATGGGGATTCCAATAATGAAAAACCCTTATGCTCTCGGCTTCTGGTGCGCCATCGTCGCACTGGTGCTGCTTTCTGCGACTTATTTCTACGGTGTCATGCTGGCGCACCAGATCGACAAGGCCATGATCTTTCTCGACAGCGCCAGCGCGCTGATTGCGGTGAGCGCTATCGTTTTCGTGGCCTGGACGTCGTTCCAGACCCAGAAAATCAAGAAAAGGCAGCTGGAGCAGGGCAAGACCCTGGTCGCGATCTGGGACACCAAAGTCGCCCTGCGCCGGGTCGAGACGGTGTTCGACCGTTACTTCTGGGGCAGTTACTGGCAGCCGGGGCGGACCTTCCAGGAAGTCATGGGCGAGTTGACCGGCACCCCCCTGGAAAAAAGCCTCGAAGCCCTGAAAAAACAGTGCGTATTACTGGATAAACAGGCCGCCGACGGTCGCCACTGGCTGAACAATGCCCGCGAACTGTCCGATGTCGCCGCCGCCATGGCCCGCGAACGCTATCAGCTGGATTTCTGCGACCCGCGTTCGGAAACCCCGGGCGGCGCGGTGATCAACCGCGATTTCGAAGTGCTGGTCTACACCTGGACCGCCCGCCTGAAAAGCTTCGATCACCAGCTCGACGCGCTGGAAGTCGAATACTCCGAACACGCCACGTAGCCATGTAGCCGCTGCCGAGCCCGCGAGGCTGCGAACGGTTTGGGCGGCACTCCGACGCAGCAACCGTAAACCCTGAGTCCGCGATCTGCCTGAAGAAACGCACCGTCTGGCCCAGCGACGGCTACGCCGTCGATCGCAGGCTGCGCCAGCGGCTACAGGAACGCGGCGCCTACGTAGCCGCTGCCGAGCCCGCGAGGCTGCGATCGGTTGCAGAGCAACCGCAAATCCTGACTCCGCGATTTACCTGGCTAAACGCGCTATAGCTTTCTGCCCTGCGCATTCACGACTTTTCACATGGAAAGGTTGGGCCGCCTGGCCTGGCCGGTGCTAATCTTCGGCAGTTTTACGCACAGTCGAGCCACAACCCGTGCCGGGTTCAGGGAAGACGACCACACATTCAACATCGGATCGATCGGGTCAAATAATGAATAAATCAGCAGGCGTACTGTTAGGAATCGTCGTCGCGGTGGGCGCTATCAGTGCCGGCGGCGCCTGGTATACCGGGACCAAGCTGGAAGGGGTGCTGCAAACCTCTATCGCCGACGCCAACAAGGAACTCCAGGCCGCGATGGTCGGTTCCAACGGTACCGCCAGCCTGGAGCTGGTATCGCTGGAGCGCAACCTGTTCAGCAGCACCGCGCGCTACCGCCTCAAGGGCCAGGGCGAGATGTTCGGCGACAGCGCCGAGGGCGTCGAACTGGTGTTCGTCGACCGCATCGAACACGGCCCACTGCCGTTCTCGCGCCTGATGACCCTGAAATGGCTGCCGGTCATGGCCACCAGTCACTACGAGCTGGAAAAGAACGCCCTGACCGAGAAATGGTTCGCCGCCACCAAGGATGTTTCCCCGCTCAAGGGCGTGGTCAACCTGGGGTACGACCGCTCCGCCACCGGCAACCTGGAGTTGCTGCCGCTGGACACGGCCCTGGACGACAAGTCGACCCTCAAGTTCTCCGGCCTGAAGCTGGACCTCTCGACCAGCGCCGAAGCGCAGAAGGTCAAGGCCGATGGCTACATGGACAGCCTCAAGCTCAACAGCGTCGCCGAAGACCAGACGCCGGTGCAGGTCGAGCTCAACGGCCTGACCCTGGCCAGCAACCTGACCAAGAGCAACTATGGCTTCTACGTCGGCGAAAACACCCTGGAGCTGACCAGCACCAAGGCCACGTTCGGCGAGAAACAGTCGGTGCTCAGCTTCAAGAACTCGGAGATCAAGAGCGCCACCGACGAGACCGGCGCCCACCTGGCCGGCCGTGCCGACTACAAGATCGGCGAAGTCGCCCTCAACGGCAAAGCCGTCGGTTCGGCGCAAATGACCTGGAGCATGAAGAACCTCGACATCGCCTCCGGCATGTCGCTGATGCAGGTCTACCAGAACAAGCTGCAACCCTACGAAGACGCCGTCGCCGCGGCCGAAGCCGCCGGCGAGCCAGCGCCCGAGCTGAACCTGAGCGAGGCCGAGCAGGCCCAGGTCAAGGCTGACCTGGACAAGCTGCTGGCTGCCCAGCCGCACATCGCCCTGGAAAACCTCTCGTTCAAGACCACCAATGGCGAAAGCCGCCTGAGCCTGGTGGTGGACCTGAACAAGCCGCAATCCATGGATCTGCCGCCGGCCGAACTGAGCAAGCAACTGCTCACCCAGCTGGACCTGAACCTGCTGCTGTCCAAGCCGATGATCGCCGACATGGCATCGGTGCAGGCGCAGCTGGACGGCGTGACCGACGCCAAGGCGATCGCCGACCAGGGCAGCATGGCCGCCGACATGGTCAGCGGCATGGCGCTGGGCACCCAGCTGGCCAAGCTGGAAGGCAACGACATCGTCTCCAAGCTGCGTTATGCCAACAATGAAGTGGACTTCAACGGCCAGAAAATGACGCCTGAGCAGTTCGTCGGTTTTGTCATGAGCAAACTGGGCCCGGTCACCATCCAGTAAGCCTCGAAAACCCCTCCACGGGGTTTTCAGCCAGAAACGCCCGGCCTCCGTTCCACGGAGCTGCCGGGCGTTTTTTTACCTGCATCCGGCTGGAGAATCCCCGCCCAGAGCCTCCTCGAACATGGCTACAGGCCACGTCGTTCGCGGATTCGCGCAGAAACGAATCTGAAGAAATATTGCATTTGCGCATCCGCATCAGCCTTGCATGGAAGACTCCGCCCCAATCTGGCCGAGTCATCTGATTCGGCTTCCTGGCACGTATCAGGCGGGGGGACACAAGACCCCGGCTAGCCATGTAAGGATGCTGAAGAAATGCCGTTCATTGTTCATCCTGTTCGCCTTTATGGTTTGCGACCGCTGCTGCGCCTGACGTTATGCAGCCAATTGCTGTGGCCGACCCTGGCCCTCGCCGACCCAGCGTACGACCGCCTGATTCTCGACGCCCGCGCCGGCAGCTATGCACCAGCCCTGAGCCATTTGCGCCAGGTGCCGGCCGAACGGCTGAGCACCGGGCTGGTCAGCGATCACCTGCAGATCGCCAGCTGGGCCGGCCTCGACGCCGAAGTCGTGAATGTCTATGAAACCCAGGCCCGTGGCCGGGTGCTGCCGATCCAGGCGCTGACTGCCACCGCCCGGGCCTACCGCAATCTGCAGCGCTGGGACGCGGCGATCCAGGTGTACCGCCTGGCCCTCGAACGCGACCCGCAGAGCCCCGACCTGCAACTGGGCCTGGCCCTGACCCAGGCCGACGCTGGCAAGCCCGAGGAGGCCGTGCGCCGTGCCCGCGAGCTGGTGGCGGCCAAGCCCGACGACGCCACCCGCCGCCTGGCCCTGGGCTACGCCCTGACTCGTGCCGGTTCGCCTTATGACGCGCTGTTCGAGTTCGACCAGGCGTTCGTCCGCGCCGGCACCCGGCCGGAAGTCGCCCGCGAATACGTGTTCGCCCTGCAACGGGCCCGCCTGCCGGAGCCGGCCTTGCGTCTGGCCCGCCAGCGCCCGGGGCTGATCGATCCGGTGATCGAGCGTCGCCTGCAAGGCGACCTGGCCGCCGAGCGCGTGCGCCTGGCCGAACTGGCGACCCGCAGCGAGAAAGAGCGCTATGTCATCGCCGACCGTGCCCTGGCCGATTACGACCAGTTGCTCGCCACCTGGACCCCGGACCCCGCGGCCAGGGACGACGTGACCCGCTGGCGCATCGACCGCATGGGCGCACTCAAGGCCCGGGCACGCACCGCCCAGGTGATCGAGCAATACCACAAGCTGACCGCCGAAGACGTGGCCATCCCCACCTACGCCCGGCGTTGGGTGGCGGCCGCCTATCTGGACCAGCGCCAGCCGGAGATCGCCAGCGACCTCTATCGCCAGGTGCTGGCGGCGCCGGATGCCGATGTCAGCGACCGCGTCGAAGACAGCACCGCGCTGTATTACGCCTTGCTGGAAAGCGACCGCCCGCAGGAAGCGCAACAGGTCGCCGACGACCTGGCCAGGAACCAGAAACCGCGGGTCGAGCTCAAGGGCCTGCCGGTGGGCAACCCCAACGATGAATGGATGGACGCCCAGCAGCTCGCCGCGCAGTCCGGCACCTACAGCGCCGACCTGCCGGGCAGCGAGCAGCGCCTGGCCAGCCTGGTGGAACAGGCGCCGGGCAATATCGGCCTGCGCGTGGCCCAGGCCAACCTGTACCAGGCCCGGGACTGGCCGCGGCGCGCCGAGGGTCTGCTCAAGGAAACCGAGAGCATGGCGCCGCGCGATGTCGGCCTCGAGGTCGCCCAGGGCCACACCGCCCAGGACCTGCAGGAATGGCGTCAGCTCGATGCCCTGACCGACGACGTGGTGCAGCGTTATCCCGACAACCGTCAGGTGCAGCGCCTGGCTCGCCAGCGCGAAGTGCACGACATGGCCGAGCTGCGGGTCGAGACCTATGGCGGCAAGAGCTACGGCGGCGGCAACAGCGGCGCCGGCGCGGTTTCCGGGAGCAAGGATTTCGGCATCGAGACGGTGCTCTACAGCCCGCCGATCAATGAAGACTGGCGCCTGTTCGGCGGCCTCGGCTATGCCACCGGCGACTTCCAGGAAGGCACCGGGCATCACCGCTGGCAGCGGATCGGCGTGGAGCGCCGGACCCGCGACATGACCCTGGAAGCGGAAGTCTCCAACCACTCCTACGGCTTCGACGACAAGCAGGGCGCGCGGCTGTCCCTGGCCCGCGACATCGACGATCACTGGCAGTACGGCGCCAGCCTGGAATACCTGTCGGCCAACACGCCGCTGCGGGCGCTCAACAGCAACATCTACGCCAATGGCGGCAGCGGCTTCGTGCGCTGGCGGGCCAACGAGAGCCGGGAATGGCGACTGGCCCTGAGCCCTTCGCATTTCAGCGATGGCAACAACCGTTTCGAAGCGCTGCTCACCGGCCGCGAGGGCGTCTATGCCACGCCCCACGTGCAGGTCGACCTGGGCCTGGAAGTCGGCGCCAGCCGCAACAGCAAGGAAGACACGCCGTACTTCAACCCCAAGTCGGACTTCACGGTCCTGCCGACGGTGAACGTCAACCACGTGCTCTATCACCGCTACGAAACCTCCTGGAGCCAGCAGTTCCAGGTGGGCGCCGGTACCTACAGCCAGCGCGATTACTCCACCGGGGCGATCGGCCTGCTCAGCTATGGCCAGCGCGTGACCTGGAACGACGTGTTCGAAGCCGGCGCCGCCCTGAGCGTGCTCAACCGGCCTTACGACGGCGACCGGGAAACCGACCTGCGCCTGCTCCTCGACCTTACCTACCGCTTCTAGAAGAGTCCGAAGATGCCTCCGATGACCCGTTGCATCCTCCTGCTGGGAGCCCTGATTCTCAGCGCCTGCGCCCAGCCCGCCGCGGATTTCCTGGCGCCGGCGCAACGCCCGGTG
The DNA here is from genome assembly GCF_900109505.1 of Pseudomonas sp. NFACC41-3. Taxonomy (NCBI): domain Bacteria; kingdom Pseudomonadati; phylum Pseudomonadota; class Gammaproteobacteria; order Pseudomonadales; family Pseudomonadaceae; genus Pseudomonas; species Pseudomonas sp. NFACC41-3. Next base: position 90,957 of record NZ_FOAE01000006.1, read on the forward strand.
CCCGCCAGCGAAACCCCGTGGCCGAAAAACCACGTGCTGGGCATTGCCTACCACGACGTCGAAGACCGCGACCCCGATCAGGCGGTGGTGGCCGTGCGCACCGAACGCTTGATCGAACAGCTGGCCTGGCTGCGCGAGAACGGCTACCAGCCGGTCACCGTGGACCAGATCATGGCAGCGCGCAAAGGCGGCCCCGAGCTGCCGGCCAAGGCCGTGTTGCTGAGCTTCGACGACGGTTACGCGAGCTTCTACACCCGCGTGCTGCCGGTGCTGCGCAGCTACAACTGGCATGCCCTGCTGGCGCCGGTGGGGGCGTGGGTCGATACCCCGCTGAACCAGCCGGTAGATTTTGCCGGCACCCCGCGCAAGCGCTCGGACTTCCTGACCTGGCAGCAGGTCCGCGAGATCTCCCGTTCCGGCCTGGTGGAAATCGCCGCCCACACCGATGCCAACCACAAGGGCGTGCTGGCCAACCCCCAGGGCAACCTGCAACCGGCAGCCGCCGCCCGGCGCTATGACGCCAGCACCGGGCGCTATGAAAGCGAAGCCGAATTCGAGGCGCGCCTGCGCAGCGACGTGGCGGCGATCTCGAAAAAAATCCGCGCCGCCACCGGCTACAGCCCACGGGTCTGGGTCTGGCCTTATGGCGCCGCCGACGGCACCGCGCTGCGGGTGGTGGGCGAGCAGGGCTACGACATGGCCCTGACCCTCGACGACGGCCTCGATGCCCTCGACAACCTGATGAGCAGCCCGCGCTTCCTGGTGTCCTCGGACCCGGACGCCATCCACTTCTCCAACAGCGTCGTCGGCGTCGAGGCCAGCAACCCGATGCGTGTGGCCCATGTCGACCTGGACAACGTCTACGACCCGGACCCGCAGCAGCAGGAAATCAACCTCGGCAAGCTGGTCCAGCGCATGGCCGACCTGGGCGTCAATACCGTGTTCCTGCAAGCCTTCGCCGACCCCAAGGGCGATGGCCTGGTGCACTCGCTGTACTTCGCCAACCGCCACCTGCCGGTGCGCGCCGATATCTTCGACCGGGTCGCCTGGCAACTGCGCACCCGGGCCAACGTCAAGGTGTTCGCCTGGATGCCGGTGCTGAGTTTCGCCCTCGACCCGAGCCTGCCGCGCGTGACCCGCTGGGACCCGGAAACCGGCCAGGTCGCGCCCGACCCGGACCAGTACCGGCGCCTGTCGCCGTTCGACCCGCAGGTGCGGCGCATCATCGGTGAGATCTACGAAGACGTGGCGCGCCTGACCTCGGTGGACGGTATCCTCTACCACGACGACGCGGTGCTCTCCGATTTCGAAGACGCCAGCCCCGCAGCCCTGCGCACCTACGCCGCCAACGGCCTGCCCGGTTCGATCGCCGTCTTGCGCGCCGATCCGGCGACCCTGCAGCGCTGGACCCGCTTCAAGAGCCGCTACCTGATCGACTTCACCCATGAGCTGACCGCCAAGGTCAAGGCGATCCGCGGGCCGCAGGTGCTGACCGCGCGCAACCTGTTCGCCGAGCCGATGCTCAACCCGCAGAGCGAAACCTGGTACGCCCAGAACCTCGACGACTTCCTCGCCCATTACGACTGGACCGCGCCGATGGCCATGCCGTTGATGGAGGGCCAGCAGCGCAAGGCTTCCGGCGCCTGGCTGGAGCAACTGGTGGCCACGGTCAAGGCACGTCCCGGCGCGCTCAACCGTACCGTCTTCGAACTGCAGGCCCGGGACTGGGCGCAAAAACCGGCGAGCGATATCGACGCCGCGCAGATGGCTGACTGGATGGGCCGGCTCAAGCGCCAGGGCGCGACCAGTTTTGGCTACTACCCGGATAACTTTCTCGAGAACTCGCCGGACCTGAAGACCATCCGTCCCGCGCTCTCCACCAAGTGGAATCCTTAAATCATGTTGGATCGACTGCTAGCTCTGCTCGTCCTGGCGATTGTCCTCGGTGTGCCGCTGGGCCTGATCTTCCTGGTGACCGGCCAGTTCCTGATGGACTTCGTGTTCTTCTATCCGCTGTTCATGTCCGGCCTGTGGATCGCCGGCGGCCTGTACTTCTGGCTGCACTGGGAGCGCCACTGGCCCTGGAAGGACGACACCCTGCCGCCGCCGCTGAAGGGCGAGCCGCTGATCAGCATCCTGATCCCTTGCTACAACGAGGGCGACAACGCGGCGGACACCATCCACGCGGCGCTGGCCCAGCACTACCCGAATATCGAAGTCATCGCGATCAACGACGGCTCCAAGGACAACACCGCGCAAGTGCTGGACGCCCTGGCGCTGGAAGATCCGCGGCTGCGAGTGGTGCACCTGGCACAAAACCAGGGCAAGGCCGTGGCCCTGCGCATGGGCGCCGTGGCGGCGCGCAGCGAATACCTGGTGTGCATCGACGGCGATGCGCTGCTGGCGCCGAACACCGCGGCCTATCTGGTGGCGCCGCTGCTGGAGAATTCGCGCCTGGGCGCGGTGACCGGCAACCCGCGCATTCGCACCCGCTCGACCCTGGTGGGCCGGGTCCAGGTGGGTGAGTTCTCTTCGATCATCGGTCTGATCAAGCGCACCCAGCGGGTGTTCGGGCGGATCTTCACGGTCTCCGGGGTGATTGTCGCCTTCCGCCGCTCGGCCCTGCACCGGGTCGGCTACTGGAGCCCGGACATGATCACCGAAGACATCGATATCAGCTGGAAGCTGCAGCTCGATCACTGGAGCATCTTCTACGAGCCACGGGCGCTGTGCTGGATCCTCATGCCGGAAACCCTGCGCGGCCTGTGGAAGCAGCGCCTGCGCTGGGCCCAGGGTGGCGCCGAGGTGCTGTTCAAGAACATCCGCGGGATCTGGCAATGGCGCCACCGCTACCTGTGGCCGCTGCTGTTCGAATACTGCCTGTCCACCGGCTGGGCCTTCACCTTCCTGCTGTCGGTGATCTTCTGGGGCGTCGGCCATTTCATCGTCATGCCCGAGGCCATCGCCGTCGACCGCCTGATGCCGCCGGCCTTCACCGGGCTGGTGCTGGCGATGGTCTGCCTGCTGCAGTTCGCGGTCAGCATCCTGATCGATCGCCGGTATGAAAAGGGCTTGGGCAAGACCATGTTCTGGGTGGTCTGGTACCCCCTGGTGTTCTGGCTCGTCAGCCTGTTCACCACGCTTGTCAGTTTCCCCAAGGTGCTGTTCAGCCAACACCAGAAGCGTGCGCGCTGGGTCAGCCCCGACCGTGGCATCAAGCCGATAGATGATGAAGAGGAGGCTCGCTGATGAAAATCATCAGAACCCGTCAACGCCCATTGCTGGTGATCGTCGATGCGGCGTTCACCGTGCTGGCCTGGATCGGCCTGCTGTACCTGCTGGTACGCGGCCTGTGGCCGCTGATCGACACCCACGACGGCCCGCGTATCGAGGTCGGCGTGCTGGAAGCGCTGGGCACCTTGCAGACCTACCTGTGGGTGGCCCTGCTCAACGCCGCCGTGCTGATCCTCTGGGCGCGTTATCAGCAGCGCAAGAGCAAAAGTTTTGCCCGGCGCCGCCTGCCGTCGCCGGCGCTGGACGACCAGCGCCTGAGCGAAAGCTTCAAGCTCAGCGCCGCCAATTTTGCGCGCATGCGCCAGCCCGGGACCATGACGGTGCATAACGACGAGGAGGGCGGCATCAGCCTTGTCACCACCGGTTTCTTGCGCCTGAGCCCCGAGCGCCAGCCGCATCCGCCGTTGCTGGCGGATTCCGTGGAGCGCTGATTCGGCGGCCGGTTGAAGGTCGCGGGATCAGGGCGGCCGGGTAAAAATCCCGGTGCTCGTCGAAAAAAGCCCCGGAGCTGAAAAAATCCGGGGTTTTTTCGTTTACAAGCGGCTGCGGCTCAAGCTCAATCAGCGCCAATATTGCTCAAGCGCAACGCTGCGCCGCGCAGCTATAGTCTCCAGGCTCCTGTTTCCAGGCTCCGATGAACCCATTCGCAGAAGGTGCTCGCGTATGTCCCGTTTTGCTTCTCTCAATACCTGGCTGGCCGCCGGCGCCGTCCTGCTGTGCCTGCAGTTGCCGGCCCAGGCCCAGGAGCGTTTCACCCTGAATGTGCCCGGTGTCTCGGACAACCGCCTGTTCACCCCGGCCAGCGCCAGCGATGCCAAGGGCTGCGGCGGGCATAACCTGTCGCCGGCCCTGGCCTGGACCGCCGGCCCGGAAGGCACTCGCAGCTACGCCATCGTGATGCACGACCCGGACGGCGCCAAAGGCCAGGGTATCGACCACTGGGTGCATTACGGGATCAAGCCCACGACCCGGCAGATCGCCGCGGGCGCGGGGGCCAAGGGCACCCTGGAAGGGCTGGGCGGCACCAACAGCAAAGGCACCACCGGCTACGTCGGCCCGTGCCCGCCGGTGGGCGACAGCGCGCACCACTACATCATCCAGATCTACGCCCTGGAGCTGGCGCCCGACGCCTTGCCGGCCGGCCTGACCCGCGCCCAGCTGCTGGAAAAGATCAACGGCCACGTGCTGCGCAACAGCAGCGTGGTGCGGCGCTACCTGCGCTAAGAAAAAATTTTCCGGGGGCTTAACCCGAATCGCCGAGGGGCTTCGTCTGAAGGGGGGAATGGATCAATTTCTCCCGAGGTCAGCCCCCATGTTCCTTTCTCCGTATTTCCTTCGCCCCGCCGTTCAGGGGTGCGCCGCCGGGTTGCTGTTGGCCATGGCCGGTTGCGGCCCGTCCTCGCCTGAGACCCGGGGCGCTGCCTTGCCCGCCCCGGAGGCGGCAGAGCCGCAGGCCGCCGTGCCCTCGCCGAGCGAGGCCTCGCGCGCCGATGTGATCCCGGCTGGATACAACAACGCCAAGGCGCTCGCCCCGGCGCCCAGGCACGCCTCGATGATGACGCGCGAATCGCTGCCCGCCGGCTATCGCGCCGAGCCGCGGGAGCAGTACCAGAACCTGCCGGACAACCCGATCCACAGTGTGGCGCAGGCTCCGGTCTCGACCTTCAGCGTCGACGTCGATACCGGTGCCTATGCCAATGTCCGGCGCCTGCTCAACCAGGGCAGCCTGCCGCCGCAAGGCGCGGTGCGCCTGGAAGAACTGGTCAACTACTTCCCCTACGATTACGCCCTGCCCGGCGACGGTTCGCCCTTTGGCGTGACCACTGAGATCGCGCCGTCGCCCTGGAACCCCCACACCCGCCTGCTGCGCATCGGCATCAAGGCTTCGGATCGCGCCGTCGCCGATCTGGCGCCGGCCAACCTGGTGTTCCTGGTGGACGTGTCCGGCTCCATGGATCGCCGCGAGGGCCTGCCGCTGGTGCAAAGCACCCTCAAGCTGCTGGTCGACCAGTTGCGCGAACAGGACCGGGTATCGCTGGTGGTCTATGCCGGTGAGTCGCGGGTGGTGCTGGAGCCGACTTCCGGGCGCGACAAGGCGAAGATCCGCAATGCCATCGAGCAACTGACGGCGGGCGGCTCCACTGCCGGTGCGTCGGGCATCCAGCTGGCGTATCAGATGGCCCGGCAAGGCTTCATCAAGAACGGCATCAACCGCATCCTGCTGGCCACCGATGGCGACTTCAACGTCGGCATCAGCGACTTCGACCGCCTCAAGCAGATGGCCGTCGAGCAGCGTAAAAGCGGCGTGTCGCTGACCACCCTCGGCTTTGGCGTGGACAACTACAACGAGCACCTGATGGAGCAACTGGCCGACGCCGGCAATGGCAACTATGCCTATATCGACAACCTGCGCGAGGCGCGCAAAGTCCTGGTGGACCAGCTCGGCTCGACCCTGGCAGTGGTGGCCAAGGACGTGAAATTGCAGGTGGAATTCAACCCGGCCCAGGTCAGCGAATACCGCCTGCTGGGTTATGAGAACCGCGCGCTGAAACGCGAGGACTTCAACAACGACAAGGTCGATGCCGGCGAGATCGGGGCCGGGCATACGGTCACCGCGCTGTATGAAATCGTGCCCAAGGGCGAGCAGGGCTGGCTGGAGCCGCTGCGTTATGGCCAGGCCTCCACGCAGCCGCAATCGAGCATCAAGAACGACGAGCTGGCGATGCTGCGGGTGCGCTACCAGGCACCGCAGGGCGGCGGCAGCCGGCTGATCGAGCGGCCGATCCTGGCGTCGCAACAGCACGGCAAACTCGTCCAGGCCAGCGATGATCTAAGATTTGCCGCAGCCGTGGCGGCGTTCGCCCAGCAGCTCAAGGACGCTCGTTACACCGGCGACTTCGGCCTCAAGGACACCGTTGCCCTGGCCCGCGGCGCCAAGGGCGAAGACCGTTTCGGCCTGCGCGGCGAGTTCGTGCAGCTGGTGGAACTGGCGCAGAGCCTGCAGACTGCCGCTCCGGCGGATCAGCCGGGCCGTTCCGGGGAGGCGTTGAGCCGCCGTGAATAACGTCATGACGAGCCACCCGAAGGAGTTCAGCACGACTATGCCTGCGGCGAATCGACCAGAGCCCGCCAGCAGCGACGAAACGCTGCTGGCGCGTTATCGCGCGGGTGACAGCGCCGCCTTCGAGGTTCTCTACCAGCGGCATCGCCAGGGGTTGTACCGGTTTCTGCTGAGCCTGTGCGATAAGGCCGAGTTGGCCGACGAGGTTTATCAGGACACCTGGCTCAGCCTGATCCGCACCACCAGTGCGCCACAGGGCCGGGCCAGCTTTCGCACCTGGCTGTACCAGATCGCCCGCAACCGCCTGATCGACCACTGGCGCAAGCACGGCCTGCGCAACCCGCTGCACGACAGCTACGACGAGCAGCTGCACGACCTGGCCGATGACGCCAGCGGTCCGGAACAACACCTGAGCCTGAGCCGTGAACGGCAACGCATCGACGCCGCCTTGCAGGATCTGCCCGCCGACCAGCGCGAGGTGTTCCTGCTGCGCGCCCACGGCGAACTGGAGTTGCCGCAGATCGCCAGCCTTACCGATACGCCGCTGGAAACGGTGAAAAGCCGCTTCCGTTATGCGCTGAAAAAACTGCGTCGGCTCCTGGCCGAGGAGGTACTGACATGACTGACGCCCGACAGCTTCCCCCTACCGAAGAAGAGCGCATGCTCGAGCATATTCGCCAGCACAGCCACGGCGAACCGCCGGCCAGCCTCGACGCCCTGATCATGGCCACGGCCCGGCGCGAAGCCCCGGCGCCCCGGCCGTCCCTGTGGCAACGCTGGTTCGATCTGTGCCGCCAGCCGCGCTGGCAAGTGGCGTTCGCCGGTCTGTTCGGCGTGACCCTGCTGCTGGGCGTGTTGCAGCGCTCTCCAGAGCCGGCACCGAGCCAGGCATTCGCTCCCGCGCCGGCAGCCGTGGCAAAGGCCGCTGCCCCGCAGCTTGCACGGCGCCAGGCCGAGTCCGCGCCCTCCGGCGCTGCCCCCGCGGAATCCGCCCGTGCGGAATCAACCATGGACGAATCGAACCGCTTCGAACTGGCCGCGACGCCGGAGGCGGCCGCTGGCGCCTTGTCGGCACCCGCTCCCGCGGCACCCGGGGCGGGCTTGCCGCTGACCCGGGATACCGAAGCCTTCACCGCCAAGCCTTATGAGTCCCTGGGGCACCTGGCGTCATTCCCGGGTAAGGAGCAGGGCAAGGAGCCGGTGGAACGCCATGCGTCGGAGTCGATCCTCGACGACGCCCTGCGCGAGGTATTGCGGCTGCGCCAGACCGGCCAGGACAAGGTCGCCGACCAGTACATCATCGCCCTGAAGCAGCGTTTCCCCGACGAGGAAATTGCCGAGCGCCTGGAGGCCTTGCAGCAACCCTGAGGGCAAAACGCGTGCAAGTAATGGCCTGGCACCACGAAAACGCGCACTATCGAGCCAGTTTCCTGAAAGTGAGAGGCTGGCCATGGCGCCACGCATCGACCGTATCGCTGCACTGCTGAATTGCCCGACCAAGGGCGCGGATATCCGCCAGGCCATCAAGGAGAGTCGCAAGGACTTTCTGCTCGAGGCCGGTGAAGAAGATGAAGACCCGCAACAGGCCCAACCTGCCGCGGATCAGGATGAAGCGGCGCCGCAGCGGCAGACGCCAGACTGAAACCCGGCGCGGTTACTTGCGGGCGGGCGCGCGTTTCACGTTCTGGCCCTTGGCCTCGATGGCCAGGGCAATCGCCTTGTAGCAGTCGTAGAACAGTTCCTGGTTCTTGAACATGTTCTCCACCAGTTCCATCTTGCCGTCGCTGTGCTGGACGCGGATGAAGCGCTGGTTGAAGACCTCTACCAGCTCGACGTCCGAGATATTGATCAGGCGAATCTCGCGGATCTTCGAACTGAAGTTGCTGACCGGGGCGACCAGCTTCTTATCCGTCAGCACCACATAACGATTGCCGGCACCGCGCAGGAAGATCAGCGCACCCGCGGCGGCGGCGGTCATGGCCACGCCCAGGACGCCGAGCAGTTGCATGACCAGATGACCATTGAGCCCCAGGGCCTCTATCAGCCGGATCACGCTGTTGTTCTCGCTAGGTGTGCCGAACACCGCGAACAGCGAAAGCCCACCGAAGACCAGGCCCGCCAGGGTCATTTTCTTGTAGTTGGGCCCGTAGTAATAACGCGCCTGGTGCGACGGCGCGGTGTTGCCGGAAAGGGGCGGGATATTCATCGTTTGGGGTCTTCCATGAGTCTGGCGGGAAACGCTGTGTATGCGCTCGGCAGTGGGCCGGGCGCGTGAATGGCATCAGGGGAGGCATCATCGCAAAAATAATCGGGGACACCTAAATGGCTTTCGGGGCGGGGCTGATTGTGGGGGAGAACTCGAGGTAGAAAAAACGCAGGTTGGGTGGGCGGCAGTGGAATATCTGGCGGTAGCCCAGCCACCGGCCGGTGGCAGGCGCGTTCAGGCGTAGGGGAAAGCGAGCAGGTCGATGAACTCGGTGGCGGCACCGTCCTCGGCCATGCGCCGGGCCCGCTCCGGCAGCAGCCGGGCGTGGTTTTCCAGCTGCCAGCGATACCAGCTCAGGCGCTGGACTATCCGCCGTCGGCAAGGTGCTGGCAGCTGCGCCAGCAGATCGGTGCTGGCGGGCGCCCAGCGAGCCCGGGTCGAGTAATAGCCGAACAGGTTTTCCCGCAGGCCGAAGCAGTCCTCGAAGCTTTCCTCGATGTAAAGGAAAGAAGCGTAGCTATGGACATGGCTCTATGCCTGATTACACCGCTTTTCAAACCCGCGTCTGGCTGTCCATAGGAAGAAGCCATGTTCATGCGATACGACTCAGTCGTGTCCATACCATAAGGGGTAACCCAATCGAACTCACTGGCCATTTGCATTGGCCACAGATTGTGTTCTACCTCGTTCCTATCGATGACAGAGATTCGACAGGCAGAGAACGGCCAATAGCGGGCGATGATTGTGCGTTTAACCGGGGTGTAATTCTGGCGGCTTCCATTGGACAGGCTATGTTGTCATAAACCTAGCGATAATCAGTACCCGGCCCAGACGCAACAAACTATGTTGTCAGGTTAGAACCGTGACAGAGGTGGGTGCCGTTCAATAGCTCCCCAACCCTCCCAAGGAGGAAAAAGCATGGCAGAGAAGCCCGCGCCCCTTGAGCTGGAATCCAGCACTCTCGAAGAAATTGTCGAGGCGCTGTCGTTGGGTCGATCCATTACGCTGCCTGAGGACGCGGGGAGCTTTCTTTTCAGCACCGAAGACGCCCGAATAGCATTCCGCTTCTACGCGTCTAGGCGAGAACTATGGGCCCAACAAAAACAACTCTCCAGCACCGAGATAGACCAGTTGCTCCAAGCACTGGAAACTCCTATGGCAGCTGTGCCTAAAGAACAGGTTGCACCCTCCGCGCTTAAGCGTCCTCGGTGGCGCATCACGCACATCAGAGCCCATAGGTTTGCGGGCTTACATCGACATTGCGGTGCTGATGGCCAGGCACCGGACCCTGTTTCGCTGGGACTCGACCGTGATGTCACCTGCGTTTGGGGATTCAATGGAGCCGGAAAGACAGCCTTTCAAAGCGCGATCATGTGGTGTCTGACAGGTCAGGCACATCGCTCCCAGCACAAACCGTCGTTTGTTCATCAGCCGATAACCGTGGAGATGATGCAGGCATCGGACGAGGAGAATCCTGCCCCAGATGAGGTCGCAAACGCCATCGCTCTGCCCCCCATAGTCCCACTTCCTTCTGCTGAAGATTTAGCAGCGCTGCAGGATAAGCCCGCAGTTGATACCTGGGTTGAGCTGACCCTAAGGGAGCACTCCGGGCAAGAGGTCGTGGTGCGACGAGAGCTCAAGCTAGGTACCAGAGGAACTGTCACAACCCTAGTGAGCGGCATCGAACAACTCGCCCTCCCTCAATGGGCAATTGAAGCCGGTACCCTGATGCCCGCGATCGCGACCACCATGCGCTTTGACGAGAAAACCACGTTTGCTGATGCGATTGCTCAGCTGACTGGACTGAGACCATTGCAAGATCTTGGCAAACGCTCCGAACGACTGGCCAAGCGCTTAACGGGTGAGGAAAACGACAAGGCCAATGAGGATGAGGGTGCCGCGCTTCTGCGATTTTTCACCAGCAAACGCACATTGGGTGAAGCATGGACAATGCAGGCGGAAGCGCTTGGTGATGTGCCCGACCTAATCTCCCCCGATCAGGAAAGTGAAGAAAAAAGCTGTGAAGCGACAATCGAATCGTCGATAAACCACCTAGAGGAACTTCGCCAGCAAGGACAGAATGACATAGACGAGATTCTCGCGAGCGCTGTCCGACTGGAAACGAAGGAGCAAGTGGAGGCTTTCGTAAGCACCCTCGCCACGGCGAAGGAACGTCTCTCGACTGTGGCACTTGGATCTCTGCCATCCGTCGAAACTCTCAAACGGCTAGGCGAAATTCAAGACGCCGATAGAGCCGTTGTGATCGCGAAGCTCGAAGAGCTTAGGGAAAGAGCACTTGAGCAGGTTGCGCGACAGAAGAAAAAGGAGGAAACCGCACGATGGCAGCTGTACGCCATAGTTTCCCAGTGGCATCGCCGTCATCACCCTGAAGAGCCGCTCAGCGATTGCCCGGTATGCGGTTCAGATCTTACCCAAGTACCTCCCGATGCATTGCTGGATAAGGCGGTGCTCGATGCGCTGGAAGCGAGTGCGCTCGCGCATACGGACGCCACGAAGACACTTCAGGACTGGCAGCAAGCCGCTGCAAGCGAGCTGCTGGAGGCGCTTCCTAACTCGCTTCGCCCGTTCGTTGACGTTAGATCCCGTGCAACGCTGTTGGAGGTCTATCGGGATGCGTATCTAATTGAGCTGTTGAAGGATCCGGCCTTTAGCACCCAGTTACGCTCACTGAAACGAAATGCCGAGAAGGTTTGGAACCATTCAGTGCAGGCGCATCCTCTACCAGCGTTGCCCGAGTCCCAGACAATAGAGTTACCGCAAGAACTTCGATCGACCTCTCTTGCTAGCAGGTTTGCCAATCTGCAGGCCGCGCTATTGCTCGCGCTTCATCGACAGCTAAGTGAGGATCAGATCAAGCTGGTCACGCAGCGCTATTTTGGTAGCAACTCGTTCAGCCGAGTCAAGGCCTCTGACGACCAGCTTGAAATGGCCATGTGCCCGTTAAGGCATCAAGTAATTGCACTGCAGCAAGCCGTTACATCCGCCGATCCCATCATTGCGCTTCTGCGCCAGATGAATGAGATCGACGTGATTCGCCAGAGCTGGGTGAAAGCTCGCAAGCGACATCGATTGGTACGTCGAGCCGCCGCCGCGATCAATGAGTTCGCACGATTACCTGGACTCGTTCATCACCAGGTAGAGGGCTTGATAACGGTACTAGATGAAAGGACGACGGCGTGGTTGAAGGTCATTTACAGACCGCACTACGTCGGAGGGCCTGCCTATATCGGTCTGGACCCAGCTAGGGCCCAAGGTGTTGGGCTGTACGCTGGCTTCGGATCTATTCGAGTGCACGCTCATGAGGTGATGAACTCCTCGCATCTTCGCGCTTGCGTCTGGGCGTTTGTCTTCAGTCTGTGGGAGCGTATTCGTGATCGTGCAGGGGTGCTTGAGGTGCTTCAGTTGGACGATCCGCAGACCTATTTCGATCCAATCAATACCGAGAACCTAGCTGCCGCGATACCGAAGCTCGTCGAGGCTGGCATGGCTCCGATCATAACCTCGAATGACAACCGGTTTATCGCGGCCGTCAAGAGCCGATTGCCAAAAACTTCTTTGGCTTCTCCATCGTGGACGATGCTGCAAATTAGCCCCATCTCTTCCTCTCGGTATACGGCTGCGTTCACCCCAGCCGTCGAGGAGGTGTTGGAGCGGCGCGCCGTATGGCTTGAAGACGAATCGGACGTTGCCAAGGCTCAGGAGTTCGTCGAGCGGGTACGCCTTCATATTGAGAACCGGTTGTGGGATTTGCTGGCTTCAGATCCGATCCTCATCTACAAGCCGACTCTCGCGGACCTGATCGCCCACATCAGTAGTGCTCGCAACGGCGGTGAGCAGCCCTTTAATGAAGTACCGTTCGAACGTCTGCTGAACTGCAAATCACTGCGGCCAGGCTCAACGTTCTATTCAATCATCAATAACGCGCATCATAACCTGCGCAACGTCACTCCTTTTGATGCCGGAGAAGTGAGCAGCGCTTTTGATGAAGTCGACCGATTAATCCGCAGTTGCAGTGCGTCATATGCCCGGTTCATGGGGCGACTCACCCGAGAGGACGAAGACTTTTTTTTTGCGGCTTCGCCCCTTGCTCCTGCACCGATCCCTCTCAACGAGAGTCAGATTCGAGTTCTCGGCGACTTTAGCGCTCGCACACATTCGGATGCGATTGCTGTAGAGGGTGAGCTCACAACGATCTCTCTTTCCGACTTGGGTGAGATTGCCCTTTATGCCATCCGAGGCTCCAGCCTGGGAGCACTGGCATTGCCGGGCCAGACGGTAGCTGTTTCGCTTAGCGAAGAAGCCAAAAACGGTGACCCTGTTATTGCTCTCTATGGGAGCACCGTCTTTGCCCGTCGATTTCACTCCGACCAGAGAGATCCTTCTAAACTGACTTTGGCGTGCGATCAGTCCGGTACAGAGCGTGTGGCGCCTGCCATGACGTTGCCAAAAAATAAGGTTCGGATACTTCCTATAGTTGGCATTTTCTACGGCAGCGCGTCGCGAGAGGGAGATCAGGAAGCTCGCTGCATCAATGCCTGTTCGATACTGGATAAGCCGCTACTCGCCGCGCGCATCATCGAGGACAGCGGCTACCCAGTCGTCAGGAACGGCGATCTTGTGTTGCTGGAGTCTGTTGAGCTATCGGTTGAGTCACTTCTGGATCCGATGAAGGGTGACGTTGTAGCGCTCGTGGCCGAGAAGCATGGCGAGCAGTTCGCCTATCTGAAAAGGGTCGGGTCTTCCATCCAGGGCACTGGCCTACGCATTTTCGAGAACGTGGGTACCTTCGGCGACTCATTGGCAGTGTGTTGTTCTGAAGGGAAGCACAGCACTCTTGACTGTTTACAGCTGCAGCGCATGTGGCGTGTTCATGGGGTCATCAGAGCCAGGCTGGCAAGCCACTAGATCTGTTACCGCCGCGCAATGACTGTCCGCCTTTGGCCGATTTCTGCCTGTCGTGACGGCCAGCAATTATCGAGCACCTCACACACAGCCAGCCTGTAATTGGGAGGTCCTCTTCTGATCGACCGCATTCTAAAAGGCCAACGAACTGAGCAATCTATGCGCTCTGTGACATGAAAAATTCTTTTCAGTTTAATCATTAATTACGCAAGCATATGATTTAAAAAAGAAAAATTTTAAGGAAAAATTTGCTATGCACCGCTTAGAGGTTTTTAAATTATAAATAGCGCTCTGTGACATAAAGTGAGAGAGGATCACATGATCATCGGTGCGCTGGAGGAACTGGGGCCGTGCTTGAGCTCAAAGCTGGCAGGTTACCTAGTTGATAATCATGGGCTCTCTCCAGATGCGGCTCGTCAGCGCATCAGTCGTGCACCAGAGGATGTTCGACGACTGAGCAGCTTGCCCTTCGCACATAGCGCAGCATTTGTGTATCTCAAAAGCCAATATGCGACGGAGGAGTACTGGGAGAGCCTCTACGAAGCGATCTTCTCTGTCGAGGGCACCTACTCAAGGGCTTTGGCCTCTGTCCTTTGTCGTGAGGTGATGCCAGTCCATCACTTTTACATCGCCTGTGGCGCTCCAATTGCCCAGAAGCGACATATCGCCTCAAGAGCCGCCCTTAAGCGTCTGACGGACGCAGGGGTCTTGATCGAGGACACCCTGCCTGGAATTGGTCCTTGCGTGATGACCAGGCAGACGTTCGCCAGCCCTGAATTTGATGCTATTGCGGCAGGTGTCCGCTCACGCTTGATGGCGGAGTCCGTGCTGCTCGATAGCATTAAGGAGTGGCTACGGAATTTGGCCATCGCCAGCTTCAACAGTGTCACACTTCGAGGAGCACCAGAGGAGCAATTGCCCAGCGTAGGTACATTCAACTGGGACCTCAGTGCGCCCAGTTACAGCACTGCCCTGGCCGAACGACGTAAAGGCGAACTCAATCCCGGGTTCATCGCTTGCGATGTTCTCCTTATCGACAACGTCAGCATCAGCGCAATCAAACCGTTCCTCCACAAAGTGAAAACTCTCCAGGCGTTGAAAAACATCGGTCGCGTCATGTTCATCATGGTCGGCCAGCGTTTCGATAACGATGCCTTCGCGGCGCTAAGAACGGCGGGTGTGATACCTGCGACGCCTGAGTCCTTATTTGGAAAGGAGATTGCTGTCGCCTTTCGAGACCTGATCAAGACGCTGAAGGATACAGTGCAAGGGGTGGTTGACTCCGCGAAGCTCGACGATGTCATCACCAGACTTGGGAAGCTCGAAGGTGCTTTAGGGAATATGCGAGGCTCCTTCTTCGAACTGCTCGTTGCCGAGCTCGTACGAAAAACGTTCTCCGGGGAGGTTCAGCTCAACAAAATCTGCTTAGGCGACGACGGGAAGGCCGAGGTGGATGTCTGGGCCGTGAAAGAAGGAGTCTCAGCCCGAATCATCGAGTGCAAGGGCATGGCGTCGGGCTCTCTTGTAAGCGATGAAGAGATCGGACTGTGGCTGACTACCCGAATTAAGCGGGTCAGGCAGCATTTAATGAATATCCTCCACTGGAACAAACCCAAGCCACAGTTTGAGCTGTGGACGACTGGGGTCTTGTCACCCGAGGCACAGCATCGAATTGAAAAAACACGCAACGCGAATAGCGCCAAGTTTGACCTAATCGTCGTTGGCCCTGAGGAGGTTCGGAAGGCCGCCAAATCGGTAAACGATGAGTCACTGCTGAAAACCTTGGAGCACCACTTCATTCCTGCTCCGTAAACGGCCACGCTCTCCACGACTATCTGCCCCCGCCCCTTTGCAGCCATTCATAAAGTCCCCTTGGAGGGGGTGGTCGTCACGCTAGACTGATTTTGTCGCCCACCGTCAGCTCTTGGCCGTTCTCTGCCTGTCGAATCTCTGTCATCGATAGGGGCGAGGTAGAACGCAATCTGTGGCCAATGCAAATGGCCAGTGAGTTCGAATGGGTTACCCCTTATGGTATGGACACGACTGAGTCGTATCGCATGAATATGGCTTCTTCCTATGGACAGCCAGACACGGGTTTGAACAGCGGTGTAATCAGGCATAGAGCCATGTCCATAGCTACGCTTCTTTAAAGTCAGGGTGAGCATCCGCACCGGCATGTTCAACCCCGAGGAAGCGAAGTACGCAAACGGCGTCCTGGTGGAGCTGCCCTACCCCACTGACGACGTGCGATTGCTGACACGTAGCGCGGTGGATGCCCTGGATCGCATATTCCGCCCTGGCTTCAAGCACAGCAAAGCTGAAGTGCTTCTGCTGGACCTGTGCCGACCTGGCGAGTACACCGACGATCTGTTTGCCGTGTCGCAGCCGGCCGACGCCTCGCGGGTGATGAATGTGCTGGACCAGATTAACCAGCGCTGGGGTCGAGGCACGCTCCGATCGGCCAGCGTGCCGGCAAATCCAACCTGGGGCATGCGCCGGGAAATGATGAGCCAGAGCTATACGACCAGGATCGACCAGCTCTGGCGGGTCAACTGCTCCTGATTCTTTCCCCAGGTGGAGCCGCCCAGGATCTGCAGGCCCAAAAAAAGCCCGCCTCGACCGAAGTCGAAGCGGGCCCCCACTCTAACGCCTATTACAGCCAGTCGTTATAGCAGTCCCGCAGGAATTCCCAGACGTGATAAACACGCACCAGGTTCACTGCGAGGTCCCACGTACGTCTTGCATACTTCCACTTAGACATACTAGGCCCCCCATAAGTTGGGCCTACCTCCAGCGCGCTTACCGGAACACGCGCGCCTTCGGGATCACGTGAATGCTCCCTGTGAGGCGGCTGGGCTATGGACCTTTCGAGTTAATCCGGCACGGATTACTAGCCCGTGTCGAAAGGGCCAAAATTCGCGCGCTTGCCCGGCCACTCAACAGGTGACGCACGCGGAACGCGGACCATGTTACCGACATTTTGGCGGCTGTGTTGCGACGAAATGGCTCAACGCGGTGCAATCGACCGGCGCCGCCTGGTTGGCTTTATAAAGCGTTTATGAGGCATGATCGGCGTCGGCCTGGGGCACACACGGCCGCCGGCGCAAAACGGCGCATACACGCGCCATGTGTCGAATAACGGTGCTTCAATGTGCATTCGGCATTGCATCAATATACAAATGTGAATAACATCAATCCCACGTGAATGCTCCCTGTGAGTTGCAACACCGGCCACTAACCGGTTTTGCGTAGAAAAACCGCCCTTACTCAGGCGGTTTTTTTTTGCCTGTCATTACCACTTGGCCAGCTGATCTTCGTCAGCGTCACGGTTTTCTACCCTCACACCTCTTGCGCGGCGAAACCAGCGCGCCAAGCTTTCCAGCCACGCATGACGTAGGCCTTGATCAGCAACTGCCGTTCGAAGCTCAACAGCTCGGCGCCGTCGAGGCCATCCAGGTACGCCTCCAGTTCGCCCAGGGCGTCGGAAAATGGACGGGGAGCCTGGGCCTGAGTGACAGCGACTATGTACCGGTGCAACTCGATACCGATAGGCAGCTTGAGCGTAGCGATGGCTTCGGTTACCTGCTCCCAGGTTACGTCCGGTTCGGCCAGCGGATAGTCGGATAGATTGGTCAGTGGCAGGCTCGGCATCGAGGTCGATTCCTTTTCGAGTAAGTGGTCGGCAGTGCGTCAAACCAGCGTGCCGGGGACTGGTTGGCCAGTGTAGGGGGTACTGGTAGCCACGCCCAATAGAAAAGGCCCCCGCACCTGGTCCAGGTGTACCCCCTCATTGAACATATGTCCCGTTATTCGTAACGCGGCGCCCTACCCTTAGCGGATACTCGACGCGCTCACCCCTTTGGGCTTGCCCAGCACGTAGATAACCGTCGTGCTGCTGCTCGATCCCCGTGGAAGGCCGGGCAGCACGGCCAGCAGTTTCCAGCCCTCGGCCAGCCTTTCGTTCGCTGTCTCTTCGCCAATGACTTCCAGCACCTGTGCCGCTTCATGCATCTGCATCGGGTCTACTCCTTGATGAGGTTGAACCGGACAGTGTAGCCGGCGGCGGGGGTTCCTTTCAGTTGGAGTTTGCGGCGCGGTACGCGGCATAGGCTTCGGCGCGCTCGACGTAGAAAGCAATCTGCAGTCAGTGCCAATGCGCTTGGCTGGTCTGACGAGTGGAGTTGAGAACTCTCCAATAAAGGGCCTTTCGAACTCCCTATAGTGCGACCTCTTCTGCTGCTAGCTCCCAGATTCAAGTTTTTTGCGTCCTCGTGGATCAATGGGTAGAACATTTGAGGTCGGCAGTTGGCGCTCCAAGTCCGCAATACGGTCATACAGCTCGAGAATGGTGGCGTCGGCCTCACTGAGTAAGCTGGCCAGGTGGTCACGCTGCTGCGTGATTTCCTCGATCCGATCTCGAAGCCCACGATTTTTTCTGCGGGCTAATAAGCTGACCTGACGTACTGATGGCGGACGCTGCTCAGCGTGTCCTTCCACGTATTTTTGGATCTCAGCGATCAGTAGGGGGAAGCGAGCTTTTTTCAGCGCAGAGGGATCGCTTCCGGCCTCCTTTGCAACGTTGTTCTGGCTTACGGGCGTCCCCTTTGGCAATCGTTCGGGATTGTTGCTCTTCAGCCGCTCGAACGCTGTGCGGTACTGCTCGCCGGCATTCATTCGCTTAGCCGGGTCAGCGGATTCATGCTTGCCGGATGACATGGCGATAATTCTCCACACTACGTTTCTGGGCTTCCAACGAAGTCCTTAGCGGACCGTCTACCTCGGCAGCGGCCAGGCGCTCATCCAATACCGCCTCCAACACTTCGACTTCGTCGAATTGCTCGGGGTCATACAGTACGTCCGCACAGGGTTTGGTTTCTCCGGGGGAGTCGCCCCCTCCGCAGCGAGCGATATTGTCGATGCCGCCATAGGGACAGGGGACACGGCTCGTGCAGATGCCCAGCAAAATCGGTCGATGAGTGAGCGTCCCCTTCTTAGCCAGATTGATCGCTTTCTTGGCATCCGAAGCTGAGATCAGGCGGACTATCTCAGATTTCCGCTTTTCACCGTGGGGGCTGACGAATCGGTTGCTCGTCAGCTGTTGCAGCTGCCTACCCAAAGTTTCGTACATGGTGCGGACGTAGTATGTATGGGCCTTCTCTTCCAGCCGCACCCTGGAATGGTTTTGCCCGTAGTAGAGACTCATCGCTCTGGCGACATGCTTTAGCTGAAACTGCAATGAAGCGTCGCTGACCAGGCCGGACGCCTGCATGTTTACTGCGCCGGTTCGCCGGAGTTGATGCCAAGCCAACGGCCAGATTTTGCCGACCTTAAACTCCTCGGTCAGCGTCGGCGTCACCAACCGAGCTAATTCAAAGTCTTCCGACGTAATGCGTAACTGCTCCGGATCGAACAGCTTGTCGAACGACTGAAGCACATTGGAATAGCTCGGAATCGATGGCCGAATCGTACGGTTGATCTTGGTGTGTTTCGTTCCCCATGGCTCAAGCCAATAATCAAGCAGGTAACGCTTGGTCGGATCTGTAGACCCCGAGCCCTCGCCAGGGGGAGGATCGCATTCTGCACGGAGGTATGCGACCACTCGCATGGCTTCAACTGCCACCTGAGCTGACGGTGACGTCACCCAAAGCGCCTCAGAATCCAACATCGTCTTGGTCGTTCGTCCGCGCAATACATGGATTTCGCCAAACTGCGGATCACGTTCTACATGCAAGCAATCGGCGCGCAGGTTCCAAGCCTCTTCGACTCGCATGAGGCTGAAATTCAGCAGATAGCTCAGCCCCGCTCGACTCACAAGGTTGAGGTAGCGGCTCAGAGTTTGAACGCGGATTTCACCGCCGCTTACTCCCAACCAGCGACGAAACAATTCCACCAGGCCCAACCGATGCGCGGTGTCGATGAATGGGCCGTAATAGTGCCGCCCACGATACTTGCCATTTGTTCCATCCGACGGCCACTGAAACGGATAGAACGATTGTGGCCTGTAGTGTCCTTGGAGACCGGTGGAGTTGTGCCGATAGGCAGCCAGACAGAAGCGGAAGCACTCTTCGACCTGGTCTCGATGCGCCAAAAAATCATCCAGGCATTCGCGCAAGCGTGTGATTTGATAGTGCCAGATACGGGGTGGAATATAGGGGGTCTGGAGCTTCTGGTGGCCGGGCATCGCGGCTGCGAGGCGTGCCAATCCTGCGCGATCCAGCAGAGTGAACCCCAGCGCATCCCGCCTCTCGTACAGTTCATGCAGCAATGCCAAAAACTCACCTGACCGGGAAGCTTGGAGGACCTCCGGGAGACGGTCTGCAACACGCGGAAACTGACTCAGCTCAGATGCCAGAATGCCTTCTTGAGTGCACAAGACGAACAGCCGACGCATCTGATCGAAGCGAGTTTTCAGCCCTCGGTATCCACGAGCACCATTGGGGCCGTATAGCCACCAGCCGATAGTGATCCGCAATAAATCGGCGTTTGCAGGATCGATTGCGGCCGCATATTTCTTTGCCGGGCCATCGCCGAAGTTGAGAGTGACCATTTTCCCCGCCCAAGGGTCGAGCCGCCAAATGGCATCTCCCCAACGACTCACCACCTGACCTGTTGCGTCAAGAATGACCGGCCAATCACGCTGGGGTGGCCAGCTTGGCGGCCGATAGTTCGGCGCGTCAGGAACCGCCAGGGGCGAGTCGATGTCGAGGCCAAGTTCGGAGAGAACACTTTTCGTCATGCTGATCTTTGTCCCAGTTCCGCCAATCGGATGAAACCATCCCAAGCCGGGTGGTAATCCCCCTCACTAATGCGCGCTCGCGCTTCTTCGACCCACAGCCTGCGAATCTCACTACTTTCTTCGAAAAAGTGCAGCTTGGCAGTCAGCCGATCGATCACAAGCAATGCCGGATGCGTTGGAGTCGACTGCTTTCCGGAACTAGGCGGGCGGTAGCGTGCAAGCTCAAGCGATTTGAGGTAGCGCAAGCTACTCAGAGACCACACATGATCTTCACTTTCGATATCCCGGTGCTGGGTACAAAACAGGCAACCGGCAGCATTGACGCAGTCGGGTTGCGGGGCATTCCGCGGCATCGCGCCAACCGGCTTCGGTGTAGCTGATACGCATCTGCCAGGAGCTGGTGGTGAAAGGGAGGGATCGGTTTGTTGATGGAAGCGCGAAATCTCCACCATCGCGATCTGCGGGTGGGGATCGGCATATACGCGTATCAGTGTTTCCACCGTATGTTGGGCTAACTCGGCAACCTGCTGGGGGTTCTGGGACTCCCGAAGCAACCAGTTGATGCGCGTCGCGCGTAGTTTGCGCGGCCTCACCACTGGCATGCCCAGCTCGCGGCAGATGCGCGTAACGTTTGTGAACTGTGTCGCCTCTTCTAAGACTCGTCCTCCGCTGCGTACAAGCGGAAAGAGCAAACCATCCGGCTCCTGAGGAAACCATTCGGCACGCCATTCGAGATAGCGCTCGAACCACTCCCGATAACTGGCGAAGATCTCGAACAGCACTTCTCCTTCGCGTCGTTTTTTGTAGGTACGTACCTGGTAGCCGTCCAAGTGGCTGGTGTAATGAAACTGCTCGATCCTAAGGGTATGCGCTTGCTGGAGGTTCAGGCCGGTATGGGCAATGAACATCAGCATTTCACTCTCGATCCGTAAATTAACGAGGGGGAAACGGGTCCGCAGGGTCCGATCTGCATCGTAGGCGGCTCGCGCTGCCAGGGAGGCTTCGATTTGCACTTGGCTTTGCGGCCTAGTACGGCGTGCCGCGACTTTCTCGGGGCTCTGCAATCCCGACCATAGTTCCAGCACTTGACCGGTGCGTAACGAAATACAAACTGGGAGAGAGGCCCTTGTCCCCCTCCAGGTCAAAGCCTCGCATACGTCGGCTAGAAGGTTTCCGAATGCGAAAGTGTTTTGCAGACTCTGCTTGTCCGCTTTGCTCGTATGTACCTTGCCTTTGCCGCGCGGCTTGCGAATACGCGTGCTCTTGCTCAGGCTTGCTTGGCGGTCCAATGCTCGGTCCAGCATCGTCGCCGTGAGCCTGGTGAGATCGTATAGGGAGCCATCGCTGAAATTGCGTTCGACTCGATGACGCTGGAGCAAGTGCTCGGTCCAACGAATGAACGTGCTGGCCGCCGTCTCGAGACTAAGATTCACGTTTTCTGAATCGATCCAGGTAAAAAAACGGCGCAATGCACTGATCTTGTTCTGTGCCGAGAAGCGGCTTCCGCCGTCTGCAAGATCGTCAGCCATGTGTTCATGCAGCCGCGTGACCAATTCGATACGTTCCGACAAGGGACTGCCGAGTTCGCCTTGAACGATCTGGCGGGCCACTTGCTTCACCTTTGCTGCTGCGCCCCCGCGAAACAGCAGCGGTCGGAGGTCCCAAGGTGTTTCAGTGGCCCCATACTCAAGCATTGGGAAAGTGAGATCGATTTCGGAACTATCCATCGTGCCGCGCCCCAAGGCCGATCCCGCTAAACGCCGCCATGAAGCTATTTGAGAGGGCCTGTTTAATCGGCAGTGCCTGTACGAATCGGATATATTTGAAGGTGGTGGCTTCAGAGTGAGGCCCATGGAGCAACGCATCACTGACCGTCGCAATGACGATAGAGGCATCGGCACAAGCCGAGAGCGCCAGACGTGCCAATTCGGTACCGAAGGTGCAGCGCGATTGATGGAAGCGAAACTTTCGTAGCGCCTGTAGTCCTGTTTTGACGCCTCGTTTTCGAAACTCGGACATCTCAACATTCACAGCGGATGACTGATCGGTACCGCGCCTGCCATAGGCGTTTCCAAAGCGGGTCAAGAACAGCAAGTCACGATTCTCAGGAGACGCTTTCGCCTCTCGCTCCATCCTCCGCCAGCCTTTGGCATATTCCAGCAACTCATCACGCAAGGCTTCGGGTATCCAGACCTGGCCAGTCACGCCGAATTTCGTGTGCACTGGTGGAGCTGCGCCTGGACCAACTGCAAGGCGTAGCAGCCCTTCAGCGGAAGGGTCGGGAACAGCGTGCTCCAAAGTTTGAATCTTGAGATCACAGATGCTACCGAGCCGCATCCCGGTAAAGAACCCAAGGGCCAACATGAGGTAGAGCTCGGGCGTGGTGTTCTCTGCGGCGAAATCCAGTATGGCATCGCGATCGGTTTCCGAGACTGGCAACAGCCCATCTTCAAGCGTTTGGCCTGGGCGCTTGCGGTTCGGGATGCCGAGGTTGGTGGTGGTTCCGCTGATCGTTCGCTCGAACCCCACCCGATCGAAGTATTTAACGATATAGGGCTTTTCCCGCCACAGCTGGACGTGTGGAGCAAGAAGCTCCCTATGCCTTACCCACCGATAGAACATGATGCAATTGCGCATGTACTCAGATGCCGTGGAGGGCCTGATCTGGCCGGCATCGCGCATCTTGATCAACGCTCCTCGGTATAGCACCAGACAGCGGTCAGCTTTGCGAGCGGGAAACTCGAACCACTGCAGATCACGAGACTCCAGGAACTTCGCGTAACTCAGAAGGCCATTCATATTACTGGCAACGGTCTTCAGAGAAGCGTCACCAGTCGTTGCTCGCTCCACTGCCCACAGGTTTGCCTCCCTCCAGGGTGCATAGTCTGTCCAAAAGATTTGGGGCAAGCCCTCAATGGATGGTCGACTGCTACTGGGGGAGTATGCGACGGCGTTCTCTCCGCGCACGAGGTAGTGGGGAACGAAATGAACGCGCTCTAGTGTCGCCATTCAACGCCCCTGGATGGACTAACAATGTCCATGGGTAGCACCTATAAGTTTGGGTGCCCGCACTATACAACTTACTCTTATCGATGCTGTAGACATACAGCTCGAAGCCGGCGCTCAACTGCTGCTCGCCGTCGGCGTTATCGCGCAGGTAGGCGAATATCCCGGGCCAATTGATGCAGAACAGGTGCTCGTCCCAATCGCCGTCCCGGGTCAGGTACTCACCCTGGCCGCGAAAGAACTGCGGTATTTCCTGGCGCGCCAGGGCCCGTTCAAAGTTGCTGCTCATGCTGCTCTTCCTCTCGTGAGCCCTGGACGTTGGCGATGCTGACGGACTGCGCCACGCATTCGATGATGCAGTCGAAGCCGATGTCCAGGCGCAGGTAATAACCAGGCTGCAAGCGCGTGAGCTGGGTGCGCATACACCCGTCGAAACGCGTACCGCTGACTTGCAATTCGCTGATGCCCTGGATCTTCAGGTCCAGGCGGCAGTGGGTCAGCGCCTGGCTGGCCGGCCAGGTGGACGGCAGGGACTGGCGATGCAATGCGCCCGCCAACTGCAGGCTCAGTTGCTCGCCCTGGAACTGTGGTCCCGGGGTATGCAGGTTGTAGGGCGTGGCCGCTACGTCGAATACGGCTTTCCAGGCTTGGGGATTATCGACGCTGAACAGCCAGTCGCGGGAACCGCGATCTCGCTCCGGGATCGCCCGGCATTCGGCCAGGGACGGCAACCGGGCGCGTGTCAGGTCGTCGTGCCACAGCTGCCGGGCCGCCAGGAGCAGGCGCTGGAAGAAGTCCCGGCTGTCGTCGATCTGCGCCGGCCAGCCGGCGGGCCATTGATCGTATTCGTAATCGTCTTCAATGGGTTCCCACACTTCCTGGAAGTCGAAATCCGGATCGTCCAGCGCCGCTTGCAGGACCTCCACCAACCGCTGCCGGTGACGGAAGTTCTCCCGGGCGTTGAAGCGCGCCAGGCAGTAATGGCGGATCAGGTGCTCGCGATCATCAGGGTCGTTGGGGTCGTAGCGGCTCAGCTCGGCATCCAGGGCCGGGGGCATGTCATAGCCGATGAAACCGCCGATCCAGGCGCGCAGGTCCGGCTGGTAGGGCTGGTCGAGTAAAGGATGGCGCAGCATCGGGACCTCCTGTCCGCGAGGCGTGGCTCGGCACACACCTCGGTGATTCTTCGATCGACTCAACGGTTGGAAACGAAAAAGCCCCAGGCCATGCGACCTGGGGCTTTTGCGTTTCTGGCTGGCGCACTCGGCGGGATTCGAACCCACGACCCCTGCCTTCGGAGGGCAGTACTCTATCCAGCTGAGCTACGAGTGCAGTGCGGGCGACATCATACCCATGTCGGCTTAGGGCGTCCATGCGGTTTTTTTTCGCGTGATGATTGGTCGTCGCCTCGTTGTTTATCTTGTCCTTTGCGATACCCGCAAGCCCCCTCGCCTCATTCACAAGTCCTCCTCTCGGACGTCCCTTTGTTTGCTTTGCTCTATGGCTTCAAGCGCTCTAACCGCTGCGTGCTCGCGCAGCGATTTCCTACCAGTCAAGGCGAACGCATGCATTCAAAAGGCGCGGTAATGCTCGATTTTTCGTTGCGTCAGACTCTGCTGGCACGCTCCGATCTGTTCAGGGGGCTGCCAGACACTTTGATCCGTTATGTGGCCACCCATGCCGTGGAGCGCTCGTTGAGTGACCGGGAGGTGCTCTACCTCAAGAGCGAGGCGCTGGACTTCATCGCGCTGGTCGCCGAAGGGCAGGTGTATTCGGTGATTCATGGCCCGGACGGGCGCGAGCAGATTGTCGGCAGCGCCGGCGTCGGCCAGGTGGTGGGCGAGTCGGCGCTGATCGAGGGCCACGCCCGGGAAACCTCGGCCTTCGCCTGTGGCCCGACCCGGGTGCTGCTGTTGGGGCGGCGGCATTTCCGGGTGCTGTACGACGAGCCGCTGTTCTGGCAGCGCGTGTTGATGCTGCTGATGACCCGCCTGATGAAGATCCTGGAGTTGCTCGAGCTGGTTTGCCTGCATCGCCTGGAGTCGCGTTTGGCGCGGTTCCTGCTGGCCAATATCGATGACTTCGAGCTGGCCCCGGCGACCTGTGCGGCGGTGCCGCGCAACCAGGGCATCCTGGCCTCGATGCTCAACACCAGCCGGCCGAAGCTCAATGTCCAGTTGCAACTGTGGCGGCGTTCGGGGGTGATCAGCTGCCAGAGCGGCCGCCTGGTGATCAACGATGTCGAGCATCTGCGGCGCAAGGCCTGTTCGCTGAATTAATTGTCCAGCTGTTCCCCAGGTAACAGCGAACGCCTGCTGCGCGATCAGAGACTGTCGGCTCATCAAGGAATGCACAGGGAGTGCTGGCGATGGGATCTTTTCGTGAAGTGGCGGCGGTCGACCGGTTGTTCGAGGCAAGCTGGCGAGCGGTGTACCCCGAGCTGATGCGCCGGGCCAACCGGCGAGCCAGGGGCAACCTGGCCCTGGCCCAGGAGTGGCTGTCCAACACGGCCGTGAAAGCCCTGCTGTTCTTCAGGCGTTCCCCGGAACGCATACGAGAGCCGCAGGGTTTTCTGTTTCTGGTGCTGGACCATGTGTTTCTCGACAGCCTGCGGCGCAGCAAGCGTGAAGGGCAGCTGTTCGATCATTCGATCGACCTTGAGCACGATCATCAGGCCCTTCTCGCTGCGCCTTGCCTGTCGGTGTTCGAGTACACCGAGCGGTTTGAACGACTGGTGCAGTTGGGCAACCGCGTGGAGCAACTGCCATTGCTCCAGCGGCGGTTGTTTGAAATGCGTTTTGTCGAGGAATTGCCGTACCCGCAGATCGCCGCCGAGCTGGGCATCGCCCAGCCCCTGGTGCGCAAGCGCGTGCAGTTGCTGCGGGCGGCGCTGCGTTGACAGCGCTTTTGCGTTCACAGCCGTGGATGCCGGGCGTTCTTGTGTCATGAGCACCTGAAACCGTCGACGAGTTCACCGCCAGCGCGCCTGCGCTGGCGCCTTCCATCAAGGAGAGATGTATGCCAGAGGTCAACAGCCAGATTACCGACGCTGTAACGCAAACCAACGTCAAGGTGGTGGCCGAGGCGCCGGCCCAGGCCATTGCCTCGCTGTACCAGGTGGCCAGTCATTCGGCGGGGCTGTCCCTGCAGAACGCGGTCAACAGCCAGCAGGCGTTGAATCAGATCTCCAATGCGGTGATCTCCAAGGCGGTGTCGCTGATCATGCAGATCGGCGAGAAGCCTTGACGCCTGGGGAGATGCCTCATGTTCTGGTTCAAGAAAAAACCTGCTGCCGCCGTCGAGCCGGAGACTGACGCCACGTCGGCGACCGACCCCGAGGCGGTCGATCCCAAGCCAAGCGATACCGAGCCGCGCAATCCCAAACCGCGCAATTCCGAAGCCGCCGAGCCTACGGCTGCGGGGCCCCAGGTTGCCGATCCCACCCCAGCGGGCGACTCCCCGCCACCGAGTCCTCCCAGCAAGTCGCCGCGCACGGTGATGGACCGCATGAACGACTACATGATGGTCCAGGTCGCGGCGCCGCCGACCGGCAGCACCGATGCGCTGAACAGCCAGATCGTCGAGGCGGTGCAGTTCACCAACGCGCAGACCTTCAGCTACGCCCCGGCGCAGATCGCCATTGCCCCGGACATGATGATCAGCCAGGCCGCCGGCCTGGTCGCGCAGTCGGCGGCGGGCTATTTCGACGGGGTCAGCAAGCTGGCGCTGGCGGCCCAGGCGGTATTGCTCGAGCAGATGACGAAAAACATCGTCGAAAACCATCCCGAAAAAGCCGCCGAGGACGCCTTGGGCGCCCTGGCCACCGATCTGCTGGTGGGGGCGGCCGCCGCCGTTGCCGCGGCCGCTGGCGCCCTGGAGGCGACAGCGGCGGGTATTGCCATCGACAAGATCGACGAGAGCATCGCCAAGTACAGCAACACCCTGGCCAATCGCGGCGCGCCGCCGTCCTGAGTCACGCCGTCCTGGCGTCATGAACACCCGGTCCCGGAGCCCTCCGGGACTGGGCAGCAGCACGTTCTTTAATGAGCAAGGAGGAGGCCGAGATGCCCCAGGAAAATTCCGACTCGCTAGCGAGTCTTTATCAATTGGCCGATGCGCTCAACCTGAGCCTGTCCCCGGGCGAAAAGCAGATTCTCGAAGCCTGGATGCGCAGCGAGCCGCGCACGGGTGTCATGGAGCGGGTGCTCAACCAGACCCAGCACCTGATCGAGAGCGAGAGACAACGCACCCGCGACTTGATGGAGCAGGCCAGGGTCAGCGAAAGCAGCCTGCTGGGCAGTCCCCAGCAGCGCGAAGCGGTGATCCGCCAGTGGCTGGCGGCCAAGCAACAGGCGACGGTTATCGATGCGCCGGAGGAGCCTGTGCGGATGCTCAGCAGCGCGCAGAACCAACTGATCCGCCAGACCGTCGAGGAAGCCGTGCAAGCGCGGATGCTGGGGCTGGTGCAGCAGGTCGAGGCGGTGCTTTCCCGTATCGACCAGGCAGGCGACGCGCCGCAGGACCATTGAGCATTTGCTCGTTCACAGCCTGTGTTTTGCCACGTTCATTGGTTAACACGGAACCCGCCGTGTACTAAACAAAGGAAGTTGAACCATGCCATTAGTCAACGAGCAAATTACCGACGCGGTCACCCAGACCAACGTCAAAGTGGTGGCCGAATCCCCAGCGATGGCGATGAGCACCATCTACCAGTCCATGGGCCAGGCCACGGCGATTCTGTTCCAGAACGCTGTTTCCGCCCAGCAGCAGCAAAATACCCTGGCCCAGGCCGCCACCAACCAGGGCGTGATGCAGATCTACAGCGTCGATACCACCGCCGGCGCGGCGGCGACCGAAAAAGTCGCCCAGGGCGGCGTGGCCGACAACCTGACCAGCCTGCTGACAGTCCTCAAATCGTTCAACCCTTGATCGGGCGAGCGCTAACGGAAGTTGTTCTTTCTTAATAAGGAGTTTCACCTATGAGTACAGTCAGTCCGCAAATCACCGACGCCGTGACCCAGACCAACGTCAAGGTCGTGGCCGAAGCGCCGGCCATGTCGATGGGCACCATCTACCAGTCCCTGGGGCAATCCGTAGCGATCCTGTTCCAGAACTCGGTCTCGGCCCAGCAACAGCAAAACACCCTGGCCCAGGCGGCGACCAACCAGGGCGTGATGCAGATCTACAGCGTCAATACCACCGCAGGCGCGGCGGCCACCGAAAAAATGGCCCAGGGCGGTGTCGGCGACAACCTCGCCAGCCTGCTGACGATCCTCAAGTCGTTCACCTAAGGCCTGGCCCTGGGACAACCCCGCAGCCTTATGGGCTGCGGGGTTTTTTGCGTTTGGCACGCCCAACCCCCTGTAGGAGCGAGCTTGCTCGCGATAAAGAACGCCCATTCGACACCCATGTCGACCGCCAGGCCGCCATCGCGAGCAAGCTCGCTCCTACAGAGGGGGCGTCTGCTCCCAATCGCCGGGGCGGTGTCGTTGATCCGAAAGATTCTGCCAAAGCGGCGTTTTCGTTCTTTTTTTCGAACAGCCTATTGCCCTGTCCCCTGGTTGACCCTAGGATTCGTTTGAGATTTCAAACGCTCTTGTCTGAGAGCCGATCCGCCCGTCTATTCTGACAGGCGCTATTTCTGTGCTTGAGCCCGGTAACAGTTTTTCCTGACGGCAGCCTGTCAAGGCGCCTTTCAACAATCACAATTCGCTCCGCCCCGCGCGGTGCTGTTAAGGAAACCGACATGCAGCTTAAAGACGCCCAGTTGTTCCGCCAGCAAGCCTTCATCGATGGGGCTTGGGTCGACGCGGATAACGGCCAGACCATCAAAGTGAACAACCCGGCCACGGGCGAAATCCTCGGCACCGTGCCGAAGATGGGCGCTGCCGAAACCCGTCGAGCCATCGAAGCCGCCGACAAGGCCCTGCCGGCCTGGCGCGCGCTGACCGCCAAGGAGCGGGCGACCAAGCTGCGTCGCTGGTATGAGCTGCTGATCGAAAATCAGGACGACCTCGGTCGCCTGATGACCCTGGAGCAGGGCAAGCCACTGGCCGAAGCCAAGGGCGAAATCGCTTACGCCGCCTCCTTCATCGAATGGTTCGCCGAAGAAGCCAAGCGCATCTACGGCGACGTGATTCCCGGCCACCAGCCGGACAAGCGCCTGATCGTGATCAAGCAGCCGATCGGCGTGACCGCGGCCATCACCCCGTGGAACTTCCCGGCGGCGATGATCACCCGTAAGGCCGGCCCGGCCCTGGCCGCTGGTTGCACCATGGTGATCAAGCCGGCGTCGCAGACGCCGTTCTCGGCCCTGGCCCTGGTCGAGCTGGCGCACCGCGCGGGCATTCCGAAAGGCGTGCTGAGCGTGGTCACCGGCAGCGCCGGCGACATCGGCGGCGAGCTGACCAGCAACCCGATCGTGCGCAAGCTGTCCTTCACCGGCTCGACCGAAATCGGTCGCCAGCTGATGGCCGAATGCGCCAAGGACATCAAGAAAGTCTCCCTGGAGCTGGGCGGCAACGCGCCCTTTATCGTGTTCGACGACGCGGACCTGGATAAGGCCGTCGAAGGCGCGATCATCTCCAAATACCGCAACAACGGTCAGACCTGCGTCTGCGCCAACCGCCTGTACATCCAGGATTCGGTCTACGACGCCTTCGCCGAGAAGCTGAAAGTCGCGGTGGCCAAGCTGAAGATCGGTAACGGCCTGGAAGAAGGCACCACCACCGGTCCTCTGATCGACGAAAAAGCCGTGGCCAAGGTCCAGGAACATATCGCCGACGCCCTGGGCAAAGGCGCGACCCTGCTGGCCGGCGGCAAGCCGATGGAAGGCAACTTCTTCGAGCCGACCATCCTGGTCAACGTGTCGAAAGACGCGGCCGTGGCCAAGGAAGAAACCTTCGGTCCGCTGGCGCCGCTGTTCCGTTTCAAGGACGAAGCCGAAGTGATCGCGATGTCCAACGACACCGAGTTCGGCCTGGCCTCGTACTTCTACGCTCGCGACCTGGGCCGTGTGTTCCGTGTGGCCGAGGCCCTGGAATACGGCATGGTCGGCGTCAACACCGGGTTGATCTCCAACGAAGTCGCGCCGTTCGGCGGCATCAAGGCTTCGGGCCTGGGCCGTGAAGGTTCCAAGTACGGCATCGAGGATTACCTGGAAATCAAATACCTCTGCCTGGGCATCTGATACCCGCGCCAAGGCATGGTTTTAAACGCCAGGGGCACGAGAGCGCTGTCCCCTGGCGTCGCTTTAAACGATCTTTCAGTTAGTGGCCGGGATAGCCGGGGCAGTCGATCATCGCATGCTGCCGCGGTTGCCTTCCCGCCACGTCATCCTTGAACCACGCCGACCGATGAGCGGCGAATGAGGACACTATGAGCAAGACCAACGCATCCCTGATGAAACGCCGTGAAGCCGCCGTACCGCGCGGTGTTGGCCAGATTCACCCGATCTTCGCCGACTCCGCGAAGAACGCCACGGTAACCGACGTTGAAGGTCGCGAGTTCATCGACTTCGCCGGCGGTATCGCCGTACTCAACACCGGCCACCTGCACCCGAAAATCGTCGCCGCGGTGACCGAGCAGTTGAACAAGCTGACCCACACCTGCTTCCAGGTCCTGGCCTACGAGCCTTACGTGGAACTGTGCGAAAAAGTGAACGCCAAGGTGCCGGGCGATTTCGCCAAGAAAACCCTGCTGGTGACCACCGGTTCCGAGGCCGTGGAAAACTCGGTGAAGATCGCCCGTGCCGCCACTGGCCGCGCCGGCGTGATCGCCTTCACCGGCGCCTACCACGGTCGCACCATGATGACCCTGGGCCTGACCGGCAAGGTCGTGCCTTACTCGGCCGGCATGGGCCTGATGCCAGGCGGCATCTTCCGCGCGCTGTACCCGAACGAGCTGCACGGTGTGAGCATCGACGATTCGATCGCCAGCATCGAGCGCATCTTCAAGAACGATGCCGAGCCACGTGACATCGCCGCGATCATCATCGAGCCGGTGCAGGGCGAAGGCGGTTTCTACGTCGCGCCTAAAGAGTTCATGAAGCGCCTGCGCGCCCTGTGCGACCAGCACGGCATCCTACTGATCGCCGACGAAGTGCAGACCGGCGCTGGCCGTACCGGCACCTTCTTCGCCATGGAACAGATGGGTGTTGCCGCCGACCTGACCACCTTCGCCAAGTCCATCGCTGGCGGCTTCCCGTTGGCCGGTGTCTGCGGCAAGGCCGAATACATGGACGCCATCGCGCCAGGCGGCCTGGGCGGCACCTACGCCGGTAGCCCGATCGCCTGCGCCGCGGCCCTGGCCGTGATGGAAGTGTTCGAGGAAGAGCACCTGCTGGACCGTTGCAAGGCGGTCGGCGAGCGTCTGGTGACCGGCCTCAAGGCCATCCAGGCCAAGTACCCGGTAATCGGCGACGTGCGTGCCCTGGGCGCGATGATCGCGGTCGAGCTGTTCGAGAACGGTGACAGCCACAAGCCGAACGCGGCCGCCGTGGCACAGGTTGTTGCCAAGGCGCGCGACAAGGGCCTGATCCTGCTGTCCTGCGGCACCTACGGCAACGTCCTGCGCGTGCTGGTTCCGCTGACCTCGCCGGACGAGCAGCTGGACAAGGGCCTGGCGATCATCGAAGAGTGCTTCTCCGAGCTCTGATCCCGCCTGTGACCCGATCGACAAAAAGACCCGCTTCGGCGGGTTTTTTTGTGCCGAACGAGGCTGCGCAGTGCATTTGCGTTGTATGCAAGCCTCGGCATTGACTAAGGTGCAAGGGATTGCCCAGGGAGCGTGCTGCATGACTGCTGTGGATTTACCCGCTGTACCGCGAGTGTTGATTGCCGAGGCGGACCCTTGGTCGCGCGATTTGCTCAAGCAGGTGTTGTTGAATGTACGTTGCGACGCGCGGCTGGATGTATGCGCCGACGGTCAGGAAGCCCTGCAACTGCTGGCCGAAAACCCCTATGACCTGGTGATCGCCGACTGGGAGTTGCCCGGCGTCGACGGCCTGGGCCTGCTGCGCAGCGTGCGCCAGCGCAAGCGCAACCCGGTGCTGCCGTTCATCCTCATGAGCAGCCGCAACGACAGCGCCAGCGTGCGCGAAGCCCTGCCGCTGGCGCCGACGGCCTACCTGACCAAGCCGCTGAACATGGAAGGCCTGACCCAGCGCCTGCAGGACCTGCTGCTGGACCCCGGCCAGGAAGTGTCGTGCGAGGTGCCGACCCTGGCGCCGGGCATGACCCTGTGGACCTTTCTCGAGCGCCGCCGCGAGCTGGCCGACGGCGCGCCGTTGCTCGCCGATGTGCAACTGGCGGTGAAGCGCAGCCTCAACCCCAACGGTCTCGACCTCAAACTGCTGGAAGAAGAGGTGCGTACCGACCCGCAGATCAACGCGGTGCTGATCGCCGCGGCCAACAGCGCCGCGCAGCACCATGGCAGCGCCGTGCAGACTCTGGCCCAGGCCCTGCAACGGCTGGGTACCGGGCAGAGCATGAACCTGATTCTCGGCCTGGCTCTCAAGCGCAGCGCGCGCCTGAGCGACCCGGCCCTGGGCGATTACGCCGAGCGTTACTGGGAGCTGTCGCTGCACACCGCGGAATACGGCCGGACCCTGGCCCGCTTGCTGGATCTGGACCAGGAGCGCTGCTATTGCGCCGGCCTGCTGCATCGCCTGGGGGACCTGGCGCTGCTGCGTTGCCTGCAAGAGTGGAAGCAGGCCGGCGGCGCGCTGGACGACATGGAAGAGATCGGCGATGCCCTGGCACAGTTCGGCGCGGCCTATGGTTCGGCCCTGCGCACCCGCTGGCGCCTGCCGCTGGAGCTGCGCGAGCTGATTGCCTCGGCCTACCAGCTCGGTGGCGGGGTTTACTCCCGCGAGGCCCTGGTGATGAACCTCTCCGCCCAGCTCGCCCGCCTGCAGCCATCCGAGGGCCTCGAAGAGCTGGCCGACAGCAAGACCGCGCGCCTGCTCAAGATCGGCCTGCCGGAGTTGGTTCGCCTGCGTAAAACCGATACGCGAGAAGCGTGAGGACACCGCGCAATCCTGTAGCCGCTGCCGAGCCCACGCGGCTGCGATCGGCGGCGCAGCCGCCGCAAAACCAGCGCACGCGGTGTGCCTGATGCAACGCGGAGCCTGCTTTGCGATGGCTGCGCCATCGTTCGCAGCCTCGCGTTGCTCGGCAGCGGCTACAGGTGCGCAGCCGGCTGAGGTGCTGAGCTTTCGCAGTACCTCTTTTCGCAGCTCTTATTGCGTTTGGCCAATTCATGAACCCCCCGTACCTCGTAGCCGCTGCCGAGCCAGCGAGGCTGCGATCGGCGGCGCAGCCGTCGCAAAACCAGCCCACGCGGTGTGCCTGATGTAACGCGGAGCCTGCTTGGCGATGGCTACGCCATCGATCGCAGCCTCGCGTTGCTCGGCAGCGGCTACGGTGGGTTGCAGTTGCGAGCTACCCCGAAACGATCCGGTTCTTGCCCTGGCGCTTGGCTTCGTACATCGCCGCGTCGGCGCGGGCGAAGAGGCTGTCGAGGTTTTCGTCGGCGGCGGTGAGGCTGGTCAGGCCCTGGCTGACGGTGATGCTGAACTGCTCCTCGCCATGGCTGAAGGTCAGGCGCTGGATTTCCCGCTGCAGGCGTTCGGCAACCTGGCGCGCCATGTCCGGGGCGCAGCCGGGGAAAAGGGCGGCGAATTCCTCGCCGCCGATACGCCCGAACAGATCGCCACGGCGCAGGGTCGCGCGGCCGGTCTCGGCGATGCGTTGCAGGACGTTATCGCCCTCGGGGTGGCCGTAGGTGTCGTTGACCACCTTGAAGTCATCGATATCCAGCAACAGGAAGGCCAGCGGCGTGCCTTGCTGGCGCGCCTGCTCGAATTCGCGGTTGGCGCATTCGAAGAAGTGCCGGCGGTTGCTGCTCTGGGTCAGCACGTCGGTGGTGGCCAGGCGTTGCAGCTCGGTTTCCAGGTGCTTTTTCTCGGTGATGTCCTCGGCCAGGCCGACGATGATCACCCGGTCCCCGGGGGCGGCATTGCGATTGATGAAGCACTTGTCGCTGAGCCAACGGACCTGGCCCTGGGCATCGATGATGCGGTATTCGCGGTCTTCTACCGCGCCTTTTTCCAGCACCTGGGCCAGGGTCCGCTCGGCGTATTCGAGGTCGTCGGGGTAGACGCTGTCGCGCCATTCGTTGGCGTCGGCCAGCAGCAGGCCGGCGGAGCGGCCGAAAATGCGTTCATACGCCGGGCTGACGTACAGCACCTGGCGGGCTTCCCAGTCGAAGGCCCAGAGCACGGCATTGACGCTGACCAGCAACGAGCTGAATAGCTGTTCGCGTTCTGTCAGCCGGGCGACCTCGCCCTGGGCATGCATCAGCGCCATCAAGGTTTGCGCGGCCTCGGGCCACTGGGGAAAAGCGGATGGGAGTTGTGGGTTCTTGTTGACCATCGGCACCGATCTCAAAGCGCACGCCGCTCGGGAAACGAAGCGGCCACGGAAAGCCCGCCTGGATGGCGAAGTGTTGCTTGAGATAGGGGATTGGCGGCGAAGTTCCCGTTTGCCGCGGTCTGGAAGCCAACAGCCGCTGGGCGGTCACGGTGGCGCGGATGACGGGCTGGAACTCATGGGGCGGGGTGGGCAGCGAAGCCCACCCGCCACGGCAGCCGGGCTCGCCATGGCGGGTGAACGGCCAGCGTCAGGCGGTGGCGGGGCGCAGCGAGTAGGTTTTCAACTGGCTGGCGAAGTCGCGCAGCGATTGGATCCCGCTGGCCTCGGCTTCGTGGACCCAGTCCTTGATCGCCGCCAGCATGTCGTGGCCGTTGGAGCTGGTCTTGGCCCAGATCTGCTGCAGCGCCAGGCGTTTTTCGTAGATCACTTTCAGGGCCTGGCTGTGCTCCAGCATGTTCTGGATACGCGCATGGTGGCGCTCTTCCAGCAGGCTGGTCTCGCGCGACAGCAGGCGCTTGGCGCGATGGAACTGGTGGCGCACCGAGTGATCGACCTTGTCCAGCTCCTGCTTGACCAGCGGCGCGATCACCAGCTTGCGGTACTGCGCCATGATCTGGAAACGGTTGTTGAGGATCGCCATCGCCGTGTCCATGTCCAGGTGGCCCTTGCCTTCGACCCGGTGGGCGATCGGCGCGACCCGCTGCACCTTGGCCAGGCGCAGGAAGCTGAAGACCTTGATCCAGGCCCAGCCCAGGTCGAACTCCCACTTCTTCACCGACAGCTTGGCCGAGTTGGGGTAGGTGTGATGGTTGTTGTGCAGCTCTTCGCCGCCGACCAGGATGCCCCAGGGCACCAGGTTGGTGGCCGCGTCGCGGCATTCGAAGTTGCGATAGCCGACCGCATGGCCCAGGCCGTTGATCACGCCGGCGGCCCAGACCGGGATCCACATCATCTGGATCGCCCAGATGGTGATGCCGATGGTGCCGAACAGCAGCAGGTCGATCACCGCCATCAGCGCCACGCCGCCCAGCTTGTAGCGCGAGTAGAGGTTGCGTTCGATCCAGTCGTCCGGGCAGTTCTTGCCGTAGATGCGCAGGGTTTCCGGGTTTTTCGCCTCTTCGCGGTACAGCTCGGCGCCTTTGCGCAGCACCGTGGACAGGCCCTTGATCACCGGGCTGTGGGGGTCATCCTCTGTCTCGCATTTAGCGTGGTGCTTGCGGTGGATGGCGGTCCACTCGCGGGTGTTCTGCGCCGTGGTCAGCCACAGCCAGAAGCGGAAGAAATGTTTCAGGCCGGCATTGAGCTCCAGGGAGCGGTGGGCTGAATAGCGATGCAGGTAAACCGTGACGCCAACGATGGTCACGTGAGTCATTAACAGGGTGACTGCCACCAGTTGCCAGGCCGACAAGCCAAGAAAACCTTCGTACCACATAGGCTGTAGGGCCCTCGATAAAGAAAAAACAGCAGTCGCATTATCACCGAGCCCACAGAGAAAACCAGTCGCCCTTTCAGATAAGAGTGGCGAGATGTTTCTTCCTCTATAATTCCAAGCTTTTCGTAAGGACATTGACGACCTTATGTCGGTTTCTTCTCGCGACGCTTTGCGCGCAGCCCTGCTCTACCTCTTGTTGTCTGTGTTGTGGTTGCAGTTCAGTGGTCATTTATTGAGCAGTTTCTTCGATGAGTCGAACGATCTGGCGCGCTGGCAACTGATCAACGGGTATCTCTGGGCCCTGGTCAGCGCGGTCCTGATCTTCATCGCGCGGGGCCGTCTGTTGCGTTTGCTGGGCGCTGACTCCTGGCGGCATCACCAGCGCGAGGACCGCGAGCGTCTGCGCCAGGCGGCCGCCGTGTTCGATTGCACCCGCGAAGGGGTGCTGGTCAGCGACCGCCGGGGCCAGATCGTCCATGTGAACCGCGCGTTCATCGAGATCACCGGCTATCAGCGCGACGAGGTGCTGGGCCGCCAGCCGAGCCTGTTCAAGTCCGGGCATCACACGGCGGATTTCTACCAGGCCATGTTCGATTCGCTGAACGCCACGGGCGAGTGGAGCGGCGAGATCTGGAACCGGCGCAAATGCGGCGAGATCTACCCGCAGTGGCAGACCATCCGCGCCATCCGCGATGACGACGGCCAGCTCAGCCATTATGTCGCGGTGTTTTCCGACATCAGCGCGATCAAGGATTCCGAGCACGAACTGGCCCACCTGGCGCACCACGATCCGCTGACCGACCTGCCCAATCGCTTGCTGTTCACCGACCGCGCCGAGCAGGCCCTGGCGTCGGCGCAAATCCACAAGCGCTGCTGCGCGTTGCTGATGGTCGACCTGGACCACTTCAAGATGATCAACGACAGCCTTGGGCACACTGTCGGCGACCGCCTGCTCAAGGCCGTGGCCCAGCGCCTGCAAGGCATGTTCGGGCCGGGCATCACCCTGGCGCGGCTGGGCGGCGACGAGTTCGCGGTGCTGGTCGAGAGCTGCGCGCAGCCAGGGCAGGCCGCGGTGCTGGCGCAGCGCATCATCGACGGGGTGAAGCAGCCCTTCCTGATGGACGAGAACCAGCTGTTCATCAATGCCAGCATCGGCATCAGCCTGTTTCCCAGCGATGCCCTGAGCGCCGAGCAACTGTTGCGCAATGCCGACACGGCGCTGTTCAAGGCCAAGAGCGCCGGACGCGACAGTTACGCGCTGTACACCGAGGAACTGACGGCCCACGCCCAGCAACGGGTGGAAATTGCCTTCGAATTGCGCCGCGCCCTGGAGCAGCAGGAGCTGCGGGTGTTCTACCAGCCGGTGCACGACCTTGCCAGCAGCCGCCTGGTCGGGGTCGAGGCGCTGGTGCGCTGGGAGCATCCGCAGCGCGGCCTTGTGCCGCCTGGCGAGTTCATTCCGATTGCCGAGCGCGCCGGGCTGATCGCCGAGATCGATGCCTGGGTCATGCAGCAGGCCTGCCGGCAGATGTGCCAATGGCAGGCGGAGGGCATGGCGTTGTCGTTCGTCGCGGTGAATGTCTCCAGCCGCCTGTTCGCCCGCCGCGAGCTGTACCAGCAGGTGGCCCAGGTGCTGCACGACACCGGCCTGGACCCGGCCTACCTGGAGCTAGAAGTCACCGAAAGCGCGGTGATGGAAGACCCGGAAGTGGCCCTGGAGCAGATGCACCGCCTGCGCGAACTGGGGCTGCGCCTGGCCATCGACGACTTCGGCACCGGTTATTCCTCGCTGTTGCGGCTCAAGCGCCTGCCGGTGCAGAAGCTGAAGATCGACCAGGGTTTTGTCGCCGGCCTGCCGGGGGACGAAGACGACGCGGCGATCTCCCGGGTGATCATCGCCCTGGCCCAGAGCATGGGCATGCAGGTGCACGCCGAGGGCATCGAACAGGTGGAGCAGGCGCGCTTCCTCCTCGACCAGGGCTGCGACCTGGGCCAGGGCTACTGGTTCGGCCGCCCGGTGCCGGCGGCGCAACTGGAATGGAACCGGGTGCCGCAGATCCACTGATTGCCAGGCTTGCATCGATTCCTCCCTGTAGCCGCTGCCGCAGGCCGCGATCGACCGAAACGGCCGTGGCGCTCGCAAGGACGCAGGAGGACTGCGGTCCTATCGCAGCCTGCGGCAGCGGCTACAAGGTTTTCTGCCGCCTGAAGAGACGCAACCCCGCGTCAATTCAAATAATTTCTTCTGGTTATATAAACATTCTTAAATAGTATTTTTAAGAATATCTGCGCCTATCTACTATTGCCCTCACGCCGCAAGCAGTGCCGCCACTGCCAGGCACATCTCATTCAGGAGCAACACCATGAGCGCATCTCTTCGTAGCGTTGACGGCCAGGACGAACAAACCATCTTGCGCGAGATTCAAAGCGCATTGCGCGACCTGCGTTTCGGCGCGGTGGAAATCACCGTGCACAACGCCCAGGTCGTGCAGATCGAACGCAAGGAAAAATTCCGCCTGCAAAACCCTGGCAACAAGCCAAGCTGAATTTCGCACCACCTCTCGCCACGAGAGGCCCGACTGGACCACCGGAGGGCGTCATCCATGACCCCCAGCCTGAACCCCAGCGTTCGCCCACGAATGCGGGCCTGATTCGCCATAAGAAAAATGCCAGCACATTAAAAAATTTCGGGAGCTCCATCATGTCGTCGATTCGCCGTTATGCCCTGGCCGCCCTCGCCAGCGCCGTTTTTGCCGGTTCCGCCGTTGCCAAGGATTACGAGTTGCTCAACGTGTCGTACGACCCGACCCGCGAGCTGTACCAGGACTACAACAGCGAATTCACAAGCTTCTGGAAAAAGGAACACCCGAGCGACAACGTCAAGATCCAGCAATCCCACGGCGGCTCGGGCAAGCAGGGCCGCGCGGTGATCGACGGCCTGCGCGCCGACGTGGTGACCCTGGCGCTGGCCGGCGACATCGATGAAATCGCCAAGCTCGGCAAGACCCTGCCGGCCGACTGGCAAACACGCCTGCCGGATGCGAGCACACCCTACACCTCGACCATCGTGTTCCTGGTGCGCAAGGGCAATCCCAAGGGCATCAAGGACTGGGGCGACCTGATCAAGAAAGACGTGTCGGTGATCACGCCGAACCCGAAAACCTCCGGTGGCGCCCGCTGGAACTTCCTCGCCGCCTGGGCCTATGGCCTGAAAGCCGGTGGCAGCGAAGCCAAGGCCCAGGAATACGTGAAAGAGCTGTTCAAGCACGTACCGGTACTGGACACCGGCGCCCGCGGCTCGACCATCACCTTCGTCAACAACGGTCAGGGCGACGTGTTGCTGGCCTGGGAAAACGAAGCCTTCCTGGCATTGAAGGAAGACGGCGGCGCCGACAAGTTCGACATCGTGGTGCCTTCGCTGTCGATCCTCGCCGAGCCGCCCGTGGCGGTGGTGGACAAGAACGCCGAGAAAAAGGGCAACACCGAGATCGCCGAGGCCTACCTCAAGCACCTGTACAGCCCGGCTGGCCAGGAGATCGCGGCGAAGAACTTCTATCGTCCGCGGGACAAGGACGTCGCGGCCAAATACGCTCAGCAGTTCCCCAAACTGGACCTGGTGACCATCGACAAGGACTTCGGCGGCTGGAAAACTGCCCAGCCGAAATTCTTCAACGATGGCGGGGTGTTCGACCAGATCTACCAGGCGCAGTAAGCAACACTACCTGTAGGAGCGAGCTTGCTCGCGAAGATCGTCAACGATAACGCGTACATTCTGATTGAGCGCGGTGCCCTTGAGTTCTTCGCGAGCAAGCTCGCTCCTACAATGGTATCTACCCGCTAACCAAGGACTTTTATGTCGCGTCGTATCTCCCCCGTCATACCCGGCTTCGGGCTGACGCTGGGCTACACCTTGGTGTACCTCAGCCTGATTGTGCTCATACCCCTGGCGGCGATGTTCGTGCATGCCGCCCAACTCACCTGGGATCAGTTCTGGGCCATTGTCTCGGCGCCGCGGGTCCTCGCCGCGCTCAAGCTGAGCTTCGGCACGGCGCTGTACGCGGCGATCATCAATGGCGTGATCGGCACGCTGCTGGCCTGGGTGCTGGTGCGCTACAGCTTTCCCGGACGCAAGATCATCGACGCGATGATCGACCTGCCGTTCGCCCTGCCCACCGCCGTGGCCGGTATCGCGCTGACCGCGCTGTATGCGCCGACCGGCCTGGTCGGCCAGTTCGCCACCGACCTGGGGTTCAAGATCGCCTACACCCCGCTGGGCATCACCCTGGCGCTGACCTTCGTCACTCTGCCGTTCGTGGTGCGTACCGTGCAGCCGGTGCTGGCCGACATTCCCCGTGAGGTCGAAGAAGCCGCCGCCTGCCTCGGCGCCAAGCCCTGGCAGGTGTTCCGCCACATCCTGGTACCGGCGCTGCTGCCGGCCTGGCTGACCGGCTTCGCCCTGGCCTTTGCCCGGGGCGTCGGCGAGTACGGCTCGGTGATCTTCATCGCCGGCAACATGCCGATGAAAACCGAAATCCTGCCGCTGCTGATCATGGTCAAGCTCGACCAGTACGATTACACCGGCGCGACCTCCATCGGCGTGTTGATGCTGGTGGTTTCCTTTGTCCTGTTGCTGCTGATCAACCTGCTGCAGCGGCGCATCGAACGACCTTAAGGAGGCGCGAACCATGTCCCAATCGTCCATTTCCGCAGCCTCTTCGGCCAACGCCGACCGTCGTGGCAGCGCCACCTCGCGGCGCATCCTGATCGGCCTCGGCTGGTTGATCTTCGCCCTGTTCCTGCTGTTGCCGCTGTTCATCGTGGTGTCCCAGGGGCTCAAGCTCGGCCTCGGCGCGTTCTTCGCCGCGATCTTCGAGCCGGACGCGCTGTCGGCCCTGAAGCTGACGGTGATTGCCGTGCTGATCTCGGTGCCGCTGAACCTGGTGTTCGGCGTCAGCGCCGCCTGGTGCGTGAGCAAATACACCTTCCGCGGCAAGAGCATCCTGGTGACCCTGATAGATTTGCCGTTCTCGGTCTCGCCGGTGATCGCCGGCCTGGTCTATGTGCTGATGTTCGGCGCCCAGGGCCTGTTCGGACCGTGGCTGCAGGATCACGACATCCAGATCGTGTTCGCCCTGCCGGGCATCGTCCTGGCGACCATCTTCGTCACCGTGCCCTTCGTCGCCCGTGAGCTGATCCCGCTGATGCAGGAGCAGGGCACCCAGGAAGAGGAAGCCGCGCGGCTGCTGGGGGCCAACGGCTGGCAGATGTTCTGGCATGTGACCGTGCCGAACATCAAGTGGGGCCTGATCTACGGCGTGGTGCTCTGCACCGCGCGGGCCATGGGTGAGTTCGGCGCGGTGTCGGTGGTTTCCGGGCA
This sequence comes from Pseudomonas sp. NFACC41-3, assembly GCF_900109505.1. Taxonomy (NCBI): domain Bacteria; kingdom Pseudomonadati; phylum Pseudomonadota; class Gammaproteobacteria; order Pseudomonadales; family Pseudomonadaceae; genus Pseudomonas; species Pseudomonas sp. NFACC41-3. The sequence continues at coordinate 132,427 of NZ_FOAE01000006.1, forward strand.
CATTCGCGGGGTGACCAACACCCTGCCGCTGCACGTCGAGATCCTCTACAACGAATACAACCACGTCGCCGCGTTCGCCGTCGCGAGCCTGTTGCTGATCCTGGCGCTCTTCATCCTGCTGCTCAAGCAGTGGAGCGAAAACCGTATCAACCGCCTGCGCGCCAGCGCCGCGGAGGAATGAATCATGTCGATCGAAGTCCGTAACGTCAGCAAGAACTTCAACGCCTTCAAGGCCCTGAACAGCATCAACCTGGACATCCAGAGCGGCGAGCTGGTGGCGCTGCTGGGCCCGTCCGGCTGCGGCAAGACCACCCTGCTGCGGATCATCGCCGGCCTGGAAACCCCGGACGCCGGCAGCATCGTGTTCCACGGCGAGGACGTCTCCGGCCACGACGTGCGCGATCGCAACGTCGGTTTCGTGTTCCAGCACTACGCGCTGTTCCGCCATATGAGCGTGTTCGACAACGTCGCCTTCGGCCTGCGCATGAAGCCGAAAAACCAGCGCCCGAGCGAAAGCAGGATCGCCGAGAAGGTCCATGAGCTGTTGAACATGGTGCAGCTGGACTGGCTCGCCGACCGCTACCCGGAACAGCTGTCCGGTGGCCAGCGCCAGCGGATCGCCCTGGCCCGCGCCCTGGCGGTGGAGCCGAAAGTGCTGCTGCTGGACGAACCCTTCGGCGCCCTGGATGCCAAGGTGCGCAAGGAGCTGCGGCGCTGGCTGGCGCGGCTGCACGAAGACATCAACCTGACCTCGGTATTCGTCACCCACGACCAGGAAGAAGCCATGGAAGTGGCGGACCGTATCGTGGTGATGAACAAGGGCGTGATCGAGCAGATCGGCTCGCCGGGCGAGGTGTACGAGAACCCGGCCAGCGACTTCGTCTACCACTTCCTCGGCGACTCCAACCGCCTGCACCTGGGCGAGGACCACCATGTGCTGTTCCGCCCGCACGAAGTGTCGCTGTCGCGCTCCGAACTGGCCGATCACCACGCCGCCGAAGTGCGCGATATCCGTCCGCTGGGCGCCACCACCCGGGTGACCTTGAAGGTCGAAGGGCAGAGCGAACTGATCGAGGCCGAAGTGGTGAAAGACCATGACAGCCTGGTCGGGCTGGCCAAGGGCGAGACGCTGTTCTTCAAGCCCAAGGTCTGGCAGAAGGTCGCCAATATCTAAAAGCCGAAAGCATCGCGAGCAAGCTCGCTCCTACAATGATCCGGGGATGACCCATGAACTTATGGTCAACCCCATCCCTTGTAGGAGCGAGCTTGCTCGCGATAGCCATTTCAAACAGCGGCACGCTTCGGATTGACCCGCACCCCTCCCGCCCGCGCCTCGATCTCATGCTTGAGCGCCTGGCGCAGCCCCAGCAGAAACGCCAGCTCCGCCACCACGAACAACGGCCCGACGATCAGCCCCGAGACGTCGTCGACAAAGGCCGGCTTGCGCCCTTCGTAGTAATGGCCGACGAACTGGATCACCCAGCCGATCACGAACATGCCCACCCCGCTGGCCAGCCAGACCAGGGTGCTTTGTTGCGCCAGCCCATGGCCGGCCCACACCGACAGCCCCATCAGCAGCGTCATCAGCAGGCCCAGTCGCAGTTCCAGGCGCAGGTAGAATCCGCACGACGCCAGCGCCAGCAGCAGCGCCGGCGACAGCCACAGCCCGGCGACCGGCCAGGCGGGGCGCGACAGCAGCACCGCGACGGCCAGCACAATCAGTGGAATGCCGATAAAGTGGCTGGCGATGTTGCGCGGATCACGGTGGTAGGCGGCGTATTGACTGAGATGGTCGACGAGGCTTTTCATTGTTGTTCCTCCTGTAGGGTGATCGAATCATGCCCTGCGCCGGTCGCCGGTTCTGTCGGCTAGGCGACAATCGGCTCGCTGCCCGTTTGGATAACGCTATCGATGAAGATTCAGGTCTGGCGTGAGCGCCTGATGAGCGGCCAGTGGTTCAGCCGCTTGCCCGTTCAATTACAGAATAGTCTGCTGGCCAATGCCCGTTTGCGCTCGCTGGCGCCGGGCCAACGGCTGTTCCAGCGTGGCGATCCGCCCTGCGGCCTGTACGCGGTGCTGGAAGGCACGGTGCGCATCGGCGCGGTCAGCGAGGAAGGCAAGGAGGCGCTGCTGAGCCTGGTGGAGGCGCCGCACTGGTTCGGCGAGATCAGCCTGTTCGACGGCCAGCCGCGCACCCATGACGCCTATGCCGTGGGCCCGTGCAGCCTGCTCAATGTGCCCCAGGCGGCGCTGCTCGAACTGCTGGACGAACACCCGCAATACTGGCGGCAGCTGGCGCTGTTGATGAGCCATAAACTGCGCCTGACCTTTATCAACCTCGAACAGCTGAGCCTGATGCCGGCCCCGGCGCGGGTGGCCAACCGGCTGTTGATGATCGCCCGCGGCTACGGCGAGACCGACACCCCGCGGCGGGTCCTGCACCTGCCCCAGGAGCAACTGGCGCTGCTGCTGTCGCTGTCGCGCCAGACCACCAACCAGATCCTCAAGGACTTGCAGGGCCAGGGCATTCTCAAGCTGGGTTACGGCGAGATCGAGATCCTCGACGAGGACCGCTTGCGGATCTTGGCCGGGGTTTGATCTTTAGATCGCTATCGCGAGCAAGCTCGCTCCTACAAGGACCTGCACTGTCCATGTAGGAGCGAGCTTGCTCGCGATAAGGCCGGCACTGTCTCCGCCAATCCCGGCCTAACGCAACCCATCGCGAAACTGCCCCGGGGTCATCCCGGTCCAGCGCTTGAACGCGCGGCTGAAGCTGCTGGCGTCGGCGAACCCCAGCAGGTAGCTGATCTCGCTCAGGGAACACTGCGGGTCGCGCAGGTGCAGCAGGGCGAGGTTCTCCCGGCATTCGTTGAGCAGGGTGTCGAAGCGACAACCCTCGTCCGCCAGGTGGCGTTGCAGGCTGCGCAGGCTCAGGTGCAGGGCCTGGGCCACACGTTCGGCCGAAGGTTCGCCTTCCGGCAGCTGGGCCTCGATCACTCCGCGCACCTTGCGCTCCCAGGTCAATGGTTGCAGTTGCATCAGGGTGCGCTTGAGCACCGCCTCGTTGTGTTCGGCCAGTTCCGGGTTGGCGTCGTCCAGGTGGCTGTCGAAATCGTGCAGGCCGAACTCCAGGCGATCCTCGTCGGCGCCGAAAAACACCGGCGCGCGAAACACCGTGTGCCATTGCCTGGGGTCCTCCGGCTCGGGGCGCCGCAGGTACACCGCCAGCGGTGCGTAGTCGCGGCCCAGGCGGTTGCGGCAGGTGCGCACGTAGATCGCGACAAAGGCGTCGATGGCCTCGACCGCCGGCTCCGGATTGCCCTCGGGGACCTTCAGGCGAAAGCGATAGCGGTCCTCGGTGCGGGTCAGCTCCAGCTCCAGGGCGTCGCTGACCACCTGGTGATAACGCACGATGCGCTCGAACACTTCCCGCAGGCTGCCGCTGGCCACCAGCGCATAACCCAGGGCATGGAAGGTGGTCGGGCTGACGAAGCGCGAGACCCGCAGGCCTATGGCCGGGTCGCCGCTGGCCTGCACCGCCAGCTGCCACAGGCGGGTGGTGGCCGACAGCGGGTAACGCGCGTTGGGATCGTCCATCAGCTGTGGGTCGAGGCCGGCCTGGTGGCACAGGGCTGTGCTGTCGAGGCCCAGGGCATCGAGCTGCTTGCGCAGGGCGCGGGTCCAGCTGGCGAGGGAAGTGGGTTCGGTCATGGCGGTTGGCGCGTCCGGTCAACAGGTTGGCGTCCGCGGCTAGCGCCCGGCGCGTGGGCGCAGGGCAGGATGCGAACATCAATAACCAGAGGATGGAAGCATGTACGGTACTTCTGCAAGTCCCGACCGGCTGAATGCTCAGCAACGATCGGCGCATATTCGTGAGGTGGTGCTGGCCAGGGGCGTCGAGTTGCGCGAGCGCTACCCGCTGCTCAAGCATCAGGACGCGCTGGGCGCGGGCATCCTGGCCTTGGCCCTGGCCGGGATGATCGGCACGGCGGCGCTCTATATCGGCGGGTACCTGGCCTGGTGGGCCTGCCTGCTGCTCAACGCGTTTTTCGCCTCCTTGACCCACGAGCTGGAACACGACCTGATCCACAGCATGTATTTCCGCAAGCAGCGCGTCCCCCACAACCTGATGCTGGCGCTGGTCTGGCTGGCGCGGCCGAGCACCATCAACCCGTGGATCCGCCGCCATCTGCACCTCAATCACCACAAGGTGTCCGGCACCGAGGCCGACATGGAGGAGCGCGCCATCACCAACGGCGAGCCCTGGGGCATCGCCCGCCTGCTGATGGTTGGCGACAATGTCATGTCGTCATTGATCCGCACCCTGCGCGCCAGGACCTGGGCGCACAAGCGCAATATCCTCAAGCGCACCCTCAAGGTGTACGCACCGCTGGCGCTGTTGCACTGGGGGGCCTGGTATGTGTTCCTTGGCTTCCACGCCGCCAATGGCGTCGCCGCGCTGCTGGGGGCGCCCATCGAGTGGTCGGCCAGCACCCTGGCAGTGATGCAGGTGCTCGATATCGCCGTGGTGGTGATCGTCGGCCCCAATGTGCTGCGCACCTTTTGCCTGCATTTTGTCAGCTCGAACATGCACTACTACGGCGACATCGAAGCGGGCAACGTGATCCAGCAGACCCAGGTGCTCAACCCCTGGTGGCTGTGGCCGTTGCAGGCGTTCTGCTTCAATTTCGGCAGCACCCATGGCATCCACCATTTCGTGGTCAAGGAACCCTTCTACATCCGCCAGCTGACCGCGCCGGTGGCGCACAAGGTGATGGCCGAGATGGGCGTGCGCTTCAACGATTTCGGCACCTTCGGCCGGGCCAACCGCTTTATCCGCAAGGAACAGGTGGCGGCGCAGGCGGTGCGGGGTGTCGGGGCGTGATGGATCGCATTTGAGGGCCAATCGCGAGCAAGCTCGCTCCTACAAGTACATGGATAACCTGTAGGAGCGAGCTTGCTCGCGATGGCGATTCCGCAGACGCGCAACCTTCGGCGTTTTCCCCCACCTGTAGCCGCTGCCGCAGGCTGCGATCGGCCGGAACGGCCGTGGCGATCTCAAGGCCCTAGGAGGTCCTACGACCAGCGTGGCCCGGACCATCGCAGCCTGCGGCAGCGGCTACGGGGTCAATCCGGCTGGAACGGCGAGGCGCTGAGGATCACCCCGGTTTCATCCACGTACTGCTGCCAATGGCCGATCAGCGCCTCGAGCTTGCCCGGCTCGCGCTGCGCCAGGTCGTGGATCTCCCCCGGGTCCTGGCTCAGGTCGTACAGCTGCCAGGTCGCCGGGCCCACCGGGCCGGGGATGTACACCGCTTTCCAGTGTCCCTGGCGAATCGCCCGGCGGCCGAACAGTTCCCAGCCGGTGACCGTGTGTTCGTCATGCACCTGCGCGGTCTCGCCGGACAGGAAACCCAGCCACGACTTGCCGCGCAAGGGCGCCACTTCCTTGCCGCGCCAGCGCTTGCCGGGATGACGCACGCCGGCCAGGTCGAGAATGGTCGGGGTGATGTCCATCACCGTACCGAAGCCATGGCTGATCCGGCCCTTGAGCGCCAGCTGCGGGTAATGCACCAGCGCCGGCACGCGGATCCCGCCTTCGGTGGTGAAGGCCTTGAACAGGCGTGACGGTGCGGTGGCGACCTGGGCCCAGGCCGGGCCGTACCAGACGTAGGAGTTGGCGCGGCCGATGTTGTCCAGGCTGTTGTCGTAGTGCTGGTTGAGGTAGGTCAAAAGCTGCGGGCCGAACTTGGGGAAGGCTTCCAGCAGCGCGCCTTCGGCACCGTTGTCGGACATGAACAGGATAAAGGTGTTGTCCAGCTGGCCCTGCTGGCGCAGGTAGTCCACCACCCGACCGATGTTCCAGTCCATGCGTTCGACCATCGCCGCGTAGACCTCCATGGCCCGCGCGGAAACCTGCCGCTGCTGCTCGCTCAAGGCCGCCCATTCGGCGCTCAGGCCCAGTAGCGGGTGCGGCTCCACATCGGCCTCGATCAGCCCCAGTTGCTTGAGCTTTTCCAGGCGCTCCAGGCGCAGCACTTCGGGGCCGGCGTCATAGCGGCCACGGTATTTGGCGACCACCTCCTCGGGCGCCTGCAACGGCCAGTGCGGCGCGGAAAACGGCAGGTAGGCGAAGAACGGCCGGGTCTGGTCGCGCTCCTTGAGGTACTGCAGCAGCTTGTCGCCGAAGGCGTCGGAGGAATAGAAATCCTTGGGCAATGGGTCGATGAAGCGGTCGTCCTCGATGTACAGCGCCGGGGTGGATTTGAGCAGCCCCGGGGTGTGTTCGTCGTAGGTCGGCTCGAAACCGTAGTGGTTGGCGGCGCCAGGCAGCAGTGAGAACGAACGCTCGAAACCGCGGGCATGGGGCGCCAGCTCGGCGGTCAGGCCCAGGTGCCATTTGCCGCTCATCAGGGTCTGGTAGCCGGCGTCGCGCAGCAGCTCGGGCAGGGCCACCACGCGGTCGTTGAGGTGGCCCTCGTAGCCCGGCTTGCCGATCAGTTCCGGGGTCAGGGCCTCGGCCATGGTGCCGATGCCGGCGATATGGTGGTCGGTGCCGGTGAGCAGCATGGAACGGGTCGGCGAGCAGGTCGGCGCGGTATGGAAGTCGGTCAGGCGCAGGCCACCTTCGGCCAGGGCATCGAGGTTTGGCGTGGCGATTTCGCCGCCGAAGGCACCGAGATCGGAAAAGCCCAGGTCGTCGGCGAGGATCACCAGGAAGTTGGGACGTTGCGGCATTTATTCACTCCTCATCAGCAAGCAATAAAGACCAGTGGCAGGTCACGGATCTGGGCGGGCAAAGGCACCTGGTAGTGATCGTCGCTGGTCAGTTCGTGGAGCAGTTCTTCGCGCAGCTGGTGGAAGTCGAAACTGCTGCGCTGGCGCGGATGGGGCAGGGCGATGTCCACCACCCGCTTGATCCGGCCCGGGCGCGGCTCCATCACCACCACGCGGTCGGCGAGGAAGATCGCTTCCTCGACGTCATGGGTGACCAGCACCGTGGTGATTTTGGCCCGCTCGCGGATCGCCAGCAGCTCGTCCTGCATCTGCTGGCGGGTCAGCGCGTCGAGGGCGCCGAAGGGTTCGTCCAGCAGCAGGATGCGCGGGCTGGCCACCAGGCCGCGGGCGATGGCCACCCGCTGGGCCATGCCGCCGGACAGCTGGTGCGGGTAGGCGCGGGTGAAATCGGTGAGGCCCACCAGTTCGATGAAATCGGCGATGCGGGTTTGCCGTTCGCTGGCGCTCAGGGCTTCGTTGACCAGGCCCAGGCCGATGTTTTCCGCGACCGTCAGCCAGGGGAACAGGCGGTGTTCCTGGAACACGATGCCGCGTTCGCCGCCGATGCCGTTGACGGCCTTGCCGTCGACGCGGATCTCGCCGCGAAACTGCGTGTCCAGGCCGATCAGCAGGCGCAGCAGGGTGGATTTGCCACAGCCGCTGGAGCCGACGATGGCGACGAATTCGCCCTCGGCGATCTCCAGGTTGAATTCGCGGATCGCCTCCAGCTCGCCGCCGGCGACCTCGAAGGTCTTGCCCACATGGCTGAAGCTGACGATGGGGAAAGGTGCGGGTGCGTTCATGCGTGTCTCCAGCGTGTGGCGCGGGTTTCGAGCTGTTGGCCAATAAGGTTGAGCAGGGCGCCGGTGAGCCCCACCAGGAGCATGCCGGCCATGATCAGGTCCATGCGCAGCAGCTGCTGGGCGCCGATCATCTGGCTGCCGATGCCGCCGTTGGACGGCATGAAATATTCCGCGCCGATGGTCCCCAGCCAGGCGTAGATCAGGCTCAGGCGCAGGCCGGCGAAGATCCCCGGCGCGGCGCCCGGCAGTACCAGGCGGCGCAGGCGTTGCCAGAGGTTCAGGCGCAGCACTTGCGCTGCTTCGGTCAGTTGCGGCGACAGGTTGGCGACGCTGCGCTGGGTGGCGATAAACAGCGGGAAGAATGCGGCCAGCGCGACAAATACCCATTTCGCCAGCTCCCCCAGGCCGAACCAGGCGGTGAGCAGCGGCACCCAGGCGAAAATGGCGATCTGCCGCAGCGCCGCCAGGGTCGGCCCCAGAACCCGTTCGCTCAGAGGCGACAGGCCCAGCAGCAGGCCCAGGGCAAACCCCAGGCCGCCGCCCAGCAGCAGGCCGCCGAGGGTGCGCCGCAGGCTCAGGCCCAGGCCGCCCGACAGGCTGCCGTCGAGCAGGCCGTTCCAGGTGGTTTGCAGCACCGCCAGCGGGCTCACCAGAATATTGGCGTCGACCCATTCCAGCTGGTTCGCCACTTGCCACAGCGCCAGCAGGAACAGCGGTAGCAGCCACGGCTGCAGGCGTTGCCAGCCCTGGTAGCGCGGACCGCGGCGGATCTGCGCGATGGCCGGGTGCGGCCAGTGCACCAGGGCCTTGTCCAGCAGGCCGATGCCGCGGTCCATGGCCACGCCAATCACCCCGATCACCACGATGCAGACGAAGACGATATCCAGCATGAACAGCTGGCGCGCCCAGACCATCAGGTAGCCGATGCCTTCGCTGGAGGCCAGCAGCTCCACCGCCAGCAGCGAGGTCCAGCCGGCGGCCAGGGCCAGGCGCACGCCGGCCATGAAGGCGGGCAGGGCGGCGGGCAGCACCAGCCGGCGGATCAGCAGGTGTGGCGGCAGGCGCAGCACGGCGGCGGCCTCGCGCAATTTGGGCTGGGCGTCGCGCACGCCGACCAGGGTATGCAGGGTCACCGGCACCACGATGGCCTTGACCAGCACCACCAGCTTGAGCAGTTCGCCGATGCCGAAAAACACCATGAACAGCGGAATCCAGGCCAGGGTCGGAACCTGGGACAGGGCCGAGAAAGTGGGGAACACCAGGCGTTCCAGGCGCCGGCTGGAACCCAGTCCCGCGCCGAGCAGGGCACCGGCGCCGATGCCCGCCAGCAGGCCCCAGGCCAGCCGTTGCAGGCTGATCGCCAGATGGCTCCACAGCTCGCCGCCGGCCAGCTCGAGCGCGCTGCTCCAGACCAATGCCGGGGCCGGCAGGATCTGTTCGCTCATCCAGGCATTACGGCTGGCCAGCCACCACAGGGCGAACAGGCCCAGGGGCAGCAGCCAGGGCAACAGTCGCCGGTGGATGCGCGGCCAGGACAGCGGCTTATTGGCGGGCGCGGCCAACGGCAAGCTGAGAAGGGAAACACGGGCCATGGACGATCTCCGTTGTCGGGTTTCTTGCTGATTTCAACCGTCTTCTTTTTGTAGGAGCGAGCTTGCTCGCGATAGCGGCATCGGGGCCAAAACCGGCCTGCGGCCTATCGCGAGCAAGCTCGCTCTTACAGTTTGTTTTTTGGAGTTTTCTTTTGGTTATATAAAAAGTTACATCAATGCTATTTGGAGATAAGAGAGGCCATTTAAGGCCTCCAGGCACGCCGCATCCAATGCATTTGAAGAATATTTTCGATGCTGATCATGCATACGCCGCGCAGAGCCGCGTCCTGGCTGGTTTATTCGAACGAGTTATTAAAATGTGAATTTATAGTATTTAAAGCTTTGAACGCCTTGGGCCTACCTTCTGCTCCTCAATGCCCGTCGCAGCCAGGAGCCACACCTTATGAACCTTCCCTTCAAACGCGTCCTCAGTCTGTTCGCCGCGCCGGCCCTGGCGGGGCTCCTGGGGTACCTGCCGCTGCTGGCCCAGGCGGATGAACTCAAGCAGATCCGTATCGCCGTGCCGGACCTCAGCGCCGGCACCCAGCACAGCGGCGGCGGGGTGACGGACGTGCTGCGCCAGCAGCAGATCTTCGAAAAGGCCTTCGCCGACCAGGGCATCAGCATCCAGTGGAACTACTTCAAGGGCGCCGGTCCGGTGATCAACGAGGCTTTCGCCAACGGTCAGGTGGACCTCGCCTACCTGGGGGACCTGGCAGCGATCATCGGCAAGTCCAACGGCCTGGACACCCGCCTGCTGAGCGCCACCGCCCGTGGGGTCAAGCAATACCTGGGGGTGGTGCCGGGCTCGGGGATCAAGACCTTGCAGGACCTCAAGGGCAAGCGGGTCGCGGTGTTCCGCGGCACGGCCACGCAGTTGTCGCTGGATGCCGCGCTGGCCAGCCAGGGTCTGAGCGAGAAGGACCTGAAGATCATCAACCTGGATTTCACCGCGGCGGTCGCGGCGCTGGCGGCGAAGCAGATCGATGCTACCTGGGGCGGTTCCAACTTGAACGCCTTGCAGGCCAAGGGCCTGGCCGAGGTGCCGCTGAACACCAAGGACCTGGGCGGCGCCGGTAGCGTGCAGGCGGTGCTGGTGGGCAGCGGCGCGTTCGTCGACGCCCATCCCGAGGTCGTGGAGAAGCTGCTCAAGGCCCAGCAGCAGGCCGTGCAGTGGCTGACCCAGGACAGCAACAAGGACGCCTATATCGAACTGGTGTCGGGGCTGGCCAGCTACCCGCCGCTGGTGTTGCAGCAGGACCTCAAGGATCAGCGCTTCAGCGATATCTTCCCCTCGACCCTGGACCCGGTGTTCCTCGGTAAATTGCAGGACGCGGTGGACCTGGCCGCGCAGCAGCGGCTGATCCGCAAGCCGTTCAAGGTCAGCGAATGGGTGGCGCCGCAGTTGGCCGCCGCCGGCCTGTAAGGCCACCTGGCAATCCGCTCACGTCCCGTAGCCGCTGCCGAGCCTGCGAGGCTGCGATCGGTCCCGCAGGGGCCGCAAAACCCGACAACGCGGTCTGCCTGGACGAACCGGGTGGGCCTTGTTGCGACGACTGCGTCGTCGATCGCAGCCTCGCGGGCTCGGCAGCGGCTACAGATTGCGTCTTCTGTAGGCGCGAGCTTGCCCGCGATGGCGTCCTAGGACGCCATGCTGACCTGCTGCCGATCCACCGCCACCAGCACTTCGATCATCTTGCGGGCCGCCGGCGACAGGCGAAATCCCGTGCGGCTGACGATGCCGCAGCGCGCGTTCATGCTCTCGATGTTCTGCGGCAGGTTGCGCCAGTGCAGCAGCGCTAGGGAGCCCTGTTCGATGTCCTCGACGAAGGCCTCTTCGGTGCCCACGCCAATCGCATTGGACTGGCGCACGATCTTCACCAGGGCCGGGAAATGTTCGGTCTGGATGGTCGGGGAAAAGTCGATGCGCCCGCTGAGGTTGGCCAGCAGCTTGCGGATTCCCGGCGGGATCAGCGTGGTGGCCAGCGGGTAGTCGAACATGTCGTTGGTCGACAGGCTTTCCTTGGCCAGCAGCGGGTGTCCCGGGCGGCAGAAAAACACCCCGCGCTTGGGCGTCAGGGGCTGGGTCTGAAAGTTCGGGTCGGCTTCGAAATGGCGGATGTCGGCGATAAAGAATTCGATCTCTTCGCGGCTCAGGCTGCGGCTGAGTTTTTCCCAGTTATCCACCTCCAGGCAGATGCGCACCTTGGGGTGGATGCCGGTGAATTGCGCCACCGCATCGGGCACCAGTTTCACCGCCGGCGCCGGGCCGCAACCGAAGCGCAGCTCGCCGGCGTCGAGCTTGGTCATCTGCGTCACTTCGCTGTTCAGCAAGGCCGCGCCCTGCACCAGGCTCAGGGCGTGCTGCAACACCACCTGGCCTTCCGGGGTGGGACGCAAATCCTTATTGCCGCGGTCCACCAGCACGCAGCCGAACTCCTGTTCCAGGCCCTGGATGCTGCGGCTGAAGGCCGGCTGGGTGATGCCCATGGCGTCCGCCGCGCGGACAAAACTGCGGTGTTCGTTGAGGGCGATGAAGTAACGCAACTGGCGAAGATCCATATGCTTTCCCGGCATCCGAAAAATAGCCCGAAGGCATTTGCGACGAGTGAGGAATGAGGTTTTAAATGCAAGCTCTTATTCCGTCAACGAAGCATGTGAATATCTATTAGATCTAAAGTGAATATAGATAGAGCGTTGTTTCGCTGCCGCTCACCCGTAAGCAGTCAGACGAGGGTCTACCCGATGAGCAATGCCGCACTAGCCGTTAAACCCGCTGTTCATGCGCTTGAGATCCACCCGGTGGCCGGCCGTATCGGCGCCGAGATCCGTGGCGTGCAACTCTCCGGCGAGCTGGACGCCGCCACGGTCGAAGCCATCCAGCAAGCGCTGGTGGACTACAAGGTGATCTTCTTCCGTGGCCAGACCCACCTCGACGACCAGAGCCAGGAAGCTTTCTCCCACCTGCTCGGCGAGCCGGTGGCGCACCCCACCGTACCGGTGCGCGACGGCACCCGTTACCTGCTCGAACTGGACGGCGCCGAGGGCCAGCGCGCCAACTCCTGGCACACCGACGTGACCTTCGTCGATGCCTACCCGAAGGCCTCGATCCTGCGTTCAGTGGTGGCGCCGGCCTCCGGTGGTGACACGGTCTGGGCCAACACCGCCACCGCCTACAACGAACTGCCGGTGGAGCTGCGCGAGCTGGCGGACAAGCTCTGGGCGGTGCACAGCAACGAATACGATTACGCCGGGGCCAAGCCCGACGTGTCGGCGGAGAAGCTGGAGCGCTACCGCAAGGTGTTCACCTCCACCGTCTACGAGACCGAGCACCCGCTGGTGCGTGTGCACCCGGTGAGCGGCGAGAAGAGCCTGGTGCTCGGGCATTTCGTCAAGCGCATCAAGGGCTATACCCAGGCTGATTCGGCGCACCTGTTCAACCTGCTGCAAAGCCACGTCACGCGTTTGGAAAACACCGTGCGCTGGCGCTGGACCGCCGGTGACGTGGCGATCTGGGACAACCGTTCGACCCAGCATTACGCGGTCGACGACTACGGCACCCAGGACCGCGTGGTCCGCCGCGTGACCCTCAAGGGCGACGTGCCGGTGGGTGTGCATGGGCAGCGTAGCCAGACCATCAAGGGGCTGTGACAGAGGCGTCCCACGGCTCTCTGTAGCCGCTGCCGCAGGCTGCGATCGACCCGAAGGGGCGCGGCGGTTTCAACATCGCCAAAGGCCTTCGGCCTTATCGCAGCCTGCGGCAGCGGCTACAGGGTGTGCGGTGGGTTTGAGATTTTTCGCCGGCAAGCGAGCCCGCGAAGCCGCCGCCTCACTTTTCGCGAGCAAGCTCGCTCCTACAGAAAGGCGCAATGCTGTGCCCCTGTAGGAGCGAGCTGCTCGCGATCAGCCGCGCAGCGGCGTCCTCACCACACCCCGATCTGCACCACCTTTTCCGCCTCCGGTTCGCCATAACGAAAGCGTTGCCCGCGCAGGTCGATTTCTTCGTGGCTGATGGTGGTCCGCCGCTTCAGCCCGCGCAGCCAGTCGAACAGATACCCCAGGTGCTCCTCGCGCACCGCCGCATAGGCCGGGTCGGCGCCGAGATCGTGGAGTTCCTGGGGATCGTTGTGCAGGTCGAACAGCTGCGGGCGGAAGCCGTCGTAGGCCAGGTATTTCCAGCGTTCGCTGCGCACCATGGTCATGCGGCAGCGGTCGATGGGTTGCGCCAGGCGCTCGCGGGCCGGGGCCTGGAACGCATAGTCGTATTCGCTGATGGCATAGCGGCGCCAGTCGCCCGCCGTGCCGTGCAACAGTGGGATCAGCGAGCGGCCTTCCAGCCGGTGTTCGGCGCCGGGCAGCCCCAGGGCGTCGAGAAAGGTCGGCAGGGCATCGATGGTTTCCACCAGGCGCTCGTCCAGTGTGCCGCGGCTGATATCCGCCGCCGCCCGCGGGTCGCGCACGATCAGTGGCACGCCCACGGCCGGCTCCAGTAAAAACTCCTTTTCCCCCAGCCAGTGATCGCCGAGAAAGTCGCCGTGGTCGCTGGTGAACACGATCAGGGTGTCGTCCCAGCGCCCGCTGCTTTGCAGGAAATCGAACAGGCGGCCGAGCTGATCGTCCACCTGCTTGATCAGGCCCATGTAGGTCGGCACCACGTTCAGGCGCACTTCGTCGCGGGAGAAGTTCTGGCTCTCCTGATGCTGGCGAAAGGCGGCATACACCGGGTGGTCGCTGGCCTCGTCGGCGGCGGCGCGCACCGGGGCGATCACCTGCTCGGCCGCGTACAGCGCGTGGTAGGGTGCCGGCGCGATATAGGGCCAGTGCGGCTTGATATAGGACAGGTGCAGGCACCAGGGCTGCTCGCCCTGCTCTTGGATGAAGTCGAGGGCGCGGTCGGTGGTGTAGACGGTCTCCGAATGCTGCTCGGGGACGCGGGCCGGCAGGTGGGCGTTGCGCATTTTCCAGCCGCTGAGGATTTCACCCTGTTCACCTGCGGCGGCGTTGGCCCAGTCGTGCCAGGGGTTGCGCCCCTGGTAGCCCTGTTCGCGCAGGTAATGGGTATAGGGCGCCGACTCGCGTTTGTCGTCGAACAGCGGGCTGTCGGGGAAGATCCCGTCGTGGCGCAGATAGGGTTCGAAACCGACCTCGTTGAGGGCCTCGGCCTGCTGGCTCTCGGGGTCGATCGCCAGGCGCTGCAGGGCATCGAGATTGGGCGTGGCGTGGGTCTTGCCCACCAGCGCGGTGCGGATGCCGTGGGGGCTCAGGTAGTCGCCGATGGTCAGCTCTTCCAGGGGCAGCGGCACGGCGTTCCACGCCACCTGGTGGCTGCTGACATAACGCCCGGTGTAGGCCGACATCCGCGACGGCCCGCAGATGGTGCCCTGGGTGTAGGCGCGGCTGAAGCGCACGCCGGCGGCGGCCAGGCGGTCGATGTTCGGCGTGTGCAGGTGGGGGTGGCCGTAGCACGACAGGTAATCGCGACGCAGCTGGTCGCACATGATGTACAGCACGTTGCGCACGGGTTGGACGGGGTTGGACATGGCGTTCACCGATCGAAAGACAGGTGAGGGTTTTCGCTGTCGCGGGGCGTTCCGACAAGCGCATTTGGCGCATGCTTTTCATGCACGACCTGCATGGGCCGAAGATGATCCCTGTAGCCGCTGCCGAAGGCTGCGATAAGGCCGAAGGCCTTCAGCGATATTGAAATCGCCGCGCCCCTTCGGGGCGATCGCAGCCTGCGGCAGCGGCTACAGGTGCGGTGTTTCAGACCGCGAAATTCTCCAGCGAACACAGATCCTCATCCAGCGCGTCGGTGCGCTTGATCTCCTCGATCATCGCCTCGGCCAGCGGCGACAGCCGATAGCCGGCGCGGCTGACGATGCCGTAGCGGGTGTACAGCTCCTCCAGGTCGTCGGCCAGGCCTTCGACCTTCAGGCACACCAGCTCGCCCCGGGCATTGTGCAGCGCATCGCTGTAGGCGCCGATGATGCCGATCGCGTCCGAGCGCATCACCACGCCGAGCAGGCTGTAGCTGTTCTCGCATTCCACATTCGGGACGAAATCCGGCCGGCCGCTGAGATCGACCACCACCTTGCGCAGGTTCGGCGGGCGGATGGTCGCGGCCAGCGGGTAACTCATCAGCTCGGCGGCGGTGACGCTTTTCTGCTCGGCCAGCGGGTGCCCGGCGCGGCAGCAGAAATGCCATTTGCGCGGGCGCAGGCGCTGGGTCAGGTAATCCGGGTTGGCTTCGAACTGCCGGGTGTCGGCGACGAAAAATTCGAACTCTTCACTGAGCAGGCGTTTGCTCAGGGTTTGCCAGTCATCCACCTGGAACTGCACCCGCGCCTTGGGGTAGCGCCCGATAAAGCTGCCGATGGCCCGGGGGATCAAGCCCGCCGCCGGCGCCGGTCCGCAACCGAAGCGCAGCTCGCCGGCCTCCAGGCCGTTGAACTGGCTGATCTCGTTGGCCAGTTGCTGCGCGCCGCTGACCAGCCGCCGCGCATGTTCGAGCAGCACCAGCCCCTGTTTGGTCGGTGCCAGGTCCTTGCGCCCACGATCCACCAGCTGACAGCCGACGCTGTGCTCCAGGGCCTGGATGCTGCGGCTGAAGGCCGATTGCGACAGGTTCACCGCCAAGGCGGCCGCGACAAAGCTGCGCTGTTCGGCGAGGGCGATGAAGTGACGGAGCTGGCGCAGATCGATATGCATTTTTCACATTGAAAATATCGGGGAAATGCATTGGCTATGCATTAGGTCGACTCTTTATAAAGGCAATCTCTTATTCCGTAAATCTTATTAAAAACATAAATAAATAACTTAAAAGAATATACGGATCAGTCTGTTTTTTACCCAGGAGCCGCCCATGAGTCCGTTGAACCTTGTGTCCCCCACTTCGCCCCGACGGCTCAAGCGCCTGCCGCTGGCCCTGCTGCTGGCCGGTAGCGCCGGCTGGTCCCACGGCTATGCCGCGCAAGCCGAAACGCCCACCGAAGCCCCGGCCAAGGCCGATGCCGCCCGGCCCGCCGCCAGCGGCCAGCTGGAAACCGTGACCGTGACTGCGCGGCGCCGCGAGGAGAGCGCCCAGGACGTGCCGACGCCGATGAGCGTGATCGGTGGCCAGGCCCTGGAGAGCCAGCGGGTCTATCGCATCCAGGATCTGCAGCAGCTGGTGCCGAGCGTCAACGTCGCCTACATGCACGCGCGCCAGTCCAGCGTGTCGATCCGCGGCCTGGGCAACAACCCGGCCAGCGACGGCCTGGAAGGCAGCGTCGGGCTGTACATCGACAACGTCTACCTGGGGCGGCCGGGCATGGCGGTGTTCGACCTGATGGACATCGAGCAGCTGGAAGTGCTGCGCGGTCCCCAGGGCACGCTGTTCGGCAAGAACACCACCGCCGGGGTGATCAACATCAGCACCCGCGCGCCGAGCTTCACCCCCGAGCGCAGCATCGAGACCTCGGTGGGCGAGGACGGCTACTTCCAGACCAAGGGCACTATTTCCGGGCCGCTGAACGACGAGCTGGCCGGGCGTTTCTCGGCTTATCGCACCCGCAGCGACGGCGATATCAAGAACGAACACGACGGCCATGACCTCAACGGCGGCTCGCGCCAGGGCTTCCGTGGCCAACTGCTGTTCAAGCCCAACGAGAACTTCAACCTGCGCTGGATCGGCGACTACAACGAAGAGGACTCCAGCGCCGGCACCCGGGTGCTGTACAGCACCGGGCCGACCATCAATGGCGTCAATCAGTACCAGTCGCGGGCCGCCGCGGCCGGCGCCACCCTGGTCGACGGCACGCACCGCAAGGTCAACCTGGACAACGATCAGCACGTCACGGTGTTCCAGGGCGGCACCTCCCTGGAGGCCAACTGGACCCTGCCCAGCGACTTCACCCTGACGTCGGTCAGCTCCTACCGCTGGTGGGACTTCACCCCGCGCAACGACGACGGGCTCAACGTGCCGGCCAGCTATAACGCCGGGGTCTCGGTGGAGGATAAACAGTGGTCCCAGGAGTTCCGCCTGGCCTCGCCCACCGGCGGCTTCTTCGATTACGTGCTCGGCGCCTACTACTTCGGCTCCGACCTCGATAACAAGTCCTTCGCCTATTACGGCCCCAAGGCGGACATCTGGAACGGCACGCCCACCGGCGCCCTGAACAACGTCACCAGCATCGGCAACGGGCATATCCGCACCGACAGCTTCGCGCTGTTCGCCCAGGGCACCTGGCACCTCACCGAGCGCCTGGATTTCACCGCCGGCCTGCGCGGCACCTATGAAGAGAAAAGCGCCTGGGTGACCCGCAACGCGCCAGTGGGGGGCGCCGCGGTGACCGGTGCCGCGGCCACCGCGCGGCGCGGGCGGGCCGGGGCCTACGACTCCGGCGACCTCAACCAGTACAGCACCAGCCCCTCGGGCCTGCTCAACCTCAGCTACCGCTTCACCGACGACCTGCTGGGCTACGCCACCCTGTCCCATGGCGAAAAGTCCGGCGGGGTCAACCTCGCGGTCGGCTCGGCGCCCACCGCTGGCGCCGACTCGCTGCTGATCGGCACCGAGCGCGCCAACAACGCCGAACTGGGCTTCAAGAGCACCCTGTGGGACAAGCGCCTGCAACTCAACGCCAACCTGTTCTGGACCCAGGTCAACGGCTACCAGACCAATGCCTACGACGCCAACAACCGCGTGCAGTACCTGACCAACGCCGGCTCGGTGCGCTCACGAGGCGTGGAAGTCGAAAGCACGCTGATCCCCATCCGTGGCCTGACCCTCAACCTCAACGGCTCCTACAACGACGTGCGCTACCTGTCCTACAAGGATGCGCCGTGCCCGCCTGAAGTCAGCCTGCGCCCGGGCGCCCCGGCCTCCTGCGACCTCAGTGGCCACCAGGTGGTCGGCGCCTCGAAATGGATCGGCAACGCCAACGGCGAATACAAATGGAACCTGGACAACGGCCTCGAACCCTACGTCACCGGCAGCTACGCCTTCCGCTCCAAGGCCGTCGGCACCGTCGAGGATTCCGACTACGGCCAGATCCCCAGCTACGCGGTGGTCAACCTCTCCACCGGCCTGCGTGGCAACTATGAGCAAGGGCAGTGGGACGTGTCGCTGTGGCTGAAAAACGCCTTCGACAAGACCTACTACACCACGCTGTGGTCGGGGGGGAATGGCGGCTACGAAGGTTTGCTCGGCACGCCGCGGACCCTTGGCGTGACCGGTCGCTACGACTTCTGAACACCCTCATTTGCAACCCGCGCCGGGTTCCGCGGCGCGGTTCGACCTGAACAGGAGTTCCACCATGTTGAACCTCAAGCCCGTGTTGCCCCTGCTGCTGTCATTCAGTGCCGGGGCCTTCGCCGCCCCCAGCGTCTACCCCACCGGCGTGACCCGTTACGACCCGGCCAAGGCCTTCAATCAGTACGTGATCTTCAGTGGCGCGGACAAGAAAACCCACCTGATCGACATGAATGGCAACGAGGTGAAAACCTGGCCCCAGGCCGGCTTTCCTTCGGCGATCATCGACCCGCAGCTGGTGGGCGGCGCGCGTGGCCGGGTGCTGTTGCAACTGAGCGAAAAGGACCCCGGCAAACTCGGCTCGGCCGGCAACGGCCTGGGCAACCAGAGCGTCGGCGAGTTGGACTGGGACGGCAAAGTGGTCTGGCAATGGGGCGACCAGGCGCCTGGCGGTGCGGCCCAGCAGCATCATGACCAGCGCCGCCTGAGCAATGGCAACACCCTGGTGCTGGCCAACAAGGTGCATGCGGTGGCGGGCTTCAAGGTGCCGCAAGTGATCGATGACGTGATCTACGAAGTCAGCCCCCAGGGCGAAGTGAAGTGGCAGTGGCTGGCCTCCGAACACCTCAAGGAGTTCGGCTTCATCCCGGAGCAGTTGAAGCTGGTACGGGCCACCAAGGACCCGGACTACCTGCACATCAACAACCTCAGCGTGGTCGGCCCGAACAAGTGGTTCGACGCCGGCGACAAACGCTTCGCCCCGGACAACCTGCTGTTCGATTCCCGCAACGCCAACTTCATCGCCATCATCGACAAGCAGAGCGGCAAGCTGGTCTGGCGCCTCGGCCCCAACTTGCCGACCCTCAACCCGCGAGCGCCGGCGACCTTGCCGCGCCCGGTGGACCAGTTCGTCGGCCAGCACGACGCCCACATCATCCCCGCCGGCCTGCCGGGCGCGGGCAACCTGCTGGTGTTCGACAACCAGGGCACGGCCGGCTACCCCTCGGTGCCATTGGGGCTGATTTCCGGCTCGCGGGTGCTGGAGATCGACCCCGTGACCCAACAGATCGTCTGGCAGTACAGCGCCGCCAGTTCCAGGCAGCCGGGCTGGGCCTTCTACAGCTCGTTCATCAGCAGCGCCCGACGCCTGCCCAACGGCAATACCCTGATTGATGAAGGCATGAACGGCCGCTTCTTCCAGGTCACGGCAAGCGGCGAAAACGTCTGGGAATACGTCAGCCCGTTCCTCGGCAAGGCCCCGGGCAGCGACGCCATCAGCAACTGGGTGTACCGCGCATTGCCGGTGAGCTATGACTGGGTGCCACAAGGCACGCCACGTTCGGAAACGGCGGTGATTGCGCCGACGGCGGCTTTGCAACCGACTAATGCCAGCCGTTGATCCGGCTGCTGCGCGGCTCTGGGTTACCTGAAGAGGCTCGCTCGCGATAGCGCCGGTTCAGACGGCGCATCGCGAGGTCTCTGCAGGCTTATTTGCAGCTGTAGTTTTCAGGCATGGTGACCGTGTAATTGCGCTGTACGCGGTCGCGGAAATCCAGGTTCTGCAGGCCTTGCTCCACCAGGAAGGCCTCGACCTTGCCGTTCTGGCAATCCTCGTTGTAAGAGGACACCCGCAGCAGATACACCGCCCGCCGAGTGGTTTCGTCCCGGGCCGTCGCGATAAAGGTCGACAGGGTGGTGTAGCCGGTGCGTTCCGAGGTGCCTACCGGACCATAAGACGTATTGGGCGTGCTGGTGCAGACCAGCTTTTCCTTCTTTTTCTTGCCATCCTTGCACACCGTGGAAGTGCTGTTCTGCACCCGACCGTAGTCGGTGGCGGTGTAGCGGTAAGTGACTTGCTTGCTATGGATATCGAGGCTGACCGTCATCTTGATCGGCGCATGCTTCTTGGGCAGCGACGCCTCGGTAAACACCTCGCGGAACCCCTGGTCCTTCAGTGCATTGACCATATCGCGCAGGTAATAACGGGCATTCAGCGAATTCTCGTCATTCCCCGTCGTGGCCGTCACCAGCACCAGCGCTTGCCGATCAAATTGATAGTCCGGATCCGGCGTGCCATTGAGCGCGACGTCGAACTTGGTGGCGCAGCCGGTGAGCAGAAGGGAAAACAGGAATAGCGGGTAAAGCATGTATCGAGTCATGAGGGCTTCGTTGTGTTGCGGTGGATGGGATAGGGATTAGACGGATGAGCGCGGGAATAAACAAATGGAGTAGGTGGAGCAGTAGGCCCGACAGGGGGGCGTATTGAAGGACGGCTTGGCTTGTGAGCGGGACTCCCGTCGAGCATGGTCTACGGGCGAAGCATGAGCCGTTTGCAGAGGCAGCTACGGTAGTGTTCCTGTCAGTCTCTGCGACCAGCTTTTGCCTGATCGCATCGCGATTATCGATGCGAGCTTGATGTTTGTTACTGACTAATCTTCCGTTGAGAATTTTGCTTTCAATATTTTGCATTTTAGCAAAATGCTTTCACGATCTGATATGGCGTTATTGTCGCACCAGTTGCTGATGACGGAGGCTCCGTCAGAAAATGAAAGCACTACGTGCTCGCCCATGAACTCGAATGCTATTCCTTCTTTCAGGTATTCGGGGATGTTTTCAAAGTCCTCATCAGTACCGAGATAAATTCCCGACATGTCAATGCCAAAACCCTCCAAAGTTGCGAGCTTGTCTAGCGCTACAGGTAGAAAACTTTGGATGGTCAGGGAAGAAGAGTCTTTGAGGTCGAGTAGGCAGTTGTGGATGATGCTTTTTTGTCTGAGCGTCAGTGTATTCATTTGTTTGTACTAATGGTTGAGCTTTATGTCAGTCGCATTGCGTGACTATGTAGACGCGGTCATCAACATCTGATGTTCTACTTCCAAAGAAGTATATTTCGTTCTGGTTAAATAAAGTGTAGTTTCTTTTTGTTCTAGGCTTGCTTTTGCCAAAAATATCCATTTCTTGTTGTGAAGGGGCGCTATCAACAGTCGGAAATGACTGCTCTCCATGTATTTGCAATAAAAAGTCCAAGGCCGCTCCCTTGTATTGGGCCGGTGTCTCATCCCCCATGAGCCACTTGGGCTTATCACCAGCCCAACCGAATACATCGCTGCCTTTACTGTGGCTAAATGCTAAGGGAGTCATTGCGATCCGTATCGGGTAGTCACTTGCATAGGTTTTATCTTCATTCCTGAAAAGAAAGGCCGCAAAATATTTTTGGTAATCGCTTAGAAAGTTATCTGGAATGGTTGCCCCCGATAGCGGGACTTTGAGCATTTCAGGAATCGTATAGTCTTCGTTGAAATCGTCAGTCGCGGCAAAAACACTTAGTGTGTGGCCATGTAGTGAATGAGCCTCTGGGAATTGTAGAGTGAAGTAAAAGCTCATCAAACTGCCGTTTGGGCTTTTGGGCATGCTCATTCCTTGGGGGATGACTGGTTTCCCTCCAATGTATGAAGCGGACTCGGTTTTTGGGGTTTTATTTATGTACATGGATTTAAATTGATTTTCCTGAAGAGTGGGTGGGATTTAGCTGGTGTTGGACAATGGTGAGTTGAGAGTTTTTTGATGCCACGAGATCATGCTTCTAGCATGTAACTTTCAATCTTGGCTATTAACTCGCTTTTACTCTTTGTTCTAAATTCACATATATGTTCTTCAGAATTTCTTATGGGCTTTCCACGGTTGTCATGCTTTATAGTCAGGAAGTCAACTACAAAATCTCCGAAGGGGTCTCCTTCTGGTTCCAATTTTGCATCAAAACAATGGCCAGTGCTTCTCCGCACTCCACCAATGAGTACGGAGTTGCTGTACCAGTCGGACGTCTTCTCTGTTAGCTCAACTTCGAACAGGTTGTTTATGGTTATTGTCCATCCGCTTGGCACACGAATGGCTTGAAGGTTGTATTCTAATTTTATTTTCATTTCACTTTTGCCATTGTTTTCCAAAGATTCGATACATGTGATTGCGCTCGTCACTATAGGTGGATGTTGCATGTTCTATATGTGGTGTCAACCCTTGGATGAGTGCCTATATTAAAGCTTAAATGGCCGATTAGAACGTGTCTGCGCTTCTTTCGTTATCTTCTCGAAACTTTAGATGCCCCAAAACAACTCTACCCATTTCTGGGGTATGTTTGGTCTTTTACCTGGTTTAAAAAGGGCTTCCGCACTCTTGTCAATGATTTCGCAGCGGCTTGAAGATGCTATATGCTGGGTTAAATATTTACAAGCTGGTAAAAGTCGATTCGTTTTGTAGGAAGATTCCAGTTTGGAAAGTTATGATGTCTCTAAAATTCAATATGGAAATTATAAGGTTGTAATTTAAGGCTTATGAGTCTTTCTCAGGTCTCTAGGTGTTTTAAGGTGTTTAAAGCAGCGGTGCATAGTTCGCTACAATCTTTTGCGCTGTTGGTTGAAATTGGTTGCTCCCAGTTAAGGTTTTTAATTGGAGAAACTTTAAAGTTTCCGGTTTCACAGAATTCAGGGTGCCAGCCGATATCAATAATCTGTTCGTGCGGGAAGGATGCTTGCAGTAAGTCTTCTTTTAAATCACCAATAACTTCCAGTATTTTAAGTGTATGGTCGATTTGAGATATGTCGTCGAGTGTGATTTTTCCACCACGCTCAATAATGTATTTGGAAATCATTGTTTGCTGCCTGAGTATCAATGAGCAGTGAGGGAAAATTATTGTCGATGCCGGTGATGGGCATGTATCGGTTCATGATGAAGCTCCTTGATCAAATGGAGCTGCCACTACTCGCTGTCAAACAAGATGGTTGGCAGCTGTACACGGGTTGACAGACCGAGGATCAAGGAGCCCAGCGCACGCAAAGTTGCCCCACGCACAGCCGCCATATAAAGGAACGACAGGCACAAAAAATGCCAGCTGTTCACATAGCGGCATTTGCATGCCTCGATCATATTCGGTCTGTCAAAACCGGTCACTGTTTTTGCAGCAACAATCAAAGGCTATCTCGCGACCATAGCAAAAACAAGCTGGCAGTATTCGACTCAGCTTGTAAGAAAAATCGCCCATAGAATATTTTTAGTCACTTGAATTTGTTTTCTCTAGTAATTCGGTTTTTATTAGTCTCGACAGTATCACGGGTGATAATTTAGGGGGTATGGTTATGGGTAGGTAACTTTCATGAGGCTCTGGTTATGTTTTTTTTGCTTCATAGCCTTTGGCAACTATTACTAATGCCGGGGTTGAGCTCCATGCCGAAATGAAGCTGTAGCTTTTTATGGTGTCATCAATGTCTTCGGTGTTGATGTTTTCAATGAGTATTTTTTTACTTTCTATTATTTCTGATATTTCCTCTCCCTCAGCTCCTAGACTTTGGAAGGCTATCAGGTTTTCAAATGTAATAGTCCAGTCTTGCTCTTTCCAGTCAGTAAAGTTAACTACTAGTATCCCTGGGGTACTTGTTATTTTTTTGACGGTTCCATCTGCTACAGAAAAAGAGTTCATCTTCTATGTTCCTGGATGCTTTTCTCCCGGTAGGAAACCTGTTCCATGCCCGGGTTGATAGTTATCTGGCTTCGCCTTTGAGATTAATCCCTGCCTTTTGGCTTGACCCCAGCTTAAGCCGGACGGCTTAAGCTCAATATGGTAATGCTCTCCATGGTGTCTAGCATTAAAGGGGCCTGGGTCTCCAGGGTGACTTTCGTATCTGATTCGTGTGTCAGCATTCGGCTCCCATACCATCCTCTGAGTCCCGTGCTGTGTTTGGGATACTTTTGGTTGTACTCCAAGGGCCTTAGTTAGTTCGTTGGGGTCATCTGGAAAATGAGTAAAAGGACTCGGCGGTTTTGGCGCTCCCTCATTTGTGGATGAACCCTTTGTGGTCGCGGGTGATTGCCCCGGTTGAGATCCTGTGGCTCCAGGGCAGTTATTCAACCCCAACGGATCCACCCACCCCGTAGGGTTAGGCACGTACTGGTAGTTGTTCAGCCCTCCGGCCAGCTTGATCGGATCCGGCGTCAAAAACCGTCCAGAGCTTGGATTGTAGTAGCGATGGCGGTTGTAGTGCAGCCCGGTTTCCGTATCGAAGTACTGCCCCTGGAAACGCAGCGGGTTGTCGATTTCGGAAACGTCCAGCGCCGCCAGATTGCCATACGCCCGGTACTTGGCCGACCACATGATTTCGCCGCTGTAGGCGGTTAACTCTTGCGGTGTCCCAAGGTGGTCGAGCTGGTAGTAGAACGGTGTGGCCTGGGCCGGGCCTTCGCCATCGAGCATGGCTAAGGGGCGGAAGGTGCCGGGTTCGTAGATGTAGCTGCGATAGCGGTTTTCACCGCTTTCGGCGATCAGCCGTTCGCCTTGCCATAGGAACTCGGTGGTGCGGCCGTCGACGGTTTTAGCGATACGGCGGCCGAAGGCATCGTACTTGTAAGTGGCGGTGCTGCCACCCGGCAGGCTGACGCCAATTAGCCGGTGCTGGCAGTCGTACTGGTATTCGGTGACCAGCTTCTGGCCCGCGCCGCGGCGTTCGCGGCTGAGGTTGCCGAAGGCGTCGTAGTCGTAGTGGCGGTCGCCCTGCATCAGCAGGCGGTTGCCTTTGACGTTGGCCAGGTTGGCGGCGGGTTGGTCGCCTTGGCCGAGCAGGTTACCGGCGGGGTCATGGGCGAAGCTTTCCGGGGTGGCGCCACGTACGTTGATCAGGCGATCCAGCGGGTCGTAGTGATAACGCAGGTTGCCCTTGCGGCTGTCGTCGATGCCGGCAAGGTTGCCGTTGGCGTCGTAGGCATAGGCACGGCGGTAGAGGTTGTGGTGCTGGCCGTGTTGTTGCTGGCTGACGCTGTGGGCCAGCAGGCGGCCTTGCTCGTCGTACTGATACTGGCTGAGCAGCAGGCCCTGTTGGCGTTGCTGTTCGCGGCCGGCGTTGAACTGGTGGCTGGTCAGGCGCGAACCGTTGAGGTCGATGCTGCTGAGCTGGCCGCCGGGTGCGTGGCGGTAGTCGAGCTTGCTGCCGTCGGGCAGGCGGCAATGGCTGAGCTGGCCGAGCTTGTCGTACTCGTAGCGCAGCGTGCCCCAGCCCTGGTGTTCGGTGATGAGACGGTCTTGCAGGTCGTATTCGTAGGCCAGCGGCCAGTGGCCGTCGTCGACATTCACCAGGCGCCCGAGGGCGTCGTAGCGGTAGTGGATCGCTTCGCCATCGGCCAGGGTTTTCACCAGCAGGCGGCCAGCGGCATCGCGCTGATATTCGGTGACCAGCTCGCTGCCGTTGTCGCCGAATTCGGTTTTCTTCAGCAGGTTGCCGTTGAGGTCATAGGCGTAGGCGGTGCTGCGCCCGTCAAAGCCGGTTTCCTGCTGGATCAGGCCGTTGGGGTAGTAGTCCAGGTGATACTGCTCGCCGCGCTCGTTCTCGATATCGGTGAGCAGCAGGCGCGCGTTGTCGTAGCGATAGCGCAGCTGGCTGCCGTCCGGGTTGATGCGGCGGCTGACCAAGTGCAGGTTGTCGGCGTATTCGTAGCGGGTGACGCGGCCCAGTTCGTCGCGCTCGGCGGTGACTTTGCCGTAGGCGTTGTAGCTGAAGGCGCGGGTCGCGCCGCCGGGCAGGGTGATCTGCACCAGGCGGTTGGCGGCGTCCCATTGGTACTGGGTGATGGCGCCGCTTTCGTCCTGGCGGGTGATTTGCCGGCCCAGGGCGTCGTAGCGGTACTTGCGCTGGCCGCCGTCGGGCAGGCGTTCTTCCAGCAATTGGCCGAGGCCGTTCCAGCCCAGTTGATGGCGGCTGCCGTCGGGATGGGTGATTTCCAGCAGGCGGCCCTGGCGGTCGTAGCGGTAGTGGGTTTCGTTGCCGTCGGGATCGGTCTGGCAGGTGATGTCGCCCTGACGGTTGCGCTGGTATCTCCAGCTGGCTTTGCCCCGGTGAACATCGCTGACAAAACCGCGGAAATATTCGTAGGACGTAGGCTCGTCTTCTGGCGGAATAACCGCGGTCAGCGATCCGGCTTCGTTGTAGCGATATTCGGTGACTGCGCCGAGCGGGTCTTTCTCTGCGATCAGGCGGCCTTTTTCGTCGTAGGCTTTTTGTGTTTCGGCGCCATCCGGGTCGGTCTGGCTGACCAGGCGTGCATTCTCGTCGTGCACGTATATTTGCTCGCTACCGTCGGCGTTGATGACGGTAACGGTGCCTTTGTCGTCCCACACATAACGCGCATCCATCTGCGAGAAATTCGCCCAGTGATGGATACAGCGAGACGATTTACCCGTGTTCTCCCACTCCCAGAAAAAGCTAGCGCCACCGGCCAGTTGGCGCTCCAGGATCACGTGCTGTTCGTTGTAGCGATAGCGTTCGCTTTCGCCCGCGGCATTGATGGCGCTGGTGAGTTGGCCCCGCTGGTTGTACTGATAGGTCACCAGGGTCTGTACGGTGACCCACGGCTCTTGACGCTCACCGCGCTCGTCGTATTCGGCGCGGCGTTGCTGATAGTCCACGGCGACGATAAGGCTGTCTTCATAGCGCAGGAATAAGGAGCGCCCGGCGCCGTTGTCGATGCGCTGGACGCGGTCGACCAGGTCGTAGCTGATATGCAACTGGTTGTCGTAGGCATCGCTGATGGTGGTCAGGCGGCCGCCGCGGAAGTGGAAAAAACGCGTCTGTTGACCGGCCTGGGTCAAGATCAGCTCACCCGGCGCATCGCCCAGATAGATGGCGGCCTTGGCCAGGCTATTGGTAATGGCCGGACGTTGCTCGGTGGGCATCGGGAAGCGGGTCTGACGGTTTTCACTGTCGGTCCATAGCACCCTGTCATCGTCCAGTTGCAAACGATGGGACAGCGAGTGGCTCCAGCCATAACCCAGGCGGCTGTCGACTTCCACTGCGCTGGTGCGATAGAGACGGGTCCATTCAAAGGGCAGCAGGCCATCGAGTTGGCCATCGGTCAGGGTCAACAGTTCTTCGCCGGTCACCATCGAGACGGGGCAGCCATTGGTGCAGGTTCCACCTGCACTGTCGGCGCTCTTACCGTCGTGGTTCCTAGACTGATGGGCCGCGTCGTCATGATGCCCGCTGCTTCCTACCGTGCTGTTCTTCTTGCCATCAAAACGCAGTTGCGCCACGCCTTTTTCCACCCGCGAGGCCACGCCGCGAGCGGCTACGGCGACGTACTTGCCCACATAACCCATGAAGCTCTTGATGATGTTGAACACGGCCTTCACGAAACCGGTGACCGCCTTGACGATGATCTGGCCGTATTTGGCCAGGCGCGCGGCAAGATAAAACAGCCCTGCGCCCTCGGCAGCCACAGTCAATACGATCGCGATGACGATATCGATCAGGATCCCGACAACAGCCGCCGAGGTCATTTTTGCTGCTTGGCCCGCGGCCTGGGTGGGGGGCAATCCCGCTACCCAGATGGAGGCGCAACGCACCATCAGAAAAAGGGCGGCCTCGTCGCTGGCGAGCAACATGGCCTTTTTCATGACGTCCGGCGCTTCCTTGGCCAGCTTGATCAATTCTTCGGCGCCGGCTCCCAGGTCCTCTGCAAACTTCTTGGGGTTCTGCAGGATATCCAGCGCTTTGGTGATGCCGTCCCAGACGCCTTTGATAGCTTCCCAGCCGCCTTCCAGAATGCCGCTACCAATCGCCATGGCCTGGGCCGATGCGCTCTGATTGGACCATTGGGGTTTGAAGCCTGCCCATTCCTTGCGCAGGAAACCTTCAAGGTCAGCGCTCAGGCCGTCGTAGGACTTGAACAGGGCATCGATTTGATCTTTGGTTACCTGGTCATGCACATGGATTTTATAGAGCTTGCCCTCTTTTCCCTGAAAGCTGCCTTTACCTTGTTCATTCAGGGTTATCGTGGATTTGGTACCGTCCTCGACAGCAATGATGTCGACCTTGATACCGCCGATGGGAATGTCATACACCGACTCGAATTTGCTCTCAATCAGCAGCGGGCCACCCGCCGGGCAACGGGCGACGAATGAGAAGTCATCGTCGTCCATGCTGACCGCTTTGCTGGAATTACCCGCCTTGATAATCCGCTCCATGCCCAGCAAGGAGGGCTTATCAGTCGCTCTGCTAGCCGCATCGAGGGGGGCCAGGTACCACTGTCCGATCTGCTCGCGGTACAGCGTCAGACTGCTCTTGAACGAGTTCAGTTGTTTTTCGATATCGGCAACGCGACCCATCATCCTTGCTCCAGAGTCAGGTGGTTAAGCAGTGCTTCATTAAGGGCTTTCGGGGAGTTCGGCTGACGAATGAAATGCGCGACCTTGTGGCGCAGCACAGCCTCCGGGAAAGCGTCGTACAGGTCTGGGCGTTCCTCGCTCAGCCATTGCATCAGGTTGTCGATCAGGGTGGTCGGGTCTTTCTTGGCCAGTTGATCGAGCAGGGGCTGTGGTACTTCCCACCACGGCCATTCCTTGACCCTCGGCACCGGGCGTACGCCGGTTTCCAGGGTTTGGCCATTGATCCAGTAGCGGTTGAAGACCGGCAGCACTTCACCAGCGTCTTCACCCAACCCCTCCAAAATCGGATAAATATGCCGCCCATCCCAAAACCTAAAAAACACCTCGGCGCCGCCCGGCATCTTTACCTGGGTCAGGCTGCGCAGGTGTTCGAACACCACTGCCGGTTCGCAGTGGGACACGGCGAGCCAGCCCCAGTCGTCGGCGTCGGTTTCGGCGATCCAGTCAAGGAAGGGGGAGGCCGGTTTGAGTTCGGCGAGGTAGGGCATCACCGGCTGCCAGTCGGCGTAGGGCGTGCCGCTCCAGAGGGCGGTCAGGCCGCTGGCGCCCTGGGTCTGGTAGAAGTCCTTGAGCGGGTTGGCGTCGCTGGCGTTGCTGATCACCAGGTACAGGCGCTCGTCGGGTTGCAGGGGCTGGCTAGCGAGCCAGGCCTGGGGTGTCAGGCGATCAGATGGCACAGGCACCGTCCTTGCACTTTTCGCACTCTTCGCAGAAAGGCGCGTTGCGCTTGAGGGTGTTGATTTGCGCCGGGGTCAGCAGGGCGCCGGCCTTGTCGGCGTCGGCTTGCTTCAGCACGCCGGGCATCAGTGGCGCGGCGCCGGAGCCGCTGCCCGGGCCGCCGCCGGAGTTGACCTTGACCTGCGGGCCGCTGATGGTCACGCCGCCGGCGTCGAGCTTGATAAAGCTGCCGCCGCCCTTGAGGGTCAGCTCGCTGCCGGCTTCCATCACGACCTTCACCCCGGCATTGAGGTGGATCTCCTGGCCGGCTTCGATGAACTGCCCGGTGCCGATCTTGATGTGCTGGTTGGCGCCGACGGTGAGGTGGTCGCTGGCGCGCGCTTCGACCTTGCGGTCGGCGTGCACGGTGTGGTGTTCCTCGGCCTTGAATTCGCTGTAGCTGTTGGCCTCGACCGTGTCGTGGCGTTCGTTGCCGACGCGGATCTTCTGGTCGTGCTCGACGTTCTCGTCCCAGTCGCGCTGGGCGTGCAGGAAGATCTGTTCCTGGCCTTTCTTGTCCTCGATG
Organism: Pseudomonas sp. NFACC41-3; assembly: GCF_900109505.1. NCBI lineage: Bacteria > Pseudomonadati > Pseudomonadota > Gammaproteobacteria > Pseudomonadales > Pseudomonadaceae > Pseudomonas > Pseudomonas sp. NFACC41-3. The sequence continues at coordinate 162,275 of NZ_FOAE01000006.1, forward strand.
CGCAGCTCGTTGTAGCCACCGCCACCGGGGCTGCTCAGGGTCTTGAAGGTGCTGCGGGTCTTGTTTGTCGGCAGGTCGTAGGGGACGACGTTTTCCTTGTGGTACAGGCAGCCGCTGATCAGCGGCTGGTCGGGGTCGCCCTCAAGGAAGGTCACCAGCACTTCCATGCCGATCCGCGGGATGGCGATGCCGCCGTACTGGGCGCCGGCCCAGGCCGAGGACACCCGCAGCCAGCAGCTGGTCTTGTCGTCCGACTGGCCTTCGCGGTCCCAGTGGAACTGCACTTTGACCCGGCCGTACGAGTCGCAGTGGATCTCTTCGCCCTTGGGCCCGGTGACCACCGCGCTCTGGCTGCCGAGGATGCGCGGCTTGGGGTGCAGCAGCGGCGGCCGGTTGGGCACGTCCCAGGGCGTGGCCTGGAAGCGGTTGCGGTAGCCCTGGTGGAAGTCGTCCTTCAGGGCCGTGGTATCGCTGGTCACCGACTCTTCCAGGACCTGCGGCTGCTTGCCTTCGTGGACGATCTCGGTCAGCAGCCAGAGGTCGTTCCACTGCGCTTTCGGGTGTTCGCTCAGGGCCAGGAAATGCCCGCTGACCAGCAGCGGCTGATCGCTCTTGCCCTCGGCCAGGCGGTAGTCGCTGCGGTGGCGTTCCAGGGCGCGCTTGGCCAGGTGCTTGCCGCGTTCGCGATCGACGAAACGCCCTGGGTAGTCGTAATCCTCGAGGTCCGGCTTGAGCTCGCTCTTGGCGTCGCTCTCCAGGGTCAGGCGCGGTTTCTCGAAGTCGTAGTCGCGGCGCGTGGTGCGGCTGGTGCGGGCTTCCAGGCGCAGGTCGAAACGCTTGATCACCGGGTCGTTGGCGACCATGCCGGAGTCTTGCTGGTAGGCCACTGGCGCCAGTTTCGGGAACACCGTCTGGTCATCGCCGAAGACGATGGTGTGGCTGTCAGCGCTGTGCTGGAAGTGGTAGTGGATACCTTCTTCCTCGCACAGGCGCTGGATGAAATGCAGGTCCGATTCGTCGTACTGCACGCAGTAGTTGCGCTCGGGATAGATCGAACCCAGCTGGAACTGGTAGGCATTGCTTTGGATGCCGTGTTCTTCGAGGACCTGGCCGATGATTTTCGGCACCGTGAGGTTCTGGAAGATGCGTTGGTTGATGCGGTGCGCGAGGTAGGCCAGGTGCGGGCGGAGGGTCACCGAGTAGCGGGTCAGGCGCTTGCCGGAATCGCCCTGGGCGACGCGGTAGATCTGCCCGTGGATGCCGGTGCCGTTCAGCGCCAGCTGCAGGAAGGCCGGTTTGTGCAGCAGGCTTTCCAGGTCCAGGGCGGCCTGGACGCTGACCAGCTCGACCTCGAAGGCGAAGGGCTGGCTGATGGCTTCCCGTCCGGTGAAGGACAACACCTGGAGGTCGTTCTCCAGACCTTCGACGGTCAGGCTGAAGTGGGTCTGATTGGCCGGCGCGAACATCCCTTGTTCCTCGTGCAGTACTGCCGCGTGGGTCGACCCCGGGGCCGGGCGCCGACGAACGCAAGAAATCCCTTATGGCGTAAACAACATCGACCAGCAGAGCTGGCCGATGTTGGTGTAACGGTCGGCCGGACTTAGCCCGCGACCGGGGAACGCCAGTCGTCGGAACCGGAAGTACCGGAGACTTCGTGGGTCCAGGTGATTTTGCGGTAGGTGAAGTGCACGTCTTCCAGGTGGGTGAAGTGCGAGTTCGCCGGGTCCTGGCAGTTGTGCATGTAGTCTTTGATGTCGACGATGATCGCGTCTTCCAGGGTGGTGGTGTAGTAGTGCTCCTGGGTGCCGGCAGCGGAGGTGCGGTACCACTGGATTTCGATCTTGGTCAGACGCTCACCGGAGGTCAGGGCAGCCAGCAGCAGTGGCGAAGCCTTGTCGAAAACCTTGGTGATGACTACGGGTTTGTGCACGCGCTGGCCGGTTGGCTGGCCGGACTGCGGGTCACGCGGGATGATCACTTCGTGCTGGAAGCCCTGAACCATGACCTGGTCTTCGTGGCCTTCCTGGTAGGTGTTGCCAACGGAGTCAGCGGTGAAGGCACCGGCGGTGATCAGGCCTTGTTTGGTGCCGGTGATGGACATATACGCTGGTGTAGCCATGGATGCTCTCCTTGCTAAAAAATAAAGGTGCCCGGTGGGACGGATCGCCCGGTTGGGTGCCAAGTTGATATCAAGGAGCATGCCAGGAGTTGAAAGCGCCTTACGGAACAAGGGCTTCCGGCGTTTTCTGGCATCGTTGACGGTATTTCCAGCTCGAAAGCGCTTGAAAGTGCGCAACTTCTTGCGCAGTGCTGTGCAAGAAGTTGCGCACTTGGCTGCAGGTCCCGGTTTATCGAGCCCTTGGATAACTGTTCACAGAGTTATCCACAGAGGGGTGCGCAAGAAGTTGCGCATAGTGGCCATGGGCCTTGATCTTTAAGGCGTCGCAGATGCCGGCTGCGGTGCCGTGGTTGCCATCTGTGGCTCCCGGTAGCTGGAGGGGCTGAATACCCGGGTCAGCACCAGCATGGCCAGCACGCTCAGGACCAGTACCCACCAGGCGCTGATAAAGCTGCCGGTGAGCTGCCGCAGCCAGCCGGTCATCCACGGCGACACGGCATTGATCAGGAACCCCACCCCTTGCACGAAGGCCGCCAGCTGTCCGGCTTCCCGGGGATCGCGACGGTGGTCGAGGGTGAGGATCAGGCTCAGGGCGAAACAGGCGCCGAGGCCGAAGCCGATCAGCGCCACCCACAGCTGCGGGGCCTGCAGCGGCCACAACACCAGGCCGCTGAAGCCCAGGGCCTGGGCGCTCAGGCTGATGGCGAGCAATGGCCGGCGGTCGTTCTGGCGCTGCGCCAGGGCGGGCATTAACAGCGCGGCGGTGACCTGGAAGAGGGTCATGAACGCCAGCAGCGAACCGCTCTGGGTCGCGCTCCAGCCCAGTTGCAGGTAATAGGCCGGCAGCCAGGCGACCATGCTCATGTAGCCGCAATTGACCAGGCCGAAGTACAGCGCCAGCAACCAGGCCCGACGGTTGCGCCACAGGCTGATGGCGGGGGCGTCGAGGCGCTGCCCCGGCCCGGCGAAAGGCAGCAGCCACCACAGCAGCAGCGCCGCCAGCGCCGGCAACAGCCACACGCCGAGCCCGGCCTGCCAATGGGCGAAATGCGTGGCGACCTGCGGGCTGAGCAGCGCCGCGAGGCCGCCACCGCCCATCAGCGAGGCCGAATAAATGCCCATGGCCAAGGCCACCCGTTGCTGGAACTGGCGCTTGATCAGCGCCGGCACCAGTGCCTGGATCAAGGCCACGCCGGCACCGCCGAGCAGGGCCGTGGCGAGCAGGGCGCCGGCCTGGTCGCAGAGCAACCGCGCCAGGCAGGCGCAGAGGATCATCAACAGACCGAGGGCGACGCCGCGCCGTTCTCCCAGGCGGGCTTCCAGGCGCACCCCGAGCAATGCCACCAGGCCCATGCAGACCACCGGCAGGCTGGTGAGCCAGGCGCTGCTCTGGAAGCTCATGCCGGTGGCGCCACGAATCTCCATCAGCAGCGGGCTGATGGAGCTGATGATCGGCCGCAGGTTGAGCCCCAGGGCGATCAGCAGGGCCCAGCCGCCGAGGCGGCGCAGACGCGACTCAGCGAGCGGCATGGTGGGCCTGCCAGTCGCGGTAGATCTCGTGCATCGCCGCCTGCGGCAGGTGCTGCACCGGCAAGCGCTGCGCCGCCAGGGGCTGGGCCAGTTGTTCGTAGATCGTCGCCGTGGACAGGCCGAAGGGCGCGGCGCTGGCGTTGTCCGCGGCGAATACCGCGCGCGCCACACCGCACAGGTACATGGCGCTCAAACACATGGGGCAGGGCTGGCCGCTGGCATAGATCACGCAGCCGTCCAGGCGCGGCCCGAGCCGCTGGCTGGCGACCCGGATAGCCAGCAGCTCGGCGTGGGCGGTGGGGTCCTGGGTCAGGTGGATCTGGTTGACCGTCTCGGCCAGCACCTGGCCGTCGCGCACCAGCACCGCGCCGAACGGCCGGCCGCCGGCCGCGACGTTTTGCCGGGCCAGTTCGACGGCGCGTTGCAGGTACTCCTGATCGTCTTTCATGGGGGCTCCTTAAGGCATAAATCAGGACGCGCCGGCGTCCCGCAGCAGTTTGGCGATGGCGCTCTGGCCGCGCTTTTCCGCCTGTTGCAGGGGGCTCAGGCCATCGTTGTCCGGCAGGTTCAGGTTGGCGCCGGCGGCGATCAACTGGGCGACTATCTGCTGGTGCGCCGGGCCGCCATCGGCCAGCACAATGGCTTCCATCAGGCAGGTCCAGCCCAGGCGATTGACATGATCGAGGTCGACACCGGCCTCGATCAGCAGGCGCACGGTGTCGACATGCCCACGCTCGCAAGCCGGGATCAGCGCGGTGCCGCCGTAGCGGTTGGTGCTTTTCAGGTCGGCGCCGTGGGCCAGGGTCAGTTGCAGGATCGCATTACGTCCGCTGGCGCCGGCCAGCAGGTAAGGGCTGTCGTGGATCAGGTTCTTCTGGTTGACGTCGGCGCCAGCCTCGATCAGCGCCCGGGCAATCTCGACCTGGTTGGCGGCGGTGGCCAGCAGCAACGGGCTGCTGCCGTCCAGGCCGCGCACGTTGACGTCCACGCCTTGGCGAAGCAGCGCCTGGACCTTGGGCAACTGCCCGTCGCGGACCGCTTCGAGCAGCTCGTTATCCTTTGCCATCACCACCCCCACCATGAACAGACAGATCGCCAGGACCGCGTGTTTGCAAGACAGGTAACGCATGGCATCAGGCTCCCTGTGCGGTAAATGAGCGCCGAGTATGCTCAGGCCCTGATGTATTCTGAAATTAAATATAACCATGCCAATCAGTGGCATTCAGAATGGTGTCGCCATGTTCGATCCTGTGCTGCTGCGCAGTTTTGTCGCCGTCGTCGACTGCGCCAACTTCACCCGCGCCGCCGAGCGCCTGCACCTGACCCAGTCCACCGTCAGCCAGCAGGTGCGGCGGCTGGAGGAGAGCCTGGACTGCCAGTTGCTCGACCGCGACCAGCGCCGGGTGGTGGCCACCGCCGAGGGCGAGCGTCTGCTGGGCTACGCGCGACGGATCCTGGCCCTCAACGAAGAGGCCAGCGATGTCTTGCTGCATCAACAGAGCGAAGGCGTGTTGCGCCTCGGGGTGCCGGAAGACTTCGCCGCCGAGCGGCTGATGCCGTTGTTGTCGCGCTTCGGCCAGGACCATCCCGGCGTGCGCCTGGAGGTCACCAGCGGGCTGGGCCCGGAATTGACCCGGCTCTATCGACGCGGCGAATTCGACCTGTTGCTGGTCAAGCAGATGGGCGCCAGCGACGACTGCCTGGCGTCGTGGCCGGAGCCCCTGTGCTGGGTCGACAGCCGCGCCACCCCGGCCTTTGGCCGCGATCCGTTGCCGTTGGTGGCGTTCCCGGTGGGCGGTTTGTATCGCCATGAAATGTTGCACCACCTCGAGGTTGGCGGCTGGCGCTGGCGCATCGGTTACTCCAGCGCCAGCCTGGCCAGCGTCTGCTCGGCGGTGGCGGCGGGCCTGGGCATCAGCCTGCTGCCGGTGCGAGTGGTGGGCGCCGGGCACCGCGTGCTCGATGCCGCCAGCGGCTTGCCGGACATCCAGGGCGTGCGCCTGGCGTTATACGGCAGCAGCGGCTTGAGCCGGGCCGGCAAGGCCCTGGAAAGCCAGCTCCTGGCGCTGTGCGAGAGCCAGGTACTGAACGTCTGAACACCCTGTTCAGGGGCGCTTGAGATCCGCTTTATCGGGTGCGCCCTGATTCCTTTGATCGACGTTCGGTCGGTCTCTTTTATTTCGCCATTGCTGTCGCTCGCTGCGGTTTTGCCGCGGCGATGCGATGCCTTTGGCGAATATTTTCAATGCTCGCAAAGCATGGCTTTTTGACTCCTTCCCTGCAGCCCTTGATCCGCGCGGCCTGGCGCGAAATGACGGGTTTAAATATGCGTTTTTGATCTATCCATAACTTTAAAGATTACTTTCGGAGATAAGTGTCTGGCGCCAATCATTCAGCCCTCGACGCTGCTCCGGGGGAGTTCGCAGGTGTGGGTCGGGTTATTCGCAAAAGACTGTAGGGAGTTAATCAATGGGCAATGTCCAGACCGCCGCCAGTGCACATGAGGTGCTGTGGCGTCAGGCACCGAGCGGCGATCTGGTCGATCTCGGCCGGCCGCATCGCTTGCCGTTGGGCCAATTGCGTTTGCAGAAGGCTCCCAAGGCCGGGCTGCGGCGGCGCGAGGCGATTGCGCTCGGGGTGATCGCCCTGCTGTTGCACGGTGCGGTGATCTACTGGATCAACCAGCAGCCGACCCCGGTATTGCCGATCGTGCCGCCGGAAATTCCGCCGATGACTATCGAGTTTTCCCGGCCCGCGCCGCCGGTGGTCGAACCGCCGCCACCGCAGCCGGTACAGCCGGTGGTGGAGCCGCCACCGCCAGTGGAGGACGAACTGGCGGTCAAGCCGCCACCGCCCAAACCGGTGCCTAAACCCAAACTGCAGCCCAAACCAAAACCGGTGGCCAAGCCTGAGCCCAAGCCCGCGCCGAAACCGGTCCAGCAACAGCCCGCGCCGCCACAACCGGCCGCGCCTGTCGCCGCGCCGGCTCCGCCCGCGCCACCGGCCCCGGCGCCCGTGACCCCGGCTTCGGCGAATGCCGCGTACTTGAAGAACCCGGCGCCGGAATATCCGTCGCTGGCCCAGCGTCGCGGTTGGGAAGGCACGGTGCTGTTGCGGGTGCATGTACTGGCCAGCGGCAAGCCCGGCGAGATCCAGATTCAGAAAAGCAGCGGTCGCCAGCAGCTCGACGACGCGGCGTTATCGGCCGTCAAACGCTGGAGCTTCGTGCCGGCCAAGCAGGGTGATGTCGCCCAGGACGGCTGGGTCAGCGTACCCATCGATTTCAAGATTCATTGAGCCTGCGCCAGGTGCTGTGCCTGGTCGGTCGCTATCGCGAGCAAGCTCGCTCCTACAAGGTTATACAGAGGGAAAAGAACATGACGTTATTGGCATCTCCACTCGAATCCATCGAAAGCGCGGTGATCTGGCTGCTGGTGGTCTTTTCCGTGGCCACCTGGGGCCTGGCCCTGCTCAAGGGCGCGCAGTTCGCCCGCCTCAAGGCCCAGGATCGCAAGTTCCACAAACAGTTCTGGGCCGCCTCCAGCCTCGACTCGGCGGCCGAGCTCAGCGAAACCCAGCCCGGCGCCGCCGCTCGTGTGGCCCAGGCCGGCTACGCGGCGATCCAGGTCGGCGACACAGCACATGCGGCGGACCTGAGCCAGGCCATCAATCATCAGGACCGCCTGGAGCGCGCCCTGCGCCAGCAGATCGTCCGTGAGCGGCGTTCCCTGGAAACCGGCCTGGCGGTGGTCGCCAGTATCGGCAGCACCTCGCCCTTCATCGGTCTGTTCGGCACCGTGTGGGGGATCATGGAAGCCCTGAAAGGCATCAGCGCGGCGGGCTCGGCGAGCCTGGAAACCGTGGCCGGGCCAATCGGCGCGGCACTGGTCGCCACTGGCGTGGGGATCGCCGTCGCGGTGCCGGCGGTGCTGGTTTACAACTATTTCCTGCGGCGCCTGAAGCTGACCGCCGCCGACCTCGACGACTTCGCCCATGACTTCTACAGCCTGGCGCAGAAGAGTTCGTTCCGCGTGCTGATCCACCCGACCGCGCACAAGGCCGCGGCCCAGGGCAGCGCGCAGAAAGTGAAGGAGGCGTCCTGACATGGCCTTCTCGACCCAGGACAGCGATGAGGTACTGAGCGAGATCAACGTCACGCCGCTGGTGGACGTGATGCTGGTACTGCTGGTGGTGTTCATCGTCACCGCGCCACTGTTGACCAACGCGATTCCGATCAACCTGCCCAAGACCGAGGCCGTGGCCCCGGTGGAGCAGAAGGACCCGCTGGTGGTGAGCATCGACGGCGCCGGCAAACTCTTTATCAACAAGGACGAGATCCAGCCGGACCTTTTGGAAACCAATCTTCAGGCGGCCAAGGCCAAGGACCCGGAAGTGCGCGTGCAGCTGCAGGCGGACGACGGCGTCAACTACGGCGAAGTGGCCCGTGCCATGGCCTCCATCGAGCGTGCCGGTATCACCAAGCTGTCGGTGATCACCGCCCGCTGACCCAGTGTTGTAAGCCACGACTTTTCAGGCCGTCTCCTTGGCAGGGTGCGGCCTTTTTTTTGCCTGCGATTTGGCTCGGGGCGCTGGCCTGGACCGACGCCATCGCGAGCAAGCTCGCTCCTACAAAAGCCGGCGGGCGCCACGAGCCTGTAGGAGCGAGCTTGCTCGCGATGCAGACACTGCGGTTTGCCGGCCTGAACGCCAGCGTTCGTACAGGATCGGTACAGGCGACATTTGATATTCTTTATGGGTCTTAATAAATAGCTTCTTATTCCTTAACGAATATAACTCTCGTCCCTATACTCGATCGGGAACAGACACGCAGGAGAGCTCCCCATGCGCAACGAATCAATTCGCTACCTGATTGTGCCGGGCTGGCAAGGATCGCCAGAAGATCATTGGCAAAGCCACTGGCAGAACAGCCTGCCGAACAGTGCGCGGGTGGAGCAGGCCGACTGGCTGACGCCGCGGCGCGAAGACTGGGTCGCGGCGCTGGCCGAGGCGATTGCCGCCGACAGCACCCCGGTGATCCTGATCGCCCACAGCCTGGGCTGCATCACCGTCGCGCACTGGGCCGCCCATGCGCCGGTCAGTGCCTTGCGCCAGGTGCGCGGCGCGTTGCTGGTGGCGCCGGCGGATGTCGAACGTCCGGCCTGCGCGCCGGCGCTGCGCAATTTCGCGCCGATTCCCAGCGACCTGTTGCCGTTCCCGAGCCAGATAGTCAGCTCCGACAACGACAGCGCTATCAGTGCGCCACGTGCCCTGGAGCTGGCCCGCAACTGGGGCGCCGAGGCGGGGATCCTGTCCGGTGCCGGGCATATCAACGTCAAGTCCGGGCACCAGCGCTGGGAGCAGGGTTTCGCGTATCTCTATCGCCTGCAAAACCGCATGGAACAGCATTCCCTGCGCCGCGCCTGATTTTTTCTTTTTGTTAAACGCCCCCGCCTGCCAGCGGATTTGGGCGGGAGTCTGCCATGAGTCTGCATGAGTCTTTCGGCCAGCCGCTGCTGACCTTTCCCGATGCTGAAAAAAGCCCGCTGAGCATCCGCGCCAAGGCGCTGGTGTTCGTCGATCCCCGTTCGCGGCAGTTGCGCCAGGAGCTGGAACAGCTGGCACCGCGGGCGATCTCGGTGTTGATCCGCGGTGAAACCGGTAGCGGCAAGGAGCTGCTGGCCCGGCACATCCACCGCGCCAGCGACCGCAGCGGCCTGTTCGTGTCGGTCAACTGCGGGGCCATCAGCCCTACCTACGCCGACGCCGAACTGTTCGGCTACGCCGCCGGCACCTTCAGCGGTTCGGCCAGCAGCCGCGCCGGCTGGTTCGGCTCGGCCAACGGCGGCACCCTGTACCTGGACGAGATCGGCGACTTGCCGTTGCCGATCCAGATCAAGCTGCTGTCGGCCCTGGAAAACCATGAGGTGACCCGGGTCGGCGCCCATCAGCCGAGCCCGGTGGACGTGCGCCTGGTGGCGGCCACCAGCATCGACCTGGCCCAGGCGGTGGCGGCGGGCAAGTTCCATGAGCGGCTGTATCACTACCTCGGCGAGGGCCACCTGGAGCTGCCGGCGCTGCGCGAGCGGGTCGGCGACATCCTGTCGTTGGCCGAATATTTCCTCGGCATCTACAGCCAGCGCCTGGACCTGCCGGTGCCGCTGATCAGCGAAGCCGCCCAGCAGGTACTGGAGCAGCACAGCTGGCCGGGCAACACCCGCGAGCTGGAGAACGTCATTCACTTTGCCCTGCTGGTCAGCAGTGGCGAGGAGATCCTGCCGGAGCACCTGAACCTGCCGCCGCAGCTGTCGCGGCTGGAGCTGGTGGATCAACAGTTGAAGGGTCTGATCGCGGACGGTTCCGCCGCCGAGTTGCAGGCGCTGAAACACCTGCTCAAGCAACACGGCGTGATCTGAAGCCCCCTCCCATTCCTGATTCGTGCAGCGGGCAGCTTTCTGTAGCCGCTGCCGCAGGCTGCGATCGGCTGCGCAGCGGCCGCCCATACGACTGCGCAATCCCTTTGAAGGCAGCCTGAAAACCTGGCGAGCGCTTCGCGGTCGATCGCAGCCTGCGGCAGCGGCTACAGGGGCATGCACAGCGTCTCAGATGCGGGCTAGAGCGGCCCGATTGTGTATGAACAAAATGGAATATCAACGTGAATAAAAGATATTGTTAAGGCATAAAAAATCCCGGTATTGTCCGCTCCACGCCAGAGATAGCACTTCGCTGGCACCTTCATTACAAAAGCCGTCGTCACTGACGACTCATAAGGACACTGCATGAAAAAGGTTCTGTTGTTCACCGCACTGGCGGCTGCCCTGACTGCCGGTCTGGCCCAGGCTGGCGAGAAACTGGTGGTGGCGGCCACGCCGGTGCCGCACGCCGAGATCCTCGAGCTGATCAAGCCGACCCTGGCCAAGGAAGGCGTGGACCTGGAAATCAAAGTTTTCACCGACTACGTGCAGCCGAACGTGCAGGTCGATCAGAAGCGTCTGGACGCCAATTACTTCCAGACCCTGCCGTACCTGAAGAGCTTCAACGAAGGCAAAGGCACTAACCTGGTGACCGTGGTTGGCGTGCACGTCGAACCGTTCGGCGGCTACTCGAAGAAAGTCAAAACCCTGGCCGAGCTGAAAGACGGCGCGACCATCGCCATTCCGAACGAAGGCAGCAACAGCGGCCGGGCCCTGATCCTGCTGCAGAAGGCCGGCCTGATCGAGCTCAAGGACCCGAAAAACGCCCTGGCGACCCCGAAAGACATCGCCAAGAACCCGCACAACTTCAAGTTCAAGGAACTGGAGTCGGCCCTGCTGCCGCGCGTGCTGGACCAGGTCGACCTGGACATGATCAACACCAACTACGCCCTGGAAGCCGGCCTGAACCCGGCCAAGGACGCGCTGGTGATCGAGGGTGCCGATTCGCCTTACGTGAACTTCCTGGTGTCCCGCCCGGACAACAAGGACAGCGCCGCCATCCAGAAACTGGCCAAGGCCCTGACCAGCCCGCAAGTGAAAGAATTCATCGAGAAGAAATATAGCGGCGCGGTACTGCCGGCGTTCTGATGAACTACGCTTAAGTCGTACAAACCCCTTCAAGGTTTAAACGCCGATGGCTTCTACAGCGTCGGCGTTTTTTATTGCCCGCGTTACGCCCCCGCAAGAACGACTTCCCCTTGCTTCTGTAGGAGCCAAGCGTGCTCGCGATCCAGGCGCTGCGGCGTATCAGTAAGGACGCAAGCGCGGGCAATCGACGATGAAGGGATTTTGCTCAGGAAGGCTTCATGGCCCGGCACAGGGCCTTCAGCCATTTGACGATGTCCTGCGGATCGAGAGGTTGCGGGGTATTGAGGTCGGTCATTGTTCTTATCGTCCATGTACATGTCTGGCCCGTTGAAGTCGGGGGCCGCTTGTCCGTTCCTTGGAATCAGAAAGATCCCTTATGGCGTCAGAAAAGTAGCCGGCTCAGGCGCGCATGGCAAACCCCGCAGGTTAGTTTTTTGAGTGATATCAATATGCTTTAACGGTATTTAAATTATTGTTTTTATAGCTTTAAAGTCGATGCCTGCCGGGTGGTTACCCACCGCCCAATGGACTGCACCACCGCCGCCGTACCCCAGCGGCGTCCAGGATTGCCATGACCCTCGACTACGCTTTTATCCTCAGTACGCTGCCGGCCTTCCTCAAGGCCGTGGGCGTGACCTTGCAGGTCGGCCTGATCGCCATTGCCACCTCCCTGCTGGTGGCCCTGATCAACGCCACCATCCTGGTATTCCGCACCCCCTACCTGCAGCGCCTGATCGGGCTGTACGTGGAGCTGGCGCGCAACACCCCGCTGCTGATCCAGCTGTTCTTCGTCTACTTCGCCCTGCCGGCATTGGGGCTGAAGATTTCCGGGTTCGCTGCGGCGATCATCACCATGACCTTTCTCGGCGGCGCCTACCTTACCGAGGTGCTGCGCGCCGGCGTCGAAGCGGTGCCGACGGCCCAGCTGGAGTCGGGGCGCTCCATCGGCCTGTCGCACTGGCAACTGCTGCGCTACGTGATCCTGCCGCAGGCCGGGATCCTCAGCCTGCCGTCGCTGTTCGCCAATTTCATTTTCCTGCTCAAGGAAACCACCGTGGTCTCGGCGGTGGCGGTGCCGGAGATTCTCTACACCACCAAGAGCTACATCGCCCTCTACTACAAGACCTACGAAATGCTCGCCGTGCTCACGCTGATCTGCGTGCTGCTGTTCTTGCCGCTGTCGCTGTTGCTCAGCCGTCTGGAAAGGAGGTTGCAGCATGGCCAGTTCGGGTCTTGAACTGCTCTGGGTATCCTTGCCGCAACTGGGCAAGGGCGCCGCGCAGACGTTATCGATCTCCCTGCTGAGCATCGCCTTCAGCACCGTCGGCGGCGTGCTCTATGGCGTGCTGCGGACCCTCGACCGCAAATGGCTGAACGCCGTGTTGCGCATCTACCTGGAGCTGTTCCGGGCGATCCCGGTGCTGGTCTGGCTGTACCTGCTGTTCTTCGGTTTCCCGATCTTCTTCGGCATCAGCATTCCCAGCTTCACCTGCGCGGTGCTGGTGCTGTCGCTGTGGGGCGCCAGCGAAGTCGGCGAGGTGGTGCGCGGCGCCCTGCATTCGCTGCCCCGTGGCCAGCGCGAGGCGGGGCTGTCGATCGGCCTGTCCGACCCGCAGCTATACGGCTACGTGCTGCTGCCCCAGGCGCTGAAACGCATGACGCCGCCGACCATTAACGTCTACACACGGATCATCAAGACCAGCTCGCTGGCGGTGCTGATCGGCGTGGTGGACGTGATCAAGGTCGGCCAGCAGATCATCGAGCGCACCTACGAGTCGGTGCTGATCTACGGCGCCCTGTTCCTGTTTTTCTTCTTTATCTGCTACCCGCTGTCGGCCGCCTCGCGCGTGCTGGAGCGGCGCTGGACGCAAGCATGAGCGCACTGATCGAGTTCCAGGGTTTCAACAAGTTTTTCGGCGAGCAGCAGGTGCTCAAGGACATCGACCTCAAGGTCGCCCAGGGCGAAGTGGTGGTGATTCTCGGCCCCAGCGGCTGCGGCAAGTCCACCTTGCTGCGCTGCCTCAACGGCCTGGAAAAAGCCCACGGCGGCCACCTGAGATTCGCCGGCCAAGAGCTGCTGGACCCGGCCACCGACTGGCGCCAGGTGCGCCAGGACATTGGCATGGTGTTCCAGAGCTACCACCTGTTCCCGCACATGAGCGTGCTCGACAACATCCTGCTCGGCCCGCTCAAGGTGCAGAAACGCGACCGCCGCGAAGCCCGCGCCCAGGCCGAGGCGCTGTTGGAACGGGTGGGCCTTTCGGACAAGCGCGATGCCTTCCCGCGCCAGCTCTCCGGCGGCCAGCAGCAACGCATCGCCATCGTCCGTTCGTTGTGCATGAACCCGCAGGTGATGCTGTTCGACGAGGTCACCGCGGCGCTGGACCCGGAGATGGTCAAGGAGGTGCTGCAAGTGATCCAGGGCCTGGCCCGGGACGGCATGACCCTGTTGATCGTCACCCACGAAATGGCCTTCGCCCGCGCGGTGGCCGACCGCATCGTGTTCATGGATGCCGGGCGCATCCTCGAACAGCACCCTCCCGAGATCTTCTTTACGAACCCGCGGACCGCACGAGCGCAGCAGTTCCTGGAGAAATTCTCCTTCGTTGAAACACTGCCAAAAAAGATCCCTGCAAAGGAACTGGAGCTCTTATGAAAACTGCCAAGTCTTCGCTACTGCTACTCCCGCTGTTCGGCCTCGCCCTGCTGGCCGGCTGCGATAAATCCGCCGAAGCGCCCAAGCCCGCGGCCAGCGCCAGCGCTGCCCCGGCGGCCGGCTACCTGGACAAGATCAAGGCCCGCGACAAGCTGATCGTCGGCGTGTTCACCGACAAGCCGCCATTCGGTTTCGTCGACGAGACCGGCCGCTACGTGGGCTTCGATACCGATATCGGGCGGCAATTCGCCAAGGACCTGCTGGGCGACGAGAACAAGGTGGAGTTCGTCGCGGTGGAACCGGCCAGCCGCATCCCGTTCCTGCAGAGCGACAAGGTCGACCTGATCCTGGCCAACATGACCGTCACCCCGGAGCGCAAGGAAGCGGTGGAGTTCACCAACCCCAACCTCAAGGTCGCGGTGCAGGCCCTGGTGCCTGATGGCAGCGAAGTGAAGAGCCTGGATGACCTGGCGAGCCGCACCACCATCGTCACCACCGGCACCACCGCCGATATCTGGCTGACCAAGAACCACCCGGACTGGAAACTGCTGAAGTTCGAGAAGAACTCCGAGTCCCTGCAAGCCCTGGCCAACGGCCGCGGCGATGCTTATGCCCAGGACAACCTGATCCTGTTCAGCTGGTCCAAGCAGAACCCGGGTTACCGCGTACTGCCGCAGACCCTGGGGGAGCAGGCGCCGATCGCGCCGGCGGTGAAGAAGGGCAATATCGAACTGCGTGACTGGGTCAACGCCGAGCTGGCCAAGCTGGGCGAGGACAAGTACCTGCTCAAGCTTTACGACCAGTACGTGCGCAAGGAACTGAGCGACGACACCAAGCCTGAAAGCGTGATTGTCGAAGGCGGCAAGTGGCAGGGGTGACAGTCTGTGCCTGAGCCCCTGTAGCCGCTGCCGCAGGCTGCGATCGACCCGGGCCGCGTTCGGAGAACGGTCGCAGCGGTTTCAAGGTCGCCGAGGTCCTTCGGACCTATCGCAGCCTGCGGCAGCGGCTACAGGGATTGCATGCGACCATGCCGGCAAGCATCGCACCCTGTAGGAGCAGGGGCGACGCCTGGTTCTTGCCCGCGATGTTTTTGAGGCCGCTCAATCCGGCCAATACCACGCCGGTTCATCGAGCATCCCCTGGCCGACGATTTCGGTCTGGCCGAAATTTTTCTCCAGCACGATGCAGTTGCACTCCGGGTGTTGCTGCAACGCCGCGATCAACCGGCTGGCATGGGACACCACCCACACCTGGCACTGCTGCGAGGCGCGCATGATCAGGCGCGCCAAGGCCGGCAGCAGGTCCGGGTGCAGGCTGGTTTCCGGTTCGTTGAGCACCATCAGCGTCGGTGGCCGTGGCGTCAGCAGGGCGGCGACCAGCAGCAGGTAGCGCAGGGTGCCGTCCGACAGCTCCGCCGCCGACAGCGGCCGCAGCAGACCGTCCTGATAGAACTGCACGCCGAACAGCCCGCCGGGCACGGCATCGATCTCCAGCCGCGAACCCGGAAAGGCGTCGCTGATGGTTTCGCGCAGCGCCTGCTGATCGCCCACTTCGATGATGGTCTGCAACGCCGCCGCCAGGTCGCGGCCGTCGTGGTGCAGCACCGGCGTGCGCGTGCCCAGCTGTGGCCGGCGCGCGGGGGCCTGGCTGTCGGTACGGAAGTGATCGTAAAAACGCCAGCCGCGAATCTGCTCGCGCAAATGCAGGACCTCGGGCGATGAACGCAGGTTGCCGACCTGGTCGAACAGGCTGTCGCCGCTGGAGGTGTGCTGCGCCAGGACTTCCCACTGCCGCCCCTGGCGTGCCCGCACCATCGGCCCCTGGCGATCCACCAGCACGCTGGCCGGGCGATACACCGGCCCGCTCCAGATGCTCTCGCGCTTGATCCGCGGGTCGAGGGTGAAGCGCGACGGAATCGGTGTGCTGTGCCCGGGCAGCATGAAATGGCCGCTCGAGTCCGGCAGCCCCAGGCCGATCGAGTAACCGAAGTCCTCGCCGGCAAAGCCCAGTTGCAGGCGCTTGACGGTTTTGCGTGGCCCGCCCTGGATCGCCACCTCGCCACGGCTCATGCGCCGGCTGACCTGTTCCGGCCCGGCCCAGAAGGTCGACTCCAGGCCGCCTTCGCTGGCCAGTGCGTTGACCACCCCGCCCTGGGCGGTTTCCGCCAGCAGGCGCAGGGCCTTGTACAGGTTGGACTTGCCGCTGCCGTTGGGGCCGGTGATCAGGTTCAGCCGCTGCAGCGGAATCACCAGTTTGTTGATCGAGCGGTAATTGGCCACTGCCAGGGTCTTGAGCATGCCGGGGCTCCTTGTGCATGGAGGCGCAGTGTGCCTGATTTTCCCCTAAGCCATCGCCCCTGCGGACTGCTCTTGTAGGAGCGAGCTTGCTCGCGATCAGGTTCGCAGAACCTGAAACTCCGCGCGTCACGACGTCCTCGTTGCTCAGCCGATCAACCATTACGCATTTGTTCCGCAGCAGCCCGCGCGCAGCAGTGGAACCCTGTTCTAAGCTCACAGTCGTATCGTCACCTGTACGATGGCGTCGCGCCAAGGAGCCTGCATGGCTGGTCTCGAATCGAAGTGGATAGTGGGTTTGATGCTGGCTGCTCTACTGAGCGGTTGTGGCGCGGAAAAACCGAGCGAAAAGGAGCGGCCGCGGGTGCGCGTGCAGCAAGTGCAGACCCGCGATTTCGCCGCGCAGGTGACCCTGACCGGCGATGTGCAGGCGCGGGTGCAGACTGAGTTGTCGTTCCGCGTCGGCGGCAAGATCATCCAGCGCCTGGTCGACGTCGGCGACCGGGTCACGGCCAGACAGGTCCTGGCCCGGCTCGACCCGAAAGACCTGCAGACCAATGTCGATTCCGCCGCCGCCTCGGTGTTCGCCGAGCAGGCACGGGTCAAGCAGACCAGCGCGGCCTTCGTCCGCCAGCAGAAACTCCTGCCCAAGGGCTACACCAGCCAGAGCGAATACGATGCCGCCCAGGCGGCGCTGCGTAGCAGCCAGAGCGCCCTGAGCGCGGCCCAGGCGCAGTTGGCCAACGCCCGCGAGCAACTGAGCTACACCGCGCTGATCGCCGACGCGCCGGGGGTGATCACCGCGCGCCAGGCCGAAGTCGGCCAGGTGGTGCAGGCCACGGTGCCGATCTATAGCCTGGCCCGCGACGGCGAGCGCGACGCCGTGTTCAACGTCTACGAATCGCTGCTGGTGGCCCCGCCGAAGCAAGGCGCGATCACCGTCAGCCTGCTGGACAACCCGAACATCAAGACCACCGGCAAGGTGCGTGAAGTCACCCCGGTGGTGTCGGCGCAGAGCGGCACGGTGCAGGTCAAGGTGGCCCTCGACGGCCTGCCGGCGGGCATGGACCTGGGCTCGGTGGTCAGCGCCAGCGCCCACGCGGCCGGCCAGGCCAGTGTCGAGCTGCCCTGGGCGGCGCTGACCAAGAACCTCAACGAGCCGGCCGTATGGCTGGTGGGCGAGGACGGCAAGGCTACCCTGCACACCGTCACGGTGGGGCGTTACCAGACCGGCAAGGTGATCATCAGCGACGGCCTCAAGGGCGGCGAAAAAGTGGTGATCGCCGGCGGCCAGTTGTTGCACCCGGGGATGCTCGTCGAGATCGTTGCCGAGACCGGCACCCAAGGAGCCCAGCCATGAAGCGCCTGTCCCTGCTGTTGTGCGCCGGCCTGACGCTGGGCGCCTGTTCCAAGGAAGAACCGGCGCCCGAGCCGGTGCGTCCGGTGCTGTCGTTCGAGGTGCGCGCCGAGTCCGAGGAAAGCCTCGGGCGGTTCGCCGGGAGCATCCAGGCCCGCTATGAAACCAACCTCGGTTTCCGGGTGCCGGGGCGCATCGCCAATCGCAATGTCGACGTCGGCGCCGAGGTGGGCAAGGGCGCCTTGCTCGCCACCCTCGACCCCACCGACCAGCAGAACCAGTTGCGTTCCGCCCAGGGCGACCTGGCCCGGATCGAGGCGCAATGGATCAATGCCCAGGCCAACGCCCGGCGCCAGCAGCAATTGTTCGACCGTGGCGTCGGTGCCCAGGCGCAGCTGGATATCGCCCAGACCGACCTGAAAACCACCCGCGCTTCGTTGGACCAGGCCAGGGCCGCGGTCAGCCAGGCCCGCGACCAACTCGCCTACAGCGAGCTGCGCACCGATCACGGCGGCGTGGTCACCGCCTGGAACGCCGAGGCCGGCCAGGTGGTCAGCGCCGGCCAGCAGGTGGTGACCCTGGCCCGTCCGGACATCAAGGAAGCGGTGATCGACCTGCCGGCGACGCTGGTGGACCAGTTGCCGGCCGACGTGGTGTTCAAGGTCGCCTCGCAGCTGGACCCGAGCATCAACACCACCGCCATCGTGCGTGAAATCGAACCCCAGGCGCAGAGCGCCACCCGCACCCGGCGCTCGCGCCTGACCCTGACCGAAACCCCCGAAGCGTTCCGCCTCGGCACGGCCATCAGCGTGACCCTCAGCTCCGCCATCGTCCCGCGCACCGAGGTGCCGCTATCGGCCCTGCAGGAAGTGGACGGCCAGACCCGGGTCTGGATCGTCGACCCGCAGGCACGGACCGTGGCGCCGCGCGAGGTCACGGTGCTCAGCCGGGACCATGATTCGGCATTGATCGGCAGCGGGATCAAAATCGGCGAGCGGGTGGTGAGCGCCGGAGTGAACAGCCTCAAACCGGGGCAGAAAGTCAAAATCGACGAGGGCAGCCCACGATGACGCCGGCCACAAAAGGGAGCTTCAATTTATCCGAGTGGGCCATCAGGCATCAGTCGTTCGTCTGGTACCTGATGTTCGTCGCCCTGCTGATGGGCGTGTTCTCCTACATGAACCTGGGGCGCGAGGAAGACCCGTCCTTCACCATCAAGACCATGGTCATCCAGACCCGCTGGCCGGGCGCGACCCAGGAGGAAACCCTCAAGCAGGTCACCGACCGCATCGAGAAAAAACTCGAAGAGCTGGACTCCCTCGACTACGTGAAAAGCTACACCCGCCCCGGCGAGTCGACGGTGTTCGTCTACCTGCGCGACACCACCAGCGGCAAGGACATTCCCGAGATCTGGTACCAGGTGCGCAAGAAGATCAACGACATTCGCGGCGACTTCCCCCAGGGCCTGCAAGGGCCGGGGTTCAACGACGAATTCGGTGACGTGTTCGGCTCGGTCTATGCCTTTACCGCCGACGGCCTGAGCATGCGCCAGCTGCGCGACTACGTGGAGCAGGTGCGCGCCGAGGTCCGCGAGGTGCCGAACCTGGGCAAGGTGGAGATGGTCGGCGAGCAGGACGAAGTCATCTACCTGAACTTCTCCACACGCAAGCTGGCGGCGCTGGGCATCGACCAGCGCCAGGTCCTGCAGAGCCTGCAATCGCAGAATGCGGTGACCCCGGCCGGGGTGATCGAGGCCGGGCCGGAGCGGATTTCCGTGCGCACCTCGGGGCAGTTCGCTTCCGAGAAAGACCTGGCCACGGTCAACCTGCGGCTCAACGAGCGCTTCTATCGCCTGGCGGATATCGCCGAGATCAGCCGCGGCTACGTCGATCCTTCGACGCCGCAGTTTCGCTTCAACGGCCAGCCGGCCATCGGCCTGGCGATCGCCATGAAGAAGGGTGGCAACATCCAGGACTTCGGCAAGGCCCTGCACGCCAAGATGGACCAGCTCACCGCCGAGCTGCCGGTGGGCGTAGGCGTACACACGGTGTCGGACCAGGCCGAGGTGGTGGAAAAAGCCGTCGGCGGCTTTACCAGCGCGCTGTTCGAGGCGGTGGTGATCGTGCTGGTGGTGAGTTTCGTCAGCCTGGGCGTGCGCGCCGGGCTGGTGGTGGCGTGCTCGATCCCGCTGGTGCTGGCGATGGTTTTCGTCTTCATGGAATACAGCGGCATCACCATGCAGCGGATTTCCCTCGGTGCGTTGATCATCGCCCTGGGCCTGTTGGTGGACGACGCGATGATCACCGTGGAGATGATGGTCACGCGCCTGGAGATGGGCGAGAGCAAAGAGCAGGCGGCGACCTTCGCCTACACCTCCACCGCCTTCCCCATGCTCACCGGGACCCTGGTGACGGTCGCCGGCTTCGTGCCCATCGGCCTCAACGCCAGTTCCGCCGGCGAGTACACCTTCACCCTGTTCGCGGTGATCGCCGTGGCCATGCTGGTGTCGTGGATAGTCGCCGTGCTGTTCGCCCCGGTGATCGGCGTGCATATCCTCAGCACCAATGTGAAGCCCCACTCCGAAGAGCCGGGCCGCATCGGCCGCGCTTTCAACGGCGGCCTGCTGTGGGCCATGCGCAACCGCTGGTGGGCCATCGGTATCACCGTCCTGGCGTTCGTGCTGTCGGTGGTCGGCATGCGCTTCGTGCAGAACCAGTTCTTCCCGTCCTCGGACCGACCGGAGATTCTCGTCGACCTCAACCTGCCGCAGAACGCCTCGATCGCCGAGACCCGCATGGCGGTGGATCGCCTGGAGGCGACCCTCAAGGACGACCCGGACATCGAGCGCTGGAGCACTTACATCGGCGAAGGCGCGATCCGTTTCTACCTGCCGCTGGACCAGCAACTGCAGAACCCCTACTACGCGCAGCTGGTGATCGTCAGCAAGGGCCTGGAGTCGCGCACGGCGTTGACCGAACGCCTGAAAAAACGCCTGCGCGACGACTTTGTCGGTATCGGCAGCTACGTCCAGGCCCTGGAAATGGGCCCGCCGGTGGGGCGGCCGATCCAGTACCGGGTCAGCGGCAAGGACATCGACCAGGTGCGCAAGCACGCCATCGAGCTGGCCACCGAACTGGACAAGAACGCGCACATCGGCGAGATCATCTACGACTGGAACGAGCCGGGCAAAGTGCTGCGCATCGACATCGCCCAGGACAAGGCCCGCCAGTTGGGGCTGTCTTCGGAGGACGTGGCGCAGTTGATGAACAGCATCGTCAGTGGCTCCACCGTGACCCAGGTGCATGACGACATCTACCTGATCAACGTGGTCGGCCGGGCCGACGACAGCGAGCGCGGTTCCCCGGAAACCCTGCAGAACCTGCAGATCGTCAACCCCAACGGCACCTCGATTCCGCTGCTGGCCTTCGCCACCGTGCGTTACGAACTGGAGCAGCCGCTGGTCTGGCGCCGTGACCGCAAGCCGACCATCACCATCAAGGCCTCGGTGCGTGACGAAATCCAGCCGACCGACCTGGTCAGGTTGCTCAAGCCCGACATCGACAAGTTCGCCGCCAGCCTGCCGGTCGGTTATTCGGTGGCCACCGGCGGTACGGTGGAGGAGAGCGGCAAGGCCCAGGGGCCGATCGCCAAGGTGGTGCCGTTGATGCTGTTCCTCATGGCGACTTTCCTGATGATCCAGCTGCACAGCGTGCAGAAACTGTTCCTGGTGGCCAGTGTCGCGCCCCTGGGGCTGATCGGCGTGGTCCTGGCCCTGGTGCCGACGGGCACGCCCATGGGCTTTGTGGCGATCCTCGGGATTCTCGCGCTGATCGGCATCATCATCCGCAACTCGGTGATCCTGGTGACCCAGATCGATGAGTTCGAGCACGCCGGGTATTCACCCTGGGATGCGGTGGTGCAAGCCACCGAGCACCGGCGCCGGCCGATCCTGCTGACCGCCGCGGCGGCCAGCCTGGGCATGATCCCCATCGCCCGGGAAGTGTTCTGGGGGCCGATGGCCTACGCCATGATCGGCGGCATCATCGTCGCCACCCTGCTGACGCTGCTGTTCCTGCCGGCGCTGTATGTGGCCTGGTACAAGATCCAGGAACCGAAGAAGGAGGCAGCCTGAGGACCGCTATCGCGAGCAATCGAGCGTCGACCGGCTGCTCCTACAGGGGAATGTGTTCAATCTGTAGGAGCGAGCGTGCTCGCGAAAAAGGCTTAATAACGACGCAGGCTCAAACCTTGCGCCACACGCTCGCCAGCCACGGCTGCTGCTCCCGCGGCAGGCCGGCGGGCCGGTAGTAATGCTCCAGCTCGACAAACCCTGCCGCGGTGAGCAAATGCTGCCAGGCCGCCAGGTCGTGGTAGGCGCCATAACGCGCGCCGTTCCAGCCTTCGCGGTTGTCGCCGCGCGGGTTGGAGCTGAACAGCACGCCGCCGGGTTTCAGCGTGGCGTGCAGTTGGCGCAGCACCCGCGGCAACTCCTGCGAGGGGATATGAAACAGCACGGCGTTGGCGAAGATGCCGTCGAAGCGCTCGGCGGGCAGGTCGAGCTTGAGAAAGTCCTGCTGCCAGACCTCGCAGCCGCTGTCGTCCCGGGCCATCTGGGCAAAACGCTCGGAGCCGTCGAGGCCGACCGCGATATGACCCAGGCGCGTGAAGGTTTGCAGGTCGCGCCCGGGGCCGCAGCCGAAGTCCAGCAGGGTGAAGGGCGCCGTGCCCTGGATATGTCGAAGCAGCGCATCGATGTTCTGGCTGACATCGTGGTCGCGGGTGCCTTCGCGGAAATCTTCGGCCACCTGGTTGTAGTGACCCAGGGTGGTGGAGGTGATCTGGTCGAGGTCGTCGGGAGCGAGTTTCATGGCGGGATTCGTTGGCTGGGGATATGAGGCTGAATATACCCCATGCCCACGGCCGAAACCGTCCCGTAGCCGCTGCCGAAGGCTGCGATCGGCCTCGAAGAGGACGTGCTCTTGAAGGCCTCGAAGGCCCTTCGGGCCTTATCGCAGCCTGCGGCAGCGGCTACAGGTTATTCGTCACAACGAAGGTGGCGTTTCTCAACGCTTGTTGAGCACCCGCGCCAGGCGGTCGCCGCCGAGCTGGATCGCCGCGACGAGGATCACCAGCAGCACGATCACCGTGAGCATGATCTGGCTGTCGAAACGCTGGTAGCCGTAGCGATAGGCGATGTCCCCCAGGCCACCGGCGCCGATGGCCCCGGCCATGGCCGAGGAGTTGATCATGGTCACCAGGGTGATGGTGAAGCCGCCGACGATGCCCGGCAGCGCCTCGGGCAACAGCACATGCCAGACAATGTGCCAGCGCCGGCAGCCCATGGCCTGGGCGGCTTCGATCAGGCCGTGGTCGACCTCGCGCAGGCTGACCTCGGCGATCCGCGCGAAGAACGGCGTGGCGGCGATGGTCAGTGGCACCACGGCGGCCCAGACGCCGTAGGTAGTGCCGACAATCAGCCGGGTGAAGGGGATCAGCGCCACCATCAGGATCAGGAACGGGATCGAGCGGAACAGGTTGACGAAGGCCCCCAGCACGCTGTTCAGCCTGGGCGCTTCATAGATCCCGCCCTTGCCGCTGGTGACCAGGATCACCGCCAGCGGAATGCCCGCCAGCAGCGCGATCAGCGACGACACGCCGACCATCAGGAAGGTATCGATAACGCCCTGGAGCAAGCGATCAAACCACATAACCCAGCACCTCTACCTGTTGTGTCCATTGCTTGTGCAAAAAGTGCTGCGCGCGCAAACGTTGCTCCTCGGCGCCCAGGGACGAGCCGCTGACCGCCAGCAGCAATTGCCCCAGGGCATGCCCCTGGATCCGCTCCACGCCGCCGTGCAGCAGCCGCACGCGCCCGCCCAGGGTGCCGAACAGCGCGGCCAGGTCCGGCTCGTCGCTGCTCCTGCCGGTGAACCGCACGCGTAACACCACCGCCGCGTCGGAAGACTTCGGCTGGGCCTGCAGGCGGTTTTGCAACTCTTCTGGCAAGCCGTGCTGCAAGGGCGCCAGCAGGGTCTTGCTGACCTCGTGCTGCGGGTTGCCGAACACTTCCCAGACCGGCCCCTGCTCGACGATATGCCCATGCTCGAGCACCACCACTCGGTCGCAGATATCGCGGATCACCGCCATCTCGTGGGTGATCAGGATGATGGTCAGGCCCAGGCGCTGGTTGATCTGTTTGAGCAGGCCGAGGATCGACTGGGTGGTCTCCGGGTCCAGCGCCGAGGTGGCCTCGTCGCACAGTAGGATCGCCGGGTCGTGGACCAGCGCCCTGGCGATGCCCACCCGCTGTTTCTGCCCGCCCGAGAGCTGCGCCGGGTAGGCCTTGTGCTTGTCTTTCAGGCCCACCAGTTCCAGCAGTTCGCGGACCTTGCGCTCGCGCTGTTCCTTGGGCACGCCGGCCACCTTCAGCGGCAGCTCGACGTTCTGCCACACGGTCTTGGCCGACATCAGGTTGAAGTGCTGGAAGATCATGCCGATGCGCCGGCGCAGCTCCACCAGACGGTCTTCGTCAAAGTCGCCGATGTCCACCTGATCGATCAGCACCCGGCCGCCCGAAGGCTGTTCCAGGCGGTTGATGGTGCGGATCAGCGACGACTTGCCGGCGCCGCTGCGGCCGATGATGCCGAACACTTCGCCGCGCTGGATCGCCAGGTCGATCCCGTGCAGGGCCTGCACCGGGCCTTGCTGGCCCTGGTAGGTCTTGGTCAGGCCGATGAAGCGCACGTGGGCCTGGTTCAGTTCTGGATGCAGCTCGGTCTGCTGCGCGTCCTGCCGCTGTTCGGGCGGTTGGTTCGGCGACTTGTGCGCAAGGTAGGCGACGCTCATCTCAACCTTCCCAGCCGGCTTGGTAGAGCTTGCCGTGGGCTTTGTCCAGGGCGGCGCGCACCGCCGGCGAATGCTGGTAGATATCGACGAACTTGATCAGCCGCGGGTCGGTCTTGCTCTTGGGCTGGATCACGAACTGGATCACGTATTCCTTGTGGTCGAGGCCGTCGAACAGCAGTGCCGAACCGGCATCGAAGGTCTTGGCCAGGCGGATATAGGCCGGGTAGCCCTGCACCAGGTCGGCGTCGTCATAGGCGCGTACCAGTTGCACGGCCTCGACCTGGAGGATCTTCAGCTTTTTCGGGTTGGCGACAATGTCGTCCTCGGTGGCCTTGTAGCCGACCCCCGGCTTGAGGCTGATCAGGCCGGCCTTGGCCAGCAGCTGCAAGCCGCGGCCGCTGTTGATCGGGTCGTTGGCGATGGCCACCGTGGCGTCTTCGGGCAGCTCGTCGAAGCTTTTGTATTTTTTCGAGTACAGGCCGACGTTGTTGATGATCCCCGGGGCGAACGGCACCAGGTCGAAACCGGCGGCGGCCTTGGCGTTTTCCAGGAACGGGATGTGCTGGAAGTAGTTCACGTCGATATCGCCGGCGGCCAGGCTGACGTTCGGCGCGATCCAGTCGCTGAACTCCACCAGCTCGACTTTCAGGCCCTGTTTGCCGGCCTCTTCGACGGCGGCCTCCAGGGGGATGGCGAAGGCGGCGGTGGTGCCGACTTTCAGCGGCGCGTCGGCGGCGAATACCGCGCTGGCGAACAGTCCGAGGGCGAGGGCCAGTGCTTTGACTGGGTGGCTGAGGCGTTTGCTTTTCATGGTTTTGGTTCCAGTCAGTGCGTTAGATATTCAGGTGACCTGTAGCCGCTGCCGCAGGCTGCGATAAGGCCCGAAGGGCCTTCCAACGATCTCAAGAGCACGTCCTCTTCGTACGGAATGCCGCCCAGACCGATCGCAGCCTTCGGCAGCGGCTACAGGGTTAGTGGCGATAGGTGGATCCGCTGTGTTGCTCCGGTAATTGCGCCTCGCGCTGGAACAGCTTTTCGCGCAGGGTGCCGTTGTCGTAGGCAGTCTTGTACGAGCCGCGGCGTTGCAGCTCGGGGATCACCAGGTCGATGAAGTCGGCATAACTTTCCGGGGTGACGATGCGGGTCAGGTTGAAGCCGTCCAGGCCAGTCTCGGCGATCCAGGATTCGAGGTCGTCGGCCACCTGCTGCGGCGAGCCGACCACGGTGATGTAGCGCCCGCCCAGGGCGTGCTGGTCGAGCAGCTTGCGTCGGGTCCAGTCGTTGTTCTGCAGGTTCTTGGTGGCCGACTGGATGGCGTTGCTCTTCACGTACTGGATCGGTTCGTCGATCTCGTACTGGGAAAAGTCGATGGCGGTGGACGCCGAGAAATGCGCCACCCCGGCTTCGGCGCTGGCGTAGCTGCGGTATTCGGCGTGCTTCTTCCAGGCCAGCTCCTCGGTCGCGGCGACTATCACGTTGAGCCCCATGAACACCTTGATGTCCTCGGGATTGCGCCCGGCCGCCACGGCGCTGGCGCGGACCTTGTCCACCTGGGCGCGGGTTGTGGCTTTGTTCTGCCCGCTGATGAACACGCATTCGGCGTGGCGCCCGGCGAACAGCAGGCCGCGATCGGAACTGCCGGCCTGGAACAGCACCGGCGTGCGCTGCGGCGAGGGTTCGCACAGGTGATAGCCCTCGACCTGATAGAACTCGCCCTTGTGCTCGACCTTGTGCACCTTCTCCGGCCGGGCGTAGATCCGCTGTTCGCGGTCGTTGATCACCGCGTCGTTTTCCCAGCTGCCTTCCCAGAGTTTGTAGAGCACTTGCAGGTATTCGTCGGCCTGATCGTAGCGCCGGTCGTGTTCGGCCTGTTCGCTCAGGCCCATGGCCTTGGCGGCGCTGTCGAGGTAGCCGGTGACGATGTTCCAGCCGACCCGGCCGCGGCTCAGGTGGTCCAGCGTCGACATGCGCCGGGCGAACAGGTATGGCGGCTCGTAGGTGAGGTTGGCGGTGAGGCCGAAGCCGAGGTTGCGGGTCACCGCGGCCATGGCCGAAACCAGCAGCAGCGGGTCGTTGACCGGCAGCTGGATCGACTCCTTGAGCGTCACGTCCACCGAGTTCTGGTAGACGTCGTAGACCCCGACGATGTCGGCGATGAACAGCCCGTCGAACAGTCCGCGCTCCAGCAGCTGCGCCAGCTCGGTCCAGTATTCGAGGGTCTTGTACTGGGTCGAGGTGTCCCGCGGGTGGGTCCACAGGCCGTGGTTGATGTGCCCGATGCAATTCATGTTGAAGGCATTGAGCAGGATCTTTTTTTTGCCTTTCTCCAGAGCGCTCATCAGATAGTCCCCCGCAGTGGCGGGTTCGTCTGGTTGAGGTAGTAGTTGCCCACCGCGTGGTACTTCCAGCGCACCGGGTCGTGCAGGGTGTGCACCCGGGCGTTGCGCCAGTGACGGTCCAGGCCGTGTTCGGCCAGGGTCGCCTGGCTGCCGGCCAGTTCGAACAGGGTGCTGCCGGCGGCCAGGGAGATTTCAGTGCTGATGGCGCGGGCCTCGGCGACCGCGATGGAGGCGGCGGCCACGGTCTCGGCGTTGGGCTCGGCCTGGGCGGCGTCGAGGAACTCCCCGGAGCGCTCCAGCAACGCCTCGGTGGCGTGCAGGCGAATGCTCAGGTGGCCGAAGCTCTTGAGGGTCAGTGGGTCTTCGCTGGCCTTGTCGTTGCCGGAGTCGATCCACGGCCGGGTCTTGGTGCGCACGAAATGCAGGGCGTCCTCATAGGCGGCGCGGGCGATACCGGTGTCGATGGCTGCGTGGAGAATCTGCGCCAGCGGGCCGACGGTGGTCGGGCGCTCGAAGGCGCTCTGAAAGGGAATCACGTCCTCGGCGGCGACGAACACGTCCTCGAATACCACCGAGCCGCTGCCGGTGGTGCGCTGGCCGAAGCCGCTCCAGTCGTCGATCACGTTCAGGCCCCGGCTGCCCGCCGGAACGAAGGCCAGTTGCTGCACGCCCTGTTCATCCACCACCGAGGTGGGGATGCGCTGGGCATAGAGGGCGCCGGTGGAATAGAACTTGCGACCGTTGATGCGATAGCCGTCGCGTCCGTCCTGCACGTCCCGGGTCAGGCGAGTGGTGCGGTCGTGGGCGGTCTTGGTGCCCAGCTCGGCCAGGGCATTGCCGAAGCGCTGGCCGGCCAGGACCTCGGCGTACAGGCGTTTTTTCTGCGCCTCGCTGCCGTTCACCCGCAGCACTTCGAGGGCGTAGAAATGGTTCTGCGGGATCTGCCCCAGGGAGCCGTCGGCCTGGGCGATCAGGGCGATGACCTTGGCCAGGGTGACGTTGGACACACCGGCACCGCCGTATTCCCTGGGCACGCTGATGCCCCACAGGCCGGAGCGGGAAAAGGCTTCGAGTTCGGGGTGAGGCAGGCGACGTTCGCGGTCGCGCAGGGCGCTGTCGCGCTTGAAATCCTCGGCCAGGTCGCTGGCGACGATCAGGGCTTGCTCATCGCTGGTTATGACCGCGACGTGTTGAGAAAGAGTCATGTACTTCTCCAGAGATCTGGTCGCTTAAATCCAGGAATGGCGAGCCGGCAGGGTGCCGTTCAGGTGATAGGTGCCGACGGCGTGGTATTTCCAGCGCACCGGATCGTGCAGGGTGTGGACCCGGGCGTTGCGCCAGTGCCGGTCGAGGTTGAACTCGGCGAGGGTGGCGCGGCTGCCGGCCAGCTCGAAGAGTTTCTCGCTGGCCAGCAGGGAGATCTCGGTGGTCAGCACCTTGGCTTCGGCCACGGCGATCGAGGCGCGGGCCGCGGACTCGGCGCTGATCGGCGCGGCGCTGACCTGGTCCAGCACCTGGCCGGCCTTGCGTAGCAGGGCTTCGGCGGCGTGCAGTTCGATTTTCAGCTTGCCGATGTCGGCGATCACATACAGGTCGTCGCTGGCCCGTTCGACGTTGGCGTCGACCCACGGCCGCGAGCGTTCACGCACGAAGCTGATGGCGTCGTCGATGGCGGCGCGGGCGATGCCGGCGTCGATGGCCGCCTGGATCAACTGCGAGACCGCGCCCTGGATATTCGGCGACTCGTTGATGCGCCAGTTGTCCACCACCAGGTCGGCATCGACCCGCACGTTGTTGAGCAAAATGGTGCCGCTGGCGGTGGTGCGCTGGCCGAAGCCCGACCAGTCGTCGACGATGCGCAGCCCCGGGGTGCCGCGGCGGACGAAGGCCAATACTTGCTTGCCGTCGTCGTTCAACGCCTTGACCGCCACCCAGTGGGCGAACAGGGCGCCGGTGGAATAGAACTTCTGGCCATTGAGCAGGTAACCGTCGCCGTCGGCGGTGATTCGTGCCTTGAGTTCCAGGGTGTTTTTGGTCCCGCGCTCCGGGCCGGCGTTACCGATGCGCCAGCCTTCCAGCACGCTCTGGAACAGCTGCTTTTTCTGCCGTTCGGTGGCGCTGCCGAGGATCAGGTTGAGAATGCCGAACTGGTTCTGCGGGATCTGTCCCAGGGCCGGATCGGCCGCGGAAATGATCGCGAAGACTTCGGCCAGGGTGACGAAGGAAACCTGCGGGCCGCCGTACTCACGGGGGATGGCAATACTGCCCAGGCCACTGCGGGTGAAATGTTCGATTTCCGCCCACGGCAGCTTGCGCTGCTGGTCGCGCCGGGCCGCCTGCTGGCGAGCGACGGTGGCCAGTTCATGGGCGGCTTGAAGGGCTTCTGCGTCGTTCAGCAGAACCCGTGCGGGCAACAACAGGGGGGCGACATCCAGATCGCTCTGGACATTTGCATCGGCCAGATTGGACATCAGTGCCACTCCTTGGCTGCACGCAATGCCCTGGCGATCTGCACTGGGGTGATTGTGTTCCGGACCATACCTACCTCACATCTTTGGAAGTGCCGCGCCGTGGGCGGCGAAATCGGGTTCAAGAATGTCCGGTGGTCCGGTGCATATACCCTATGCGCGTATAAAAATTAAATAAACTAACTTTTAGGAATATGTATAGAAGGGGTTTACGTATACGGCAGGTAGGAAAAGGCGAAGGGTAATTTGAGATAGATCTGAGGCCTGTAACCGCTGGCGCAGCCGTCGTAAAACCGGGGTATACGGTTTTCCCGGCGCAATGCAGTGGCGGGCCTGGCGGCCGCTGTGTCGGAATGCCGCCCAGACCGATCGCAGCCTCGCGTTGCTCGGCAGCGGCTACAGGGGATGTGATTACAGGGGCGCGTGGTTACAAGGGAGCGTGGTTTCTGTAGCCGCTGGCGCAGCCTGCGCGCGGCGGCGTAGCCGTCGTAAACCGGCGTATGCAATGTGTCTGGCGGAATGTGATGGCGGGTTTGCATTCGCTGCACAGCCCATCCTGGGCTCGGCAGCGAGGGCGCCGCTCAGGCCTGGGGATGGCCCGAGGTGAGGAACTTGCTGAGGAATTGCCGGGTGCGTTCTTCCCTGGGGTTGGCGAACAGCGCCTTGGCTTCGCCCTGTTCGACGATCACCCCCTTGTCGAAGAAGATCACCCGGTTGGCCACGTCGCGGGCGAAGCCCATTTCGTGGGTGACGATGACCATAGTGCGTTTCTCCTCGGCCAGGCCGCGGATGGTCGCCAGCACTTCGCCCACCAGCTCCGGATCGAGGGCCGAGGTCGGCTCGTCGAACAGGATTACCTCCGGCTCCATCGCCAGCGCCCGGGCAATCGCCACGCGCTGTTGCTGGCCGCCGGAGAGGCGCCGCGGATAGGCGTCTTCCTTGCCCGCCAGGCCAACCTTGGCCAGCAGCCCGCGACCCAGGGCCAGCGCCTGCTCGCGGGGCGTCTTCTTCACCACCAGCGGGCCTTCGATGACGTTTTCCAGCGCGGTGCGATGGGGGAACAGGTTGAAGTTCTGGAACACGAAACCCACCTGCTGGCGCAGTTGCCGCACCAGGCCCTGCTGCTGGGTCAGCGGGCGGCTGCCATCGATTTCGATGTTGCCGACCTTGATCCGGCCGCTGGTAGGTTCTTCGAGGAAATTCAGGCAGCGCAAAAAGGTGGTCTTGCCCGAGCCGCTGGGGCCGATGATGGCGACCACTTCGCCTTCCGCCACCGTCAGGTCGATGCCATTGAGGACGGTCTGACCCTTGAACTGCTTCGTCAGTTTTTCAACCACAATCATGGGTTCAGGACTCCTGGTCGTGCCGATTGACCCGCTCTTCCAGTCGGTTCTGCAGGTGCGCCAGCACGCTGGCCAGAACCCAGTAGATCAGCGCGGCGGCAAGATACATGGTGAAGACTTCGAAGGTCCGGGCGGTGATCAGCTGCGCCTGGCGGAACAGTTCCGGGACCTGGATAGTAGCGGCCAGGGCGGTGTCCTTGACCAGCGAGATAAAGCTGTTGCCCAGGGGCGGCAGGGCCGTGCGCATGGCTTGCGGCAGGATCGCCCGGCGCAGGGTCTGGGCCCGGGTCATGCCGATGCTGGCCGCCGCTTCCCACTGCCCGCGCTCGATGGAGCCGATGGCCGCGCGCAGGATCTCGCAGGCGTAGGCCGCCATGTTCAACGAGAAGCCGATCAGCGCCGCCGGCAGTGGGTCAAGCTCGATACCCAGCTGCGGCAAGCCGTAATAGATCACGAACAGTTGCACCAGCAACGGCGTGCCGCGAAAGAACGACACATAGACGCGGGCGATCCAGCTCAGCAGCTTGAAGCGCGACAGGCGCATCAGCGCCAGGGCGAAACCCAGCGCCAATCCGAAGAACATGCCGCCGAGGCTGAGGATGATCGTGAAATACGCGCCCTTGAGCAGAAAGGGCGCGGAGTTCAGCAACAGCTGCGTGGTTTCGGCGATTTGCTGGCTCAACTGCGGGAAAGACAGTTCGAACTGAAAACCTGCTTCCATTATTGAGTGACGTCAGCGTTGAAGTATTTTTCCGAGAGCTTTTTCAGCGTGCCGTCGGCGCGCAGTTCCTCGATTGCCTTGTTCACCGCGGCCAGCAGTTCGGGTTCGCCTTTGCGCAGGGCCACGCCGGCTTCCTGGCGGGAGAAGGGTTCGCCGGAAATAGCCAGGGTGTCGTTGGTTTTCTTGATCAGTTCGAAGGCGGCCAGGCGGTCCACCAGGATCGCGTCGATACGGCCTACGCGCAGGTCCTGGTACTTGGTCGGATCATCGTCGTAGGTCTTGATGATGGCTTGCGGCACATTGTCCTTGAGCCATTGTTCGTAGTTGGTGCCCAGGCCGACACCGACCTTGTGTCCGGCCAGGTCGGCGGCGGTCTTGAACTTGCCTTCGTTCTTCTTCTGGGTCAGGGCCTGGATGCCGGAAACGGTGTAGGGGGTGGAGAAGTCGTATTTCTTCTTGCGTTCATCGGAGATGGTCACCTGGTTGATCACCGCGTCCAGGCGCTTGGACTCCAGGGCGGCGAGGATGCCGTCCCACTTGGTCGGCTGCAGTTTGACCTTCACGCCCAGCTTCTGCGCCAGGGCTTCGGAGAACTCGACTTCGAAGCCGGCCAGCTTGCCGCTTTCGTCGACGTAGCTGAACGGTGGATAAGTGCCTTCCAGGCCGACATTGATGGTGCCGGCGTCCTTGATCTTCTGCAGTTGCTCACCGGCAACCGCTTGCCCCAGCAAACCGGCACCGAGGACCAGGCCCAGCGAGCCAACGAGGATATTTCGACGTAGTGCGGAAAAAATCATGACAAGCCCCTGTGTTTTCTTATGCAGATGCGGTTGGGAGATGCAGGTCAATCGGTGAGCGGTAACGAGCGCCTTATCCTGCACTAAATGCAGCGTATGCGTCTCGCGGCAAATTCGCCTGCGTCGCGACTATAAGTGGCTGCTTATAGATGTAAAAATAATATAAATTCACATTGTTATGCTTTTTGTAAATATAAAGATTCTCAATCTTTGTAGCCGCTGCCGCAGGCTGCGATCGATTGGGCGGCATTCCGACGTAGCAGGTGCAAATCCGGCGAACGTGTCTCTTCCGAGACGCCGCATATGCAGGTTTTACGACGGCTGCGCCGCCGAGCGCAGGCTGCGCCAGCGGCTACAGGCATTTGTTATGCAAACGAGCCGGCATAAGCGAACAGCGCCGGCGCGCCGCCGGTGTGCAGGAAGATGATCGGGCCGTCGTCGAAGCGCTGGCGGCCGATGCCGTCGAGCAGGCCGGCCATGGCCTTGCCGGTGTAGACCGGGTCCAGCAGCAGGCCTTCCTGGCTCGCCAGCAGCTTTACCGCGGCCAGGGTGCCGGCATTCGGTTCGCCATAACGCGGGGCGAAATATTCGTCCCACAACTCCACCTTGAAGCTCTCCGGCAGCGCCACCCCGAGCAATTCGGCGGTGCGCTCGGCCAGGCCCTGGACCTTCGGCCGTTGCGCTTCGTCGGTGCGCGACACGGTGACGCCGATCACCGGCAACTGCGGCAACACTTCGCTCAAGGCCAGGGCCAGGCCGCTGTGGGTGCCGGCGCTGCCCGAGGCCAGCACCACGGCGGCGAAGTCGAGCCCGCTGTTGTTGATTTGCTCCGCCAGCTCCAGGCCGGCGCGCACGTAACCCAGCGCGCCGAGGGCGTTGGAGCCGCCAACCGGCACCAGGTACGGCTGCTTGCCGCTGCTGCGCAGGCGCTCGGCCAGGGCCTGCAACTGCTCGTCGGCGTTGTCCAGGTTCTCCACCAGCTCGACCTTGGCGTCGAACAGGTCGAGCAGCAGGCGGTTGCCGTTGCCCAGGTAATTGCCGTCATCGGTACCGGTGGGGTTTTCCAGCAGGGCGACGCAGCCCAGGCCGAGCTTGGCGGCCAGGGCCGCGGTCTGGCGCACATGGTTGGACTGGATGGCGCCCGCGGTGATCAGGGTGTCCGCGCCCTGGGCCAGCGCATCGGCGGCCAGGTATTCGAGTTTGCGCAGCTTGTTGCCGCCCATGGCCAGCGGCGTGGTGTCGTCGCGCTTGACGTAGACATCGCGGCCCAGCCAGGTGGACAGGCGTTCGAGTTTTTCCAGGGCGGTGGCGCCGCCCAGCAGGTCGAGACGGTTAAAACGGTCGAGCTGTCGTTTGATCATGAGGCCGCACAGGTTGTCAGAGGTGTCAGGGACTATAGGCAGCGATATTTACCGGGGCAACCGTCAATCGCTTATGCCAAAAGGTACTTAGGCCAGCACAATTAGTTCTTAATTTGGCCTGGGACGCATACCGTAAAGTGACGTCGTTTACGCGGCCAGACCGTCCGGCCGCCTGAGTGAGGAGTCTTATCGTGAGCGAGCGTTCCAGCCATTGGCAATTGCAGACCATAGTCGGTCAACTGCGTGATGCCCGCGACCAGTGGCGTACCCGCAACGGGCGGGTCAGTGGTGAGCAGGGCGGTCGGGAACTGCCGTCGCGCGCGGCCATGGCCGAGATTCTCGAGGCGCTGTGTGGGGCCTTGTTCCCGATGCGCCTGGGCCCGGTGGACCTGCGCGAGGAAAGCGAGGACTTCTACGTCGGCCACACCCTGGACGCGGCCCTCAATGCGCTGCTCGCCCAGACCCGCCTGGAACTGCGTTATGCCGCGCGCCAGAGCGGCGAGGCGGACGAAGACGTCAACGCCAGGGCCATCCGCATCATCCAGGATTTCGCCCTGGCCCTGCCGGGCCTGCGGGTGTTGCTCGATACCGATGTGCTGGCCGCCTACCACGGCGACCCCGCGGCGCGCAGCGTCGACGAAGTGCTGCTGTGCTACCCGGGCATTCTGGCGGTGATCCACCATCGCCTGGCCCACCATCTGTATCGCGCCGGCCTGCCGCTGCTGGCGCGGATCAGCGCGGAAATCGCCCACTCGGCCACCGGCATCGACATTCACCCGGGGGCGCAGATCGGCCGCAGCTTCTTCATCGACCACGGCACCGGTGTGGTGATCGGCGAGACCGCGATCATCGGCGAGCGTGTACGCATCTACCAGGCGGTGACCCTGGGCGCCAAACGCTTTCCGGCGGACGAGGACGGCCAGTTGCAGAAGGGCCACCCGCGCCACCCGATCGTCGAGGACGACGTGGTGATCTACGCCGGCGCGACCATCCTCGGGCGCATCACCATCGGCAAGGGCTCGACCATCGGTGGCAACGTCTGGCTGACCCGCAGCGTGCCGGCAGGCTGCAACCTGACCCAGGCCAACCTGCAGCATGACGATGGGTCGCAAAAATAAGCCGGGGTGCTTGCATCATGTAGCCGCTGCCGCAGGCTGCGATCGCCCCGAGAGGAGCGCCGCACTTGGGTCTTTTGCAGGCCCTGCGGGCCTTGGCGCAGCCTTCGGCAGCGGCTACAGAGATCGCGCTATTTAGCGCTGAACGATTCCCTCCGCGACACATCAGACCTTTCTTAAAACCTGCGAAATCAGGCGACCGCCGAGCCCGGCGATTAGTCCTTGCGTGCCTATCCGTGTTTAACTTGAACGCTTGTTCAAGTTAAACCGGCAGCTCGCTGCCCGCTCACAACAGGAGGCTTACCTTTGCTGAGTCCGATCTTTTCAGCCGCGTTTTACCCCCTCGAGGTGCACGTTTCATGAGTGCATCGTCCATTCCCGCCAGCGGCCTGATCCGCATGAATCCGCCGGTGTTCTACTTCGCCGCGAGCTTTATCCTGGCCTTCGGCCTGGTGGTCATTGCCCTGCCGGAACAAGCCGGTGCCTGGCTGCTGGCCGCGCAAAACTGGGCGGCCAATACGGTCGGCTGGTACTACATGCTGGCCATGACCCTGTACCTGATCTTCGTGGTGGTCACCGCCTTGTCCGGCTACGGCAAGATCAAGCTCGGTGCCGACCACGACGAACCGGAATTCAGTTACCTGTCCTGGGCCGGCATGCTGTTCGCCGCCGGGATCAGCATCACGCTGTTTTTCTTCTGTGTGTCGGAACCCCTGACCCACATGCTGCAACCGCCCCAGGGCGAGGCCGGGACCGCGGATGCGGCGCGCCAGGCCATGCAGATTCTCTTCCTGCACTGGGGCCTGCATGGCTGGGGTGTGTTCGCCTTCGTCGGCATGGCCCTGGCGTATTTCGCCTACCGGCATAACCTGCCGCTGGCCCTGCGTTCGGCGCTGTACCCGCTGATCGGCAAGCGCATCAACGGCCCCATCGGCTACGCGGTGGATGGCTTCGGCATCATCGCCACGGTGTTCGGCCTCGGCGCCGACATGGGCTTTGGCGTGCTGCACCTCAACTCCGGCCTGGATTATCTGTTCGGCATCGCCCACACCCAGTGGGTCCAGGTGGGCCTGATCACCCTGATGATGGGCGCGGCGATCATTGTCGCGGTGTCCGGCGTCGACAAGGGCGTGCGGGTGATGTCCGACATCAACATGCTGCTGGCCTGTGCGCTGCTGCTGTTCGTGTTGTTCGCCGGCCCCACCCAGCACCTGCTCAACACCCTGATCCAGAACCTCGGCGATTACCTCGGCGCCTTGCCGACCAAGAGTTTCGACCTCTACGCCTATGACGAACCCAGCGACTGGCTGGGCGGCTGGACCGTCTTCTACTGGGCCTGGTGGATCGCATGGTCGCCGTTCGTGGGCCTGTTCATCGCGCGGATTTCCCGTGGCCGGACCATCCGTGAATTCGTGTTCGGCGTGCTGCTGATTCCCCTGGGCTTCACCCTGGCCTGGATGTCGATCTTCGGTAACAGTGCCATCGACCAGGTGCTCAACCACGGCATGAGCGCGCTGGGCATGTCGGCCATCGAGAACCCCTCGATGAC
Source organism: Pseudomonas sp. NFACC41-3 (assembly GCF_900109505.1). Classification (NCBI taxonomy): domain Bacteria; kingdom Pseudomonadati; phylum Pseudomonadota; class Gammaproteobacteria; order Pseudomonadales; family Pseudomonadaceae; genus Pseudomonas; species Pseudomonas sp. NFACC41-3. The sequence continues at coordinate 198,329 of NZ_FOAE01000006.1, forward strand.
CCTCTACCTGCTGCTGGAAACCTACCCCTGGAGCAAGACCGTCATCGCCGTGACGGTGTTCATCAGCTTCGTGTTCTTCGTCACCTCGGCCGACTCCGGCACCGTGGTGCTCTCGACCCTGTCGGCCCGTGGCGGCAATGCCGATGAAGACGGGCCGAAATGGCTGCGGGTGTTCTGGGGCGCGATGACCGCGCTGGTCACCAGCGCGCTGCTGTTCGCCGGCAGCATCGATTCGCTGAAGTCGGCGGTGGTGCTGACCTCGCTGCCGTTCTCGATGATCCTGCTGCTGATGATGTGGGGGCTGCACAAGGCCTTCTACCTCGAGTCGCAGAAGCAGATCGCCCAGTTGCATTCGCTGGCGCCGGTGTCGTCGTCTTCGCGGCGTGGCAAGGGTGGCTGGCGCCAGCGCCTGAGCCAGGCGGTGCATTTCCCGTCGCGCGACGAGGTCTATCGCTTCCTCGACCAGACGGTGCGCCCGGCCATCGAAGAAGTGACCGCGGTGTTCGTCGAGAAAGGCTTGAACGTGATCACCCAGCCGGACCCGGCCAACGACAACGTCAGCCTGGAAATCGGCCATGGCGACCAGCATCCGTTCGTCTATCAGGTGCAGATGCGCGGCTACTTCACCCCGTCCTTCGCCCGTGGCGGCATGGGGCCCAAGGAGATGCGCAACCGGCGTTACTACCGGGCCGAGGTGCACCTGGCCGAGGGTAGCCAGGACTACGACCTGATGGGCTACACCAAGGAGCAGATCATCAACGACATCCTCGACCAGTACGAACGCCATATGCAGTTCCTGCATCTGGTGCGTTGATCGCGGGCAGCCGCAACAGCGTTATCGCGGGCAAGCCTTGCTCCTGGTGGAAATCGGGAGTGGGGCTTGCCCGCGGTTGTTTCAGCCCCGGCTCAATACCGTGAACAACACCAGCGCCGCCACCGGCACGCCGAACACCACACTGCCGACCGCCAGCTCCGTGCTCAGGGGCTGGCCGGCGTGGACCATCCCCACCGCGCCGTTGATCACCGTCAGCGCCAGCCAGAGTACGACGAAACTGTAGGCCAGGGTCTGGCGACCGAGGCCGATCTTCTCGCCGATAAACAGCATCAGCGCCAGCAGGGCCAGGCCGAAGGAGGTAATGATCGCGGTATGCATGACGAAGTCCTCGCGGGCGGAATTCAGGGGTGGGCCCAGGGTCGATGGCGGTTCAAAGCTCCCGACCTAGAGTGTGGTCCAGGGAGTAGCGTCCTGCTCCGCGAAACAGAATGTAGAACGACAAAAACGCCAACAGGACCGGGTATTCCATGCCCCGGTCGATCCATGGCCAGGTGGGGCCGAGCAGGCCGGCGATGGTCAGCATCTGCATGCCCATCATGGCGGCGAGCAGGCGCGTCCCCAGGCCGAGGGCCAGGAGCAACCCGCCGACGCCTTCCAGGAGCGCCACGAACAGCGCGATCAGCGCTGGCGCCGGCAAATGCAGGACGTTCTGGATCAGGTTGATCGAGGCCGCCAGAGGGTCGGCCATCGAGCCGTGGGCCTGGCCCAGCAATTTCGGCAGGCCGTGGCTGATCATGATCACGCCATAACAGACCCGCAGCAGGGCATAGGACAGGGGCTCGCCAATGCGGTACAGAGGGGCGAGGGCCGGGATCAGCAGGGTGTTGCGTGGGGCTGGCGAGTCGGTGGTCGGGCGCATGAGTGTCTCCGCGAATAAGCCGGTGGAAAGCACTGATGGCCCGGGGAATGCCCGGGCCATCCATGTCGTTGTTTTAGCGAACGGCGGGCTTGAGCAGGTCTTCCAGGCCGATGCGGCGGAACATCTCGGCGCGTACCCGGTCGGCCATGGCATTGACGATTTCGGCACCGTCCTGGGACGGGTCGATGTGCCGGCGCAACGGCCGGGTGCCGAAGGGCAGGCCGACGATCTCGACGATGGCCCTGGCCACCTCGGCGACATCGGCGTCAGCCGGCTCCAGAGCGGCCAGGCCGTTGAGTGCCTGCTCCGGCACGCCGGCATAGGGGCCCTGGTTGTACTCGGCGGCGCGGGCTTGGTCGGCCGGGGCTCCGGAGTGCGCGAAGTGGTTGGTGCCCTGAGTGAAGGCGCCCGGCACGATGATCGAGGTCTCCACGCCCCAGCGCGCCAGCTCCCCGGCATAGGACACCGCCAGGGAGTCCATCGCCGCCTTGGCCGCGAAGTACGGCGCCAGGTAGGGCGGGGTGCCGCCACGGGCGCTGCTGGAGGATACCCACAGCACCAGCCCCCGGCCCTGCTTGCGCAGTTGCGGCAGGGCCGCGCGGTTGACCCGCTGGGTGCTCAGTACGTTGATGTCGTAGAGCTGGGCGAACTGTTCGGCGGTGAAGGCTTCGGCGGGGCCGAAGGCCATGTGCCCGGCGTTGTGGATGATCACGTCCAGCCGGCCGCAGTCGGCGACTATCCGGGCGACACCGGCCTCGACCGAGGCGCTGGAGGCGACGTCCAGTTCGACGCTGCGCAAATCGACCCGGTGCTCATCGGCGTAGCGCCGCACCTCGGCCACTTGCGGCGCATTGCGGCCCAGGGTTTCACGCATGCTGGCGTAGACGATGTGGCCGGCGTCGGCGAGGGCGCGGGCGGTCAGGGCGCCAAAACCACTGGAGGCGCCGGTAATCAGGATGACGGATTGCATGGCATTGATCTCTTCAGGTGAGGGTGGTTTCAGGCTCGCCGGGGCAGGCGTTGTTGTACGGCGTGGGACAGCCAGCCGGCGAAGGTGCCCAGGGCTCCAGCACCGCCGAGTTCGGCGAAGCTTTCCAGGGAGGGTTCCAGGTGCGCGGCGAACCAGGCGATCAGGCCGAGGAAGTAGGCGACGATGTTATTCATCACCCGCAGGCTGCGCAGCGACACCACGAGCATCGCCACCACGAACACCACCAGCGGCAGGGCCCAGGGGCCGAGGCTTGGGCTCAGTGCGCCAATGCTCAGCGCCGCGCCCATGCCGACGGCGAGGCCCATCAGCACGCAGCCCAGGTTGACCAGGCCGTCGCGCAGGGTCAGGCCGCGGCTGAAGAACGCCACCCAGCCAACGAACATGGCCCAGACCGGCAGGCTCAGCAGCAGGCTGGAGCCCGCCGCCAATGCGGCGGTGGCGGCGGCCACCGCGGTGAACAGGATGAACATCGGTTTCGTCTGCCCGCTACGGGCGGGTGTCGCGGTGGAGTGATTCATGAGCGTGGCTCCTTCGACCGTGGGTGAGGTGGCTCAGACGAGCCCGCCGTTGGCCCGCAGGACCTGGCCGTTGACCCAGGCCGAATCAGGGCTAACCAGGAAGGACACGACGCGGGAAATATCTTCGGGTTGAGCCAGGCGCTCCAGTGGGGCCATCTTGGCGAAGCCCTGGATCTGCTCTTCGCTCTTGCCGTGCAGGAACAGGTCGGTGGCCACTGGGCCCGGTGCCACTGCATTGACGGTGATATTGCGACCGCGCATTTCCTTGGCGAACACCTGGGTCAGGGATTCCACCGCCGCTTTGCTGGCGATGTACACCGCGTAACCCGGCAGGTTCATGCCGACGGTGCTGCTGGAGAAATTGACGATGCGCCCGCCGCCGTTCAGGCGAGTCGCGGCTTCACGCAGGGTGTTGAAGGTGCCGCGAGCGTGGATGTTGAAGTTCTGGTCGAACAGTTCGTCCGTGTGTTGCGCCAGCGGCAGGACTTTAAGGATGCCGGCGTTGTTGATCAGCACGTCGACCTTGCCCAGTTGGGTTTCGGTTTCGTCGAACAGGCGGCGCACGTCATCGGCATTGGCCACATCGGCCTTGACTGCTATGGCCCGGTGGCCGGCCTGGCGCAGCTCCACCACCAGGGCCGAGGCTTCGCTGGCGCTGTTGGCGTAGTTGATGGCGACGGCGAAGCCTTCGCTGGCCAGTTGCCGGGCGATCACCGCGCCGATGCCGCGGGAGGCGCCGGTCACGATGGCAACTTTCGAAGTCTGGGTAGTCATGGCGAATTTCCTTCTGGGTAATGAGTGATTGGCTGTGGTGTGAAAGCAGATTCACATGTTTACCCAGGGTGATAAATGCGCCAGAGTTGGCTTGACTGTTCAATAATCGCCAACAATCAATGAGCCCCGGAGCCCGTCGTGGATCAAGTCAAAGCGATGAAGGTGTTCGTGCGGATCTACGAGCGCAGCAGCTTCACCCTGGCCGCCGAGGACCTGAACCTGCCGCGCGCCACCCTGACCCATACCCTCAATCAGTTCGAGGCCTGGCTCGGTACCCGCCTGCTGGAGCGCAGCACCCGCCGCGTGCGCCCGACCCTCGACGGCGAGGCCTATTACCAGCGCTGCGTACAGCTGCTGGCGGAGCTGGAAGAGGCCGAACTGGCGTTTCGCACGGTGGCGCCGAAGGGGCGTTTGCGGGTCGACCTGCATGGCACCCTGGCCAAGTACTTCGTGATTCCGGCCCTGCCCGAATTCATGGCGCGCTATCCGGAAATCGAACTGTCCATCAGCGAGGCCGATCGTTTTGTCGACCTGATCGCCGAAGGGGTGGACTGCGTGTTGCGCGCCGGCACCCTGGGCGATTCGTCGTTGATCGGCCGGCGCGTGGCCAACTTGCAGCAGATCACCTGCGCCAGCCCGGCCTACCTGCGCAAATACGGCGAGCCATCGAGCCTCGACGAACTGTCGCGGCACCGTGCGGTGAACTACGTCTCACGCACCACGGCCAAGCTGTTTCCGTTCGAATTCATGGTCGATGGCGAACTGCGGGAAGTCGCCATCGAAGGCGCGCTGTCGGTGTTCGGCGCGGAAATCTATGCCGCCTCGGCCGTGGCCGGGCTGGGCATCATCCAGTGCCCGCGCTACCGCATGGCACAGCAGATTTCCCAGGGGCTGGTGCAGGAAATCCTCACCGACACCCCGCCGCCGCCCATGCCGGTTTCCGTGCTGTACCCACACAACCGCCACATGTCGCCGCGGGTGCGGGTATTCGTCGACTGGCTGGCGGAGGTTTTTGCCAGGGCGCTCTGAAAAGGGCCAGGGTGGCGCCGGTCATCGCCGCTTTCTGTATTGATTATCTGAATGTGTATAGTGTGTATTCTTCGCCTTTGGCTGTGTAGGGTGGCTTTTCGGGACGTATCGAAAGGACACGGCAATGCGCAGTCGGGAACTGATCAGGATGATCGAGGAGGACGGGTGGTATCTGATCGCGGTCAAAGGCAGTCATCACCAGTACAAGCATCTGCACAAGCCGGGGCGGGTCACTATCCCTCACCCGGATGCGGATCTGCCCAGGGGCACGATCCACAGCATCTTGAAACAGGCGGGCCTGAAATGAGGCCGGTCTTGAACGAAGAGGTCAACGAGATGAAATTCCCGGTCGTGCTGCACAAGGATGCCGACTCCGGATATGGAGTGATCGTCCCCGATGTGCCGGGCTGTTTTTCCGCCGGTCATACCGCAGCAGAAGCCTTCGAGAATGTGAAAGAGGCCCTGTCGCTGCATTACGAAGGCCTGGTCGCCGATGGTGAACCGCTGCCCCAGGTGCATGAGGTCGACGTGCATATCGACAATCCCGATTACGCCGGTGGCGTGTGGGGCATGATCGAGTTCGACATCACGCCTTACTTCGGCAAGGCGGTGCGCTTCAACGCCACCCTGCCGGAGCAATTGCTGGAACGCATCGACCAGACGGTGAAGCGCGACCAGCGCTACCGCTCGCGTTCGGGCTTTCTCGCCGCGGCGGCATTGCGCGAGTTATCGGCGTAGCCGCGAATCGTCGCCATCGAACGTCGGCCACTCGCACCCGCCGGGGCCCGTGCCCGCGATAAGCCCGAAGAGCCATGAGGGTCGTTGCTACGCGCTCTCGCGCTCGATCAGCCGGCACTGCAGCAGGTTCAGGCGCTGGACCTCGTCTTCCACCGGCAACACGCCCAGGCTTTCCAGGACCCGGGTCGCCGCCAGGACGCCGATCTCCAGTGCCGGTGGCTTGATGGTGCTCAGGCTGGGCAACAGCATCTCGGCAAAGGGGTAATCGCCGAAGCCCAGCACCGCGCATTCCTCGGGGATTTTCAGCCCCGCTCGTTGCCCGGCCAGGGAGCCGCCGGCGGCCAGGTTGTCGTTGGCGAAGATGATCGCATCCGGCCGTGGGCGGGTTTTCATCAGGGCTTCCATGGCCTGCTTGCCGGCCTCGAACGGCGCTCGATCGGCATCCGGGGCGAACACCCAGGGTGCCAGGCCCAGTTCGCTCACGGTGGCGGCGTAACCGTCGCGGCGCTCCAGGGCGCTGAGGTCGCCGGGGGCGCTGTTCTGCACGAAGGCGATGCGCCGATAACCCTTGTCATACAGATAACGCGTCGCCGTCACCCCGACCTGGTAATGGGAAAAGCCGATCTGCAGCGGTTCCCGCTGTGGCTGGTAGTCCCAGGTCTCGATCACCGGGATATCCGCCTCGGCGATCATCTTTTCAGTGCCCGGGCTATGGAAATGACTGGTCAGCACCAGGGCGGCCGGCGACCAGCCGAGAAAGGCCCGCACGGCGTTTTCTTCCTGTTGTGCGTCGAAGTAGCTCGACGCCAGCAGCAGCTGGTAACCGTGGCGGCTGAGGGTGTCGCTGAAGCCCTGGATGGTGTTGGCGAAAATCGGCCCGGAGATGTTCGGGATCACCATGGCGACAATCTTGCCCCGTGTCGAGGCCAGGCCGCCGGCCACCAGGTTCGGCACATAACCCAGTTCGGCCACTGCCCGGGCGATGCGCTCGCGACGTTCCGGCGAGACGCTGTCCGGCTGGTTGAAATAACGCGACACGGTGATCGCCGACACACCGGCCTGGCGGGCGACGGTGTTCAGGGTCACCCGTCCGGCACCGCGGCGCTTGCGGCCTGGGGATTTTTCAGCGGTCAAAAGCACGATCCTTCAAGTAAACAAAAAAGCATATAAAAGTAATTTTTCAGTATTTTACGATCTATGTGAGGCTTGCCGATACTGGCGATGTTAGCGCTAACAAAGCGCCTTGTCTGCTACTCGCTCGAGCGAATGTCCACGACAGATTTTTCGGCGCTGCCGGCGCAGATCGGCAGCGGTTAAGGGCAAATTCCGCGCAGGTGCAGTATGCAGAACATTCATGGGGATCAGCAGAAACTGGTGCGGTCGATCCGCGCCGCCAGCGCTTCACGGGCGTATTTGGGCTGGTGGCTGGCGGGGCTCGCCGCGCTGCCGCTGCCGGGCGCTTTCGCCGCTGACAGCGACAGCACGGCGCAGGGCCAGGAGCCGACGCTGAAGTCGGTGACAGTCACCGCCACCCGCCGCGAAGAGTCGCTGCAAAAAGTGCCGGTGGCGGTGTCGGTGGTCGATGGCGAGCAACTGGAGCGTGATAACCGCAACGGTGTCGCCAGCATCGTGCAACAGGTGCCGTCGCTGAACTTCCGCACCGGCGCTTCGAACAAGGACACCTCGCTGTTCATCCGCGGCGTGGGCACCATTTCCACCTCGCCCGGCGTGGAGCCGACCGTGGCCACGGTGATCGATGGCGTGGTCTACGGCCGCCCGGGCCAGGCTACCCTCGACCTGCTGGACCTGGAACGCATCGAAGTTTTGCGCGGTCCGCAAGGCACCTTGTTCGGCAAGAACGCTTCGGCCGGCGTGCTGAATATCGTGACCAGGGCGCCGACCGCCGAGACCCATGGCTACATCGACCAGAGCTACTACAGCGGCAACGAAAGCCGCACCCGGTTCGGCATCGGCGGCAGCCTGATTCCCGACACGCTCAAGGGGTCGATCACCACCCTGTTCGGCAGCTACGATGGCAACGTCGACAGCCGGCGCAACGGGCATGAGGTCAACGGCTACAACCGCAAGGGCGTGCGCGGCAAGCTGGCGTTCACCCCCAGCGACGACCTCACCTTCACCCTGGCGGCCGACTACATGCAGTCCCATAACGACGCGCCCAATGGCGTTGTCGCCAAGGCCCTGGCTCCGGCCTTCGCCAATGCCCTGCGCCCGGTCCGGGCCAGCAGGGACAACCGCGATATCAACACCGATACCCGTACCCACGTCGAAGACATCAACAAAGGTTTGTCCGGCCAGCTGGACTGGAGTCTTGGCGATTACACCCTGACCTCGATCACCGCCTGGCGCGGCTGGAACAACACCCAGTATCAGGACGGCGACCGCCTGGGCGCCGTTACCGCCGCTTTCCCCGGTACCGCCGACAAGGGCGACCTGGACTACAACCAGTACTCTCAGGAGCTGCGCCTGGCCTCGCCCAAGGGGCAATTTCTCGGGTACGTCGGCGGGTTGTTCTACATGCACGGCAAGGATGAAGAAACCTACCGCCGCACCCTGACCACTACCACCGCGATCAACCGTGGCATCGCCGACTACAGCACCACCAGCGACAGCTACTCGGTGTTCGGCGAAACCACCCTGAACTTCACCTCGGACCTGCGCGGGATCGCCGGCCTGCGCTGGACCCACGACGACCTGGAATACGAGCACCGCCGCGTATCCACCTCGGCCACCACCGTCAGTGGCATTCAGCCCGGCACCAGCAGCTCGGGCTCGGTGGATGAGGACGGCTGGTCCGGGCGCCTGGGCCTGCAGTACGACCTAAGCGATGCGGTCACCACCTACCTGACCTATTCACGCGGCTACAAGGGGCCGGCCTACAACGTGTTCTTCAACATGCAGCCGCGGGACACCGAGGCGCTGAAGCCGGAAACCTCCAACACCTGGGAGGCCGGGATCAAGGCCACGGCCTGGAACAAGCGCCTGACCGCCAACCTGGCGATCTTCCACAGCGACTACGACAACTATCAGGCGAACTTCTTCGACACCGTCGCCGGGCAGGTGGTGACCCGCCTGATCAATGCCGGCAGCGTTAGCACCGAAGGTGTCGAGCTGGATTACGCCTTGCAGGCCACCCAGCAACTGAAGATCTCCGGCGCGCTGGCCTATACCCGCGCACGGATCGACGAATTCGCCTGCCCGGCGGGCGCGGCGGCTTCTTGCAACGTCAACGGCAAGCCGCTGCCATTCAGCCCTGATTGGAAAAGCTATGTGCGGGCCGATTACAGCATCCCGCTGGATAACGGCCTGGATATCGAACTGGGCACCGATTACAGCTGGCAGAGCGAAGTGCAGTACGACATCAGCCAGAACGCCGACACCAGGCAGGGGGCCTACGGCATCTGGAACGCCAGCATCGCCCTGGCCGACTACAACCAGGGCTGGCGCGTGGCGCTGCTGGGCAAGAACCTCGCCGACAAGTCCTATTCGCCGCTGCTGGCCAGTGGCGGCAATTACATCTACCGCGCCGTGCCACGGGATGACGAACGTTATTTCGGGGTACAGGTGCGCAAGGATTTTTGAGCCGTTGCGTGCAACGACCCTCAATGACTGCTTCAAGGAAAAGGCCATGACCCACCCAAGACAACTCAAGCTCGGCGCCTTCCTGATGGCCACCGGTCATCACGTTGCCGCCTGGCGGCATCCGTACGTACCGGCGAATGCCGGACTAGACTTTTCTGCGTACAGGCAGCTGGCCCGGATCGCCGAGGCAGCGAAGTTCGATGCCCTGTTCCTGGCTGACAGCGTGGCCGCCGCAACGGGCCCCGAGGCCCATAGAATGGCGCGTTCGGAGCAGTTTGAACCCTTGACTTTGCTGGCTGCCCTCAGCGTCGTGACCGAGCATATTGGGCTAATTGCCACTAGCACTACGAGCTATAACGTACCGTACCATGTGGCACGTAAGTACGCTTCGCTGGATCACCTGTCGGGTGGAAGGGCAGGTTGGAATCTGGTGACTTCCGACAATGCGGCCGAAGCGCAGAATTTCGGTCGCGACGAGCATTTGGGCCATGCCGAGCGTTACAGCCGCGCCCGCGAGTTCCATGCAGTGGTCACCGGGCTTTGGGACAGTTGGCAGGACGACGCCTTTGTCCGCGACAAAAGCAGCGGCCAGTACTACGACCCGGCCAAGCTGCATGTGCTGGACCACCAGGGCGAGCACTTCCGGGTCAAGGGCCCGCTGAATGTGGCGCGCCCGCCCCAGGGCTATCCGGTGATCGTCCAGGCCGGTTCCTCCGAAGCCGGACGCGAGTTGGCGGCGCAGACCGCCGAGGTGGTATTTACCGCCCAGACCTCACTGGCCAGCGCCCAGGCGTTTTATGCCGACCTCAAGGGGCGCCTGGCCCGCTACGGACGCGGCGCCGATTCATTGAAAGTCATGCCCGGGGTATTCGTGGTGGTGGGGCAGAGCGAAAGTGAGGCCCGGGAAAAATATGAATCGTTTCAGCAATGGGTCGAACCCGAGGTTGGCGTCGCCCTGCTTGGGCGTATGCTGGGCAACTTCGACCTGTCGCAGTACCCGCTGGACGGCCCGCTGCCCGCGCTGCCATTGACCGAAAGCGGCCAGCAAAGCCGGCAGAAGCTGCTGGTGGAACTGGCCGGCAAGGACAACCTGAGCCTGGCCGAGCTGGGCCGGAAAATCGCCGGGGGCCGGGGGCATTACAGCCTGATCGGCACGCCGGCGCAGATCGCCGACGAGCTGCAAGGCTGGTTCGAGGAGGGCGCGGCGGATGGCTTCAACGTGCTGGTGCCGCACCTGCCGGGCGGGCTCCAGGACTTTGCCGGCGCCGTGGTACCGGAACTGCAACGACGCGGGTTGTTCAGAACCGAATACGAGGGCAAGACGTTGCGCGAGAACCTGGGGCTGGCGCGACCGAAGAATCAATTTGCATAGAGAAGCAGGCGACCGCGGCGCGGTCGATCGCGAAACCCGAAGGCTTCAAACCACAGCGCAGTCCCGCCAATGAGAGAGGATTCGATGACTTACCTTGCTGCCGAAAACCGCTATGACTCCATCCCCTACCGCCGCGTCGGACGCAGCGGCCTGGTGCTGCCGGCGCTGTCCCTGGGCCTGTGGCACAACTTCGGCGACAGTACGCCGATCGACACCCAGCGTTCGTTGCTGCGCACCGCCTTCGACCTGGGCATCAACCACTTCGACCTGGCCAACAACTACGGCCCGCCCTATGGCAGCGCCGAGATCAATTTCGGTCGTCTGCTGCGGGAAGACTTCAAGCGGTATCGCGACGAGCTGATCATCTCCAGCAAGGCCGGTTGGGATATGTGGCCCGGCCCGTATGGCCAGGGCGGCGGCTCGCGCAAATACGTGCTGGCCAGCCTCGACCAGAGCCTGCAGCGCCTGGGCCTCGACTATGTAGATATCTTCTATTCCCACCGCTTCGACCCGGACACCCCGCTGGAAGAAACCGCCAGCGCCCTGGCCACCGCGGTGCAGCAGGGCAAGGCGCTGTACATCGGTATCTCGTCTTATTCGGGGGTGAAGACCCGCGAGATTGCAGCCTTGCTCAAGGAGTGGAAAGTGCCGCTGCTGATCCACCAGCCGGCCTATAACCTGCTCAACCGCTGGGTGGAAAAGGACCTTTTGGACACCACTGAAGAACTCGGCGCCGGGGTGATTGCCTTCACGCCGTTGGCCCAGGGCCTGCTGACCGACAAGTACCTCAATGGCATTCCCGAGGATGCGCGGGTCAACCGCCCGGGCGGTGGTTCGTTGCAAGCCTCGCACCTGTCCGAGGCCAACCTCGCCCATGTGCGCGCCCTCAACGAAATCGCCCAGCGTCGTGGCCAGAGCCTGGCGCAACTGGCCCTGGCCTGGACTCTGCGCGATCCGCGGGTGACCTCGGCCCTGATCGGCGCCAGCCGGCCGGAGCAGATCGTCGAGAACGTCGGCGCATTGCAGAACCTGAACTTCAGCGCTGAAGAGCTGGCAGAGATCGATCGTTTTGCCCGCGAAGGCGGGATCAATCTGTGGTTGAAGCCTTCAACCGCGGAATAGAGCCTGCCGTCATGTTGTAAGGCTGCCGCGGCTTCTGTAGGAGCCAGGCTTGCTGGCGATCGCGGTGGTGTGTTGTGTCAGGCATGCCGCCATCGCGAGCAAGCTGCGCTCCTACAGAGCCGGGTTCAAACTTCGAGTGGCAGCCAGGGGTTGATAACGATCAACCCTGTATCGCTGAAGTCCTTGGCGTTACGGGTGGCGATCGCCGCGTCGTGGACGCGGCATATGGCCGCGATTTGCGCATCCACCAGGCTGATCGGACGCCCCAGGCTTTCCCGGTGCGAAATCAGATGGGCGTAGTAAAGAGCCGCCTGGGTCCCGAAGGGCACGATGCGGTCGATGAAGTCTTCCTCGAACATCGCCAGGGCCGACGCATGGAGCATCTGTTTGCGCTTGCCGTGGGGCAGGCGCGCGATGCCGTGAAGAATCTCGGCCATGGTCATGGCGCTGATGTAGAGGTCTTCGACAGGTTGCGCTTCGATCCACAGCAATACCGAGGCGTCCGGTTGGGGACGCATCAGTTCCGACAGCACATTGGTGTCGAGCACGATCATTCGCCCAGATCCACCACGCGTGCCGGCTCGGTACGTTCGGGCAGTTCAAGCTTCACTCCGCCGGCCTCGGCAAAGCGTGCCCGGATACGACTGGCCAGGCCTTGGCTGTCGGCTGTTCTGTTCAGGGCGCGGCGCAAAATCAAGCGGGCTTCTTCTTCCATGGAGTGGCCGTTGTGGGCGGCCTCGATGCGCAGGCGCTCTTTGATGTGGTCGTCCAGGTTTCGGATTGTCAGGCTGGCCATGGGTTCCTCCGAATGAAATCAATGCAATCATTGATAGCATAGCCGCGCGTCATCGAGGGTGGGCAACCACTTATCGTTTGGTGACGCCGCAATCACCTGCCAGTCCTGTTGCAGTCATGAATATCGGTTATCGGAAAAACGGCACATCCCCGAGAATCGTCGCGCGGTGCATCACGCGGCGTTGCGGACGGTAGTCGTCGACCGCGTAGTGCTGGGTCACGCGGTTGTCCCAGAAGGCAACGTCGTTGGCCTGCCAGCGCCAGCGGATAGTGAATTCCGGGCGGGTGGCGTGGGCGAACAGCAGTTTCAGGATGACTTCGCTTTCGCTGTCCGACAGCTCGTTGATCCTGGTGGTGAAGCCTTCGTTGACGAACAGCGACTTGCGCCCGCTGACCGGATGGGTGCGGATCACCGGGTGCGACAGCGGCGGGTTTTTCCGCTTGGCTTCTTCCCAGCGCGCCAGGTCCTGCGGGGTATTGCCGAAGCGTTCCAGGGGGAAGGACTTGATGAACTCGTGAGTCGCGGTCAGGCCTTGCAGCAGGTTTTTCATCGGCTCCGAGAGCGCCTCATAGGCTGCGATGCCGCTGGCCCACAGGGTATCGCCACCGTATGCCGGCAACAGCTTGGCGCTGAGCACCGCGCCCAGGGCCGGGGTCGGCAGGAAGGTCACGTCGGTGTGCCAGATGGCGTTGTCGCGCACGTCGGTTTGCGCAGTGTCGAGGATCAGCACTTCCGGCTGTTCCGGCACGTTGGGGTAGATCGGATGGATATGCAGGTCGCCAAAGTTCGCCGCGAAGCGCGCCTGTTGCTGCGGGTCGATCGGCTGGTCGCGGAAGAACAGCACCTGATGCTGGAGCAGCGCCTGCTCGATGATGTCGCGCTGTTCGCCGGCCAGCGGTTGGCTGATATCGACGCCGCTGATCTGGGCGCCCAAGGCGGAGCTTAAAGGGGTGATGGTCAGGCTCATGTCGTTCTCGAATTCAGGTGTGGCTGTAGCCGCTGTCGAGCGCAGCGAGGCTGCGATCGCCTGCGAAGCAGGCGCAGGCTTTGGGCGAGCGCGTTGCGCTCGATCGCAGCCTCGCTACGCTCGGCAGCGGCTACAGGGCTACAGGGCTACAGGGCTACAGGGCTACAGGGCTACAGGGCTACAGATACAGGGTCTCAATGGGCCTGGCCGTGCCAGGGCACCAGCTTGCGCTGCAGGGCGCGCAGGCCCATTTCCATGGCGAAGGCGATCAGGGCGATGACCAGGATCCCCAGTACCACCACATCGGTGACCAGGAACTGCGCGGCGGATTGCACCATGAACCCCAGGCCGCTGGTGGCGGCGATCAGTTCGGCGGCGACCAGGGTCGACCAGCCCACCCCGAGGCCGATGCGCACGCCAGTGAGAATGTCCGGCAGGGCGCTGGGCAGGATCACATGGCGAATCAGCTGGGCCCGGGTCGCGCCCAGGGACTGCGCGGCGCGCAGCCGGGTCGGGTCGACGGTGCGTACGCCGGTGGCGGTGGCGATGGCGATTGGGGCGAAGATCGCCAGGTAGATCAGCAGCACCTTGGACAGCTCGCCGATGCCGCACCAGATGACGATCAGCGGCAGGTAGGCCAGGGGCGGAATCGGCCGGTAGAACTCGATCAGCGGGTCCAGCACGCCGCGGGCGATGCGATTGTGGCCGATGGCGATGCCCACCGGAATCGCGCTCAGCACGGCAAAACCCAGGGCCAGGCCAATGCGTCCGAGGCTCGCGCCCAGGTGCTGCCACAGGGTGGAATCCATATAGCCGCTGGTCACCAGCAGCCAGCCCTTTTGCAGCACGGCGGAAGGTGGCGGCAGGAACAGCGGTTCGATCAGGCCGCTGGCCGTCACCGCCCACCACAGGGCGAGCAGCACGACCAGGGTCAGCACGCTAATCCAGCGGGTGCCCAGGCTGCGGCGCTGGGGCACCGCGGTGTGCGGGTTAGCGGCTTTGGTCGTGGTGGCTGGGAGGTCGTAGCTGTTCATGCGCGCTCCTGCCGCAAGACGGCACTGCGTTGGGAGAACACCCGGGCCAGCACATGTTCGCGGGTTTCGATAAAGCGTGGATCGGATTTGATTGCCCGGGCCGATTCGCCGGCCGCGTAACGCTGGCCGAAGTCCAGGCTCAAACGCTCGACGATTTGCCCCGGGTTGGGGGCCAGCAGGATCAGGTCGGTGGCGAGGAACACTGCTTCCTCGATGTCGTGGGTAATCAGGAACACCGGCTTGGCGGTGCGTTGCCAGACCTGCAGCAACAGCTCCTGCATCTGCTCGCGGGTGAAGGCATCGAGGGCGCCGAAGGGCTCGTCCATCAGCAGCAGCCGTGGGTCGGCGGCCAGGGCGCGGGCCAGACCCACACGCTGGCGTTGTCCGCCGGAGAGCTGCCAGATGCGCCGTTTGTCGAAGCCGGCCAGGTCCACCAGCGCGAGCATTTCCCGGGCTCGGGCTTCGCGCGGGTCGCGGGCAATGCCGGCCAGTTCGAGGCCGAAGCCGACGTTGGCCAGCACGTCCTGCCAGGGCAGCAGGGCATCGTCCTGGAACACCACGCCGCGTTCGGCACTCGGGCCGGCGACCGGCACGCCGTCCAGGGTGATGCGCCCGGCGCTGGGTTCGACGAAGCCGGCGATCAGGTTCAGCAACGAAGTCTTGCCACTGCCGGAAGGGCCGAGGGCGACCAGCAGCTGCTGGGGCCCGAGCGTCAGGGAAATATCCGCCAGCACCGGTTCGGCGGCGCCGGGGTACTGTGCGCTGATGCGCTCCAGTTGTAGCAAAGCCATGACGGCGCGCTCCTTGTTCAAATGCAGCCTTTGTCGAGGTGAGACGCTGTACGAGAAGCGCCGGGCCTGGGCCCGGCGACCTCTGCGGCGAACCTTCAGTGGGTGATGTACTTGGCGCTGACGTACGGCGCGTAGTCCGGCAGAACCGCCTCGACCTTGCCCTGTTCCTTGAGGAACACCGCGGTGTCGGTGATGGCCTTGGTGGTCGGCGCGCCAAGGCTGATGACCTGGTCGGCCGCCAGTGGGTAGACGTTGCCCTGCAACAGCAGCGGAATGTCGCTGGCCTTGGCGCCGGAGAGTTTCACTAGCTTGTCGACGTTGCTCTGCTCCGCCAGCCAGGCCTTTGGGTCCTTGCGGTAATCGGCGTAGGCGTCGAGGGTCACCTTGGCGAAGGCGGTGACGATTTGCGGGTGCTTCTCGGCGAAGTCCTTGCGCACGATCCAGGCGTCGAAGGTCGGCGCGCCGAACCGGGCCAGTTCGCCGGAGGTGATCAGCACCTTGCCGTTTTCCTTGGCCACGCCCAGCGCCGGATCCCAGACGTAGGTGGCGTCGATGTCGCCGCGTTTCCAGGCAGCGATGATCGCCGGTGGCGCCAGGTTGAGAATCTGTACTTTCGCCGGGTCGATTTTCCAGTGCTTGAGCGCGGCCAGCAGGCTGTAGTGACCGGTGGAAACGAAGGGCACGGCGACTTTCTTGCCGACCAGGTCCTGGGGCGTGTTGATCCCGGATCCGTCGCGGGCCACCAGGGCCTCGGCGGCGCCGATCTGGGTGGCGATGAGGAAGGTTTCCACCGGCACCTTGCGGGTGATCGCGGCGGTCAGCGGGCTGGAGCCGAGGTAGCCGATCTGCACGTCACCCGAGGCGATGGCGGCGATGATATCGGCGCCGTTGTCGAACTTGCGCCAGTCGATCCTGGCCTGGGTGGCCTTTTCGTAGGTGCCGTCGGCTTGGGCGACTTTCGCCGGATCGACGGTGGTCTGGTAGGCGACGGTGACATCGGCTGCCTGGGCGAACAAGCTCGCGGTAGCCAGGGATACGGCCGCCAGAAGGCGAAGGGGAAAGTGCATTTTCATCATGAAGCTCCTCGACGGGCGGCCAAGTGTGGACGTGAGAGGAGACTAAATGATCTAAGAATCTAAAAATAAATAACTTTTCAGAATTAGCTTAAAAGAGGAATCTTCTAAAGAGAGCACTTTTTTGAAGGGGAGCGCTTTGCGCTCCATCGCGAGCAAGCTCGCTCCTACAGGACAGTACTGTGTAGGAGCGAGCTTGCTCGCGATACAGGCGGCGCGGTGTGTCAGTTACTGATTGCCAGGATACTCGCCTGGTACGAGCCGACAAACACGTCGAAATCACCGACTTCGTTGCGTTCCAGCTCGGCCTGTTGCAGCAGGGAGCTGCGCGCGGCTTCTTCGAAACGTGCCTGGTCTTCCTTGCTCAGGGGCTCGCTGCGGAAGAACTCGGCGTGGGCCAGGCTCTGGCGCAGGGAGAACTGGCTGAAGCTTTCCTTATGCTCCTGCATGGCGGCCAGGACCTGGGCCGAAGGCGTCAGGGACGAATCCTTGACCTTGGCCAGCTGGGCGTCCAGTGCCTTGCTGTGGGCGTCGCTGCCGTGGCTGCGATCGAGCAGGGCGGCCAGCGGCGCGATCTTTTCCAGCAGTTCGCCGGCCCATTCCTTGAGCTCCACCAGTTGTCCCTGGCGCAGCAGGTGCAGGCCCGGACGACGACCTTCCTTGACCACTTTGAGGAAGTTCGAGGTGGCGTTGCCGCACTCGTTGTTTTCCAGCAGCGGACTTTCGTTGAGCGCGCAATACAGTAGGAAGGCGTCGAGGAAGCGGGCTTCCTGCACGTCGATGCCCATCGGCAGGAACGGGTTGATGTCCAGGCAGCGCACTTCGACGTACTGGATGCCGCGGGCCATCAGCGCCTGGATCGGCCGCTCGCCGGTGTAGGTCACGCGTTTCGGGCGGATGTTGGAGTAGTACTCGTTTTCGATCTGCAGGATGTTGGTGTTGAGCTGGACCCACTCGCCGTCCTGGTGGGTGCCGATCTCCACATACGGCGCGTACGGCGTGGCGACGGCCTTGCGCAGGCTGTCGGTGTAGCTGTTCAGGTCGTTGTAGCAAGGGGTCAGGCCGGCCTGGGCGTTGCTCTGGTAGCCCAGGTCGCTCATGCGCAGGCTGGTGGCATACGGCAGGTACAGGGTCTCGGCGTCCAGTTGTTCCAGCTGGTGCGAGCGCCCGCGCAAGAAACCCACGTCCAGCGCCGGCGAGGCGCCGAACAGGTACATCAGCAGCCAGCTGTAGCGGCGGAAGTTACGGATCAGCGCGATGTACGCCGACGACTGATAGTCGCGGTCGCTGCCGACGAAACCTTCGGCCTGCTTGAGCAGCGGCCAGAGCTGCTCTGGCAGGGAGAAGTTGTAGTGGATCCCGGCGATGCACTGCATGGTCTTGCCGTAACGCAGGGCCAGGCCCTTGCGGTACACATACTTGAGCTGGCCGATGTTGGAGGTGCCGTAATAGGCGATCGGGATGTCTTCCTCGGCCGGCAACGGGCACGGCATCGATGGACTCCACAGGTACTCGTTGCCGAGCTTGCTGTAGGCGAAACGGTGAATCTTGTCGAGGCTGGCCAGGGTGTCAGCCGGATCGGCCAGGGCCGGAGTGATGAACTCCAGCAGCGACTCGGAATAATCGGTGGTGATCTGTTCGTTGGTCAGCGCGGAACCCAGTTCTTCCGGGTGCGGGGTCTGTGCCAGGCGCGCTTCGCCGGTCACGCGCAGGCATTCGCGCTCGATACCGTGCAGGCACTGCTCGAGCAGAGAGAGGTTAGCGCGCTCGCCGAGCAGAGCCAGGCGGCGGTTGAGAAGTTCGCTCAAGTTGGATTCCTTCACGCGTCAGTCGCCCCAATATGGGGGTGGGCAGGACGGTCTACAAGGGTGAAGTTGAAACTGGCGTTTTCGCCTGGTCGTTGAGCCTTACCGGCCCGCTTTGCAACGCCATTGCTTCATCCTTGAACTGGCTCTTGCACGCGCAAAAAACTCCGGCGCCGTGTGTGCAGCGCCGAAATTAACTCAAATCGAGGTGGAGGGGCTATAGAACAGCGAACGTGCCTTGTGCTTTAGCGACCAGTTTGTCGCCTTGCATCACATCGGCCTCGACCACCAGGGTACGGCGGCCCGGGTGGATCACCCGGGCGTGGCAGACCACGTCGCCCTCGGCGACGGCGCGGATGTAGTTGATCTTGCACTCGATGGTCGCGCTCTGCTGGTCGAAGCCGTGGGAGCTGGAACAGGCCAGCCCCATGGCAATGTCGACCAGGCTGAAGATCGCCCCACCGTGCAGCTTCTGGCCGCGATTGCGCAACTGCGGCGTCAGCGTCAGGGCGACGTCGGCTGCACCGACTTCCAGACGCTGCAGACGGCAGCCGAGCAGTTGGCTGAACGCGCTTTCGGTCAAGCCGGCCGGGATCTCCATCAGCGTTTCTTCAACTGCTTGGCGTTGGCGAACAGCGACGCCATGGCGTTGTTGGTCGGGGCCGCGGCCACGCTTTCCTTGCGCGGGGCGCTGTTGCCCGACGAGCGTGGCGCCGAGCCTGGGCGCGAACCACGAGCGCCGTCGATCTTCTCGCCCGGGGTGTCGCTCATGCGCATCGACAGGCCGACGCGTTTGCGTGGAATGTCGACTTCCATGACCTTGACCTTGACCACGTCGCCGGCCTTCACCGCTTCACGCGGGTCCTTGATGAACTTCTCCGACAGCGCCGAGATGTGCACCAGGCCGTCCTGGTGCACGCCGATGTCGACGAAGGCACCGAAGTTGGTGACGTTGGTCACCACGCCTTCGAGGATCATCCCCAGTTGCAGGTCCTTGAGGTCCTCGACGCCTTCCTGGAACTCGGCGGTCTTGAACTCGGGACGCGGGTCGCGGCCTGGTTTGTCCAGTTCCTGGAGGATGTCGGTGACGGTCGGCAGGCCGAAGGTCTCGTCGGTGAACTTCTTCGGATCCAGGCGCTTGAGGAAGCCGCTGTCGCCGATCAGCGAGCGGATGTCGCGGTCGGTCTCGGCGGCGATGCGCTGCACCAGCGGGTAGGCTTCCGGGTGCACCGCGGACGCGTCCAGCGGGTTGTCGCCGTTCATCACACGGAGGAAGCCGGCGGCCTGTTCGAAGGTCTTTTCACCCAGGCGGGCAACCTTCTTCAGCGCGGCGCGGGTCTTGAACGCACCGTTTTCATCGCGGTGGCTGACGATGTTCTGCGCCAGGGTGGTGTTGAGGCCGGAGATCCGCGCCAGCAGGGCCACGGACGCGGTGTTGACGTCCACGCCGACGGCGTTCACACAGTCCTCGACCACCGCATCCAGGCCACGGGCCAGCTTCAGCTGCGACACGTCGTGCTGGTACTGGCCGACGCCGATGGATTTCGGATCGATCTTCACCAGCTCGGCCAGCGGGTCCTGCAGGCGCCGGGCGATGGACACCGCGCCACGGATCGACACATCGAGGTCGGGGAATTCCTTGGCGGCCAGTTCCGACGCCGAATACACCGAAGCGCCGGCCTCGGAGACCATGACCTTGGTCATGCGCATGGCCGGGTATTTCTTGATCAGCTCGGCGGCCAGCTTGTCGGTTTCCCGGCTGGCGGTGCCGTTGCCGATGGCGATCAGGTCCACCGAGTGCTTGGCGCACAGCGCGGCCAGCACGGCGATGGTCTGGTCCCACTTGTTGTGCGGTACGTGGGGGTAAACGGTGGCGTGGTCCAGCAGCTTGCCGGTGGCATCCACCACCGCCACCTTGCAGCCGGTGCGCAGACCCGGGTCGAGGCCCAGGGTCGCGCGCGGGCCGGCCGGAGCGGCCAGCAGCAGGTCGTGCAGGTTGTGGGCGAAGACGTTGATCGCCTCGGTTTCGGCGTTGTCGCGCAGCTCGCCCAGCAGGTCGGTTTCCAGGTGGGTGTAGAGCTTGACCTTCCAGGTCCAGCGCACCACTTCGCCGAGCCATTTGTCGGCCGGGCGGTTCTGGTTCTGGATGCCGACGTGCTGGCCGATCATGCCTTCGCACGGGTGCATGGTGCCAGGCAGTTCGTCGCCGACTTTCAGCGCGGAGCTGAGGATGCCTTCGTTGCGGCCACGGAAAATCGCCAGGGCGCGGTGCGACGGCATGCTCTTGAGTGGTTCGTCGTGTTCGAAGTAATCGCGGAACTTGGCGCCTTCCTCTTCCTTGCCGGCGATCACGCGGGCACTGAGGGTGGCTTCCTGCTTGAGGTAGTTGCGCAGCTTGTCCAGCAGGCTGGCGTCTTCGGCGAAGCGCTCCATGAGGATGTACTTGGCGCCTTCGAGGGCGGCCTTCACATCGGCCACGCCTTTTTCCGCGTCGACGAAGCGCACGGCTTCGCTTTCCGGGGTCAGGCTCGGGTCGTTGAACAGGCCGTCGGCCAGTTCGCCGAGGCCGGCTTCCAGGGCAATCTGGCCCTTGGTGCGGCGCTTCTGCTTGTACGGCAGGTAGAGGTCTTCTAGGCGGGTCTTGGTATCGGCGAGCTTGATGTCGCGGGCCAGTTCCGGGGTCAGTTTGCCTTGCTCCTCAATGCTGGCGAGGATGCTGATGCGCCGTTCGTCGAGTTCTCGCAGGTAGCGCAGGCGCTCTTCCAGATGACGCAACTGGGTGTCATCGAGGCTGCCGGTCACTTCCTTACGGTAGCGGGCGATGAAGGGCACGGTGGAGCCTTCATCCAATAGAGCGACGGCCGCTTCGACCTGTTGTGGGCGTACGCCGAGTTCCTCGGCAATGCGGCTGTTGATGCTGTCCATAAAACCACCTGACAAATTGTGAAGCAGGCTCGCCGGCACGGAAAATTGGCCTCGGCGAGTCTGGTTGAGCGGCCTGGCGTGCGCCGCTGCCTGGATCAAAAGGCTGCCTGTTGACCCGTGAAATCGAACAATTACTGCCTGGCCGGGAAAAATAAAAAGTGGCCACGGGCGGTAACGATCAGACGTTGCCTGACACAAAAGGCGGCGCATTATAACCAGCGTTCCAGTCTTCGGGGGTATCGGCCCACTGGCGGCCGACGGCGGGTTTTCTGGCGGTAGAGGAAAAATCTGCTAACAATGCACACGGTGCGTATAACGGCAGCTACGCCATAATGCGCACCGAGATAAAAGGAGCATCTGATGAGCAGCACTGCACAAACTGCCGAAGGCGAAAAAATTCTTATCGTTGACGACGACCCCGGGCTGAGCAGCCTGCTGGAGCGCTTCTTCGTCAGCAAGGGCTATCGTGCCCGCGCGGTTCCCAACACCGAGCAGATGGACCGTCTGCTGGGTCGCGAGGTCTTCAACCTGGTCGTCCTCGACCTGATGCTGCCTGGCGAAGACGGCCTGACCGCGTGCCGCCGCCTGCGCAGTGCGAACAACCAGATCCCGATCATCATGCTCACCGCCAAGGGCGACGAACTGAGCCGCATCAAGGGCCTGGAACTGGGCGCCGACGATTACCTGGCCAAGCCGTTCAACCCCGACGAGCTGATGGCGCGGGTCAAGGCCGTGCTGCGTCGCCAGTCGGCCCCGGTGCCGGGCGCGCCGGGCAGCGAAGACGAAAACGTCACCTTCGGCGACTACGAACTGTCCCTGGCCACCCGCGAACTCAAGCGCGGCGCCGAAGTGCACATGCTCACCACCGGTGAGTTCGCGGTGCTCAAGGCCCTGGTGATGAACGCTCGCCAGCCGCTGACCCGCGACAAACTGATGAACCTGGCCCGTGGCCGCGAGTGGGATGCCCTGGAGCGTTCCATCGACGTGCAGATCTCCCGCCTGCGCCGGATGATCGAACCCGATCCGTCCAAGCCGCGTTATATCCAGACGGTCTGGGGCGTGGGTTATGTGTTCGTGCCGGATGGCACCACCACCAAGTGACCGATGATTTGTAGGAGCGAGCGCCCGGGCCGGCAAACGACCCGGGCGCTCGCATTCCGCAACTCTGCGAGCGCGACTCGCTCCTGCAAAGCGTGTAATGGCTGTTTATGAAAACCCCGCTGTGGTTCCCGCAAAGCTTCTTCTCCCGCACCCTCTGGCTGGTGCTGATCGTGGTGCTGTTCTCCAAGGCGCTGACCCTGGTTTATCTGCTGATGAACGAGGACGTGCTAGTAGACCGCCAGTACAGCCACGGCGTGGCCCTGACCCTGCGCGCCTATTGGGCCGCCGACGAATCCAACCGCGACCAGATCGCCGAGGCCGCCGGGCTGATCAAGGTGGTCGGCAGCGGTGTGCCGGCGGGCGAGCAGCATTGGCCCTACAGCGAGATCTATCAGCGGCAGATGCAGGCCGAGCTGGGCGCCGACACTGAAGTGCGCCTGCGCATGCATGCGCCGCCTGCGCTCTGGGTGCGCGCGCCGAGCCTGGGCGACGGCTGGCTGAAAGTGCCGCTGTATCCGCACCCGCTGCGGGGGCAGAAGATCTGGAGCGTGCTCGGCTGGTTCCTGGCCATCGGCCTGTTGTCCACGGCGTCGGCGTGGATCTTCGTCAGCCAGCTCAACCAGCCGCTCAAGCGCCTGGTCTATGCCGCCCGGCAACTGGGGCAGGGGCGCAGCGTGCGCCTGCCGATCAGCGATACGCCGAGCGAGATGACCGAGGTGTACCGCGCCTTCAACCAGATGGCCGAGGACGTGGAACAGGCCGGGCGCGAACGCGAGCTGATGCTGGCGGGGGTGTCCCACGACCTGCGCACGCCGCTGACCCGCCTGCGCCTGTCGCTGGAGTTGATGGGCAGCCACAACGACCTGACCGACGACATGGTCCGCGACATCGAGGACATGGACGCGATTCTCGACCAGTTCCTGGCCTTTATCCGCGACGGCCGCGACGAATCGGTGGAGGAGGTCGATCTCAGCGACCTGGTGCGCGAAGTGGCGGCGCCCTACAACCAGAACGATGAAAAGGTGCGTTTGCGCCTGGAGCCGATCCCGCCGTTCCCGCTGCGTCGGGTGTCGATGAAGCGCCTGCTGAACAACCTGATCGGCAACGCGTTGAACCACGCCGGCACCGAGGTCGAAGTGGCGGCCTATGTGTCGGGCGACACCAGCGCGCCTTATGTGGTGCTGAGTGTGATGGACCGTGGCGCGGGCATCGACCCGTCGGAGCTGGAGGCAATCTTCAACCCCTTCACCCGCGGTGACCGTGCCCGGGGTGGCAAGGGCACCGGCCTGGGCCTGGCCATCGTCAAGCGGATCGCCTCGATGCATGGCGGCAATGTCGAATTGCGCAACCGCGCCGATGGTGGCCTGGAAGCGCGGGTGCGCTTGCCGTTGGGATTGTTGCTGCCCAGGGATGCGGTCTGAAGGCAGCTACAAGCGGCAAGCTACAAGTTATAAGCGGCAAGTGAGGAGTCGCTTTTCTCTTGCAGCTTGCCGCTAAAAGCTTGCCGCTGCCTTTATCCCTTGCCCTTGGTCCGGGTCATGTTCGGGCCACCGTTTTTCTCGATGTGCTCGATGATGATCCCCGCCACGTTCTTGCCCGTGGTGGTCTCGATGCCTTCCAGGCCCGGCGAGGAATTCACTTCCATCACCAGCGGCCCGTGGTTCGAGCGCAGGATATCCACGCCCGCCACGCTCAGGCCCATGACCTTGGCCGCGCGCAGGGCGGTCATGCGTTCTTCCGGGGTGATCTTGATCAGGCTGGCGCTGCCGCCACGGTGCAGGTTGGAGCGGAACTCGCCGGGCTTGGCCTGGCGCTTCATCGCGGCAATCACCTTGTCGCCGACCACAAAGCAGCGGATGTCGGCGCCGCCGGCTTCCTTGATGTACTCCTGGACCATGATGTTCTGCTTCAGGCCCATGAAGGCCTCGATCACCGACTCGGCCGCGGTGGCGGTTTCGCACAGCACCACGCCTATGCCCTGGGTGCCTTCCAGCACCTTGATCACCAGGGGTGCGCCGTTGACCATCTCGATCAGGTCGGGAATATCGTCCGGCGAGTGGGCGAAGCCGGTCACCGGCAGGCCGATGCCGCGCCGGGACAGCAGTTGCAACGAACGCAGCTTGTCCCGCGAGCGGGCGATGGCCACCGACTCGTTGAGCGGGAACACACCCATCATTTCAAACTGGCGCAGCACCGCGCAGCCGTAGAAGGTCACCGAGGCGCCGATCCGTGGAATCACCGCATCGAAACCTTCCAGCGGCTTGCCGCGGTAATGGATCTGCGGTTTGTGACTGGCAATGTTCATATAGGCGCGCAGGGTGTCGACCACCACCATTTCATGGCCACGCTCGGTGCCGGCTTCGACCAGGCGACGAGTGGA
Organism: Pseudomonas sp. NFACC41-3; assembly: GCF_900109505.1. Classification (NCBI taxonomy): domain Bacteria; kingdom Pseudomonadati; phylum Pseudomonadota; class Gammaproteobacteria; order Pseudomonadales; family Pseudomonadaceae; genus Pseudomonas; species Pseudomonas sp. NFACC41-3. Next base: position 223,039 of record NZ_FOAE01000006.1, read on the forward strand.
ATACAGACGCGGGTTACGCGACAGCACAGCGATCTTCATGCAACACCTGTGGCAGAGGTAGTGGACACCGGGAACACCGGTTTGTCTTGAACGTATTTGATCCCTGGATTGACCACCAACTGGCCATCGATCAGGGCTTTGGAACCGAGCAACAGGCGATAGCGCATGGCCTTGCGGCAGGCGAGGGTGAACTCCACCCGCCAGACCCGATCGCCGAGCGCCAGGGTGGTGCTGATCACGTAGCGCACCTGTGCCTGGCCGTTGGAGCTCTTGATGGTTTTCATCGCCACCAGTGGTGCTTCGCAACGCCGGTGACGCAACTGCACCACGCTGCCCAGGTGCGCGTTGAAGCGCACCCACTGCTCACCGTCGCGCTCGAACGGCTCGATCTCGGTGGCATGCAGGCTGGAGGTGCTGGCGCCGGTATCGATCTTGGCGCGCAGGCCGGCGACTCCCAAATCCGGAAGCGCCACCCACTCGCGCAGACCCACGACGGTCAAATGGTCAAATGTCTTCAAATGTGCTCAACCGCTGAGGAACCCGCTCGTACCGTCAAGCGGCCGAATTCGCGGTATTCACGCAGAATAATGGGTAAAAGGCGACAGATATCTAGGCCCGGATCCACAGCGCCCGGACGGGCCGCTGCAGAGCCTCGCATTCTAAACCGAGCCATCGCAATTCATGGCACGGGAGAAACGGTAGTACAGTTCGAAAATATTTCAGAATGAGGACATGCCATGGCACAAAAAGCCGAAGACGACGACAAGGTCCGTCTGGATAAATGGCTGTGGGCGGCGCGTTTCTACAAGACCCGTGCGCTGGCCAAGGCCGCCATCGAAAGCGGCAAGGTGCACCACCGTGGCGAGCGCTGCAAACCGGGCAAGGAGCCGAGGATCGGCGACGAGTATGAGATACGCACCGGCTTCGACGAGCGCACCGTGGTGGTCCAGGCCCTGTCGATCGTGCGCCGTGGGGCGCCGGAGGCGCAGGCTCTCTATACGGAAACCGCAGCCAGCATCGCCAAGCGGGAAAACGCCGCGGCCCTGCGCAAGGCCGGCGCCCTGGGTGTGAGCACCGATGGCAAGCCGACCAAGAAACAGCGGCGCGACCTGTTCAAATTCCGCACCAGCGAATAGACCCTTGGCCTTCTGAACCCTGCGGGTTCAATCGCCGGCAAGCTGGCTCCTACACAGCCGGCGCACCGTTCAATCCCCTGTAGGAGCGAGCTTGCTCGCGATCCGCGGCAAAGCCGCGACAAGCAGCAAATCCGAAGAGTCAGGCCGCCCGCATCACGCTCAGGCGCGACAGCAACGGCAGCTTGCCCAGCAGGTTGAACAGCGGATTGGTCGCCCGCAGCAGGAAGTCCGAGGCCTTGGCCGCGTACGGGGTGTAGTAGCCCCAGCCGAGTGCCCAGACCGCCAGCAGCACGCCACCGATATAGTCGTCCTGGCCCCAGTGCGCGCCGGCCACCAGGCGCGGCATCATGAACAGCAGGGTCAGGCCCCAGATCACCAGGAATTGGCCGACGCCACGGCTGAATACACTCATGAACAGCGCCCAGATCAGCAGCACCGAGGCGTGGTCACCGGGGAAGCTCTGGCTGGAACGGTCCTTTAGCTCCCAGGTTTTTTCCCAGTGCGGGAAATAGTCGCTCATGTGCACGGCATCCTGGAGCATCATCGACGGGCTGTCGTGCTGCCAGCCCATGGCGTCGGCGAGCCTGGAGAACAACAAGCGGATAATCAGCATCAAGACCAGGATCGACAGGAAGCCGAAAAAGGCCCGGCGCACGTCCACGGCCTTGAACACCCAGTCACCGCGGATCAAAAGGGTCAGCAGGATCAGCCCGACTATCGCGTCGAAAGGCCGCAGGCTGGCCACGGCCCAGATATGCAGCCAGGTGGAGTTGCTCGCAAGGGGAGCATTCAGCAGGCGGAACAGCCATTCGTCGAACATCACACAAAGCATGTGCCCGCTTGGCCATAACCAGAAACCCAGCAGTGCCAGAGGGAGCAAATTGCACAACACCAGCTTGCCGAGGTTCCACCTTGCTTGGAACAAACCCGGATTGTTCATAAAATGCCTCCAATGGCAGAAAATCGCGCACCGTAACAGTGCAAAAAACGCAATTTTCATATCTTGTAACCATTTTGTCATCACCTCAGATACCCAAACCTATGACTCATTTGCCGGATACCGACTTCACCCAACGCTTCATCTTCGATGACAGCGACGCCCGCGGCGAGCTGGTGGCGTTGGAGCGCAGCTATGCCGAAGTCCTCGCCAAACACGCTTACCCGGAGCCGGTCGCGCAACTGCTCGGCGAGCTGATGGCGGCGGCCGCGCTGCTGGTCGGCACGCTGAAGTTCGATGGCTTGCTGATCCTCCAGGCCCGTTCCGAAGGCCCGGTGCCATTGCTGATGATCGAGTGCTCCAGCGAGCGCGAGATCCGTGGTCTGGCCCGCTACGACGCGGAGCAGATCGCCCCGGATGCGACCCTGGCCGACTTGATGCCCAATGGCGTGCTGGCCCTGACCGTCGACCCGACCCACGGCCAGCGCTACCAGGGCATCGTCGACCTGGATGGCGCCACCCTGTCGGAATGCTTCACCAACTATTTCGTCATGTCCCAGCAGGTTGGCACCCGTTTCTGGCTGCACGCCGACGGTCGTCGCGCCCGTGGCCTGCTGCTGCAGCAACTGCCGGCCGACCGCCTCAAGGATGAAGAAGAGCGCGCCGCCAGCTGGCAGCACATCACCGCGCTGGGCGGCACCCTGACCGCCGACGAACTGCTGAGCCTGGACAACGAAACCGTGCTCCATCGCCTCTACCATGAAGAAGCCGTGCGCCTGTTCGATGTGCAGCCGTTGCGCTTCCGTTGCAGCTGCTCGCGGGAACGCTCGGGCAATGCGCTGGTCAGTCTGGGTCTGGAAGATGCGCAGAAGCTGGTGGTCGAACACGGCGGCAGCATCGAGATCGATTGCCAGTTCTGCAACGAGCGCTACCTGTTCGATGCGGCCGATATCAGCCAATTGTTCGCCGGAGCAGGTGTCGAGTCGCCGTCAGATACTCGTCACTAAAACGGTTCAGCGCAGGTAAATCACCTGGCAAGCGCCGGATTAACGCCGTTCTGACGGGAGGGCCCTACTCTTTTTGGGCTTTTCTGGCATAATCCGGCGCACTTTTTTCGCGGTAGTAGTGCACGACTTTCTACTACAAAACGTTTGGAGCACTCGGCCACTGGCCGACGGGGAACCTCATGACGCAAGCCAATAACGCCGTGTACACCGATCTGAGTGTTGATGATCTGGTCAAAGAAGCCCTGAAGCGCGGTGAAGGCGAGCTTGCCGATACCGGCGCGCTGGTTGTTCGTACCGGTCACCGTACCGGCCGTTCGCCAGTCGATCGTTTCATCGTTGAAGAGCCGAGCACCCAGGACGCTATCGCCTGGGGCCCGATCAACCGCAAGTTCCCGGCCGACAAGTTCGATGCCCTGTGGGCTCGCGTCGAGGCATTCAACAACGCGCAAGAGCATTTTGTTTCCCATGTACATGTAGGTGCTTCCGACGAGCACTACCTGGCCGTGAAGATGACCACCCAGACTGCCTGGCAGAACCTGTTCGGTCGTTGCCTGTTCATCAATCCGGCCCAGTACAACCCGGCTGGCCGTGACGAGTGGCAGGTGCTCAACGTTGCCAACTTCGAATGCGTTCCAGAGCGTGACGGCACCAACTCCGACGGTTGCGTGATCCTCAACTTCGCTCAGAAAAAAGTGCTGATCGCCGGCATGCGCTACGCCGGTGAAATGAAGAAAGCCATGTTCTCGGTACAGAACTTCCTGCTGCCGGCCGCCGACGTGCTGCCGATGCACTGCGCCGCCAACATCGGCGAAGAAGGCGATGTGACCCTGTTCTTCGGCTTGTCCGGTACCGGCAAGACCACCCTGTCCGCCGATGAAAGCCGTTACCTGATCGGTGACGACGAACACGGCTGGGGCGAGGGCGTGGTGTTCAACATCGAAGGCGGTTGCTATGCCAAGTGCATCGACCTGTCCGAGAAGAACGAGCCGGTCATCTGGAAAGCCATCAAGCATGGCGCCGTGCTGGAAAACGTTGTGCTGGACGACGCCAAGAAGGCTGACTACGCCGACGGCAGCCTGACCCAGAACAGCCGCGCCGCCTACCCGCTGGAGCACGTCGAGAAGCGTTCCGAGAAAAACCTCGGTGGCGAGCCGAACGCCGTGATCTTCCTGACCTGCGACCTGACCGGCGTACTGCCGCCAGTCTCGATCCTCAGCGAAGAACAAGCTGCCTACCACTTCCTGTCCGGCTACACCGCTCTGGTGGGCTCGACCGAAATGGGCTCGGGCGCTGGCATCAAGTCCACATTCTCCACCTGCTTCGGCGCACCGTTCTTCCCGCGTCCGGCAGGCGTTTACGCAGAGCTGCTGATCAAGCGCATCCGCGGCTTCGGCTCCAAGGTCTACCTGGTCAACACCGGCTGGACCGGCGGTGGCTACGGCGTTGGCAAGCGCTTCAACATCCCGACCACCCGTGGCGTGATCGCCGCCATCCAGAGCGGCGCTCTGGTCGGTGCCGAGACCGAGCACCTGGACACCATCAACCTGGACGTGCCGCTGGCCGTTCCAGGCGTCGAAACCGGCCTGCTCAACCCACGCAACACCTGGGCTGACAAAGCCGCCTACGACGAAGCCGCCAAGGCCCTGGCCGGCCTGTTCATCGAGAACTTCAAGAAGTTCGACGTGAGCGACGCCATCAAGGCTGCTGGTCCGAAGCTGTAAGCATCGGGCAAGTGGTTCAAGAAGCCGCCCTTCGGGGCGGCTTTTTTGTGAGCGTCATTCAGTCCTGTTCAAACACTAGGCGGCTTGTCCGCGCGACTCAATAAGCCGGATTCGACGTGACTTGTAAGGTAAATCCTTGTGTCCTGTCGTAGACCGTTTAGGGCCAATCGCAGGGCATGAACGAAAAAGAAAAGTCGCTCGACCAGCTCGGATTTGCCTGACAGCCAAGGTCCCCTCGCACTGGTTAACGTGAGATCCCCCGGTTGAAGGCCGGGGTTTCCCAGGCGACCGAGCAAAGGACTATGGCCCGCAACAAGGATGTGCCCCAGGTATGGCAGCACTACGACGCTGACGGCGGTGGTTATCGTCGCCTGCGCGATATGACTGCGAGCGAATTGGCCGAGCGTGATGAGGCGCAGCAGGGTTACGAGCAGATGCTCGCTCGTCAGCAGGCCTATGAAGAGCGGCTGCCGACCACACAGGTGGAATCGCAACCAACGCCCGTCGGTTGCGTATTTGCCAAGTCTTGCAAGCTGCCGAACGCAATCATCGACTACGTCACCCCGACGGGCTTCATACCCACTGATTCGGTGGCGAATTACGGCGCGTTGACGCTGCTGGGCGGTCGCGAGGTCGAGGCGGGTGGACGCGTGCCCCTCAAGCGCATCAGCGGCGTGCTGCCGGCCAATCTCGGTGCCTTGACCCTGGGTGGTGTCTGCGTGGGCTCTGGCACCACCGGCAGTGGCTTGGGGCTGATCTCCTCGGGCGTGGCGGCCGGTGCATTGCTGGGACTGGTGGCCTTGCTTGCTCCATCGAGTTTGGGTGACGGCGCGCTGTACAGCGAAGAGCAACTACGCAACCTCAAGCAAGCCCGCACCCGCTTGCGCCTGCGGGTTGAACAGCAGGCCGACGGCAGCCTCAAGGGCTACGGTTTCAACACCCAGGGGCGCCGCGAGTGGGAAATGATTCCGGTGGCTGAATTCGAGGCTCGTGATGAGCAGCAAGTGGCCGACCTGGGGGATGGCATCACTCTCACCTGGACCCCGTCTGTGGACCCCTCGAACACTACAGGGATACCACCGCTGGAAGCGGCGCCACAGACACCACCGATCTGGATTTTTCCGCCGACAGAAGCGGCGGAGCGGATCATCGTCAGCCCGATTTATCCGCCGAAGTATCGGGATTTTATTCTGGTGTTTCCGCCGGGGTCAGGTGTGCGGCCGCTGTATGTGGTGTTAAGTGTGCGGCGCGGGTCGGGTGTGGTAACTGGGCAGGGGGAGGATGTCCTGGGGGCATGGCTTGCCGGTGCTGCTAGGGATCAAGGTGCTCCTATACCCCAAAGTGTTGCTGACCAGCTCCGAGGCAAAAAATTCAGCAGCTTCGATGTTTTCAGAAAGGCATTTTGGACCGCAGTGGGAAATACCCCTGAGTTAAGCCGCCAATTTGGCAGGATCAATCAGGCCAACATGAAAAATGGTTATTCCCCCTATCCAACTCCTTCGGAGCAAGCCGGTGGCCGTAAAGTGTACGAGTTGCATCACGTTGAGCACTTGGCAAAGGGCGGTGAGCTTTACGATATAGATAACCTTCGAGTAACTACCCCAAAAAGACACATTCAAATTCATGCTGAAGATAGGAGATAGCAGCGATGAAGCTCAAAAGCCGGCTGGAAGACTATACCGAGGATGAGTTCATGACTTTGCTGAATACTCTGTTCAATGGGGAAAGTGACACGGAAGCTGACTACCAGAGCCTCGTCGATCACATCGATAAGATGATTCAGCACCCGCGTGGAAATGGGATTCTCTTCTACCCCGACGAGGGTGTGGACGATAGTCCTGAAGGTGTAATCGGTGTCGTTAAAGCGTGGCGAGCGGCTAATGGTTTGCCCGGTTTCAAATCTGTCTGAAAAGGTTTTGCCATCCCGGCCCCTCAGCAAACTTCAGGAGTTCCCGCAGCCCCCATCTTTCCCAATGGATTAGCAAGCACATCCCGAAAAAACTGTGTATCGTGCGCGCGAAATCTGCCAGGTACCTTTGGGTGCCGACTTCATACACTTAAAGGGAATTAGGTATGCGATTGTTTCGCGTGACTTCGATTTTTTCGTTGTGGGCATTGGCGTTTTCGGTGACGGCGCAGCAGCTGCCGGTCGAGGTGCTGAGTGCGGTGGTCAAGGACCAGAAGATCGCCGACGCCGAAGTGCTGGTGCAGCGCAATGGCGCACAGAGCGTGGTTGGTCGTACCAATGCTCAAGGCCAGGTGACCCTGACCACCGACTTTGCCGATGACCCCAGCAACCTGCTGATCATCAAGAAACCCGGCTATTCCAACCTGGTGGTCAAGTGCCCGTGCAGCGGCATGACCTATGCCATCAGCCCGGTGATGCAGAACCTCGACGGTCTGCGCGTGGTGCTGACCTGGGGCGCGAACCCCAGCGATCTCGATTCGCACATGATCTTCCCGGGCAACAACATCTACTTCCGCAACCAGCAAGGCGATGATGCCCACCTGGACGTCGACGATATCGACAGCTACGGCCCGGAAACCATCACCCTGGAAAAGAAACACTACGGCGAAAGCTATGTGTACGCGGTGCATGACTACAGCAACCAGGGCCGCCCGGCGTCCCGCCAGCTCTCTGCCAGCCAGGCTAAGGTGTTCGTGTACATGGGCCAGTCGCTGGTGCGCACCTACTACGTGCCGCAGGACCGCAGCGGTAACCTGTGGACCGTGTTCCGCATGACCGGCAATGGCGACTTCCAGGACATCAACACCCTCAGCGGCGTGACCGTCGATGCGCAGGATGTGCTGAACGAAGTATCGCCGCTGCTCGACGACAAAGTGGAAGTGGCCGCTGTCGCCGTCAGCAGCAGCGCGCAAGCCGATGCGAAAACCCTGAACCGCAAGGGCGAAGAGGCTTACCACGCCGGTAACCTGCAGCAAGCCATCGACTTCTACCGTCAGGCCATCGAGCTGAACAACGGCTACGGTCAGGCCTACAGCAACCTCGGCCTGGCCTATCAGAAAGCCGGCAACACTGCCGAGTCGATCTGGGCCAACCGCAAGGCCATCGCCCTGGCCAGCGGCAACTCGGCGGTCACCGTGCGCGCCAGTTCTTACTACAACATCGCGCGGATCTACGAAGCGGCCGGCCAGTTCGCCGATGCCCTGCGTCACTATCAGTTGGCCAAGCAGCAGAAGGCCAACCCGGTGTATGACAAAGCCATCGAGCGTGTGCAAAACCGTTGATTCACGGGTGTTGATCTGACCCCCATAACGCGCCGTCCCACGGCGCGTTATGCATTTATGGAGGTTGTTATGCGGGTTCTGGTTGTTGCATTGATGTTGTCCCTGTGGACGGCCGTTTCCCAGGCTGCCGGCCCGATGGTGTTCGCCACTATCGACCGCAGCACCTGGCCGGGTTCGCTGGCCACGCAAGCGGGTTTCGATACCGCCTCGCGCGCGGAAATCCTGATGTTCGGCAAGGTCCTGCTGGCCAGCGAGGCGCTGGACGATGCGAGCCTCAAGCAGCGCCTGGGCGTCAAGGCGCTGGACCATCATTCGGTCGAGCAAGTGCGCGATCGCTTCTGGATACGCCTGCTCAGCAGTTACCACAGCGCCAGCCAGGACTGTGAAGGTGCCGCCTTCTGCCCGCCGGTGCGTAACCTGGATGACTTGCGGCAACTGGCCCAGGGCTTCACCGGGACGGTCAGCCCGGCCTATGACGCCTGGGCCCAGGCGAGCCGCCAGTTTCATGAGCAGTATCTGAACGAACAGCTGCGCCTGGCGGCCTTGTTTCCGAAGATCAGCAGTGAGATCGAGCGTTTCGACAGCGCCGAGCTGATGGGCGACGAATTGGCGGACCGGCAGTTTCTACTGACCTTTGACGACGGCCCGACGGCCGCGGGTGGCCACACCGATACGCTGGCCAACGTGCTGCGGGCCAATGACCTGCACGGATTGTTCTTCGTCCTGGGCGAGCCGTTCCAGGCACGTCTGCGCAAGTCTTCGCCGGCGCAAATGCGCGAGTTGTACAGCGGTCAGTGCGTTGCCCTGCATGGCTGGGCGCACAAGTCCCACAGCGCCTGGAGCGAATGGCAGCAGTCCATCACCCGTTCCGCGACCCTGGTGCGTGGCACCTTGCCGGATGACTACCAGCCGCTGTTCCGTCCGCCTTATGGCCAGCGTTCGAGCGACAGCCCGGCGTTCTTCAAGGCCCAGGGCATCAAGGTAATGCTCTGGGGCGTCGACTCCCAGGACTGGAGCAAGAGCATCAGCGCCAGCGCGGCGAGCCAGCGGGTGCAGACGCTGATGCTGCTGTGGCGCCGGGGGATCATTCTGTTCCACGACATTCACAACAAGGCGCCTGCCGCAGTGCCGGCGCTGATCGCCGCGAACAAGAGCAATGGCGTGAAGTGGGTGGATTGCCGCGCGACGCGCTAAGAGCACGATTTCTATTGCGAGCCATCGCGCATCGACCGGTGCCCGATGGCTTGCGATACACCCTGAAAAACTTCGCGTCATCCCCAGCCGAACGCCGTTCTCCGTCCCCCTGTATCATCCCGTATCCTTTTCCTCCCGACCTTTTCTCGACCCGCTGACTGGCCGCGCTAGGCTTCAAGGCACGTCAGCGGTCAAAGGAGTGACAGCTCATGCACAACACCCTCGAACAGGTCTTCGGTTATCCACAGTTCCGTCCCGGCCAGGAGGCGGCGGTCAGCGCCGTGCTGGCCGGGCGCTCGGCGGCGGCGATCTTTCCCACAGGCTCCGGCAAGTCGCTGTGCTACCAGCTGCCGGCCTTGCTGCTGCCGCACCTGACCCTGGTGGTCTCGCCGTTGCTGGCGCTGATGCAGGACCAGTTGGCGTTCCTGCAGCGCCACGGCATCGCCGCGGCGAGCATCGATTCGGCGCAGAGCCGCGACGACGCCAACGAGGTCATGGCGCGGGCGCGCTCCGGTGAGCTGAAGATCCTGATGATCTCGGTGGAGCGCCTGAAGAACGAGCGCTTTCGCAACTTCCTGCAGCAGGTGCGGATCTCCCTGCTGGTGGTGGACGAGGCGCACTGCATCTCCGAATGGGGCCATAACTTTCGCCCCGACTACCTCAAGCTGCCGGACTACCAGCGCCAGTTCAATATTCCCCAGGCACTGCTGCTGACCGCTACCGCCACGCCCAAGGTGATCGCTGACATGCAGGCGAAATTCGCCATCGCCGGGCAGGATGTGGTGACTACCGGTTTCTACCGGCCCAACCTCAACCTGCTGGTGGAACCGGTGCGCGGCCAGGACAAGCGCCGGCGCCTGGTGCAGTGGATGAGCGAGCGTCCCGGGCAGCCGAGCATCGTCTATGTCACCTTGCAGAAAACCGCCGAGCACATCGCCGAGCATCTGAGTCGCAACGGCATTCAGGCCCAGGCTTATCACGCCGGTCTGCCCCATGAGCAGCGCGAAGCCATCCAGCGTCAGTTCATGGCGGGCCAGTCCAATTGCATCGTCGCCACCATCGCTTTCGGCATGGGCATCGACAAGAGCGACATCCGCAATGTGGTGCATTTCGACCTGCCCAAATCCATCGAGAACTACAGCCAGGAAATTGGCCGCGCCGGGCGTGATGGCCAACCTTCGGACTGCCTGGTGCTGGCCAACCGCGACAGCCTCAACGTGCTGGAAAACTTCGTCTACGGCGACACGCCGGAGCTGGAAGGCATTCGTTGTGTGCTGGACGAGTTGCAGGGCGCCGCGCCTGACGGGCAATGGGAATTCCTGCTGGGGCCGCTGGCGGACCAGAGCAACATTCGCCAGCTGCCGCTCAAGACCTTGCTGGTGCAGCTGGAACTGCGCGGCCTGATCGCGCCGCGTTACGCCTACTTCGCCGAATACCGCTTCAAGTTCCTTGAGGAACCGCAGGCGCTGCTGGCGCGTTTCGAAGGTGAACGCCGCGACTTCGTGGCGGCGATCATCGAGACCTCCAGCCGTGCCCGAACCTGGGCCACGGTGAATTTCGACGCGCTGTATCAGCAGCATCAGGCCGAGCGTAACCGGGTGGTGAAGGCCCTGGACTACTTCCAGGAAAAGGGCTGGGTCGAGCTGGAAAGCAAGCAGATGACCGAGGTCTACAACCTGCTGGAGACGGGCTTCGATGCCGCGACCCTGAGCCAGCAACTGCATGCCTACTTCAAACAGCACGAAAGCAGCGAGATCGCGCGGATCCACGCGATGCTCGCACTGTTCGCCACCGAGCAGTGCCTGGGGTATCGCCTGGCGCAGTATTTCGGCGACGACCAGGCACCGCGGCGGTGCGGGCATTGCTCGGTATGCCATGGCCAGGTGGCCCGCCTGCCGGAGCCGCCAGCCTTGCCCGCGCTTGTGGATAAAAACTTCGAAGCGCTGTGTGGCGAATTTATCCACAGGCACCACCAATACAGCGGCACGGTTCCAGGGGCGGAACGGCTGACGCGCTTTCTCTGTGGAATCAGCGTGCCGCTGTTCACCAAACTCAAGGCGCGGTCGATCCCGGGTTTCGCGGTGCTCGAGGATTATCCCTACGCCGAAGTGCGCGATTGGGCCGAACATCACCTTCAGGATTGATACCTGCCCGATCCATCTGCTGAATGCCGCCCATCACAGGAATAAATTTCAAAAATGCCCTGGGCCTGATTATGGTGGTTTGCGTCTTTGAGCCACCTACAGGGGAGCCACTATGAGCCAGATCGATATTCAGCGCGCCGCGGTGATCGGTGCCGGGACCATGGGCCGCGGGATCGTGATGTGCCTGGCCAATGCCGGGGTCGCGGTGCAGTGGGTGGACAACAATCCGCAGATGCTCGAACAGGCGCTGACAGCGGTGACCGAGACTTATGCACACAACGTGCGTCAGGGGCGGATCGATCAGGCAGAGGCCGGTGCGCGCCGGGCCCGGATAAGCGCGGCGGCGGACTATCCGGCGATCCGCGATGTGGATCTGGTGATCGAGGCGATCTACGAGAACCTCGAGCTGAAGCAGCAAATCTTCCGCGAACTCGATGGCCTGCTCCAGCCGCGGGCGATCCTCGCCAGTAATACCTCGGCGCTGGATATCGACGCCATCGCCGCGGTCACCCGGCGCCCAAGACAGGTGCTGGGCCTGCACTTCTTCAGCCCGGCCCACATCATGAAGCTGCTGGAAATCGTGCGGGGCGCCGCGACTGCGCCGCAGGTGCTCGAGGCCGCGCTGGCGCTGGGCGAGCGTATGGGCAAGGTCAGTGTGGTGTCCGGCAACTGCCCTGGATTCATCGGCAACCGCATGTTGCGCACCTATGTGCTGGAGGCGCGCAAGATGTTGCTGGAAGGGGCTTTCCCTTATCAGGTGGATGCCGCATTGCAGGGTTTCGGTTTTGCCATGGGCCCGTTCCGCATGTACGACGTGGTCGGCATCGACCTGGAATGGCGCGCCCGGCAGCTGGCCGGCAAAGGCCAGGAGGCGCACGAAGTGCAGGTGGATAATCGCCTGTGCGAGGCGGGTCGTTTTGGCCAGAAGAGTGGCAAGGGTTATTACCACTACGAGCCCGGCAGTCGTCAGGCCGAGCACGATGTGCAGGTCGATGCCCTGGTTCAGGAAGTCAGCGAAGGCCTGGGCTACCGTCGTCGCGACATCGGTCCCGAGGAAATCCTCGAGCGCTGCCTGCTGGCGCTGGTCAACGAAGGCGCGAAGATTCTCGAGGAAGGCATTGCCGGCTCGGCCCACGACATCGACCTGGTGTACCTCAACGGTTATGGCTTTCCGGCGGACAAGGGCGGGCCGATGAGCTGGGCGGATCGGCAGGGGTTGGTATCCATCCAGCAGGGGCTGCTGCGGCTGCAAGCCGAGTCGGGCGCGCACTGGAAGCCGGCGCGGTTGATTGACGAGCTGGTGCAGGCTGGCAAAGGGTTTGCCGATCACCGGGCCATCGGTTGAAATAGGCGTCGCCTGATCGACCCCATCATGGTCGCCTTCCAGATACCTCGCCTTCGAGAACCCGCCAATGACCGACCGTATGCCGCAACGCACCGACTACCGCCACTTCCAGCCCATCATCACGCGCTGGCACGACAACGATGTGTACGGTCATGTGAATAACGTCACCTACTACAGCTTCTTCGACACGGCGGTGAACACCTACCTGATCGAGGAGGGCGGCCTGGATATCCATGACGGCGAGGTGGTGGGCTTCGTGGTGAGTTCGGCCTGCGATTACTTTGCCTCGATCGCTTTCCCCGAGCGCATCGAGATCGGCCTGCGCGTCGGCAAGCTGGGCAACAGTTCGGTGCAGTACGAGCTGGCGGTGTTCAAGGCGGGGGAAACCGATGCCTGCGCGGCGGGGCGCTTCGTGCATGTGTTCGTCGATCGGGCATCGAATCAGCCGGTAGGGATTCCCGCCGGGCTGCGTGCAGCGCTGGAACGCTTGCTGGTGTAAGGTACAAAAAAGACCGCAGCCTGCTTCGGGCGGCTCCTTGGGGTTCATCCCGGGGGTGATGAACCCTGTCTGGCAGGAGCTGCCGTCAGGCTGCGGTCTTTGTGTCAGCGGGGTGCGACCGTTTCAGGTCTTAGTCGCGCCAGTGACGTTTGTGCTTGCGATGCCCGTAGGCATGGCCACGACCCGGATGGCCGTCGCGGTAGTAGCGACGGTCGTCGTAGTCGCGATCGCGGTAGCGGCGATCGTCACGATCGCTGGAGTTGCCCATGTGGTTACCCAGTGCGCCGCCGACGCCACCGCCCGCGGCTGCGCCGATCAGGCTGCCAGTGGTGCCCCCCACGCTGCGACCGACCACGTTACCGCCGGCTGCGCCCAGCGCGCCACCGATAGCGGCTTCGCCACGGCTGCGTCTGTCGGCACCCACGGCACTGCCGCCCGCGCCGCCCAATGCGGCACCGATGGTGGAACCGGTGTTGCCACCAATCGACTGACCGACGACTGAGCCTAGAACCCCGCCCAATGCGCCGCCCACACCTGCTTCTGTGGTGCCGCCGGCAGAGGCGACGCCGCTGACCAGGCCAAGGGACAACAAGAGAATCGAGGAGAACTTCATAGAGGAGCCTCAAAGGGATGACGGCGCGATCCTGAGGCTGTGTTGAGGCGCTTACAATCGAAATCCGACGAATAGCACGAGTTGTACACAATCTCGTAACTTATTGTTTTTAGTAGGGAACTTATCCCGTTTTCGCGAGTCTGTAGCTACTTGGAAAAGGCCGCTTCTGGATGGAAGCGGCCTTTTTTGTGCCTGCGATTTCGCCGCCGCTGGAACCTCCTGACTGTAGCCGCTGCCGCAGGCTGCGATCGGCTCCGTAGGAGACGTTGCTCTTGAGGGCCCTGGAAGGCGCTGCGCGCCTTATCGCAGCCTGCGGCAGCGGCTACAGGGCCAGCGATTTCGTCGATCAGGCCGACCGGGCCATGATCAAGCCGCTGTCGCTGGCCGCTTCCAGGCGGATCGCGACGAACTTCGAGGTCGGGGTGTAGCTGCCGTCCCCGATGCTTTCCAGCGGCACCAGCGGGTTCACCTCTGGGTAATAGGCCGCGGCCTGCCCAGCCGGAATATCGAAGGCCAGCAGGGTGAAACCCTTGACCCGACGCTCGCGGCCGTCATCCCACAACGAGACGATGTCGGCTTTCTGCCCTGGCTTGAAGCCCAGGCGGATGATGTCGGCTTCGTTGACGAACAGCACGTCGCGCTGGCCCTTCACGCCACGGTAGCGGTCGTCCAGGCCGTAGATGGTGGTGTTGTACTGATCGTGGGAGCGCATCGACTGCATGATCAGGTCCGGCAACTGCCCGGTGGCGCGGGTGCGTTCGTGCACCAGATCCCTGGGCAGCAGGTTCGGGCGGAAATTGGCGCGGCCCGACGGGGTGTTCCAGCGCCGCGCGCCGGCCGAGTTGCCGAGGTAGAAACCACCAGGGTTCTTCACTCGCTGGTTGAAGTCCTTGAAGCCGGGAATGGTATCGGCGATCAGGTCGCGGATACGGCTGTAGTCGGCCACCAGCCAGTTCCAGTCCACCGGATGGCTGCCCAGGGTAGCGGCGGCGATGCCGGCGAGGATCGACGGCTCCGAACGCATCTGTGGCGATAGCGGCTGCAACTGGCCGTTGGAGGCGTGGACCATGCTGAAGGAGTCTTCCACGGTCACCGCTTGCGCGCCTTCGCTCTGCAGGTCGATGTCGGTGCGGCCCAGGCACGGCAGGATCAGTGCTTCCTTGCCATGGGCCAGGTGGCTGCGATTGAGCTTGGTGCTGATCTGCACGGTCAGGTCGCAGTTGCGCAGGGCCTGGAAGGTTCGCGGGCTGTCCGGGGTAGCCTGAGCGAAGTTGCCGCCCAGGCCGATGAAGACTGTCGAACGGCCTTCGAGCATGGCGTGGATCGCCTCGACCACGTTATGGCCGTTCTCGCGCGGCACCTTGAACTGGAAGCGCCGCTCCAGGGCGTCGAGGAAGGCCACTGGCGGCTGTTCGTTGATGCCCATGGTGCGGTCGCCCTGCACGTTGCTGTGGCCGCGCACCGGGCACAGGCCGGCGCCCGGACGGCCGATATTGCCGCGCAGCAGCATCAGGTTGGCGATTTCCTGGATGGTCGGCACCGAGTGGCGATGCTGGGTGATACCCATGGCCCAGCACATGATCACGTTCTTGCCCTTGGCGTACATGCGCGCCGCGCGCTCGATCTCCACCAGGGTCAGGCCGGACTGCTCGACGATGTCGTCCCATGGGGTGTCGTCGATGACGCTCAGGTAATCCAGCACGGCGGCGGTGTGTTCGTTGAGGAAGTCGTGATCGAACACCGCCGGCGCGCCAGTCTTCTGGGCGTCGCGTTCCCATTGCAGGAGGAACTTGGCCATGCCGCGCACCACCGCCATGTCGCCGCCCAGGGCCGGGCGGAAGTAGGCGGTGTTGGTCGGCTTGTTGCCGTTGGTGAGCATTTCGATCGGGTGCTGCGGATGCTGGAAGCGTTCCAGGCCGCGTTCTTTCAGCGGGTTGATGCACACCACCTGGGCCCCGCGTTTCACCGCTTCGCGCAGCGGTTCGAGCATCCGAGGGTGGTTGGTGCCGGGGTTCTGGCCCCAGACGAAAATCGCATCGGCATGCTCGAAGTCGTCGAAGGTCACGGTGCCTTTGCCGACGCCGACGCTTTGCGCCAGGGCCACGCCGCTGGCTTCGTGGCACATGTTCGAGCAGTCGGGGAAGTTGTTGGTGCCATAGGCGCGCACGAACAACTGGTACAGATACGCCGCTTCATTGCTGGCGCGACCCGAGGTGTAGAACTCGGCCATGTTTGGGTTGGGCAGTGCCCGCAGGTGCTTGCCGATCAGGGCGAAGGCGGCTTCCCAACTGATGGGCTTGTAGCGGTCGGTTTCGGCGTCGTAGCTCAGGGGCTCGGTCAGGCGGCCCTGGTATTCGAGCCAGTAGTCGCTCTGCTCCAGCAGCGAGCTGACGCTGTGTTTGGCGAAGAACTTGCCATCCACGCGGCGTTTGGTGGCCTCCCAGTTCACCGCCTTGGCGCCGTTCTCGCAGAACTTGACCATGCCGCTTTCCGGCGAGTCGCCCCAGGCACAGCCCGGGCAGTCGAAACCGCCGTTCTGGTTGGTCTTGAGCATCATGCGCAGGTTTTTCAGGGCGTTGTCACTCGTCAGCCAGGCCTGGGCGACGCTGATGAGCGCGCCCCAGCCGCCGGCCGGGCCCTTGTAGGGCTTGTAGCGCGGGGTAGGTGTCTGGTCGGCTTGGTGATGAGTGGTCACGCTGGTTTCTCCATCGCAGGGCTATAGACCCGTGGCGCACTTTTTTGCGGCAGGTGAATGAGGTTGAGGTTGTGCCGGCGTGCCCATTGCAGGGCCAGGCCGGTGGGCGCCGACAGACTGACCAGGGTCTGGATGCCGGCACGCAGGACTTTCTGGATCAGTTCCAGGCTGCACCGGCTGGTGACGATGGCCACGCCGCCGGCAGTGGCTATGTTCTGGCGGATCAATGCGCCAATCAGCTTGTCCAGGGCGTTGTGCCGGCCGATATCTTCGCGCCCCAGCAGCAGCTCGCCCTGGGCGTTCATGAACACCGCCGCATGCACCGCGCCGGAGTGCTGACCCAGGGGCTGGAAGGCGCTGATGCGCTGGCGCAGGCCATCGAGCCATTGGGCGGGCGGCAATGGCGCGCCGGGCAGCACCTTGAGGTCCGGCAGGGCCTGCTCCACGGCTTCCACGCCGCACAGGCCGCACCCGCTGGTACCCGCCAGTTGCCGGCGTTGCTGCTTGAGGTTCCAGAAGGCGCGGCTGGAGATCTGCACCTGGGCGTACTGGGCCGAACCGCTGCCGCTCAGTTGCAGGTCGTAGATGTCCGAGGCGTCGCCGATGATGCCGCTGCCGAGGCTGAAGCCGACGATGAAGTCTTCCAGGTCGCTGGGGGTGACCAGCATCACGGCCTGGCTGATGCCGTTATAGGCGATCGCCAGCGCGACTTCCTCGGCGAGCGCGGTGCTGGCCGATTCCGTGTGGTCGAGGTTGCTGTAGCGGTAGTTCTGACTGGCGGCGGGCGCGGGCGTTTTCGCAGAAGGCGTCGCGCAAGCCGGGCGCTGGGGTTTCATGGGGCATCACCGGCGGAATATCCAGCCCTAAGACTAAGCGCGTCAAAGTGTCGCGTCTAATTGCTAGTACTGATGTGCCGATAGATGGCGTCGATCAAGACTCGCTCGGTGATTTCTGCTGCAGGGCGAAGCATGCCTCGGCCAGGGCCGAGCGCGGTGCGCTGCGGCGCATAATCAGGCCCAGGTGCGCCAGGGTGTTGGCGTCTGCGATGGGCTGCAGGCGCAGGTGCTCGGTGAGGGCTTCCAGGCCGCCGTCCAGCGGCATGATCGCGCAGCACAGGCCGCCATGTACGGCTTGTAGCAATTGATGCACGGCATCGGTCTGCAGTAGCGGTTGTGGGGTGAGGCCGCGGCTGTGGAAGTTATGGTCGATGGACTGGCGAAAATGCATGCCGCTGGTCAGCATGCCCAGCGGCAGTTCGATCACGGCCTCCCAACTCAGGGGCTGCTCGCCGAAGCTGAAGAAGCGTTGGTCGTAGAGCAGGCCCATGCGGGTTTCGCCCAGGGCCAGGGCTTCGAAGCGTTCGCTGTCCAGGCGCTCCAGATAGGAAACGCCGATATCCAGGCGATTGCTCGCCAGCTGTTCGAGGATCTGCTCGGAACTTAGCGCCGACAACTCGAAGCGCACATTCGGGTGCGCCTGGTGCAGGCGCTGCATCAGTGGCAGCGGGTCGAAGCTCGACAGCGGCACCACCCCCAGGCGCAGGGTACCGACCAGATTGCCGCGACAAGCGGCCGCCTCGGCCTGCAGCCCGTCGTAGGCGGCCAGCACGCTGCGGGCCCAGGCCAGCACCCGTTCCCCCGGAGCGGTGAACCCCTCGAAACGCTGGCCGCGGTTGACCAGCGACAGCTCGAGTTCTTCCTCGAGGTTGCGCAGGCGCATGGACAGGGTCGGCTGGGTGATGTGGCAGCGCGCGGCGGCCTGGCCAAAGTGGCGGGTTTCGTCGAGAGCGATGAGGAATTTCAGTTGCTTGATGTCCATCTTCGCTTCCTGGGCGCGGGGGGAGGCGATTCTAGCGTGCTTGCCGTGCACAGCGTCATTGGTCGATTTTGAACCTCGTCTCTCAAGGCTGGTCTAGTCTTTCGCGTCTGGACCTATTAAACCCAAGGAGTGTGCACCATGAGTATTTTTAGCTTTGTGAAAGAAGCGGGCGAAAAGCTTATTGATTTGTTGACGCCGGGTAACGCCAATGCGGGCGAACAGCTGAAGGAGCACATCGCCAAGGTCGGCCTGGGTAACCCCAACGTCCAGGCTACCGTGGAAGGCGACAAGGTCATCGTGACCGGTGAAGTGGCCAGCCAGGAAGAGAAGGAAAAGATTCTGCTGGCCGTGGGCAACATCGAAGGTGTCGGCAGCGTCGACGATCAGATCACCGTCACCGGTCCTGTGGCTGCTGCCGCGCGTTTCGTCACCGTGAAAAAAGGCGACACCCTCAGCGCCATTTCCAAGGCCGTGTACGGCGACGCCAACAAGTACAACAAGATTTTCGAGGCCAACAAGCCGCTGCTGTCGCACCCGGACAAGATCTATCCGGGCCAGGTACTGCGCATTCCCGAGTAATGCTCGGTCTGTAGCCGCTGCCGAAGGCTGCGATAAGGTCCGAAGGACCTTTGGCGATCAACATCGCTACGACCTTTTCACGGTCGATCGCAGCCTGGGGCAGCAGCTACAGGATTGCTCTACAACCCTTCGATCAATGCTCGATAATCCCCCAGCGCGGCAAACTCCGCCGTGTCCTTCGGCCCCTTGCGGCTGTCCGGTTCACTCACCGCCAATAGATGAGCCACGCCGAAATCCCGCGCGCTGCGCAGGATCGGCAGGGTATCGTCGATAAACAGGCTGCGTGCCGGGTCGAAGCCGATATCCGCTTGCAACGCATCCCAGAACTGCGGGTTCTCCTTGGCGAAGCCGTAATCGTGGGAACTGATCAAACGTTCGAAATAGGGCGCCAGCTCGACTTTTTCCAATTTCAATGACAACGAATCGCGGTGCGCATTGGTGATCAGCACCACGCGTTTGCCAGCCTGCTTGATCGCCGCGAGAAAGGTGTCGGCGTCCGGGCGCAGGGCGATCAGGTGGGCGGTCTCCAGCTTCAGTTCGCGCACCGGCAATTTCAGTTCGGCGCTCCAGAAGTCCAGGCAATACCACTGCAACTGTCCGGCGTTATGCTCGAACAGCGGCTGCAATTCCATTTCCGCCATGGCGCGGCTGACGCCATGCAGCTCGGCATAGCGCTGGGGCAGGTGCTCCATCCAGAAGTGGTTGTCGTAGTGCAGGTCCAGCAAGGTACCGTCCATATCCAGCAGAACGGTATCGATGTCGCGCCAAGGCAGTGAAGGCATGGAAAACGTCTCGAACGGGAGAAAGATATCCGACACAAACAATCGGGAAAGCCGCGTTATAGTAGCGCGTTCACGCCAAGGAGCCTTTTATGCGCCAGAAACCCACCGTACTCGCCCGCGAGATCGTCGCCACCAGCCGTCTGTTTTGCGTCGAAGCGGTGCAGTTGCGCTTTTCCAACGGTGTGGAGCGCACCTACGAGCGCCTGGTGGGCAAGGGCGCGGGCTATGGCGCGGTGATGATCGTGGCGATGCTCGATGCCGATCATGCGGTGTTGGTCGAAGAATATTGCGGCGGCACCGACGCCTACGAGCTGTCGCTGCCCAAGGGCCTGATCGAGCCTGGCGAGGATGTGCTGGCCGCCGCCGAACGTGAGCTCAAGGAGGAAGCCGGTTTTGGCGCGCGGCAGTTGGAACACCTGACCGAGCTGTCGTTGTCCCCCGGCTACATGAGCCAGAAGATCCAGGTGGTGCTGGCCACCGACCTCTACGAGGAGCGGCTGGAGGGCGACGAGCCCGAGCCGATGCGCGTGGACAAGATCAACCTGCGCGAGCTGTCGAGCCTGGCGCAGAATCCGCAATTCACCGAGGGCCGCGCCCTGGCCGCGCTGTATCTGGCCCGCGACCTGCTGACCCAGCGCGGCGCCTTCCAAGCATGAGTGAACCATCGATGAATTTTCCCCATCCGTTGCTGGCGCCAGTGATCGACCTGGCCTTGCAGGCGGGCGAAGCGATCCTGCCGTTCTGGCGCGCCAACGTCGCCGTCACCAGCAAGGCCGACGAGTCGCCGGTGACCGCCGCCGACCTGGCGGCCCATCACCTGATCGTGCAAGGCCTGACCGCGCTGGACCCGAGCATCCCGGTGCTCTCCGAAGAAGACGCCGACATTCCCCGGGACGTGCGTGCCGGCTGGCAGCGCTGGTGGCTGGTGGACCCGCTGGACGGCACCAAGGAGTTCATCTCCGGCAGCGAAGAGTTCACCGTCAATATCGCCCTGATCGAAGACGGCCGGGTGGTGTTCGGCGTGGTATCGATGCCGACCAGCGGTCGCTGCTATTTCGGCGGCGCCGGCCTTGGGGCCTGGCGCGCGGACAAGGGCCAGGCGCCGGTGGCGATCCACGTGCGTGACAGCCTGACGGCGGGCGAAGCCTTCACCGTGGTCGCCAGCCGTCGGCATACCAGCCCCGAGCAGGAGCGTCTGCTGGCCGGGTTGAGCGCGACCCTGGGCGAGTTGCAGCTGGCGAACATCGGCAGCTCGTTGAAGTTCTGCCTGTTGGCCGAAGGCGCGGCGGATTGTTATCCGCGACTGGCGCCGACCTCGCAGTGGGACACCGCGGCGGCCCAAGGCGTGCTGGAGGGCGCTGGAGGCGAGGTGCTGGATTTGAGTGGCGCGCCGTTCTGCTACCCGGCGCGGGAGTCGCTGCTCAATGGCTTCTTCCTGGCGCTGCCGGCCAAGGCCGCATGGCGTGGGCGCTTGCTGGAACTGGCGCGCGGCTGATCCTTGTAGCCGCTGGCGCAGCCTGCGCGCGAAGCGGCTGTGGATCGACTGGCGATATTCCGTCTGACACACCGCGCTGGCCGTTTACGACTGCTGCGCAGCCGATCACAGGCTGCGCCAGCGGCTACAGGCTCAGCGGTGCAACACGTACTGCCCGGTGAAACGCACCGCATCTTCATCGCTGCCGGCATTCACCACCCGGGTGTGCAGAATCAGCCGCGCGCGGCCGTAGCGCTCATACATGGTCAGGAACCTGTGCCACACCTCTTCGCTCGGCGCGGCGCAGATGGCCGTGGCGTCGCTGGTCACCGGTAGCGGGTAATTGATCTGCCCTTCCTGAATCACGATGTGCCCGTCGTCGATCCCCGCTTCTTTCAGCCGCAGATGCAGCCAGCCCCAGCCGGCCAGCACCGCGCCGCAATACAGGCTGCCGCCGAACATGGTGCTCTTGTGATTGACGTTGGCTTCCAGCGGCAGTTGCAGGCGCAGCTCATGCGCGTGCCAGTCGAGCACTTTCAGGCCCATGTCCCGCGTCAGGGGAATGTCGTGGTGGAGGATGGATTCCAGGTGACGACTGTCGCGGTTCATGCAGGGCCTCGGTGGTGAAATGGTGCATTAACAAGATTAGTCGGCATCGCTCACTCGCTATCGTCGCCGCCCGAACTGGCGCCGCTGTCGCCGAAGCTCAGGCCGTGTTTGCGCAGTTTGTCATGCAGGGTCTTGCGTGGAATACCCAGGGCTTCGGCGAGGCTGCGCAGCGAGTTGTGGGAGCGGGCCAGCTCGGCGGCGATCAGGCTCTTTTCGAAGTTCTCCACCTGCTCGCTCAGGCCGCCCTCGACCACCGTCGGCGCCGGTTGTGGGCTGCCGTCCGGCGTGCTGTTGTCCAGGGCCAGTTCCAGGCCGAGGGCGAAGCGTTCGGCGGCGTTCTGCAGTTCGCGCACGTTGCCCGGCCAGCTGTGGCGCAGCAGCAGGGCGCGCTGTCCCGGTTGCAGTTCGTGGGGCGGCAGGCCGTGGCGGGCGCTGGCCTCGTCGGCGAAATGCTGGAACAGCAACAGGGCGTCTTCGCCACGCTCGCGCAACGGAGGAATACGCAGCGGCGCGACATTCAGGCGGTAATACAGGTCGGCGCGAAAGCGCCCCTGGTCGGCCGCCTGGCGCAGGTCTTCCTTGGTCGCGGCGATGATGCGGATGTCCAGCGGGATCAGTTGATTGCCGCCCAGGCGCTCCACCACCCGCTCCTGCAGCATGCGCAGCAGCTTGACCTGCACGTCCAGGCTCATGCTTTCGATTTCATCGAGGAACAGCGTGCCGCCGTTGGCGAATTCGAACTTGCCGATGCGGCGTTTCTGCGCGCCGGTAAAGGCCCCCGGCTCGTGGCCGAACAGTTCGCTTTCGACCACCGATTCGGCCAGGGCGCCGGCGTTGATCGCCACGAACGGGCCGTTGCGCCGGCTCGACAGATCATGCAGCGCCCGCGCCACCACTTCCTTGCCGGCGCCGGTCTCGCCGAGGATCAGCACGTCGGCCTTGGTCGCCGCCAGGGCGCCGATCTGTTCACGTAAACGCAGGATCGGCGCCGACAGCCCGACCAGCCGCGCGCTGAGCTCCTGGCGATCGCTCAGGGCCAGGCGCAGGCTGCGGTTGTCCAGCACCAGGCGGCGCAGCGCCAGGGCGCGGCGCACGCTGTCGAGCAGGGCATCGCTGGCGAAGGGTTTCTCCAGGAAGTCGTAGGCCCCGGCGCGCATCGCCTGCACCGCCAGCGGCACATCGCCGTGGCCGGTGATCAGCAGCACCGGCAGCTCAGGGTCCTGGCCGTGCAGTTCGCCGAGCAGTTCGAGGCCGTCCATGCCGGGCATGCGGATGTCGCTGACCACTACCCCCGGCCAGTCGCGCTCCAGGCGCGCGGCCAGGCCCTGGGCTTCACCCAGCGGCAGGATCTTCAGCCCGGCCAGGTCCAGGGTCTGGCTCAGCGCCTGGCGCAGGTGCGGATCGTCGTCGATCAACACCACCTGCACGTCACTGGTGATCGGTGTACTCATACGCTGCGGTCCTCGGACGGTTGCAGGCTCACTCCCGGCGCGCCGGCGCGCAGCCGCAGGGTAATCAGGGCGCCGCCTTCGCGGTGGTTGGAGAACGACAGTTCACCGCCAAAGGCGCGCATCAGGGTGTCGCAGATCGCCAGGCCCAGGCCAAGGCCCTGGGTGCGGGTCTTGGTGGTGTAGAAAGGCTCGCCGGCGCGGCCCAGGGCCTCCATGCAGAAGCCCGGGCCGTTGTCGCGAATGTACAGATTGACGCCCGTGGCGGTGGATTCGGCACTCAGCCAGAGTTTGCGCGGCGGGCCTTTTTCGGTCAGCGCGTCCAGGGCGTTGGCCAGCAGGTTGCCGAGCACCTGGCGCAGCCGCGTTTCCCCGGCCTCGACCCACAGGGTGGCCGCCGGCAGGTCGCGGATCAGCTCCACTTCCATCGCCCGTCGGCGCTTGGCCAGCAGCGCCAGGGCGTCGTCCAGCGCCGGTTGCAGGGCGACGCTTTCCGGCGCGTGGCGGTCGCGGCGGGCAAAGGCGCGCAGGTGGGCGATGATCGAGGCCATGCGCCCGGTCAGCTCGCTGATCAGCTTGAGGTTGCCGCGGGCGTCCTCGGTGCGCTGGTGGTCCAGCAGCACCTCGGCGTTTTCCGCGTAGCTGCGGATCGCCGCCAGCGGCTGGTTGAGCTCATGGCTGATGCTCGCCGACATGGTGCCCAGGGCCGAGAGCTTGCCGGCCTGCACCAGGTCGTCCTGGGCGCGCACCAGTTCCTGCTGGGCGTGTTCGCGTTCCAGCACTTCCTGCCTGAGGCGGCGGTTCAGGCCTTCCAGGTCGCTGGTGCGTTCGGCCACGCGCATTTCCAATTCGCGCCGGGCCTTGGCTTCGAAGGCTATGCGCTCCAGGTAGTGGCGACGACGCTGCATCATCAAGCCGAGCAGCAGCATCAAGACCAGCAGTGTGGCGCCGCCCACCGCCACCACGGTGCGTACCGGGCGGTCGATCAGGGTGCGCGGGGCGAGGATGCTCACGCTCCAGCCGGTTTCGTCGATCTGCCGGGTCTGGGTCAGCCAGGCGTTGGAGTCGAGGTTCAACGGCCGTGGATCACGGGTCGGGTAGGGCTGGATGGCGACGATGGCCTGGCTTTCGTCTTCAGTCAGTGGGCGGGTCGAGCGGAAACGCCATTCCGCGCGCGAAGTGAGGATCACTACGCCATTGTGGTCGGTGACCACCAGTTGCTCGGGGGTCTTGCCCCAGAGACTTTCGGTATGGTCCAGGTCGACCTTGACCACCAGCACGCCGATGATTTTCTCGCCGTTGCGCACGGCGGCGGCGAAGAAATAACCGCGCTTGGCCGAGGTGGTGCCCAGGCCGAAGAAACGCCCCAGGCGCCCGGCCATGGCTTCGCTGAAATAGGGGCGGAAGGAGAAATTGCGGCCGACGAAACTGTCGTGCTTGTCCCAGTTGGATGCCGCCAGGGTGTTGCCGGAGGTGTCCATCAGGTACATCACTTCGGCCCCGGTCTGGGCGCTGATGTTTTTCAGCAGGCGGTTGGCGTTGCCCTGGGTCACACCGTCATCCGGCGCACCGAGGACCGCACGCAACGCCGGCAGCTCGCCGAGAATCTGCGGCAGCACCTCATAGCGGTGCAGGGTGCCCAGCAGGTTGGCGACGTAGAGGTCGAGGGTCTGGCGGTTCTGGCCCGCCAGTTCGCTGCGGTAATAACGCTCGGCCAGGTGCTCCAGCGGCCACAGCAGCGGCGCCAGGCACAGGGCCAGCAAAGCCAGGCTACGCCAGCGGGGGCGTCGGGGGAGAGGTGGAGTCATGGGGACGATGCGCCTGTGGGTACAGGCGCATTATGCCTACCCCTGCCCGGCAAGACACTCGTGCAATGCGCTGCGCCACTCAGGCTGGCGCACGCCCCACTCGCGCTCCAGGCGGCGGCAATCGAGGCGCGAGTTCAGCGGCCGTGGCGCGGGTGTCGGATAGGCGCTGGAGGGGATCGCCTCCAGGGCCGCGCAGGTTTTGCCTTGGGCCAGCAGGTGCTCGCCAATGGCTTGGGCGAAGCCGAACCAGGAGGTCTCGCCAGCAGCGGTCAGGTGGTAGGTCCCCCAGGCTCCTGGCTGGCCGGCCTGCCAGCGCTCGATCAGGGCGGCGGTGCTGGCGGCGATGGTGCCGGCCCAGGTAGGCGCGCCGATCTGGTCGGCGACCACGCGCAAGTGCGGTTTTTCCTGCAGCAGGCGTTGCATGGTCAGCAGGAAGTTCTTGCCGATGTTCGAATACACCCAACTGGTACGCAGGATCAGGTGTTCACCACCTGCCGCGCCGATGGCCCGTTCGCCGGCGAGTTTGCTCTGGCCGTAGACGCTCAGCGGGTTGGGTTCATCGTCTTCGGTGTAGGGGGCCTGCTTGCTGCCGTCGAAGACATAATCGGTGGAGTAGTGAATCAGTGGGATACCCAGTTCCCGTGCTTCCTCGGCGAACACGCCGGGGGCGCTGGCATTGATCGCGAAGGCCAGCTCCGGCTCGCTCTGGGCCTGATCGACGGCGGTGTAGGCGGCCGCGTTGATGATCAACTGCGGGCGCAGGCTGCGCACTTGCTGGCGAATGGCGTCCGGGTTTGTCAGGTCGAGCAGGCCGCGCCCCGGCACGATCAACTCGTGCTGGTTTCCCAGGCGCTGTTGCAGGGCCTGGGAGACCTGGCCGTGCTGGCCGCTGATCAGGATCTTCAACCGGCCACTCATGGGAACAGCTCGGCTTCACTGAGCAATTTGCCGGCCTGATCCTTGGCCGAGAGCTGCGCCGGGCCTGTGAGTTGCCAGTCGATAGCCAGGGTCGGATCGTCCCAGCGAATGCAGCGTTCGGACGCCGGGGTGTAGTAGTCGGTGGTCTTGTAGAGGAACTCGGCGTACTCGCTCAGCACCACGAAACCATGGGCGAAGCCTTCCGGTACCCACAGCTGGCGATGGTTGTCCGCGGACAACCGCACCCCGACCCACTTACCGAAGTGCGGCGAGCTGCGGCGGATATCCACCGTCACGTCGAGCACTTCGCCGGCGACTACCCGCACCAGTTTTCCCTGGGTGTTTTCGATCTGGTAGTGCAGGCCACGCAGCACGCCCTTTTGCGAGCGCGAATGGTTGTCCTGGACGAACTGGGTGCGCACGCCGGTTGCTTCTTCGAACGCCTTGGCATTGAAGCTCTCGTAGAAAAAACCGCGTTCGTCGCCAAAGACCTTGGGTTCGATGATCAGCACGCCGGGCAGTTCGGTGGCCAGGACCTTCATTGGGTTTCTCCCGCCAGGCTGTAGAGGTATTGGCCGTAGCCGGTCTTGCCGAAATACTTGGCGTGTTCGAGCAGATGCTCGCGGTCGATCCAGCCCTGGTTGTAGGCGATTTCCTCGAGGCAGGCGACTTTCAGGCCCTGGCGGTGCTCGATGGTCTGCACGTACTGCGAGGCTTCCAGCAGGCTGTCGTGGGTGCCGGTGTCGAGCCAGGCGAAGCCGCGGCCGAAACGTTCGACACTGAGGTCGCCGCGTTGCAGGTAGGCATTGTTGACGTCGGTGATTTCCAGTTCACCGCGCGCCGAAGGCTTGACCGCCTTGGCGATCTCGACCACTGAGTTGTCGTAGAAGTACAGCCCGGTCACGGCGTAGCTGGACTTGGGGTGCTGGGGCTTTTCCTCGATCGAAAGGGCGTTGCCCTGTGCGTCGAAGTCGATCACGCCAAAGCGCTGCGGGTCCTTGACCCAGTAGCCGAAGACCGTCGCTCCGGACGGTTTCGCCGCGGCGTTCTGCAGCTTCTCGGTGAAGTGTTGGCCGTGGAAGATGTTGTCGCCGAGGATCAGGCACACAGGGTCGTCGCCAATGAATTCCTCGCCGATCAGGAACGCCTGCGCCAGGCCGTCCGGCGACGGTTGTTCGGCGTAGCTGAAGCGCACCCCGAACTGGCTGCCGTCGCCCAGCAGGTTGCGGTACTGCGGCAGGTCCTGGGGGGTGGAGATCAGCAGGATGTCCTTGATGCCGGCCAGCATCAGCACCGAGATCGGGTAATAGATCATCGGTTTGTCGTAGACCGGCAGCAGTTGCTTGGACACACCCAGGGTGATCGGGTGCAGGCGGGTGCCCGAGCCACCCGCCAGAACGATACCTTTCATCATGCGATCAGATCCTTGAAGTCAGTGAAGCCGAGGCGTTGCCCTTGGTAGCTGCCGTCCTGCACGTGCTGGCACCATTCCTGGTTGTCCAGGTACCACTGCACGGTCTTGCGCAGGCCGCTGGCGAAGGTTTCTTGCGGTACCCAGCCCAGTTCGCGCTCGATCTTGCCGGCGTCGATGGCGTAGCGCAGGTCGTGGCCGGGGCGGTCCTGGACGAAAGTGATCAGGTCGGCGTAGTGCTGCACGCCTTCGGGCTTGCGTGGCGCCAGTTCTTCCAGCAGTTGGCAGATGCCGCGCACCACGTCGATGTTTGTCTGTTCGTTGTGGCCGCCGATGTTGTAGGTCTCGCCGACCACGCCTTCGGTCACCACCTTGAGCAGGGCGCGGGCGTGGTCTTCGACGAACAGCCAGTCGCGCACTTGCAGGCCGTTGCCGTATACCGGCAGCGGTTTTCCGGCCAGGGCGTTGAGGATCACCAGCGGGATGAGCTTTTCCGGGAAGTGGAACGGCCCGTAGTTGTTCGAGCAGTTGGTGACCAGTACCGGCAGGCCGTAGGTGCGCTGCCAGGCGCGGACCAGGTGGTCGGACGCGGCCTTGCTGGCGGAGTAGGGCGAGCTGGGGGCGTAGGGCGTGGTTTCGGTGAACAGGTCGTCGACGCCGTGCAGGTCGCCGTACACCTCGTCGGTGGAAATGTGGTGGAAACGCAAGGCGCTTTTTTCCGTCGGCGGCAGGGCCTGCCAGTAGGCGCGGGCGGCTTCCAGCAGGCTGTAGGTGCCGACGATGTTGGTCTGGATGAAGTCCGACGGACCGTCGATGGAGCGGTCGACGTGGGACTCGGCGGCCAGGTGCATGATCGCCTGGGGCTGGAAACGCTCGAGCACGGCGCTGACGCTGGCCTGGTCGACGATATCGGCCTGGACGAACTCGTAGCGGGTGTCGGCGGCGATACTCGAAAGCGACTCCAGGTTGCCTGCGTAGGTCAGCTTGTCGAGGTTGAGCACCTCGTGTTCGGTGTTGCGGATCAGGTGGCGAATCAGCGCCGATCCAATAAAGCCGGCACCGCCGGTAACGAGAATGCGCATATGGGTAGGCCTTCTTCCCTAAGACATGGAGTCGCGAATGGAGCATAGCTTGTCGGCAGCCAGCGGCCGCTGCAAGGGCCGCCGATGTCTGGCCCGGGTATTGGCATCCTGTTTAGCTTCCCGGCGGCGGTGCAGCCCTTGTCGCCTGCCCGGGCCAGGGGGTTGCGTAACGCCTGGCGCAGTGGCGATATACGCATCTGACAATAATTCCAGGGGTCGTTCCATGTTGCTCGCCACGTTGATTCACCGCGCCAGTCTGCCCGGTCCGCAAGTCACCCCGCAGCAGGCGCTGGACCTGCTCGAAGTGCACTACGGCCTTGGCGGCACGCTGCAATCGTTGGGCAGCCAGCAGGATCTCAACTACCGGCTCGACAGTCCCCGGGGGCGTTTTGTCCTGAAGATCTGCCGTGGCGACTACGCCGCCCTGGAACTGCAGGCGCAACATGCGGCGCTCAAGCACCTGGGCAGCCACCCCGAACTGCACGTACCCCGGGTGATCCCGGCGAAGAACGGCGCCGACCTGCTGTCCCTGGAGGTCGCTGGCCAGGCGCTGCATGTGCGCCTGCTCGACTACATCGAAGGCCAGCCGCTGACCCACCTCAAGCACCTGGGCCCCGAGCTGGCGGCCGGCTTCGGCCGGTTGTGCGGGCAGATGGACCTGGCCCTGGCGGACTTCCAGCACCCGGGCCTGGAACGCACCCTGCAATGGGACGCGCGCCACGCCCATAGCCTGATCAATCACCTGTTACCGGTGATCGCCGACGAACAGCAACGCCGCCTGATCGCCGAAGTGGCCGAGCAGGCCGAGCGCCGTGTGCAGCGCCTGGCCGAGCAGTTGCCGGTGCAGGCGATTCACCTGGACATCACCGACGACAACGTGGTCTGGCAGCGTGACGCCCAGCGCCACTGGCAGGTACAGGGGGTGATCGATTTCGGCGACCTGATCCGCTCCTGGCGTATCACTGACCTGTCGGTGACCTGCGCGGCGCTGCTGCACCATGCCGAGGGCGATCCGTTCTGCATCCTGCCGGCGGTCCGTGCCTATCACGCGGTCAATCCACTGCAGCAGGCCGAGTTGCTGGCGCTGTGGCCGCTGATCGTGGCCCGCGCCGCGGTGCTGGTACTCAGTGGCGAACAGCAGGTGAGCATCGACCCGGGCAACCAGTACAGCCGTGACAACCTGAGCCACGAATGGGAGATCTTCCGCGTCGCCACCTCGGTGCCGTTCGAGTTGATGGAAGCGGCGATCCTCGCGGCGGTCGGCCAGTCTCTGCCGGCCATCGCCAGCGAAGGTTTCGCCCCCTTGCTGCCGGGCCTGGTGGGGCGCGAGTTTGCCCTGATCGACCTGGGCGTGCTCAGCCCGCATTTCGAGGCCGGCAACTGGGAGCAGCCGGAGATCGATACCAAGCTGTTGCAGCAGGCCGCGGCGACCCATGGATTGGCGGCCAGTCGTTATGGGCAGTACCGCCTGTCCCGGACCTGCCCGGACAGTGCGGTCGAGCCGGACACCTTCCCGTTGCATGTGCAGTTGCAGGTGCCGTCGGGCACGGCGGTCGAAGCGCCTTTTGCCGGGGTGCTGCACTGCGCCGCCGACGGTGTGTTGCGCCTCGATGGCCCGCAATTGAGTGTGCGGCTGTGGGGCGTCACGCCCTCGGTGCATGCCGGCGCGGCGCTGGTCAAAGGCCAGGTCCTGGGGGCGGTGGATGGCGGGCTCAAGGTCCAGCTGTGCCGTGGCGCGCAGCTCGATCCGCCGCTGTTCTGTACACCCTCGCGGGCCGCGGCATGGCAGGCGCTGTGCCCGTCGCCGGCGGCGCTGCTGGGCCTGGCCTGCGACGCCGAGCCGGAGCTCGACCCGCAAGCCTTGCTGGCACGCCGCGATGCCAGTTTCGCGCGTTCGCAGAAGCACTATTACGTCGACCCGCCACGCATCGAGCGCGGCTGGCGCAACCACCTGATCGACATGCAGGGCCGTTCCTACCTGGACATGCTCAACAATGTCGCGGTGCTCGGCCACGGCCATCCACGGATGGCCGCCGAGGCCGCGCGCCAATGGTCGCTGCTCAACACCAACTCGCGTTTCCACTACGCGGCGATTGCCGAGTTCTCCGAGCGCTTGCTGGAGCTGGCGCCGGACTCCATGGACCGGGTGTTCCTGGTCAACAGCGGCAGCGAGGCCAACGACCTGGCGATCCGCCTGGCCTGGGCCTACAGCGGCGGGCGCGACCTGCTCAGCGTGCTGGAGGCCTATCACGGCTGGACGGTGGGCGCGGATGCGGTGTCCACCTCGATCGCCGACAACCCCCAGGCCCTGAGCAGCCGCCCGGACTGGGTGCATCCGGTGACCGCGCCCAATACCTATCGTGGCGAGTTCCGCGGCCAGGACAGCACCGCGGACTACGTGCGCAGCGTCGAACACAACCTGGCCAAGCTGGCGGAGCAGAATCGCCAATTGGCCGGTTTCATCTGCGAGCCGGTGTATGGCAACGCTGGCGGCATCGCCCTGCCGCCGGGTTACCTGAAGCAGGTCTATGCGCTGGTCCGTGCCCAGGGCGGCGTGTGCATCGCCGATGAGGTGCAGGTCGGTTACGGGCGCATGGGCAAGTTTTTCTGGGGCTTCGAAGAGCAGGGCGTGGTGCCGGACATCATCACCATGGCCAAAGGCATGGGCAACGGCCAGCCGCTGGGGGCGGTGATCACCCGCCGGGAGATCGCCGAAGCGCTGGAGGCCGAAGGTTATTTCTTCTCCTCGGCCGGCGGCAGCCCGGTGAGTTGCCGGATCGGCATGGCGGTGCTGGACGTGATGCAGGAAGAAAAACTCTGGGAAAACGCCCAGGTGGTCGGTGGCCACTTCAAGCAGCGCCTCGAAGCCCTGATCGAGCGTTATCCGCTGGTGGGCGCGGTGCATGGCTCGGGGTTCTACCTGGGCCTGGAGCTGATCCGCGATCGCCAGACCCTGGAGCCGGCCACGCAGGAGACCGCGCTGCTGTGCGATCGCCTGCGCGAGCTGGGGATCTTCATGCAACCCACCGGCGATGACCTGAACATCCTCAAGATCAAGCCGCCGATGGTCACCACGCGCCAGAGCGTCGACTTCTTTGTCGACATGTTGGCCAAGGTGCTGGAGGAGGGGCTGTAGCCCCCCGAATGCTGCGCATTCGGATCGCGAGCAAGCTCGCTCCTACAGAGAAAGGCATGCCCCTGTAGGAGCGAGCTTGCTCGCGATAGCGTCCGCACTGACACCCCTAAACCCCTATAAATATCGATAATAATCGATGTTTATAGGGGTTTATTTTTGGTTAATTTATTTTTACGCTTTTAAAGTCGATTTTTATCTGATATAAACCGCCTCGGCCCAGGCCATGATCAAACCGCCTCGGCCTTGCCCTTTTTCTGTCATCGACCGATGCCACCCTCGGTCCTTTGCTGCTGCCCAGGAGATGATCCATGAGCCGTATCGTTACCGTCGCCGCAACCCAGATGGCCTGTTCCTGGGACCTCGAGGCCAATATCGAGACCGCGGAAAAGCTGGTCCGCGAGGCCGCCGCCAAAGGCGCGCAGATCATCCTGATCCAGGAACTGTTCGAGGCCCCGTACTTCTGCCAGAAGCCGAACCCGGACTACCTGCAGCTGGCGACTCCGGTGGAAAGCAATGCGGCCATCGCGCACTTCCAGAAAGTCGCCAAGGAGCTGCAGGTGGTGCTGCCGATCAGCTTCTATGAACTGGCCGGGCGGGCGCGTTTCAACAGCATCGCGATCATCGACGCCGACGGCAGCAACCTCGGGATTTATCGTAAAAGCCACATCCCGGACGGCCCCGGTTATCACGAGAAGTACTACTTCAATCCGGGCGACACCGGCTTCAAGGTGTGGAACACCCGCTACGCGAAAATCGGCGTGGGCATCTGCTGGGACCAGTGGTTCCCCGAGTGCGCCCGCAGCATGGCGCTGCAAGGCGCGGAGATTCTGTTTTACCCGACCGCCATCGGCAGCGAGCCGCACGACAAGAACATTTCGTCCCGCGACCACTGGCAGCGCGTGCAACAAGGCCACGCCGGCGCCAACCTGATGCCGCTGATCGCCAGCAACCGCATCGGCAACGAAGAGCAGGACGGCTACGACATCACCTTCTATGGCTCGTCGTTCATCGCCAACCAGTTCGGCGAGAAGGTTGAAGAACTGAACGAGACTGAAGAAGGTATTCTTGTCCACAGTTTCGACCTCGACGAGCTGGAACACATTCGCAGCGCCTGGGGTTCGTTCCGCGACCGTCGGCCGAACCTGTACAGCGCGATCAAAACCCTCGACGGTTCCCTGGAGTCCTGAACCCATGACCACTTTGCACAGCACCCCTCGCGCCGACGGCTTCTACATGCCAGCCGAGTGGGCGACGCAGACCCAGACCTGGATGATCTGGCCCGAGCGCCCGGACAACTGGCGCCTGGGCGGCAAGCCGGCGCAGGCCGCGCACGTAGCGGTGGCCAAGGCCATCGCCCGCTTCGAACCGGTGACCGTGGCGGTCTCCGCGGGCCAGTATGAAAACGCCCGGGCCCGCCTGGACGTGCCGAATATCCGCCTGGTGGAGATGTCCAGCGACGACGCCTGGGTCCGCGATACCGGCCCGACCTTCGTCATCAACGACCAGGGCGAAGTCCGTGGCGTGAACTGGGATTTCAACGCCTGGGGCGGTTTCGACGGCGGCCTGTATGCGCCGTGGAACCGTGACTCGCAGGTCGGCGGCAAGATCCTCGAGATCGAGCGCAGCCCGCGTTACCGCACCGAGGGCTTCGTGCTCGAAGGCGGCTCGATTCACGTCGACGGCGAAGGCACGGTGATCACCACCGAGGAATGCCTGCTCAACCGCAATCGCAACCCGCACATGAACCGTGCCGAGATCGAAGCGGTGCTCAGCGCCAACCTGGCTGTGGATAAAGTCATCTGGCTGCCGGATGGCCTGTACAACGACGAAACCGACGGCCATGTGGATAACTTCTGCTGTTACGTGCGCCCGGGCGAAGTATTGCTGGCCTGGACCGACGACCCGCAGGACCCGAACTACCCGCGCTGCCAGGCGGCGCTGAAAGTGCTGCAAGACAGCACCGACGCCAAGGGGCGCCCGTTCACGGTGCACAAGATGCCGATTCCCGGACCGCTGTACGCCACCGAAGAAGAGTGCGCGGGCGTCGACCCGGTGGATGGCACCCAGGAGCGTAATCCGTCGGTGCGCCTGGCCGGTTCCTATGTGAACTTCCTGATCGTCAACGGCGGCATCATCGCCCCGAGTTTCGACGACCCCCTGGATGCCCAGGCCAAGGAAATCCTGCAGAACCTGTTCCCGCAACACGAGGTGGTGATGGTGCCGGGTCGCGAGTTGTTACTGGGGGGCGGAAATATCCATTGCCTTACCCAACAGCAACCGGCGCCGCACAAGGTTTGAGTGTTGTTGTAACAGCCCGTGACGCCTGAATGACGGGCGGTTAGATGGATCCAATCCGGCGTCGCCCGGCAAGCCCGCAGCCCTCGTGGACTGCGGGTTTTTTTTGGATCCGGAAGCTGGCCATTGCGAGACCTTGGCATAGCTCTTGTATCTCTCGCGAGGTCAATCCGAGGCCGGTGGAACTGCGATGTTCTGTCATAAACCTTGGATAAGTTAGCCGCTCACAAACCGGGAGAGAGCGCTGGAAATGAATAGGGTCAGCGAGCGGACTTCCGCAATAAATAGCGAGTCGCTTCAGGTTCTGGCGCAATGGTTGAAGTGCAATGGAACGCGACAGGTCCGGGAAACCGACCCGCGCCGGATGATCCTCGATCGTTACCCTGCTGGTTTGTTCAGCGAGGCGGAACTCGAAGCGTTGTGGGATGTGCTGGAAGGATAGGCAAACAACGGATTGGTAAAAGCGCTGCCCGGATGGCAGCGCTTTTTTTTTGCGCGAATGTAGCCGCTGCCGAAGGCTGCGATCGGCCGCGCAGCGGACGCGAATCTGCCACCGCGGTCCGTCAGCTGGAAGGGTGTACCCGGGGTTTGCGCCGGCTGTGCCGTCGATCGCAGGCTGCGCCAGCGGCTACAGGGAGTGAGCAGGGCACAAGGTCGAGGGTTTTTGTAGCCGCTGCCGAAGGCTGCGATCGGCCGCGCAGCGGACGCAAGGCCGGCCACCGCGCTCAGGCGATGGCGGCCGTATCCATGGCTGATTTTTAGAAGCTGTAGGTACCGGTTACCACCAGGCTGCGTGGATCGCCGAACTGGATCTGCCCGGCGCTGGTGGCCGAGGAGTAATACGTGCGGTCGCTGATGTTGTTCAGCGCGGCCCGCAGGTCCCAGTCCTTCTGCCGGAAGCCGGCCAGGGCGTCCCAGCGGCCGTAGCCCGGAAGCATCACGGTGTTGGCGTTGTCGGCATAACGATCGCCCACCAGGGTCAGGCCGGTCTCGGCGTACCAGCCCATTTCCGGCTTCCAGGTCACGAACAGGCTGCCATTGCGCTTGGCCACGTTGTTCACCCGGTTGCCCTCGTCACCGTTATTGCTCTTGACCACCGTCGCGTCCTGCAACCCGATGCCGCCACGCACGGACCAGTTGCCGACGATCTTGCCGGCCGCGGTCAGTTCCACGCCGCGGGAGCGCTGCAGGCCGGTCAGCAGGATTACGTTCGGGTCTTCCACGCTGCGGCTGCGACGGTTGTAGAGCTCCAGCTCATAGACCGCGAGCGTGGTGCTGAAGCGGTCGTCGAGCCAGTCGCTCTTGACCCCGATTTCCTTCTGCCGGGTGCGTTCGGGGCTCAGGTCGTTGCTGTTGCCGTTGGCGTTCGGGGTGATGCCGATCAGGCCACCGCCGACGGGGGAGAAACTCTTGCTCCAGGAGGCGTAGAAGGAGTGGTTCTCCAGCGGGGTCCAGACCACGCCCAGGCGCGGGCTGGTGCTGTGGCTGTCGCGGTCGTCCTTGATATCCAGCAGTTTGTTGTGGGTCTCGACGTTGAAGTTGTCGTAGCGCAGGCCCGCGAGCACTTGCCACTGATCGTTCAGGCGCAGCTGATCCTGGACATACACGGCGCGGCTTTCCACCTCGCTGTGGTTGTAGCTGGACGCCACCATTTTCCCGGTATGCCGCATGTTTTTATCCGGGTTGAACGGGTCCAGGGACGGCACGGCCTGGCCACCGGCGCTGAGCGTCGCTGCGGTATAGAGCTTCGGATCGCGTCGCTGGCTGCCCAGCTCGACACCCGTCAGCACCCGGTGCTCGAGGCCAAAGGTATCGAAGGTGCCTTCGACTTCGAGGTTGTTGTAAAGGTTGCGGGTGTTCAGGTCCTGCTGCCAGCGCTGGCGGTTCACCCGCTTGGTGCGGCTGTCGTAGCCGGTCTGGTAGGTGTTGTCGAAATCGCTATTGAGCTTGAACAGGCTCAGGGTATGGCGCAGTTGCCAGTTGTCGTTCAGCTCGTAGCTGAGCTTGGAGCGCAGCGACTGGGACTTGTCGTCGATGTAGTCGCGCTGGTCGCCGTAGGTGGTGTCGCGACTCACGTCCGCCGGGCGCCCGTCGATCCCCGGGATGCCGCGGTCCGGCGTGCGGTTGTAGCGGCTGTATTCGTACTGCACCAGCCAGTTCAGGTCCGGCGTCAGCTGCCAGCTCATGGACGGCGCGAACAGCTGGCGACTGCCACTGACGCCGTCGCGGAAGCTGTTGTTGTCCTGGTTGCCCATGTTCAGGCGCAGGCTGATGTTCTCGCTGGGGTCGGCGCTGAGGTCGGCATACAGGCTGCGCAGGTCTTCGCTGCCGCCTTTGACTTCGACGCTGGAGTGGCGGCCGAACTGCGGCAGCTTGCTCACCCGGTTGACGATCCCGCCCTGGCTGCCACGGCCGTAAAGCACCGCCGCTGGGCCCTTGAGCACCTCGATGCGCTCGATGTTGTGCAGGTCGCGCACGTACTGGCTGTCATCACGGACGCCGTCGAGGTAGAAGTCGTTGCTGGCGTCGAAACCGCGAATACGCAGGCTGTCGAAGCGGGTGTCGGCGCCGCTGCTGACGTTGGGAATGCCGCTCAAGGCGGTGCCCAGGTCGTTGATGCCGTAGTCCAGCACATTGCTGGTCTTCACCGAGTCGATGGCTTGCGGCACGTAGCGCACTGGCGTGGCGGTGCGGGTCGCGGTGCTGACTTCCTTGACCCGTGGGTCGTCGGCATCGACTTGCGCGCTGATGGCGGTGGCCGGCAGGGTGGTCGGGGCGGCGCAGGTGAAACCGGCCGTCAGCGAGGCGCAAAAGCCAAGGGTCAGGGGAGTCAGGCGGAAGGGGGCAGGCATGGAAAAACGCATCCAGAAGGGGAAAGGAAACAGTCGGCGCGAATGGTAATGCTTGCTATTTACTTTCGTTAATTATTCTTGAAAAGTTCCCCGGGCGGATTGTTTCAATTTGTGTCTTGATTGAAGTGCAGTGGATACACGGCCGATTCGACCGATTCCCGAAACAGACTAAAAGCCATTCCAGCGTTTTTCGCCGTGGGCCACAGGCATAGTCTGCCGCCATCGAATTTATCGGCCTTTGTCCCGGAGCCTTGCATGTCGGCAGCGACCCTTCATTACATCTACGATCCTTTGTGCGGCTGGTGCTACGGCGCCAAGCCGCTGGTGCGGGCGGCCCAGGCCGTGCTGCCGGTGGTGGCCCATGGCGGCGGCATGATGACCGGGCGCAACTGCCAGCAGGTTTCGCCGCAACTGCGCGACTACGTCATGCCCCATGACCGGCGGATTGCCGAATACACCGGGCAGCCGTTCGGCGAGGCTTACTTCGAAGGTTTGCTGCGCGACTATTCGGCGCTGTTCGATTCGGCCCCGCCGATTGCCGCGGTACTGGCGGCGCAGGCGCTCGCCGGGCGCGGCCTGGAGTTGCTCGGGCGCTTGCAGACGGCTCACTACGTCGAAGGGCGCCGCATCGCCGATGTCGATGTTCTGTTGGAACTCGCCGAAGGCCTGGGCTTTGAGCGCGGCGAGTTCGAGGAAGCCTTCGAGTACGCCGCGGCGAACAGCCTGAACGAGCACATCAAGGCCAGCCGTGCCTTGCTGGCCCGGGTCGGCGGCCAGGGTTTTCCGACCTTGGTGCTGGAGCAGGACGGTCAGTTCAGGCTGCTCGATATCAGCCCCTGGCTGGGCAAGCCGCAGGCGTTCGCCGCCTGGCTGAGCGAAGCCTTCGGTTCGCCAGAGGTCGAGCTTTCACCTAGCCTGCAGGCCTGTGGTCTGAACGGTTGCGCCCTTTGAACCCCCACTTAATTTGCGGAGTCGCCCATGGATAACCTGGCACTGATCAAAAGCACCTACGAAGGCGCCAACTCCCAGGAGAACGCGAAAAACACCGCCGCCGCCCTGGCTGCGGATGCGCGCTGGACCGAAGCGGCAGGTTTTCCCTATGCCGGCACCTACGTCGGTTTCGATGCCGTGGTGGAAAATGTCTTCAAGCGCCTGGCCACCGAGTGGGAAGGGTTTGCCTTCACCGTCGAGAACTATGTGGCCCAGGGCGACAAGGTGTTCGCCTACGGCAACTACAGCGGCGTCTATAAAGCCACGGGCAAGCCGCTGAATGCCCGTGTGGCCCATTTGTGGACGTTGAAGGATGGCAAGGTCACGCACTTCGAACAGTTCGTCGACAGCCATATCGTGCAACTGGCCATCAAGGATCGTTAAGTTCTTAGACGATTTTTGCCTATTTTCAGACGATTCTTGAAATTGACACACTGTTCGGGGCGCGGATAGGATTCGCGCCAACGCCTGTGGCCAACGGCCATGACCTTCCAATAATAAAAGGCCCACCGCGATTTTTCGTGGGTGGGTCTTTTTGTTCTGGCCTGAAAAAAGAGCGCTTAAGCGCCGTTTCCAAGGAGCACCACAGCGCGTCATCAACCCGTAATAAGGAAAATAAAATGTTGAACAAGCGGATCGGTCTGATCGCACTGGGGATTCTGAGCAGTACTCAAGTTATGGCTAACGACCAGGCTGAGTCCAAGGGGTTTGTCGAAGACAGCAGCCTGAAAATCCTGCTGCGCAACGCCTACATCAATCGTGACAAGAAAAACGGTAACGACGACCAGCGCGAGTGGGGTCAAGCGGCCATCGGTACCTTCTCGTCGGGCTTCACTCAAGGCACCGTGGGCGTGGGCGTCGATGCCTTCGGCCTGTACGGCCTGCGCCTGGATAAAGGCAGCCACAGCGGCGGCCAGGGCATCGACTTCTTCAAGCCAAGCGAAGGCGGCAACAAGAGCCCGGCAGGCGATCTGGCCAAGGCCGGCGCCGCGGTCAAGTTCCGCCTGTCCAACACCGTCCTGACCTACGGTGACCAGATGCCGGCCCTGCCGGTGCTGAGCTACGACAATGGGCGTCTGCTGCCGGAAAGCTACACCGGTACCCTGATCACCTCCAAAGAGATCAAGGGCCTGGAGCTGAACGCCGGTCGTTTCACCGCCGAATCGCGTAAAAGCGCCGAAGGCCGTGACAGCGGTGGCCTGAAGTCGATCAACGTATTGGGCGGCAGCTACCAGTTCACCGAACAGTTCAAGGGCTCGCTGTACGCTTCCGACGTCGAAGACGTGCTGAAGAAGCAGTACGTGAACCTGAACTACGTGTTCCCGCTGGCCACAGATCAGTCCCTGACCTTCGACTTCAACGGTTATCGCACCAAGCTGGACAAGTCCTACGCCGAGTTCAAAGAAGCAGGTGGCCAGGACAACAAGATCTGGAGCCTGGCAGCCACCTACGCCACCGGCCCGCACTCCTTCACCCTGGCGCACCAGCGCAGCACCGGCGACAGCAACCTGGGCTACGCCTATGGCGGTTACCAGCGTGGTCAGAACCGCGTGGGCGATGGCGGCAACACCAT
Organism: Pseudomonas sp. NFACC41-3; assembly: GCF_900109505.1. Taxonomy (NCBI): domain Bacteria; kingdom Pseudomonadati; phylum Pseudomonadota; class Gammaproteobacteria; order Pseudomonadales; family Pseudomonadaceae; genus Pseudomonas; species Pseudomonas sp. NFACC41-3. Next base: position 262,354 of record NZ_FOAE01000006.1, read on the forward strand.
CTACCTGGCCAACTCCTACTGGTCCGACTTCAACGCTGAAGACGAACGCAGCTGGCAGCTGGGCTACGGCCTGGACTTCGGCGCCTTCGGCGTACCGGGCCTGACCTACAACCTGGCCTATGTACGTGGTGACAACATCACCTCCACCAACAGTGATGGCCAGACCACCACTGGCGGCACCGAGCGCGAAATCTTCAACCAGTTCAAGTACGTGGTCCAGAGCGGTCCGGCCAAGGACCTGAGCGTCAAGGTACGTAGCTCGATCCTGCGTGTATCGCAGAAATCCGCCGGCTACAACGACAGCGGCAACGAACTGCGTGTGTTCGTCGACTACCCGATCAACGTGTTCTGATAAACGCCTGATCGCGGCCTGATACTGGGCCGGCAATAGAAGAAGCCCTGACTGGTTCGGGGCTTTTTTGTGGGTGTTGCCCCGTCCAGCACCGCGGCTCCCTGTAGCCGCTGCCGCCAGGCTGCGATCGGGCGCGAAGCGCCCGTGCTCCAAAGGGCTGCGTACCCCCCCCCGCAGCCCTTATCGCCACACGCCGCCGTTACTCCAGCGCTTTCACCACATCATCGATCAGCGCCTTGCTCATCGCCTGCAAGTAATGCGAGGCCCAGGCATGGCGGTCGGTGCTGCGCTCCATGGCCGCGTCTTCGGCCAGCCGCTTGGCGATATGCAGCAGGTCCGAGGCGTGGGACAGGGCCTCGCGGATCGGAATGCCGCTGCTGACGTGGAACAGGGGTTCGCCTGAGTGGTGGGGGCAGGGGGTGAGGCCGGGGGTTTTCAGGTCCTGTGGATTGCTTGCGTACATGGTCTGGCTCCTTGACTTGGGAAGCTGCCACGAACCTTCTCACGGGTTGGGGTGGCAGCCGTACGCAGGGTGAGAAACCGGCAATCAAGGCAACCGGTAGACCCGAAGGTCTCCTACGCACGGCCGCCATAAAGCACTATCGCGGGCACAAAAAAGCGCCTGCAACAGTATGGGGGCGCCTTGCGCCTTGATTGGTTCGGGTTCTCACGCCCGGTCGTTGAATTGGCAACGACGGTGGGGAGGTTAGCGTGGGGGCCTTGTGTGCTGCAACAGCAGGCAAAGCAAAGTGACAATTCACCGATCTAGAGCCGTTGTTGCTCAGTCCGGGTCGATCGCCAATCGACGAGTTATTGCGCCTGAAAGCTCTGCAGGTAAGCCAGCAGATTATCGATCTTCTCCTGATCGCTCAGCCCCCAGAAGATCATCCGTGTACCGGGCACCACGGCCTTTGGATCTTTCAGATAAGCCACCAGCTTGTCGCGGGTCCAGACGATACCGGAGGACTTCATCGCGTCGGAGTAGTGATAGTCCGCCACGCTCCCCGCGGTGCGCCCGAAAATGCCATTGAGCTGCGGCCCGAAAGAGCTGCGCACCGAAGGCCCGATATTGTGGCAGCCGCCGCAAATGCGCTTGAACAGCTTGCCACCGGCCTCGGCATCGCCCACGGCTTCCGCCTGGGCGTGGAGCGACGGCAGGCTGAGCATCAGGGCCAAGGTCAGGGCAAAGGTGTTTTTCATGTTCGGCTCCGGATCGGGTGTGGCGGGTGGCAAAAGCGGGGGGCTATTTGAGCATGCTTGGCGAGTGTTGGGGATGGCCATCAGGGGAAAGGAACGTGGTGAGACCATAGCCCCCTGGCCCGGTGTCGTGCCGGGGCCCAGCGGCGCATGTCCGCCGGGGCGCACTATACTTTTCAGAAGATTTGCCCCGGGGATAGAGGCAATGTTCCAGCAGGCTTGGGAGGAGGGTTAGGCATCGGTGTGGCGCTGCGGTTGGGCGACGTTGCGTTTGCATGGCCACAGAACAACCGGCACAGGAAGACGAGAAAATGGCGATAGCAATCATCCTGGTTCTAGTCGTTGTCGCTTCGGTGCTGTTTCACCTGCTTGCTCCCTGGCACATGACGCCGGCTGCCTCCAACTGGGGGTCGATAGACACCACGCTGCTGATCACCCTGGTCATCACCGGAATCTTTTTTATCGCCATCACGCTGTTCATGGCCATCGCCGTGATTCGCTTCCGTCATCGCGAAGGTGCCCGGGCGCACTACCAGCCGGAAAGCCGGAAGCTGGAAGGGTGGCTGGTCATCCTCACCTCATTGGGCATCATCGGCATGCTCGCGCCTGGCCTGGTGGTCTACAACGATTTCGTCCAGGTGCCGCAAGAGGCTACTCAGCTCGAAGTGATTGCCCAGCAGTGGCAGTGGGCGTTTCGCTTTCCCGGACAGGACGGAAAACTCGGCAAGGCGGATGTCAAATGGATCGATCCCGGCAACCCCTTCGGTCTTGATCGCAATGACCCTGCCGGGCAGGACGATGTGCTGATCATGAACAATGAAGTGCGCCTGCCCATCGATCGGCCGGTAAAAGTCCTGCTGCGGGCAAAGGATGTACTGCACGATTTCTACATTCCGCAGATGCGCGCGAAGATGGATATGGTGCCGGGCATGGTGTCCCACTTCTGGTTCACCCCGACCCGGCTCGGCAAGTTTGAAGTGCTGTGCGCCGAGTACTGTGGCCTGGGCCACTACAACATGCGCGGCCATCTGGTCGTCGAGGAGCAGGGCGCTTTCGACCAATGGTTCGCCAGCCAGCCGACCTTTGCCCAGACCCTGACCAACGTCGCCACGCCAAGCCGGGACAGCCTGCTGGAAAAAGGCCGCCAACTGGTGGAAAGCCATGGCTGCCACGCCTGCCATAGCCAGGACGGCAGCACCAGCCTGGGCCCGGGCTGGAAGGACCTGTACGGCCGCTCGGAGCAGCTGGCCGATGGCACCCGCGTCCAGGTCGACGAAGCCTACCTCAAGGAGTCGATTCTCGAGCCGCAGGCCAGGCTGGTCCAGGGCTATCCGCCGGTCATGGTGGCCTATACTTTCAGTCAGGATGAACTGGCCGCCGTGGTGGCTTTCATCAAGTCGCTGAGTGCCGTGGGGCAGAAAGAACAAGGCCCTGCAGACGCACAGAATGAGCTGGCGGCGCAGGGACAGCGGCTGGCCGAATCGCTGGGTTGCCTGGCCTGCCACAGTGTCGATGGCAGCCAGGGTATCGGCCCGAGCTGGCAGGGTTTGTACGGCAAGACGCAAACCCTGGCCGATGGTTCTCAGATCAAGGTCGATGAGGGCTACCTGAAGGATTCCGTGCGCCACCCTGGCGCCGCGATCGTCAAGGGTTACGCCGCGGTGATGCCGACCTTTACCCCCAATGACAAGGAACTGGACGCCCTGATCGCCTTCATCAAGTCGAAAGCTGCTGTCGACGCGGATGCCGGCAAGGTGGAATCGGGCAAGTCGCCGTAACTCGCCGGAAATGCTCCGAAACTTACCGGAGGATGACCTGATGGCTTATGTCGAGCATGCAGAAACAGAAGTCCTGCACGAACCGAAGAGCTTCTTCACGCGCTATATCTGGAGCCAGGACCACAAGGTCATCGCCATCCAGTATTCCTTGACGGCGATCTCCGTGGGGCTCGTCGCCCTGGTGCTGTCCGGCCTGATGCGCATACAGCTCGGCTTTCCCGGCAGCCTCGAGTTCATGGACGCCAGCACCTATTACCAGGCGATGACCCTGCACGGCATGATCATGGTCATCTACCTGCTGACGGCCCTGTTCCTGGGCGGCTTCGGCAACTATCTGATTCCGCTGATGATTGGCGCCCGGGACATGGTCTTCCCCTACGTCAACATGCTGAGCTTCTGGTTCTACCTGCTCTCGGTCCTGGTGCTGCTTTCCAGCTTCTTCGTCCCGGGCGGGCCCACCGGGGCGGGCTGGACACTCTATCCTCCGCAATCCATCACCCAGGGCACCCCGGGGACCGAATGGGGCATCGTGTTGATGCTGGTGTCGCTGGCGATCTTCATCGTCGCCGCCACCATGGGCGGGCTGAACTACGTGACCACGGTGCTGCAGGCCCGTACGCGCGGCATGACGCTGTTTCGCATGCCGCTGTCCGTCTGGGGCATCTTCATGGCCTCGATCCTGGCCCTGCTGGCCTTTCCGGCCTTGTTCGTCAGCGCGGTGATGATGCTGTTCGACAGGCTGCTGGGCACGAGCTTCTTCATGCCGGCGGTGATCTCCATGGGGCAGCAGCTCGCGCATCAGGGTGGCAGCCCGATCCTGTTCCAGCATCTGTTCTGGTTCTTCGGCCATCCGGAGGTCTACATCGTCGCCCTGCCGGCGTTCGGCCTGGTCTCCGACCTGATCAGCACCCACGCGCGCAAGAACATCTTCGGTTACCGCATGATGGTGTGGGCGATCATTGCCATCGGCGTGTTGAGCTTCGTGGTCTGGGCGCACCACATGTACGTCAGCGGGATGAACCCGTACTTCGGCTTCTTTTTCGCCGCCACCACCTTGATTATCGCCGTGCCGACCGCGCTGAAAGTCTACAACTGGGTGCTGACCCTGTGGCATGGCGACATCCACCTGACGGTACCGATGCTGTTCGCCCTGGCCTTTATCGTCACCTTCCTGGTCGGTGGCCTCACCGGGTTGTTTCTCGGCAACGTGATTGTGGATATCCCGCTGTCGGACACCTACTTCGTGGTGGCCCACTTCCATATGGTCATGGGGGTCGCGCCGATCCTGGTGATATTTGGCGCCATCTACCATTGGTTTCCGAAGATCACCGGGCGCCTGATGAACGACACCCTGGGCAAGCTGCATTTCTGGATAACCTTCCTGGGTACTTACTGCATCTACTTCCCCATGCACTACCTGGGGCTGTTGGGCATGCCACGGCGCTATTACGCCTGGCAGAACTACGACTTCATCCCGCAATCGGCGCAGCAGCTGAATGCGTTCATCACCGTTGTCGCGCTGACGGTCGGGGTATGCCAGCTGCTGTTCCTCTTCAACCTGGCCTGGAGCGCCTTCAGAGGCAAGCCGGCGGGCCCGAACCCATGGGGGGCGGCCAGCCTGGAATGGCAGACGCCGGACACCCCGCCCGTCCATGGCAACTGGGGGCCGGAGCTGCCGGTGGTGCACCGTTGGGCCTATGACTACAGCGTGCCCGGGATAGAGCAGGACTTCGTGCCACAGACGGTTTCTGCCCAGGAGCTGGAGCAGATGAGGCAGCGCAGCGCGGAAGCCAGGATCGCAGGCGAAAGACCATGAACGGGCCGCTATTGAAAAACACCGAAAGCGCCGGCGCCGGCGGCCGTTGGAACCAGCCCCCCGACCACTCTCGGGGACCGGCAGGCCTGGACAGGGCGAAGGCCGCAAAAGTGGGCCTGCACATGTTCCTGGTGGCGGTGACCTCGCTGTTCCTGCTGTTCCTGCTGGCCTTTATCGCGCGTTCGCAAATGGCGGACTGGCAGCCGCTGACCGAGCCGTTGGCGCCGCTGGCCAGTGCCCGGCAACTCTGGCTGAACACGCTCCTGCTGGTGCTGGGCAGTATCAGCCTGCAGTGGGCGCGAATGGCCGCCCGGCGGGATGCGTTGAACGGGGCCGCCCTCGGCTTCGCCCTGGGCGGTGTCTTCGCGATCGCCTTTCTCGGGGGGCAACTCTGGGTCTGGAAGCAGTTCGTCGATTGGGGTTATTTCATCTCCGCCAATCCGGCCAACAGCTTTTTCTATCTGCTGACCGGCGTACACGGGCTGCATCTGCTGGGAGGCCTGGTGGCCTGGGGCAGAGTCGGCGCCAGGTTCCTGCGCCGCGTTCCGCTGTCGCGACTGGCGCCCAGCGTGGAGCTCTGCGCCATCTACTGGCACTACCTGCTGGGGCTGTGGATCGTCCTCTTCGCCCTGCTGACCAGCACGCCGGAAACCTATCAAGCCATCGCCGCATTCTGCGGCCTGAGGTGAAGCCATGGCATTGCCCTCAGCAACCCCTCCGGAAAATCCCGTCCCGCCCCCACCCGATACGCTGGTAGCGGGGTGGAAGAGCATCGCCAGCGACTGGGCCTCGGATCAGGATGTGTTCAAGCGGGTGCCCTGGGGCAAGGCGATGATGTGGATCTTCCTGCTCAGCGACACCTTCATCTTCACCTGCTTCCTGACCGGCTACATGTCGGTGCGCATCAGCGCCACCGTCCCCTGGCCGAACCCCAGCGAAGTGTTCGCCTTGACCATCGGCGGCGTTGAAATCCCTCTGATCCTGATCGCCATCATGACCTTCGTGCTGATCAGCAGCAGCGGCACCATGGCCATGGCCGTGAACCTCGCCTATCGCCGTGTCCGCGGCAAATGCGCGGCCCTGATGCTGGCGACCGCGGCCTTCGGTGCGACCTTCGTCAGCATGCAGGCGTTCGAGTGGAGCAAGCTCATCGCCGAAGGCGTACGCCCCTGGTCGAACCCCATGGGCGCGGCGCAGTTCGGCGCCAGTTTTTTCATGATTACCGGTTTCCACGGGCTGCATGTATCGGTCGGCGTCATCTACCTGTGCATCGTCGCCTTCAAGGTGTTGCGCGGGGACTACGAGCGCTCCGGCAACTATCAGATCGTCGAGATCGCCGGGTTGTACTGGCACTTCGTGGATCTGGTGTGGGTATTTATCTTCGCTTTCTTCTACTTATGGTGAGCCCGCAGAGGAGTACCGGCGATGGCACATGCACAAGGTCAACAGCATCCACTGAGCCTGTACCTGAAGATCTGGGGGCTGTTGTTCGTACTCAGTACCCTGTCCTACCTGGTCGACTACTTTCACTTCCAGGGCTACTTCAGGTGGTCGCTGATCCTGGTCCTCATGTTGTTGAAGGCCGGCCTGATCGTTTCCATCTTCATGCACATGGCCTGGGAGCGCCTGGCGATGGTCTACGCCATCCTCGTCCCGCCCTTGTGCCTGCTGGTGCTGGTTGGCCTGATGGCCGCCGAGGCGGACTACGTGTTTTCCACCCGGGGGATTTTCCTCGGGCAATGACCGGCTTCCGCCTCCGGCGTTCAAGCGCCGCAGCGTCCTATATCGTGCGCTTGAACTGATGCCATTTCTGTAGCCAGGCCACTATCCAGTGAGGCGCTGCTGCGCCGGTCCCGGCGACCTGCAGTTGTGGGTGATGGCTGATGACCTGATCCAGGATCGGTTCCTGAGCGGGTTCGACGTCCACGAAGAAAATATGCTCGCCGTCTTTTATCGTCTTTTTCAAATTGCTGAAGTGGCTATTGGGCACCTGGATACCGAAGAAGCCGCCTTCCCAGATGCTGAAGCCCAGTATCACGATCGCCAGAAAGATGAACGGCACCCAGCCTGCCGCGGACTCGGTCCAACCTGCCAGATAGGCACCGAGCAGTACCAATGCCGCGAGCGGTAGGCCAATGACCGCGCCAATCTCGCCAGAGTGAACGACATCCTGCTTCATGAGTGAATTCACATCATGCAGGTGATGCTGTTCCACATCCGCATCCCGGTCGCTGAGCACATGAATCTGCTCGGTACTGATACCGCTGGCTTCCAGTTCGTTTTCAACGGTTTCCAGATCGTCGAGGTTATTGCTGATGTAAAAATGCCGGTTCATGAGTCACCTCCTACTTCATCGTCGCAGAGGCCCCCATTTTTTCTGCAGTCGCTATCTGAAATTCCAGACCGTTTTTCCTGCCGCTCTGGATAACACCGCACGCTGATTACTAGCTAAAAAAGTATAGCACCGCCCCTGTCAACGCCTCGCTGGAGGCCGCGGACTGCGGGCGTATGCAGTAATCGGAGGGGTCTGGATCCGTCTGTCCGGACTCTGTATCTGTGTGGGTAATCGGGCGAGTGACGGCCGTTGGATCTACCACGCCCTGCAAAGACAAGGACGCCAATTGGCGCCCTTGTTTCAAGTTCTTCAAACGGTCGAATGACAGGCGAATGTCAGAGAGTGGAGGGGCTATTTATAAAAAATATCGATCGTCGCGCTGGCGTTGAATTTCCCGAGAATCGCCTTGCTGGTTCGCCATTTCAGCTGAGCCAGGAAGTTATTCACCACCATCTGGTCACGGCTGTTCTCCACCAGGGTGAACTCCTTGTTGAAGGGTATGGCACTGCGGCTCGGTTGCTTGAGCAGGCTGATGCCCACCGATGAGTTGTTGTTTGGCACCAGTGTGTAGCCATCCGCCGCGGTAGCGGCGACCGGCGTGAGCCGTGCGTTCAGCCCGTAAGCACTATTGCAGGTCTTGAGGGTGGTGATGCTGAACGGGACTTCCTTGATCACCTTGTCGGCTTGCGCCAAGGCGGCAGCGATACTGCCAAAGTCGACGGTCTTGGGGGAGACAAACAGGGTCGATGAGCAGGCGATATAGCGCATATTGTTCAAGCCGAGCAGTGACATGACAAAGTTGCTATCAGGGTTGATGTTCATACCGCCCCCTCCATCCAACTGGAACGCTGGATAAATCACGGCTCCTGTCAGGCTTCCCTCCTTGCCTGAGCTGGGCGGGCTTTTTTTGGAGATAAAGAAGTTGAAGTTCAATGGGAAGGTTTGAGCTTTATCCTTGCAACCGGCCCAAACGTAACAGCCCTCGAAAACGATGGGGAGTTGCACCCGACATCTCTCCAGTTGAGTACAGCGCAGGTCGATTCCGTTCAGTTGGATACCCACCTCCAAGTCTGGTCCCAATATAGTGAGGCCTTGGTCGCGAGGGCTTAGATAAAAGTAAACGTATTCTCTGCCATACCCGTAGTTGTCCTGCCAGCAGGTCATGCTGATGCTGTAATTATCGGAGCGCCAGAGCACAGTATCCTTCGGCAGGGTGTTCGGCACAGCGATGCTGGTGTTGATCATTATTGCATCGGCGGCTTGGGTGCCATCTTTCTTGCAGGCCAGGGCATAGCTCTTCTGAGTCAGCGCCAGTAGCAGGGCCAGGCAAACCAACTGGTAAATTTTCTTCATCATGTCTCCTCCATTGACCTCAAAATTGAGCCGAGCCGTGGCTTTTTTTGTCGGTGGACAGTGTTGCCCCGTAGGGGCGCAGGTTGCCTGCGTCGCTGACGATCTGATAACGCAGGCTGGCAGGTTGGCAGGCCGGTATGTCGACGGGCTGTGTCGAGAGCGGCGGGAGCATCAGGTGCTCGATCGGCTGGCCGCAGGGTTGGCCATTCGGTCCGATGGCTTCGATATCGCTGAGGGTCAGGTAGTAGGGGGATGGGTTGTCGGCGATGAGCCTGCCTGCGGTTTCTCTCTGCGTTTCCCAGGACAATCCGACCATGGCGTCGTCCAAGGTGTTCTTCAGCGGTGGGCGGTAGAGCAGCTTGAAGCGGTGCCGCAAGGCGACTGTCATGGTGTGAGGCGTCTTGGCGGCCGGAGGCACGTCCAGGACGCTCAACAGAAGATAAGATTCGCGGTCAGTAGGCAGGCCTGTTCCCTGGTAGAAAATTTCCACGGTGGCTTTCTGTCCGCTGGAGATTTGCAGCAACGGTTTGGAGACCGCCAGGGGCAGTGTCTGGCTGCGCCCAGACTCTTTCTCTCCCCAGTCCAGCGAAACTTGCGCCAGGGCGGCCTTCTTGCCGTCGTTGACCAGGGTTACGGACATTCGCTGGCCCGTCATGATGAAGCGGTTCTTCCCATCGAAGGAGAGGTCCGCCAGGGCGGTACCGGGTTGGTAGGCAAGGAGCAGTCCAATGGCAAGAGAAGGCACCATGCACCTGTGTCGAGAGAGCGTTTCTCGTGCAGAAGGATGCAGGGTGATGTTAGGTCTGGGATGCATTCCATTTCCCCATAGGTGTGAAAGCCTGCAGATATACCGGTGGCTTTATTAGTGAGCCCGGATATCGACTGAAGCCGGCATTCTGGTTTGGATGCAATTGCCCAAGAAATGAGACCTTTCTGAATCGGGCTCCCTATGGTGTATGCCTCAGGAAAATAAGACGGTCTGATCCTTCTTTTCCTCCATTTCCCCTCTTCAAATACGCATATTCCAGATGAGCACTGTTTCCAACTCCTGAAGGCGGCAAGAGAACCGTCGTCACCGCTGGGCATGTTTTGACACTTACCAAGGGCTGATGCCTTTAAGGGGATGGTTCTGAAAACGTACGGCCGGGCGGATTTTTGTTTTCAGTGGCGATCAATTGAGGGGGAATGGCCGCAGTCAGTGCTGACGATGGGGCTGGGCTCGACCGGAGGTTGCGATTTGCGCGCATTGATGGTCATCACCAAGAGACGGCGGCTTGTTACGTCGCTTGTTACGTAGACAGAAACAACAAGCCCTCGCATTGCTGCGAGGGCTTGGTTTTGTCTCCGGACCTGCTGATTACAGAGCGCGCTAGGCAGTGTCTGTCTCAGCTCGGCCTGGCCAGCGCCTACTTGCTCAGTTTGACCGCCAGCTGGGCCACGTACTGGCCTTGATGACGGGCGATCTCCAGTTCCCGGGCATCAGGCTGGCGCGAGCCGTCACCACCGGCAATGGTGGATGCGCCATAAGGCGTGCCACCGCCGACACTGGACGTATCGAACAAGGCTGGCGAGCTGTAACCGATGGGCACAATGATCATGCCGTGGTGAGCCAGGGTGGTCCACGTGGAGGTAATGGTCATCTCCTGGCCGCCGCCGGTACCTGTCGAGGTGAATACACTGGCGAGCTTGCCAACCAGGCCGCCCTTGGCCCACAACCCGCCAGTCTGGTCGAGGAAGTTGCGCATCTGGCCCGACATGTTGCCGAAGCGGGTCGGAGTACCCAGGATGATTGCGTCGTAGTCGCCCAGCTCACCTGGCGTGGCAACCGCAGCGCTCTGATCCACTTTGCCATGGGCAGCCTTGAAGGCTTCCGGGTCCATGGTCTCGGGTACGCGTTTGAGGGTGACTTCAACCCCGGGAACGCTCCGGGCACCTTCCGACACGCTCTGGGCCATTGTTTCGATATGACCGTACATCGAATGATAAAGAACCAATACCTTAGCCATGCGTACTTCCTCTTGAGGTGTGTCTTGAGCTGACTGACGGCCTGTTAAATAGGCGATCAGGTTAGTTATCCATCCCACTGTTTCACCCGCATCTGCGTGAGTCGTGGCGCATGATCGATCTAATTGGCTTCTGTGAATATGAGAAAATATCGAACGGGATGTTCGAAAAACCTGATCTTGGAAAGCAACAAAGGCCAACCCGAAGGTTGGCCTTTGACATACTGCGGATGGGTAGCAGAGAAAAACGTAATGACATGAAAGCCTCAGAATCGCCCACTGATCCCCAACAGTGGCCCCTTCTGGACAATGTCGTAGACAAAACCGTCATGGCGATAATTCACCCCCATGGCCCGGTAACCGGCCACCGCCGAAAAGCCCGGCCAGAACTCCCAGCCCGCCAGCGCGGCCAGGTCCCAGTCTTCCCGCGACTGGCCGGCGCCCGCCATGCCCCAGGATGACAACCAGAATCGCTCATTCACGGCATAGTGCCCACGCAGCCCCGCCATGGCGTCGGCCCAGGTGGCCTTGTCGGACCCGGACAGGCCGCCAGCAGGCCCGCCGTGCAGGGTGATGGTGGTGCTGCTGTACCAGACCCGCACGCCGCCCGCGACGTCCAACCGATGATCGTCATCCCCCAACACCTGGTATCCGCCTCCCAGGAATCCCGAGGCCGTCTTGCTTTCCACCTCAAGCTTGGACGCCGGGGCGCCCGCTGGCAGACGGTTGCGGGTGTCGGTGTCGATGTACATCAGGTCGGCGAGTACGCTGTAGGGCCCGCGCCGCGCCTCGCCCATCAGCATCACCGACATATCAACGCTACGCGCGATGTCGGAGAAGTCGGATTTTATAAACTGGGTCCCGGTGCTGCGGTGGCCCACGTGCCCACGGATACCGGCGCCCCACAGGTAAGGCCCGCCGTTGAACTGCCAGCCATCAGCGTCTGCCGCCATGGCCACCATCGGCAGACTGGAGCCCGCGGTCGTCAAGGCGCTGACCAGCAGCGCCAGGCGGGCCTGATTGCACCGCAAAGGCGAGCGTGGGTTGTCACTGTGCATCATGGTGTTTCTCCGATCAGTGCTGGGTCAGCGAGAGCGCCACGCCCTCGGCCGCACAGTCCTCTGTAGGCTTCAGGCCCGCCTTTTGCGCAGCCTTGACCTCCTCCTTCGCGGCCTCCAGGTCCGCCAGGAACGCCGGATTGCCATGCAGGCTCGCCACCGTGGCGGCCCCCATGATGCGGCCTGCATCCACGTCGCTCTGCCAGTGCGCATCGCAGATGACCCGGCTCTGGCCGTATGACAGGCCACGGGTCATCAATTCGGTGGCGCGTGCCGGATTGATCTCAGCCAATACCAGGCTCCAGGCCCAGCCCGCGGCAGAGTGGCCGGACGGCCAGGAGCCATCCGTGCGCAGCAGTGGCTCCATGTCTTTGCGGCACGTGCTTTGGTTATGCACCACGAAAGGACGGGTACGGTTGTAGGCATTCTTCCCGGCGTAGGTGGAGCCGCCCGCATCGGTCAGGGTGCGCTGCATCAAGGTGTAAAGATGCGGTGTACTTTTCTCGGTGATCGGCGTGCCCAATGCACAGGAGAATGTTTTCGCCGGGCCAGGGAATGACAGCGCCGCATCCGCTGCCGCGAGTTTCTCCCGAACGGTGCCACGCAGCGCCAGCGCCGCACGCCGTGCTTCCTCATCCCGCGCCAGCGCCGCGGAGTCTGGTTTGGGCGGGGCACCGAGCAGCGCCAGGCGCACTGGCAGGTCAGCCGGGTCCAGATAGCCTGGAGCCAGCTTGAAGTGAGGGTCCGTGACCTGGGTGGCGGCATCTTCGGCGAGCAGCAGTCCCGAGCCGAATAGGCCGGCCAGGGACACGGTCATCCCCAACTGCTTAGGTAGTTTTTTCATCGATCATTCCCTTATCTGTATCGGATGGCGCCGGTGTTACCGGTTTATCAAAACCGGTATAGAGCGTTCAGATAGGCACCGGCACCGACCTTCTCACCCGTCAGCGGGCTGTCGCGGGCGTCGGCGACCAGGGCGTAGGTCTTGATGCCGCCTTCCAGTGCCAGCTGTGGCTGCCATTGCCAGGTGAGGCCCAGCTTCAAGGTCACGTCGCGCATCCCGCCACCCGGGCGGTATTCATCGAACCGGGTGCGTGCGGCTTGCTGGGCCGTGACGCCGAAGCGCGCCATCATGTCGTTCTCATTGCTCCAGGTGCCGTACAGCGTCGAGTCCAGGGTCAAGGTCGAAGACAGTGGGTATGCCGTGGCGACCCCGGCTTCCAGGTACGCCGTGCGCCCCAGGCTTTCGCCACCGTAATGACGGTTCTGGCTCGATTGCAGGCCGCGCACGAACAGGCGGCCGGCCGGCAGGATCCAGTACGCTTCCGCCCCGACCAGGGCGGTGCTGTCCAGGTTGCCCATGCCCCGCAGGTAGTCATCACGGCCGTCCAGGGTATGAATGCGTTCCTTGCGTCCCGGGTCATAACCGATCAACAAGGCCACTCCGAAAGGAGCCAGCCCCGGCAAGTCCCAACGCAGCCCGTCCGGGAAGGCCGCGGTAAAGGTGCCCCAGTCCTGGGTAGGCAAGAGCGCCTTCAGTTTCAGCGACGGGAACGCGGCGTAGTGTGAAGAGCCTTGGTACAACGGGCCAACGGCAACTCCGCCGCCTACCGTCACGGATGGAGCGCCGTTTGAATCGTCAATGGCTGCATGTGCAGGCAACACCAGCGTCAATGCGAGGGCTGCACCCATGATGAACATCTGCGGGTGTCTAGAAGAATTTGAATGGTCTTTGCTTGTCATTGTTTAGTTCCTTTGGTGTGAACTCTGTAGTGCAGAGCCATCCCTGACTTAATAAGCCATATCAAACTTGGTAATCGTGCGTTTAACGCTACTAAGGCGTCTGCCAATTGATCTAAATAACCAGTCGTTATTTGAATGATTGAACTTATAGAACGACGGGCTGCGGCTGTGGAAAACGCCATTGGCCATTTAGTATTTCGTTGCTCGGCTGATAAAGCCTGACCGTATAGTTCCAGCCAGGCATAACGGGCAGGCAATTAGTGATCTTTGCGTCACAACCACCGAACTGAATGACAATTGAGCCATCATCGCTTTTCTTGGCAGTGAGGTTATTCAACGAGTAAGTGTCATATGGGTTTTTCTGAAAGTATCCCTCTGCGTTGTAAACACTCACAGACCAGAAACTGCGGACCGGAACCTGTCCAACTTTGAGACGGTAAACGGTTTTCCCATCGTTCTGCGGCATCACACCGCCGAGGTAGATGGCGTCCTTGCTCGGATTTCCGCCCCACCCCGTCGCGGTTCCGATCAGGTGCTGGATCGGATCGACGCTACCTTTAGGGCCAAAGGACTGGTTGTAGTTGGGGATTGTCGAACCCAGGACAGCCAGGGCATCACGCATCTTTTTCTGGCTCGCCTGATCCCACTTCGGTACTACGAACTCCCCTGGCTTGGCCTGGCTGACCTGGATTGCGTCCTGCAACTCATGCACCTGCTCAAGGTCTGCGCGATCCGTGGGATCGAAGAAAATGCGCACAGCGACAAACACATAGCGTGTGCCGATATCCTCTTTCGTCAGCGTATGGCGACCGGCACCGTAAATGACGGCGGGTACGTAGTGATCTTCGTTGACCATTTGCATCGACATGAACCGCTCACCGGCCTCAGGCAATGTGATCGTGACTGGACCGGCATCGAGATCGAACACCGCTGATGAGTAGAGGGTGTCCCGATTCATTCGGACGACATTCTGAGCGTCGATAGGAACCGGTTCACGGTTATGAACAAACTGACCAAAGCCTCCACTCGTCACCGTTTTGCCCATGTACAGGTCGGACTCGGCACGAACAAAGTTATCGACACCCACCAGCGTCGCCGCGGCAGGGGATGACTGCGCGTTTGCACTGGCAAAAGTTGCCAGCGTCAGGGCGACGATGCAGGCCGTGGATGAGTAGGACATTTAAACCTCTTGATCTTATAAGAAGTGATTCCCTTCCCCGGCTTCAGGCTTTTCTTGTGCATGGATCGCTTGCTGCAGTGCTTGCTGGGGTTGGCATTACCTTTTAAAACTGTATAAGAACGCCTCGATGGAAACTTGCCATTTGATGCCAAAAGGCCAAGCCATTACTTACCGATCAGCTTGCCGGCGGCGCTCGTACAGAAATGGCTGCTCAGATCAGGACGGCAAGCCCTATCCCGGTAGTTCGAGGCTATTGGAAGGCTTAGCCCGAAGTGGGCCGAAGGGGCGGGTGGGAGAGGGAGCAAGTGGTCAGGCGAAGACGCTGTCTTGAATTTTAATAATCATGTTTCAAGGCCGAGCGGTAGCGCGACGGTGAGTTCCCGGTCCAGCGTTTGAAGGCTCGAGTAAAGTGCGCTTGATCGCTGTAACCCACCATGTAGGCAATTTCGGTCGCGGTGTATTTACCGCTGGCAATGAGTTGAAGTGCTTCGCTGCGACGCGTCTCGTCGCGTAGATCTTCGAAGTCGATGCCGCAATACTTGAGACGGCGCTGCAGCGTTCGAGAAGACAGTCCGATGTTTCTTGAGATAGCGGTAAGTTTGGATTGATCCTGATCCGATATCCGCTCCATAAGTACGCCTGCTGCTTGTGCTGTCGACCTCAAGGCTTCGGTGACTTTCCAGGCGTCATCCCGAACAGGTTGCAGGGGCGTGTCGAGCAGCTCACGGTCGAATTCGATCATGTTGTACTGCGCGTTCATTTCGAGATTCGGCCCCAGGTATTCTTCAAGCGCCTCATCGCCTCTTTCCCTCGGGTTTTGCAGATGCACGCGTATGGCGCCAGGCTCACCGGACATGAGAGGTACTTTTCTAAGCAGCGCAAGCGTGCCGAGAATGACCTGCTTCGGATCAGCCCCGTGCTGCCCGGTAAATTGGTGGATCAGTTTCGTTGTACGGCCTTCGGTGACGATTTCTACCTCTCCTCCTTGATGCAGCAAGTCGGTATAGACCGCCGCCGTTGCGCAAGCCTGAGCGAGATTGGTCGAGCCCAATATCAACTCGCCCCAGGCACCGAGTGAGCGTACTTCGATCAGATGCCCCACACAGGCACCGCCGAAGGGGTCCTGTGCGATAGCCGCCATTTCGTTGGCTATATGAAAACAGGCCGCTCGCGGTACCCAGGCATCAGGGTTTTGAAAAACATGAGGGGAAATGCCGTAACGCCGAAAGAACTCCAGCGGCGACACCCCACGCATGCTCAGGTAGGGGGCTATTTGCCGAAGAGTGCTGAGTTTGATGGATGGCGTGGCATTCGTCATAAGCGTTCGCACCTGTTTTTAAAGGCAATGCACGGGAAAACCGTCTTTGCCCGCAGGGAAACACTAGCGTAAAACTTTTGCCAAAGTCGCGTTATTGACAGCACAGCACAGGTCGATTCAGCGACAGGATTATCGCTTTTGCAGAACCCCAAAACGAAAAAACCCGCCAGAAGGCGGGTTTTTCGGGGGTTCCAGAGATTTTGAAAGCCTTCTCTGCAACCTTGTATGGTGCCGGCACCAGGAGTCGAACCCGGGACCTACTGATTACAAGTCAGTTGCTCTACCAACTGAGCTATACCGGCGTGTGGGCGACGATTATAGCGATTGGCGAGGTTCTGTAAACCCCTGAAATCTGACTATTTTTGCAGATGCTCCGGCTACCTTGGGATCGATGTTCATATGGGGGCTCTTGGAGTGGTCCCTGCGGAAAGTGGTGTAACTCTCATCGGAGTCGCGTTATACCGCCGAACTGGCCGGTCAGGGGGCGCTGCCGGGGCCGCTGCTTGTATAACCTTGAGCACGCAGCCGGTCCTTGAGCGTGTACTGGCTGCTGAGTGCGGGCTGTTCGTTGAGTTTGTGCTGATAGGCGCTTAGCTCGGACAGCGGCACATCAAAGCGTTTCAACCATTGATCCGCCGACCACCCGGTAAGACGAACTTCGCCATCATGAGAGCCACCATGAAGGTCGCCCACTGTTTCGTAGCGCAGTTCCTTGAGCTCATGGTTCAGCAGCACGTAGGCGGGAGGCCGTGGGAAGTCGGCATCGCCTATCACGGCCGGTTCGTTTCCGGCCTGGATGATCACGCCGGCACCGTAGTCATAAAAAGCGAAATGGCTGTCGGGCAGCCTGGCCTGCAGTGGTTTCAAACCTCCTGCGCTTTCCAGGCGTGGCTTGTTGAGTACGGTCAGCCAGCTCACGGTTTTGATTTTGTTCTTCTGGAACTCGGGCCGGTTGGCCAAGAGTGGTGCCAGGCCTGCATCCAGCCCGGGCATGCTTTCGCTCATGTAGGCTTCTGTTGCTTCGTTACCGTCTCTTTTGGTTACGGACAGGTTTAGCGCATAACCTGCATAGCCCTGCTCCGCTTTCAGGCGGGCTGCACAATCGAGGAACAAGCGCAGGAAGTCGAGACGGTGCTTCTCGAAGAAGAGGATCGGGACTGAAAACTCCAGCACGCTGAGGTCATCCCCCATTTTGGCTTCCCAGCCACGCTGGCCGAATAACTCGAAAAACCAGGGACTGGCGTCGACCGCTTCACGGCCCCCGGTGTAGTAGAAACTCAGGTGATCGTTTTCCTTCATGGTGGCCAGCATCTCGGTCAGGGATCTGGCCTTGTTGTAAGGGGTCAATGCTGAACCTTCAGGTGGTTCTTCCCGCCATAGCCATCTCAACTCCGGCTCTGCCAGGCGCTTGTAGTCGTTGAAGCATCGACCCAGTTCTTCGCGTACCGGAATGGTATGGGCATCCTTGAAATACAAGGTGCCTCGGATGCAGAGCGCTGCTCCAATGTAGTCTTGCCGCCCCCCCTTCATCAGCAAATGGCCCGGTATCTCCAGGGCGAAAGGCATTTTTTCCAGCTCGGCGGCTAAGTCGAAAGGCTCACTCATGATCGGTTCCTTTAAATCACATGGCGCCGGCGGGTACCGGGAATCTCGGGGCGGGCGTCTTGCCACGGCTCAGTAGCCACGCAGCGGCGGCGGCAATCGCTGCGGCCCATCCCAGCTCTTCAGACGGAACTTTGGACGTTTGCTCTTCCTGGGTGCAGTCGCACTCTCTGGCATCGAGGGTAACGACCTTATTGCTGCCCCCTGCAATTTTCGCGTATTCAGCAGCCTGTTTCGTGTTTGGAGAATCGGGTGGAAATTTCATTTCCACAACCTGTTTGATGTTGTCCTGGGTCGGGGGTTTTCTTGGGTCATTCACGATGACGACGTCCGGACGGCGAATCATGCCCGTACCTGCTTCGAACGGTGGGTGATCTGGGTCCTGATCCCAGTATTTCTTGATCCAGCCAGGGATCCAGCTATGAGGGTTATCGCCACTCTGACTGTCCATGATCGGAACGGGCGGTTTTTTGGTCATGTCGTAGCTGACTTCCGGCCTCAGCGTGCTTCGCCCCATAAGGAGTTTGTCCAGCCCGTTCAGGCGCGCGGCGACGCACTGCTGTTTCAGGTTTTTACCGTCCACTGCTACGTTAGGTGTCGCCTGGCAGTAACAGGCCGCCGAACAGAGAACTTTTTTGTCTCCAGGGGAGAGCCTGGGTTTTGTCAGGCCTACATCCGTTGTCTGCCCTGGTGCTGACATGCCGCCGGTCGACAAGGGGTTATCACCGCTCATTGATCATCTCCATAGATCAGGTCGAACTTCAGTGTTTCCGGCTGTTCGTTGTTCACCCAGGATGTGTAGCCTTCGGCATCGGTACTTTGTATCGACTCCCCACTGCTGGAGCTGATACGCACTCGTTGGCCTGCGATGGCCTTGCCGGTTTCTCTGTCGAATACCCGGAAGCGGCCCTTGAATGGACTTGTGCTCATGCCCTGGATTGGTGCCATGGGGCTGGGGACGAAGGTATCGCCAATGATGATTGTCCCGGAGCCACCGATCACTACGTTGCCATGGGTGCCGAGGCTATCGACCGTTGCAGCGTTTTTCCCGTTTATGAATACCGTTGCCGAGAGGTTGCCGGACAGCTTTCCTCCACATGCTGAAGGGTCATCCAGGCGAGCGGCCGGTAGTCCGTCGAACAGCACATCGGGGGAGCCTGAGGTGATTGGATTGGTACCGTGGCCGGGTAGTGGGCAGGCGGTAGGGTCGGTAACGCGAGCTGCAGGTTTTCCGCTCATATCGGGCTCCGTGCCAGGTCGGGCAGAAGAGATTGAATACGTGGCAGGCAGGTGTTTGGTCTGCGCGAAGCAGGGAGCGTAGCGAGGAGAGCTGGTGCCTTGGGATGACGCACGCTGTTCAGATGGCGCGATAGACGCCCAACCTGAGGGCCATGCCGCGTTTGTGGGCAAAAAGAAGTCATGGTCGTCTCGTCCTTGTGACCGTGTGTGTCTGATAACACCTCGCTGAAACATATCCCTGTCTGAGCTGAGGTAGTCGGAAATACTCTGTCGTCGGGACTGTTTTTGCAAGTCTGCCGGGAAAGTGCGAGTCAAGCAGTCACAGCGCAGCACGAGGTTATTGCTTGATTGACGCTCTCAGCGACGTCCGCCGCGGACCAGCACTTTCTTGAGTTTTTCGAGGGCGCGCCACGAGCGGCTGTTGCGCAGGGCGTGGAGTGCAGCTTCGGCGCGGTCGGCGCGTTGGCGTTCGGTGATCAGGGCCTGTTCCAGGTCGGTGGCGGGGGCGACGAAGCGGTGGCCGGGGTTGAACTGGAACTCGTCGAGGTTGCATGGCGGGATGTCGAAGGCGCCCTTGAGGTTCAGGTGTTCTTCGGCCAGGTAGAAGGTGTTGATGCCGTCGAACACCACCGGGTGGTAGCCCGCGCCAGTGACCAGGGTTTCCCAGGCCTGGTCGCGGTTCCACGGGGTTTCGATCAGCAGGATCCACGGCCGCCAGCGGTTGAAGTCCATGCTGCGCAGCACGGTTTCTTCGTGGCCTTCGACGTCGATCTTGAGGAAATGGATGGGGCCGCCGACGTGGGCCTCGCAGATGTCGCTCAGGGTGCGTGAGCTGACGATCTGGGTCTGCACCTGCATGCCGGCGTCCTTGTGTTGTTGGGCGATGGCGGGGTCGAGGGTGGACAGGCCAGTGTCGGCAATGCCATAGAAAGTCAGGGCCTCGGCGTTGTCGCCGGCAGCGCATTGCAGGTTGGTGTCCCTGGGGCGCTCCTGGCACAGGGCATGGTAATAGCTCGGCACCGGTTCGACGTTGATGCCGCGCCAGCCGCGATCGTAGAAGGCGCGGGTCACCGAGTCGGCAGTGGGGTGGTTGGCGCCGACGTCGATGTAGAAGCCGTTTTCAACGTGTTTTAGCGCGCGCCACAGGCGGATGTCTTCGAAATTTTGTGCATAAGAAATGAACGTCACTGTCTTTTCCCGTCAATCACAAAGGTTCTGGATCGGACGCGCCCGCGAGCGCCTGCATCTGTATAACAAGCGTCGCCGACCGGCGCAATTTGCCTCTCCCGTGGTGCCGGTTTTCGGCTGTTATGTCCTTTGGCATTGACGCTTATGCACAATCGATGGCTATCGCGCGGCTGTTTTCGCTGATTTTGTGGATCCGTTCTCAACTCGCCGCAACTGGCTGTTTTTTCGCTGATTTATTTTTATGAACAAAAAATGACCAGCTCTGTATTGAGGCTGTAGCAGGCGCTTTCAGTGGCTTTGGCGGGATTTCATCAACAGAGTTATCCACAGGCTGGATAGGATGATGGATCCAACTTATCCACGTTCCGCCAGCAGCATCAGATTGCGTGGGGTGAGCGGTGCCGGGCAGAACAGGCCCAGTTGTACGCGGTAACCCTGTTCCTGCAAAAACAGCCCGCGATCGAGCACCAGCCACAGCTCCAAAGGCCGGCGAAACAGGCCGCGCAGCAGCTCCAGGTTGCGGACCTGGGCCAGGCGCTGCCAGCCGGCGGCTTCCAGCGTCGGCCAGTCCTGCGAACCGACGGTGGGTAAGTCCTTGAGGGCCGCCAGATCGCGGCAGTAGTCGGCGAAGGGTTTGTCCAGCCAGCTGGCGGGCAGCGACGGGGTGGGCAGGTATTCGTCGACCCCCCGCAGCCGGCGTTGCAGCAGGTCGAAGGCCAGGCGGCGGGCCATGGAGCTGTCGCGTTGGCGACGCACACGGGCGCCGGCGGTGACGGTCTCGCTCAGGGGCAGGCCCAGGTCGTCGAGGGACAGTTGCAGCGCCGAGCCCTTGGCCGGGCCGGAGAGCGGCTGGTACTCGGTATGGCTGATGCGGTTGTAGCAGCAGGGTGCGATAGCCAGCTGGCGGCAGCCGCGTTCGCTGGCCAGTTGCATCAGGCGTACATGCAGGTCGCCACAGGCGTGCAGGGCCACCGGGGTGTGTTCGGCGCTCAGGCGGGCAGCGGCGTCGACGGCGAGTACGTCCTGCTGCAGGTGGCTGACCGCTAGCCGATGGTGTTCGCTCAGTTGCCTGCCGCTGGCGACCAGTGCCGGGTCGTATTCCAGGCAAGTCAGCTGTTGCCCGGGTTGCAGCAGTCGACGGCCGAGATGGCCCTTGCCCGAGCACCAGTCCAGCCAGTGGCCGGGTGCCTGGGTGAACTCCAGGCAGGCGGCGAAGGCTTCGATCTGCTGCCATTTGCGCCCGGGCACATCGACATTGAGGCGCTGGCGGGCGGCTGGCACCTCGTGCATCGGCAGCTCGGCCACGGCACCGAGCGCGGCGGCGGTCCGTGCCAGATCGGGGAAGGGCGCGGGAGCATCGAGCCGTTCTGGGTGGTTATGGCTGGCCTCGGCATCGTCCAGGCTGCGCTGGCGCAGCCACTGGGCGAGTTCATGGTGCTGGGCTTCCCAGGGCAGCTGCGGCTCGGTGAAGGGGCGTGGGCGCCAGAGCGGTTGATGGTCCAGCAGGAAGCGGTCCAGGGCCTGGAAGCGGCTGATGAGTTCGGGGCCTTGAAGGATGGAGGGCATGCTGGGCTCGGCGGTGTCTGGGGAGGGCGATCGCGAGCAAGGCTCGCTCCTACAGGTTAGCGGGGCGCCGGTAGGAGCGAACGGTTCAGCGGCCTTGGCACTGCTCGACGCGCAGCCAGCGTTCCAGCAGCTTGAAGCCTTGCACCAGCACATAGGACATCAGCAGGTAGAACACCCCGGCGGCGAAGAAAATCTCCACCGGCAGGTAGGTGCGGGCAATGATGGTGCGGGCCATGCCGGTCAGTTCCAGCAGGGTCACGGTGCTGGCCAGGGCGCTGGCCTTGAGCATCAGGATCACTTCGTTGCTGTAGGCCGGCAGACCGATGCGCGCCGCCCGGGGCAGGATGATGTAGAACAGCGCCTTGGGCTTGGACATGCCCAGCGCCCGCGCCGCTTCGATCTCGCCCGGCGGGATGGCCTGGATCGCCCCGCGCAGGATCTCGGCGATATAGGCCGCGGTGTGCAGGGTCATGGTGGCGGTGGCGCACCAGAACGGATCGCGCAGGTACGGCCACATCGCGCTGTTACGCACTGCGTCGAACTGCGCCAGGCCGTAGTAGACCAGGAACAGCTGCACCAGCAGCGGCGTGCCGCGGAAGAAGAAAATATAGGCATAGGGCAGGGCGCGCACGTACCACAGGCGCGACGAGCGGGCGATGCCCAGCGGAATGGCCAGCAGCAGCCCGGCGATGACCGCGATGGCCACCAGCTCCAGGGTCAGCGTGGCGCCCTGGGCCAGCTTGGGCAGCCACTTGATGATCACTTCCCAGTTCATTGGGCGCTCCTCGCGAAGCCGCGAGCGGCGCGTTTTTCCAGGAAGTGCATGCCGGTCATGGCCAGCACGGTCAGGCCCAGGTACATGAAGGCCGCCACCATATAGAAGGTGAAAGGTTGCTTGGACACGGTCACGGCGATCTGCGAGTGACGCATGATTTCTTCCAGGCCGATCACCGACACCAGCGCGGTGTCCTTCATCAGGATCATGAACAGGTTGCCCAGGCCCGGCAGGGCGATGCGCCACATCTGCGGCATGATCAGCCTGGTGAAGATCCGCCATTTCGACAGGCCCAGGGCCACGCCGGCCTCACGATGGCCCTTGGGAATGGCGAGGATCGCGCCACGGAACACTTCGGTGGCGTAGGCGCCGAAGCACAGGCCGAGGGCGATGACCCCGGCGGCGAAGGCATTGAGTTCCAGCTCCGGGTTGCCGAAGAACTCACCCAGGGCGCGCATCAGGTTGACGGTGCCGAAGTAGATCAGCAGCACCCAGAGCAGTTCGGGAACGCCGCGCACCAGGGTCGAATAGGTGCCGCCAAGCCATTGCAGCGGCTTGTACGGGGAAGTCTTGGCCAAGGCGCCGAGCAGGCCGAGCACCAGCCCCAGGCACAGCGCCGAAAGAGCCAGCTTGACGGTCATCAGCGCGCCAGCGGCGAGCGCCGGGCCGAATCCGTAGAGATCGATATTCATGGATGGTTATTCAAGTCGCGGCAGGCTTTGCTAAGGACCGGCGCCCTCGGGGAAGGGCGCCGGGCAGGCCAGTCAGTATCAGTAGATGCTGAACGGGAAGTACTTGTCGTTGATCTTCTTGTAGGTGCCGTCGGCCACGATTTCCTTCAGGGCGGCGTTGAGCTTCTCGCGGATCGGATCGTTCTTGCGCACGGCGATGCCGATCTTGTCGCTTTCTTCAACCGGGTCGCCCTTGAACTCGTAAGGCTTGCCCGCTTCGCTTTTGAGCCACTCGTAGTTGACGTACTTGTCGGCCAGGATCGCGTCCAGGCGGCCGGACGTCAGGTCGAGGAAGGCGTTTTCCTGGGTGTCGTAGAGCTTGATGGTGATGTCGTCGCCCAGGTTGTCTTCCAGCCAGGTGCCGGCCAGGGTGGCGCGCTGCGCACCGATGATCTTGCCCTTGAGGGAAGCCTTGTCGGTCTTGAAGTCGGCCTTGTCTTTAGGCGCGATGAACTGCAGCTTGTTGGAGTAGTACGGGTCGGTGAAGTCCACCGCCTGCTTGCGCTCGTCGGTGATCGACATCGAGGAGATCAGGAAGTCGAACTTCTTCGCGTTCAGGGCTGGGATGATGCCGTCCCAGTCGGAGGTGACCACTTCGCACTCGACTTTCATCTTGGCGCACAGGGCGTCGCCGATGTCTTTGTCGAAACCGACGACCTGGCCGCTGGCATCCTTGTTGTTGAACGGTGGGTAGGCCGCTTCGATGCCCATCTTCAGTTTGTCGGCGGCCATCGCATTGGCCGAGAACACCAGAGTGGCGGCAGCGGCCAGGAGGAATTTCTTATAGCTCTGCATGCGTGTTGCTCCGTTAGCGGTTGCTGGACATGAATTGTTTGCAGCGTGCCGAAAGCGGGTTCTCGAACACCTGCTGTGGCGATCCTTGCTCTTCCACCAGGCCCTGGTGCAGGAACACCACTTCACTGGAGACCTGACGGGCAAAGCCCATTTCGTGGGTGACCAGCAGCATGGTCCGGCCTTCTTCGGCCAGGGCGCGGATCACGTTGAGCACTTCCTGGACCATTTCCGGGTCCAGTGCCGAGGTCGGCTCGTCGAACAGGATGACTTTGGGCTGCATCGCCAGGGTGCGGGCGATGGCGGCGCGTTGCTGCTGGCCGCCGGAGAGCTGGGCCGGGTAGGCGTGGCGCTTGTCGGCGATGCCGACCTTGGCCAGCAGCGCTTCGGCCACTTCGATGGCTTCGGCCTTGCTCTGGCCGAGCACCCGGCGCGGCGCCTCGATGATGTTGTCGAGCACGCTCATGTGCGGCCAGAGGTTGAAGTTCTGGAACACGAAGCCGATTTCGCTGCGCAGGCGGTTGATCTGCTTGCCGTCGGCGGCAACCAGTTCGCCGTTCTTGGCGGCCTTGAGCTTGAGTTCTTCGCCGGCCACCAGGATCTGGCCCTGGTGCGGGTTTTCCAGAAGGTTGATGCAGCGCAGGAAGGTGGACTTGCCGGAACCGGAGGAACCCAGGATCGAGATCACATCGCCGTCGCGTGCGGTCAGCGAGACACCCTTGAGTACCTCCAGCGAGCCGTACCGTTTGTGCAAGTTGCGGATTTCAAGCGCGGGCGTGGCCTCAGCCATGTGCGGTCCTCATGAGTTCATTGCGCTCCTGCTGGTAGCGGCTTTTCTGGCGAGGCGCCAACCTAGCATAGCGTTCGAATGACAGCCAACAGCGCTTCAGGGTGTAAGCAGACGGCGTGTGACAGGTTGTCGCATCGGCACAGCAGACTGTCGCCCCGTCAACAACCGAACGCCCGTTTGAACCCTGTTCCCAGCGGGTGTCGCGTAAAAAAAGGCGCGATGGTGCCAGCTTTGGCCAGGTGTTGGAAGGGTAAAACGGCCAAAGGTTGCGTATCCGCCCTCTATTTGTGCGCCGCACACTTTTTGTGTGTGTTTCTGGTGCGCTGCTTCGTTCTACAAATGGGTGGTGCGGTAACGTTCTGGCGCAAGGCCATTAATCTCAAGGACTTGCGCTCATCCGTCGGTCGCCTTTGCAGCCCGCGCCCGCTGGGAGCCTGTAACATTTTGGCGCAAATCTTGCGTAAGAAATAAAGAACGCCCTGTTGGATTCTTTTTACGAGAAAGAATATCCAGGCCGGGTGGACGCTTTCGCTTTCTTCGCAAAGGTAGTTTCAATGAGCAGTACGCAGACCTCCAATGACCTCGAACAGGGGCTCAAACCGCGGCATGTCACCATGCTGTCGATCGCCGGGGTAATCGGCGCCGGGCTGTTCGTCGGTTCCG
The DNA here is from genome assembly GCF_900109505.1 of Pseudomonas sp. NFACC41-3. Classification (NCBI taxonomy): domain Bacteria; kingdom Pseudomonadati; phylum Pseudomonadota; class Gammaproteobacteria; order Pseudomonadales; family Pseudomonadaceae; genus Pseudomonas; species Pseudomonas sp. NFACC41-3. The sequence goes on from NZ_FOAE01000006.1 coordinate 287,833, forward strand.
GCCACGCCATCGCCGAAGCCGGCCCTGCCGTGCTGCTGGCCTATGCGGCCGCGGGCACCCTGGTGGTGCTGGTGATGCGCATGCTGGCCGAAATGGCCGTCGCCTCGCCGGACACGGGCTCCTTCTCGACTTATGCCGACCGCGCCATCGGCCACTGGGCCGGTTTCACCATCGGCTGGCTGTACTGGTGGTTCTGGGTGCTGGTGATTCCGCTGGAGGCCAACGCCGCCGCGACCATCCTGCATGCCTGGTTCCCTGATATAGCGATCTGGGCCTTTACCCTGGTCATCACCTTGCTGCTGACCGCGACCAACCTGTTCAGCGTGAAGAACTACGGTGAGTTCGAGTTCTGGTTCGCCCTGATCAAGGTCGTGGCGATCATCGGCTTCGTGGTGCTCGGCCTGCTGGCGATCTTCGGCCTGCTGCCGACCAGCAATGTCAGCGGCGTCTCGCACCTGTTCGATACCCAGGGTTTTTTGCCCAACGGCATGGGCGCGGTACTCGCCGCCATGCTGACCACCATGTTCTCGTTCATGGGCACCGAGATCGTCACCATCGCCGCCGCCGAATCGAAGAACCCGGGCCAGCAGATCAGCAAGGCCACCAACTCGGTGATCTGGCGGATCGGCCTGTTCTACCTGGTATCGATCTTCATCGTCGTGGCCCTGGTGCCATGGAATGACCCGAGCCTGGCCCAGGTCGGTTCCTACCAGACCGTGCTCGACCGCATGGGCATCCCCAACGCCAAGCTGATCGTCGATCTGGTGGTGCTGGTGGCGGTGACCAGCTGCCTGAACTCGGCGCTCTACACCGCCTCGCGCATGCTGTTCTCCCTGGGCAAGCGTGGCGATGCCCCGGCCGCGGCCAAGCGCACCAACACTAGCGGCACGCCTTACTGGGCGGTGATCCTGTCCACCGCGGCCGCCTTCCTCGCGGTATTCGCCAACTACGTGGCACCCGCCGCGGTGTTCGAATTCCTGTTGGCCAGTTCCGGCGCCATCGCCTTGCTGGTGTACCTGGTGATCGCGGTATCGCAGCTGCGCATGCGCCAGAAACGCACAGCGGCCGGCGAGAAGATCGCCTTCCGCATGTGGCTGTTCCCGGGCCTGACCTACGCGGTGATCGTGTTCATCGTCGGGGTGCTGACCATCATGCTGTTCCAGGAAGGGCACCGCATGGAGATCGTCGCCACCGGCCTGCTGAGCATGGTCGTGATCGCGGCGGGCCTGCTGGTTGCGCGTCGGCGCAAGCTGGAGAAGCAGGCGGCCGGTGTATTGAGCCGCGCCTGAGTTTTTCCCGCTAACGAAAAAGGCCGCTGTCAGTGCTGACAGCGGCCTTTTTTATGGCCTGTACCGGCGCTTTCGCGGGCAAGCCTCGCTCCTGCAGATGAAGGTGATCCTTGCTCGCGATGGCGATTGAATATTCAACACGGCAGTGAGGGCCATGCATGACGCGCTGTAGCCGCTGCCGAAGGCTGCGATCGGCCGGGCACCGGCCGCAACCCCGGCAAACGGGTAACGGCTGACCCACCGCAGACGGCTGCTTCGTCGGAGCGCCACCCAAGCTGATCGCAGGCTGCGCCAGCGGCTACAGATCGTGTTGAAGCTTATTTCTGCATCAGTGCTTCCGAAGCGGCCAGGTAGGCGGCCTGGAATTCCGGACTTTCGATCCAGGCCAGGGCGCCGGCCTCGTCGGTCTCGGTGGACCACTGGCGGTACTCGATCAGGGCGGCGAGGATGAAGTCCATGGAGCCTTCCTCGCCTTCCTGCTCGTAGACGATCTCCAGCAGCGGGTCTTCCAGGAACGCCGCGCACATCGCCTGCTGGCTGGTCTTCTCGGCGTCGATCATCTTCTTGAACAGCTCGGTCAGGTCCACCGACTCGAAGTCGATGCGGTCGTCGTTCGGGTCCAGTTCCACTGGCGCGGCGTTGCGCTGGGTGCGGTTCTGCTTGGCCTTGGTTTTCGCCCGCTGGGCTCTTTTGTGTTGCTTGTTCGCAGATGCCATGGGCGTCGTACCTTTTGCGCAAAGAGGAGGGCCAGGCATGGATACAGTGTCCGGCCTGGCTTTCAGGCGGCAGAGGATGCCAGTAAATGCGCTGCCTGGCACTCTCAACGGCTACCGCTGATCAGGCGTCCCGGGGTGTCGCTGGGCAATGTGGCGTGTTGCAGCCAGGCCAGGGCGATCGGCCATAGGCGGTCCTGGTAATGGCTGCGGAAAAACGCGAAGTGCCCGACTTCCTGCTCGCCGATGTCCTCGGGTTCGATGCGCCAATGGCTGCGCTGGCTGGCGGTGAAGTAGCCCAGCAGGCGCTCGATGGCTGGCACGGTGCCGTAAGGGTCGTCGCTGATGCTGATGGCCAGCAGCTGCGCCTTGACCCGGGCGAAGGGTAGCGCCGGATCCCGGCGCGCCAGGTGGCGCCCGCTGGGCCGCCGTTGATAGTGCGCGGTGGGCGTGGCCCAGTCGCGCACCACGCCGGCGGGGGTGTCCTCCAGCCAGCCCAGGCGCTTGCCGGGGAAGTAGCCGTAAATCGCCGTCAGCAGCGGCATCACGACATGCCATTTGCCCAGCATGCGCCAGCGGCTTTCCGGGGCGTAATCGCGCCAGTAGGCGAACTGCGCGCCCACTGTCACCACGCGGCGGATCAACTGCCCGGATGCGCCCAGCCCCGCCGCGCAGCCGCCGAAGCTGTGCCCGACCACGTCGATGGGCTGGCCGGGGAATTCCCGCTGCGCGCGTTGCAGCATGGCTTCGAAGTCCAGGCTGCCCCAGTCCGACCAGGACGCCTTCAGCTTGCGCATCGAGGCCGGCCGCGACTCGCCGATGCCGCGGTAGTCGTAGGTGATGACGTCGAAGCCATGGCTGAACAGGTAATCGGCGAACCGTGAATAGTGCCGACAACGCACGGAGGTGGCTGCATTGATGACCACCACTGGGCGTGCGGGGTCCGGTTCGGCATGGCGCCAGGTGAAACCGCCCAGGATAAAGCCATCGGCGGCGGGCTCGCGGAACGCCGTGCCGGGGCTGCTGGTCGCGGTGCTGGCCGGGTGCAGGGGCGAGGGCGGGGATTGCACGGTCATCGGCGCGTATTCCTTTGCGGGCGAAAAGGCGTGTCGGCTCTTTTTAGGTGCAAGCATTAATAACCGCCTTGTCCGCGCCGTGGCAACCGTCGGGATTGGCGCCGCTGCTAGGTACTTTTGGTTAAAAGCCTCACACCGAATCGATCTAAACGGCCCGGCATCGGGGCGTACACTGAATATCAGGGCCTGGGGGCGATCACGGATGCATGACGCTCACGGGCTGTTCATTCGAGCATCGTTTGCCTGAGGCGTAGCTGGACCATTCAAGATGAAAAGGGGAGACCCGGACGCCGCCGTTCTGGGGCTGGGCTCTTGGCGGTGGCGTTCCCATTCAGTGGTTCGAGACGAACCCGGGAGTGCTCATCATGAAGTCCTTTTACTTGTGTGTCGTAACAGGCGTTCTCGCGGCGTTCCTGTCACTCGCGCCGTTCAGCGTACAGTCCGCCACCCCCAGCAACGAACCCATCGACCCGGCGGGCGTGCAGCTGGAACCTCAACAGCAGAACGGCATTACCTATCTGTCCGGCGGTATCGGCCTGGACGAATCGCGGGCGCTCTTGCAGACCAAGGGGTACAACCTGCACATGACCTTTTCCGTCGGCCCGGAAAACAAATACACCTCGGATGTCGACCTGGCGATCCAGAACCCGCAAGGGCAGCCGGTCCTGACCCTGAATCAGGTGGGCCCCATCGTCTTTGTGCAACTGCCGGCCGGCAAGTACCAGGTTATCGCCACCCGTGGCGGACATACCGAACGCAGCGCGGTGGATATGAAAGTGGCGGGTATTCGCGACCTCAACCTGCACTGGAATGACAGTTATTGAGTGAAGGCTGCAATGCTGAAAACAGGCGCATCAAATCGCAGGCAATAAAAAACCCCTGAATCTTTCGATTCAGGGGGGGGGGCGGTGTTGGTGGTGCCAGAGACAAAGTTATTTATCTCTCATTCGAGCAGGGAGCACGATCTCGGGGAGGGGGCGATGTGCGTGGGTTACCTTGGGCAGCCTTTAAGGACTCTTGTTTCCAGGTCGGCCACTGGTCTACGACGCGGCGTGATTCATTAAGATGATTGATGAATTCTTGCTTATTGCTGTTCATGTTAGATTTCCTCTATGTACCTTGATAGCAGAGCTGCAGCTATGGTTTCACGTTCCATGTACGAACAAGGCAACATCTGGGTGCGCAATTTAGCATCTGTCTCTCTCCAGTCAATGATTTCACCTTGGTCGGTTTTGCGTGCGACTGGATACCCGCTACCGAGGTTTGTGGAGAATAGGTTAAAAAAACTTCTAGGTCCAACACCAATAAAAGGTTCAAAAACTACATTTTTACTATTTTTGTCTAAAGATATTGAGTCTGAGTGGAACTCTAAGGCTTTGCTTTTTGGATATGGCTCAACATATATAACTCTTTTGATTCCCGCTGCGACTATATGCTTGGCACAGTTGTGGCAGGGGAATGTGGTGCAATATAAGTGGCTTTCTGTGGTGCTTATACCCGATCTTGCACTAGAAAGAAGGGCTTCCATTTCGGCATGTACAACTCGTCCGTACTCAGTAATATCTTTAATTTTGCTATTTTTTATAATTGGGGTCAGCTCCTCTCTGTATTCTTGTGGAACCGACTCTATAATTCCTTCGATAATTAACCTCTTTTGAATGGCATTGGAGTCTTCTCCTTTCATATAGTCTCGGCCATCTACGCTATCAGATATTTCTTGAGTCTTTTCATCTATGTCTGGCCAATATAGTCCGCCATGGGCTTTCGGGACATCATTTGCTCCAGTTGAGATTATGCAGCGGTTTTTAGTAAGTACTGCACCCACTTGACGTGATAGGTCTGCTGACCTTAAGGAGGCAGAAAATGCCATAAACATTGCATATTCATCAAAGGTCGGTGTGATGTACGGCTTTCCAAAAAGCAGATCTAGTATTCTCCAGATTTGTTTCTTTAGAGAGTCGGAATTTCCGTTGTAGTCGATGAAAAAGTCTGAGAGGTGATATGTGTCGCGAGTATGTTGCCCGTATTCTTCACGCTCATCGGCATCACGCTCAATAAGTCTTGAAGCTTGCTCCTCTGACATCGATTTGTCTTTTGTTAAGTATTCATATCTTCTTGTGTGATCGGCGTGAACCCCTATCAGGAAAAAACCATCGGAATAGATTCTTCTTAATTTTTGAACCTCGGCAGGGCTTTTTAGTGAGTTTATTATGAAGGCATTTCGACGTAGGGGTTCTTGTGCACCTCTTGATTTGTTTATTTGTGCTGCGGCACCTAGAGCTAGAATTGAATTGTCTTGACTTTCCTTGCGAAGCCTATTGCCCTCCTCCATATAAGAGCTGATTCGATCAAACTCATGAGAGCTTTGTGTCGGGTTGCCAATGTTGGAAATGATGTCGGTGGAAATTTTTATGCTGCGGGTTTCATATTTAAATATTTTTAATCTGTCCGTTATTAGCTTTGATACCTCTGGAAGGTCTGTTCCGATTGTTCCGACAAGGCCTATAATTAGCTCTGAGTCGGAATAGGTGTCGTTGATGAAGTATGTGCTTTCGGATGTGTCTTCCGTAGAAAGTTCTTCAACTATTCTTTTGGTACCATCGGGAAGCGCATGTGGCTCTGATTTGCTATGGGTTTCAGTGTTTAAAAGTGGTTCTACTAGTTTCTTAAGTTTCTCGGCTGAATAGGGTTTTCCTTGGAATAAGATTCCGCCTGTTGAGGGGTACCAATTCAGTATTCCTTTACTTTTTGTTTTGAATTGATATTGGTTTTTATTTATTTCCTTCCATTCGCCCGCTGACGCTATCGGCTCAAGTTTTTTCTTGAGTTCTTCTATGCTCCCATCAAAACGCATGCTAATTCCCTTTTGAGCAGATAATCATTTATGAGTGGCTATGGTGTTTATAGGATGAAGCAGACTTATTCAAGATAGCCTCTAAATCTTTCACTGGCTAGGAGGTGTGCGAGAGGAGTCCTATGTGAGACAAGTCGTATGAAGTGTTTCTTTTTTTCTTATGGAAGTTAGGAATATTCTGGCTTCTTCGGGCTTTATCAGACCGCTCCAACTGCTTACGCATTACGCAAATTGGGTATTGGTAACCTGTTGAGTACATCCTGAGGGAGGGGGTGTATTAGCTAACCTTGACGTGGTCCTTGGACTGAGGTGGCGTATCTCTTTGGTCGAGGTGCCTACCAATCTCGCGTTGTCACATGCACTTACTGTGTGGAGTTTTGCACTCGTTGTGACCTATTTACTCTGCGCCGGTCGCTGCCAAATCAGCGGCCGGGTGTAGGAGCCCGAGAGTCGCACCGTGCACGAGCGCCCAGCTTTTTCTGGGTGCTTTTTTGCTGCCCTGTGTTTTATGACGGCTGTGCGCGGGCACGCTTCGGCGTGGCCGGGTCGTGCGTCCGGTCTCCTACCCCGCGTACAGCTGCCATCCAACTTGTAGGAGAGTCTGGTGGTAGCCCAATTTTACGCACGGAGCTACATCAATGAGCGGATACGTCCCGCTTCACAGCACTCCCACTGATCATCCCGTCCTGCTTATCGACTCCAGCGCCTCACTGGTGGATTTATTGGTCTGCGCCGACCAGCGCATTCGGGTCATCTACAAACTGATGAGCAGCCTGTCTTGCATGACCGCTCGTACGGCTGACGAAAGTGATTTATTCCAAATAGCGGATATTGCCTCGCTGCTGCTGAGCGATGGCGTGGCGTTGTTGGATGTTGCGCAGGGTAAGGCTATGCAAGGATGTTGGCGGCTAAATCGTCTCCAGGCGCCGCATGGGAGCTGTAACGTTGCTTTGCAGCTCTTTCGCCTGGAGTTGGCCGATGACTCGCTCAAACAGCCTGGGCGGCAGAATGAAGGCGATCTCTGAGGAGTGAAAATAATCTACGTCAAATCGCAGGCAATAAAAAACCCCTGAATCTTGCGATTCAGGGGTTTCGGTATTAGTGGTGCCCAGAGACGGAATCGAACCGCCGACACGGGGATTTTCAATCCCCTGCTCTACCGACTGAGCTATCTGGGCAACGGGGCGCATTAAACGGGTTTTTCGGGGGGGCGTCAAGCAAGTTTTGAAAAAAAGTTTAATTATTACCGCCGCTTACGTTCCCGCCCCGATTTGAGCGCAATTACTCGGACGGCGGCACATAGCCGTCGGCCTTGGCGTATTCCTCTCCGGAGAAGAACTTGTCCATCTCGCCCTGCAGGTATTTGCGGTCTTCGGCGTTCATCATGTTCAGGCGTTTTTCGTTGATCAGCAGGGTCTGGTGTTTCTGCCAGTCGGCCCAGGCCTTGGCGGACACGTGCTCGAAAATCTCCTGGCCCTTGGCACCTGGGTACGGAGGACGCTCCAGGCCCGGCAATTGTTCTTTGTACTTGCGGCACATTACGGTGCGGGTCATTGCAACTCTCCTGCGTTCAATACGTCGGCCGCGCGTTTGAGCAGCTTTTTCACCGGGGCGGCAAGGCCCAGGCGCGGCGGGGTGGCGAGGTTATACCAGAGCCAGTCGGCCTCGGCCACGTGATGGGTGGATGCCTGGACCTGCACCAGCCAGGGCTCGATGGCCAGCTGGAAGTGACTGAAGGTGTGCACCAGGCCGGGCATTTCCTGTTGCTTGCCCAGCTCTAGCGAGTGCTGCGCAGCCAGGTGTTCCAGATCCGCCAGATCGTCCAGCTCCGGCAGGCTCCACAAGCCGCCCCACAGGCCGCTGGAGGGCCGGCGGTACAGCAGAATGGCGCCTTCGTGGTTGGCCAGCATCGGCATCAGCGTGCGTTTCTGCGGGACCGTCTTGCGTGGCTTGGGAATCGGGTAGCGGGTTTCCAGGCCCAGCATGTGCGCTTCGCAGCCTCTTTCCAGGGGGCACAGCAGGCAGCTGGGCTTGCTCCGGGTGCAGAGGGTGGCGCCCAGGTCCATCATCGCCTGGGTGTAATGGTTCACCCGGGTCTGCGGGGTGAAGCGCTCGGCCGCGGCCCATAGCTGCTTGGCCACCTTGGGTTCGCCCGGGTAGCCCTCCTGCGCGGTAAAGCGCGCCAGCACCCGCTTGACGTTACCGTCGAGGATCGGCGCGCGCAGGCCCATGCTGATGCTGGCGATGGCGCCGGCGGTGGACAGGCCGATGCCCGGCAGCCCGGTGAGTTTTTCCACGTCGCGGGGAAACTCGCCGCCGTACTCGGCGACCACGATTTTCGCGGTCTTTTGCAGGTTGCGCGCGCGGGTGTAGTAACCCAGGCCGGTCCACAGGTGCAGCACTTCGTCTTCCGGCGCGGCGGCCAGGGCCTGGACCGTCGGCAGCGAGGCCATGAACCGGTCGAAGTAGTTGAGCACGGTGCTGACCTGGGTCTGCTGCAACATGATTTCCGAGACCCATACCCGGTATGGGTTGATCTCCTGCTGCCAGGGCAGGTCATGGCGGCCATGGCGGTCGTACCAGTCCAGTACCGCCGGTGCGAACTGCTCGGCCCTCATCGTTTGAACAGCCCTTTGAGTGCGTTTTTCAGTTCTGGGCTGACCTTGTCGCCCAGCTTCTCATCGAGTTTTTCGCTGAGGCGATCGCCGGCCAGCCTGGCCGCGACCTGGCCGAGGCCGTCGCGGTCCAGGCGGCAGGCCTTGGCGCCCAGTTCCAGCGGGCCGCGGCAGCGCAGCGGCAGTTCGATGCCGACAAAACGTTCGCCGACCTGGCAGGCCGGGTCCGGCATGTCGCTCTTGTCGCCTTCGACGACGATGCCGACACGGTAATCCATGCCCAGTACGCGCAGGTCGATGTCGCCATTGCCTTTGACGCTCATGCCCGGGATGCGCACTTTCAGGTCCGGGTTGCTGGCCACGCCGTTGCGCAGGGTCAGGTTGCCCTTGAGTTCCTGGAAGGGTGTGTCCTTGCCCCGCGGCTCGCTGCTCAAGGTCTTGCGGTTCAGCGTGGCGATGCCCTGGCACACTTGCTGTTCGAGGTTGGCATTGAGCAGCACGCCGTTGTTGACGACAAAGCTGGCGTTGCCGTTGAGGCCGTCGACCAGCGCCTTCTGGCTGTTGCCGCTGCTGGTCAGGTTGCTGTCGAGGGTCACCAGGCCCTTGACCGGCGGGGTCTGCCCCTGGCTTTCCAGGATGCGTTCCACCGGTACCCGGTTGATCCTGGTCTGCAGGCTCAACTGCGGTGTTGGCTGGCGCACGTCGAGGTTGCCGTTGGCTTCGAAGCTGCCGTTGTACAGCTCGCCGCGCAGGCCCTCGAGTTTCAGCAGGCCGCCCTGGCCGTTGGCCTTGAGCGTGGCGTTCTGGATCGGCAGCTTGTCCAGGGTCAACTGGCCGAAGCTCAGGTCGGCGTCCACATCCAGCTTGCTCAGGCGTTCCACCGGCAGCAGGCGCTCGGTGCTCCAGGCGCCCTTGGTCGGCGCGTCCGGCAGCGGCGAGTTGCCGGCCCCGGCGACGGCGCTGGCTTCGCTGCTCTGCACTTCGGCCTTGCGCGCGACCGCAGCGCTGTTGGCTTCGGCGGATTTCGGCGGCAGGTAGCGGTCGACGTCGAAGGTGTCGGCCTTGAGCTGGGCGCGCAGCGATTGCTTGGCCAGGTCTTCGACCGCCAGGCGGCCGCTGAAGCTGCTGTCGTCGAGTTTCAGGTTGATGTTTTCCAGGGCGATGCTGTTCGGCGTGGCGGACAGGCGGCTGACCAGCTCGACCTTGCTCAGGCTGCCTTCGGCCATGGCCGGCAGGGTCTGGCCGATGCTGTCGACGAACTTGGCCAGGTCGAACTGGGCGATGGAAATGCCGCCGTTGAGCTGCGGGGTCTTGTCCAGGTCGTTGACCTTGAGCTCGCCGATGGCGCGCAGCTGGTTGAGCGAGAGCTTCAGGCTGTTCCATTCGGCGACGTTGGCGGCCTTGTCCAGCAGCAGCTGGCCCTGGGCGGCGAAGGTCAGGGTCTTGCCTTGCAGCGGATCGCCGGCGGCTTCGCCGGACAGCTTCATGTCTTCGAACTGGTAGCGCTTGAGGACGCGGTCGAAGCGCAGCTCGCCCTTCAACTCGGTGCGCACGCGCACGGCCGGCTGGGTGCTGGCGAGGAAGGCGGTGAGCTTGACCGGGGTATTGGTCGCTTCGTGGATCGGGCCGGTGCTCAGTTGGATGCTTTCGGCGGTGAACTGCTTGCCGCTCTGCTCGTCGTTGTATTCCACCCGGGCGTTGTTCACGGTCAGGCTGTCGATATCCAGGCGGATCGGCTGCGCCGGTTTTTCCGTGGTGGCCGGGGTCGTGGTTGTGGTTTCGCCGGTGCTGGTGGCCGGGGTTGCGGCCTGCTTGTCGGCGGGGGCGACCTTGCCGATGTCTTCCCAGTTGCCGTGGCCATCCTTGTTGCGGGTCAGGCGCAGGTTCAGGCCTTCGACACGCACATCGCTCATCTGCACTTCGCGGCGCAGCAGCGGCAGCACGCGGACCGACAAACCGAGCATCTGCAGATCGGCGAACGGCTGGGTCGGGTTGGCCAGGGTGGCGACGCCGGCCTCATGCAGTTCGAGGCCGAGCCAGGGGAACAGGCTCCAGCCGATATCGCCATTGAGCGTCAGCTCGATGTGGGCCTTGTCGCGGGCTATCTGGCGGATTTCTTCTTTGTAGTCGTTGGGATCAAACAGGTGAGTCAGGGCGAAGCCGAGAGCCACGATGATCAGCAACAGCCCGAGAAGTACCAGACCCAGGATTTTGCCGAACGCTTTCATGGGCGAGTCCTTGTAGTGTCGAATTCGAATTTAGCCGGGGAGTATAACGCCCCGGACCTGGCCACTGGTCACTGATCGTTTTGCAGCACATCCAGCGGTATCTGCAGCTTGGCCGCCAGGGCCTGGGCTTCGAGGTGCCCGGCGGGGGCCAGCAGGCGCAAGGTGGCGCCGTGCCGGGCGGCCATTGTCCGGGCTTCGCTCACCAGTCGCTCGGCCACGCCGCGACGCCGGGTGATCTTGCGCACACACATTTGGGACAGGTGCCAGACGCCTTGGTGCCGTTGCAGGCGGGCGGCGCCCAGCAGGCGGTCGTTGAAGCGCCCGGCGATCAGGCTGCCGTCGCCCAGGGCGGCCTCGATCAGTTCCATATCGTCGCGCTGCGGCGCGAACAGCCAGGGCGGGGCGTCGCGGTAGATCTTCTGCAGGTCCTGCTGATCCTGATAGCTGATTTCTTTCAGCGACTCGACAACGATGGGCATGGGGAATCCTGTGCAGAGCGAAGGAATGGCTGGCCATTATCGACAGCAGCGCATGGGCTGGCGAGGGGGCACGCGTCGTCGGCGGGGCCGCGCGCTTCTGTAGGAGCGCGCTATTGCCGTCTTCCGGTACAGATGACGCAGAAAAGGTGATGGCAGTTTGCTTTTTCTGTCACGAGCAAATGGTAATCTTTCGCCGTTCATCTGCCCTTCCGCGACCAAAAGTCGCACTCTATGGAGCTTCACTCGATAAAACGACCACGTCTGCGTGCAAAGGTCGTGAGTGAAGAGTGGCCGGCGAATAATTCCAATAATTGGGGGAAACACTCATGAGCACTAGCACCGAGGCGGGCGCGATTGCCGTCCAGCCGGCGTTCTTGTCCAAAGAACGCATCATCGCCAAGCCCGGTTTCAACCGTTGGCTGGTTCCACCGGCCGCTCTGGCCATCCACCTGTGCATCGGCATGGCCTACGGCTTCTCGGTGTTCTGGTTGCCGCTGTCCAAGGCCCTGGGCGTGACCGCTCCGGTGGCCTGCGCCCCGGACATGGGGTTTATCGCTCAGGTCTTTTCGTCCCAGTGCGACTGGCCGATCTCGATGCTCGGCTGGATCTACACCCTGTTCTTCATCTTCCTCGGCTGCTCCGCGGCGATCTGGGGCGGCTGGCTGGAGCACGCCGGCCCGCGCAAGGCCGGTGTGGTATCGGCGCTGTGCTGGTGCGGCGGCCTGCTGATTTCGGCGCTGGGGATCTATACCCACCAGATCTGGCTGATGTGGCTCGGCTCCGGCGTGATCGGCGGTATCGGCCTGGGCCTGGGTTACATCTCGCCGGTGTCGACCCTGATCAAATGGTTCCCGGACAAGCGCGGCATGGCCACCGGCATGGCGATCATGGGCTTCGGCGGTGGTGCGATGGTCGGTGCGCCGCTGGCGGCGGCACTGATGAGTCACTTCGCTTCGCCAACCGGTGTCGGCGTCTGGCAGAGCTTCCTGGTGATGGCGGCGATCTACTTCGTGTTCATGATCGGTGGCGCGCTGTCGTACCGCGTACCACCGACCGGCTGGAAGCCTGAGGGTTGGACCCCGCCGGCGAAAAAAGCCGCGAACGCGATGATCACCCACCGTCACGTGCATGTGAACGTGGCCTGGAAAACTCCGCAGTTCCGCCTGGTATGGCTGGTGCTGTGCCTGAACGTTTCCGCGGGTATCGGCATCCTCGGCATGGCTTCGCCGCTGTTGCAGGAAGTCTTCGCCGGCAAGCTGCTGGGCAATGAACTGGCCTTCGGTCAGCTGGATGCCTCGCAACTGGCGTCGATCGCCGCGATCGCCGCCGGCTTCACCGGTCTGCTGAGCCTGTTCAATATCGGTGGTCGTTTCTTCTGGGCGTCGTTCTCCGACTACCTGGGACGCAAGAACACCTACTTCGTGTTCTTCGCCCTGGGTTTTGCCCTGTATGCGCTGATCCCGAACCTCGGGCATCTGGGCAACGTCGCGCTGTTCGTGGCGGCGTTCTGCATCATCCTGTCGATGTACGGCGGCGGTTTCGCCACGGTTCCGGCCTACCTGGCGGACCTGTTCGGCACCCAGATGGTGGGCGCGATCCACGGTCGTCTGCTGACTGCCTGGGCGGCGGCAGGCGTGCTTGGCCCGGTACTGGTGAACTACCTGCGTGAATACCAGCTGAGCATCGGCGTCGAGCGTGCCGCGGCCTACGACATCACCCTGTACATCCTCGCCGGTCTGCTGGTGCTGGGTTTCCTGTGCAACCTGCTGGTGCGTCCGGTGGCCGACAAGTACTTCATGACCGACGCCGAGCTGGCCGCCGAACAGGCGCTGGGCCATGATAAGGGCGCGGACAGCACCACCGTGCTGGAGTGGAAAGCCTCGTCCGGCAGCGTGCCGCTGGCGGTCGCCGCCTGGCTGGTGGTGGGTATTCCGCTGGCGTGGGGCGTGTGGGTCACCCTGCAGAAGACCGCGGTGTTGTTCCACTAAGGCTTCGCTGGCAAGGATGTAGCCGCTGCCGAAGGCTGCGATAAGGTCCGCAGGCCCTTCAGCGATTTCAGAATCGCTACGGCCGTTCTCCGAACGCGGCCCGGGCCGATCGCAGCCCGCGGCAGCGGCTACAGGTTGCATATTGCTTGTCATGACAGGTACAGCCCCGGCTTTATTGGGTTGCGCCCGTCAGGATCTTGTCCTACGTGTTCCTGTTTAGCCGCCGTCCGGCCTATAATGTTCGCCTTTTTCGCCCAATGATTTTGCGGAGCTGGTGATGGCCGAACGTAAGGCGTCCGTCGAGCGCGACACTCTGGAAACCCAGATCAAAGCCTCGATCAACCTGGATGGCACCGGAAAGGCCCGATTCGATATCGGGGTTCCCTTCCTTGAGCACATGCTGGACCAGATCGCCCGTCACGGGCTGATCGACCTGGATATCGAAAGCAAAGGCGACTTGCATATCGACGACCACCACACCGTGGAGGACGTCGGTATCACCCTGGGTCAGGCCTTCACCAAAGCCATCGGCGACAAGAAGGGCATCCGTCGCTACGGCCACGCCTACGTGCCGCTCGATGAAGCGCTGTCGCGCGTGGTGATCGACTTCTCCGGCCGCCCTGGCCTGCAGATGCATGTGCCTTACACCCGCGCCACCGTGGGCGGCTTCGATGTCGACCTGTTCCAGGAATTCTTCCAGGGCTTCGTCAACCACGCCAACGTCACCCTGCACATCGACAACCTGCGCGGGCACAACACCCACCACCAGATCGAAACCGTGTTCAAGGCTTTCGGCCGTGCGCTGCGCATGGCCGTGGAGCTGGATGACCGCATGGCCGGGCAGATGCCTTCGACCAAGGGCGTGCTGTAATGCAGACGGTCGCGGTTATCGATTACAGCATGGGCAACCTGCACTCGGTGGCCAAGGCCCTCGAGCACGTTGGCGCCGGCAAGGTGCTGATCACCAGCGATGCCGATGTGATTCGCGAAGCCGACCGGGTGGTATTCCCCGGCGTCGGCGCGATTCGCGACTGCATGGCGGAGATCCGTCGCCTGGGCTTCGACACGCTGGTGCGTGAAGTCAGCCAGGACCGTCCGTTCCTCGGCATCTGCGTGGGCATGCAAGCCTTGCTCGACCGCAGCGAAGAGAACGACGGCGTCGACTGCATCGGCCTGTTCCCCGGCCAGGTGAAGTTCTTCGGCAAGGGCCTGCATGAGGACGGCGAGCACCTGAAAGTCCCGCACATGGGCTGGAACGAAGTGAAACAGGCGGTGAGCCACCCGCTGTGGCACAACATCCCGGACCTGGCGCGCTTCTACTTCGTGCACAGCTACTACATCGCCGCCGGCAACGCGCGGCAGGTGGTCGGTAGCGGCCACTACGGCGTCGATTTCGCCGCGGCACTGGCCGAGGGCTCGCGCTTCGCCGTGCAGTTCCACCCGGAGAAAAGCCATACCCATGGCCTGCAATTGCTGCAGAACTTCGCGGCGTGGGACGGTCGCTGGTAAATGGCGGTCAAGAAGAAGGCGCCGATCCTGACCCTCACGCCCGAGCAGGAGAGTGAGGCCAATCACAAGATCCAGCGCTTCATGGAAGATCGCTTCGAGCTCGACCTGGGCTCGTTCGAGGCGGCCGAGATTCTTGAACTGTTTACCCGCGAAATTGCTCCGCACTATTACAACAGGGCGATTTTCGATGTGCAGGCCCAGCTCAAAGAGCGGTTCGAAAGCATCGAAAGCGACCTGTGGGCGCTCGAAAAAAATTAGGAGCAGCTGCAAGCCGCAAGCTGCAAGAATTGGTACACCGCATGCTTGCAGCTTGTCGCTTGCAGCTTGCCGCTCTTTTGACGAAGGAAAAAGCATGCTGATTATCCCCGCTATCGATCTTAAAGACGGTGCCTGTGTACGTCTGCGCCAGGGCCGCATGGAAGATTCCACGGTGTTCTCCGATGACCCGGTGAGCATGGCTGCCAAGTGGGTGGAGGGCGGCTGCCGCCGTCTGCATCTGGTCGACCTGAACGGCGCCTTCGAAGGCCAGCCGGTCAACGGCGAGGTGGTCACCGCCATCGCCAAGCGCTACCCGAATCTGCCAATCCAGATCGGTGGCGGCATCCGCTCGCTGGAAACCATCGAGCACTACGTCAAGGCCGGCGTGAGCTACGTGATCATCGGCACCAAGGCGGTGAAAGAGCCGGAGTTCGTTGCGCAAGCCTGCCGCGCCTTCCCGGGCAAGGTGATCGTCGGCCTGGACGCCAAGGACGGTTTCGTCGCCACCGACGGCTGGGCCGAGGTCAGCAGCGTGCAGGTCATCGACCTGGCCAAGCGCTTCGAAGCCGACGGCGTGTCCGCCATCGTTTATACCGACATCGCCAAAGACGGCATGATGCAGGGCTGCAACGTACCCTTCACCGCAGCCCTGGCCGCTGCCACCAGGATCCCGGTGATCGCTTCCGGCGGTATCCACAACCTGGGCGACATCAAGGCCCTGCTGGATGCCAAGGCTCCGGGGATCATCGGCGCCATCACCGGCCGCGCGATCTACGAAGGCACCCTCGACGTCGCCGAGGCGCAAGCCTTCTGCGATTCGTACCAAGGCTGAGGACTCACCATGGCGCTGGCTAAACGCATCATCCCTTGCCTGGACGTGGACAACGGCCGGGTGGTCAAGGGCGTCAAGTTCGAGAACATCCGCGATGCCGGCGATCCGGTGGAAATCGCCCGTCGCTACGACGAGCAGGGCGCGGACGAGATTACCTTTCTCGACATCACCGCCAGCGTCGATGGCCGCGACACCACGCTGCACACCGTCGAGCGCATGGCCAGCCAGGTGTTCATCCCGCTGACCGTGGGCGGTGGCGTGCGCACCGTGCAGGACATCCGCAACCTGCTCAACGCCGGGGCGGATAAGGTCTCGATCAACACCGCGGCGGTGTTCAACCCCGAGTTCGTCGGCGAAGCGGCGCAGCATTTCGGCTCGCAGTGCATCGTCGTCGCCATCGATGCGAAGAAGGTGTCCGGGCCGGGCGAAACCCCGCGCTGGGAGATATTTACCCACGGCGGGCGCAAACCCACCGGGCTGGACGCGGTGGAGTGGGCGAAGAAGATGGAAGGCCTGGGCGCCGGCGAAATCCTGCTGACCAGCATGGACCAGGACGGCATGAAAAACGGCTTCGACCTGGGTGTGACCCGCGCCATCAGCGATGCCCTGGGCATTCCGGTGATCGCCTCGGGCGGGGTCGGCAACCTGCAGCATCTGGCCGATGGCATCCTCGAAGGCCACGCCAGCGCGGTGCTGGCGGCAAGTATCTTCCACTTCGGCGAATACACGGTTCCGGAAGCCAAGGCTTATATGGCGCACCGCGGCATCGTCGTGCGGTAGCCACTGGACAGCATGGCGGGCTCGCGGCACTCTTGGGCACGCCATGGATTCCGGTAGCCCGTCATGTTCAAACGTCTTCTTCTTGTTCTTGCCAGCGCTTCGGTCCTCTTCGCCGCAGGCGCTTGCGCAGCGCAAACGCCAGGCACCTCCCTGGTGCTGCTGACGGAAAACTTCCCCCCCTACAACATGGCCAAGAACGGCAAGAACTTCGCCCAGGGCGAGAATATCAACGGCATCGCCGTGGATATCGTCCGCGAAATGTTCAAGCGTGCCGGGATCAATTACAGCCTGACCCTGCGTTTTCCCTGGGAGCGCATCTACAAGCTCGCCCTGGAGCAGCCGGGGTACGGCGTGTTTGTCATGGCGCGGTTGCCGGACCGGGAGCCGCTGTTCAAATGGGTCGGCCCCATCGGCCCGGATGACTGGATCATGCTGGCCCGGGGCGATAGCAAGATCGCCCTGCAATCCCTGGAGCAGGCACGCAAATACCGGATTGGTGCCTACAAGGGCGACGCCATTGCCGAGACCCTGGCCAAGCAAGGACTCAAGCCGCTGGTGGTGCTGAGGGACCAGGACAACGCCAGGAAGCTGGTCGGCGGCCAGATCGACCTATGGGCCACTGGCGATCCCGCCGGGCGCTATCTGGCCAGGCAGGAAGGCGTGACCGGGCTCAAGACCGTGCTGCGCTTCCACAGCGCCCAGCTGTACCTGGCGCTGAACAAAGAAGTGCCGGACGAGACCGTCGCCCGGCTGCAGGCCGCGCTGGATCAACTGCGCGAGGAAGGCGTGGTGGAAGAGATCATGGGGCGCTATCTCTGATTGCTCCCCTGTAGCCGCTGCCGCAGGCTGCGATCGACGGCGTAGCCGTCGCCAACGATATTCCACGCCACCCAGGATTATGTGCTGGCCGCATTAGCGGCCGCTGCGCGCCCGATCGCAGCCTGCGGCAGCGGCTACAGGGCATGTTGGTGTCAGCGGTAAACCCCATCCTTGCCGTGCCCGGCCATGGCCTTGTTGCTGCGCACGCTGATCATCAACTTGATATCGATCCAGTCGATGCCCTGGGCCTTGAGCCTGGGCAGTTCGCGTTCAAGCACCGCCAGGGTCTGCGGGTAGGGATGGCCGATCACCACCGCCGAACCCTGCTTGCGCGCCAGGTTGATCGCGGTCTGCAGCTGGGTGCCAATCGCCGCTTCGGTGCGTTCGTCGTCGAGGAACACATCGCGGGACACGCTGGCCAGGCCGATCTTCTGCGCCTCGGCGGCGGCCACGGTCTTGGCGCTGGTGCGGCTGTCGACAAAGAATTTGTGGCGGCGCTGCAACTCGGCCATCAGCCAGGCCATGGCCTGGGGCTGGGAGGTCATGCGGCTGCCCATGTGGTTGTTGATGCCGCTGGTGTAGGGCACGGCCTTGAAGGCGGCGTTGAGGCGCTTTTCCAGCTCTTCGATGGGCAGCTCGGGGTGCCAGGCGAAGGGGCCGGTAGCCGGGTCCATGGGCATGTGCAGGATGACGATCTTGCCGGCGCGATGGGCTTCGCGGGCGAACTCGGCGGCGTGGGGCGTGTCGGGCATGATCGCCGTGGTCACCGGGCCGGGCAGGGCGAGTACGCGGCGATCGCGGGGCAGGTTCTGCCCGAGGTCGTCGATGATCAGGCTCAGGTAGGCCTTGCGCGGGGCGGGCTCGGCGGCCTGGAGCGAGGTGAAGGCGAGGAGGCACAGAAGCCCGATCATGAGCCTCCACGACAACCGTGGGAGGGGTTGGCGGTGAGTGATCATGGAAGTTTGAAGCATAGGGTTCGGGTAAAGCCTTGGCAGGGTGTGGCGGTCATCAGGGCGCCATCGCGAGCAAGCTTCGCTCCTGCAGAGGAGGCGGCGGGCTTGCTCGCGATGGGCTCCATCACTTGCTGCGGGTGATGCTCAGGCCCTTGAGCAGGCTGAGGGCCTGGGCCAGCTGGTAGTCGTCGTCCTGCGGCATCGGCTTGGGCTTGCTGCCGGAAGCGGTCGGCTTGTCGGCGCCGCCGTTGCCATTGCCCAGGTGGCCTTGCAGGTCGGCTTCCTTGAAGTACTCGTTGTCCTGCGCTTCGCTGGTGATCTTGGCGCGGCGCACCTCGATGTCCGGCACGATGCCCTGGGCCTGGATCGAACGGCCGTTCGGCGTGAAGTACAGCGCAGTGGTGATCTTCAGCGCACGGTCGTTGTTCAGTGGCAGCACGGTTTGCACCGAGCCCTTGCCGAAGCTGGTGGTGCCCATCAGCACCGCGCGTTTCTGGTCCTGCAGGGCGCCGGCGACGATTTCCGAAGCCGAGGCGCTGCCACCGTTGATCAGCACCACCATCGGCACCGCTTCGCTTTCGTCCTTGCCGGTGGCGGAGAAGCGCAGCTCGGAGTTGGCGATGCGGCCCTTGGTGTAGACGATCAGGCCCTTGGTGATGAAGTGGTCGACCACTTCCACCGCCGATTGCAGCACGCCGCCCGGGTTGTTGCGCAAGTCGAGGATGATGCCGTTGAGCTTCTTGCCGTTGTCCTTGCGCAGCTTGGCCAGGGCCTTGGAGACTTCCTCGCCGGTCTTGACCTGGAACTGGGTGATGCGGATATAGCCGTAGCCCGACTCCAGCAGCTGGCTCTTCACGCTCTTCACCTGGATGGTGGCGCGGGCCAGGGTCACGTCGAACGGCGCACCGCCGTCGCGTACCAGGGTCAGGGTGATCTTCTGGCCGATCTTGCCGCGCATCTTGTCCACGGCTTCGGTCATGCTCTGGCCGCGGGTCGGCTGGCCGTTGATCTTGACGATCAGGTCGCCGGCCTGGATGCCGGCCTTGGACGCCGGGGTGTCGTCGATCGGCGACACCACTTTGATGATGCCGTCCTCGGCGCCGACTTCGATGCCCAGGCCGCCGAACTCGCCGCTGGTGCTTTCCTGCAGCTCGGCGAAGTCTTCAGGGCCCAGGTAGGCCGAGTGCGGGTCAAGGTTGCTGAGCATGCCCTTGATGGCGTTTTCCAGCAGGGTCTTGTCATCGACGGGTTCGACATAGGCGGCCTTGATCCGATCCATGACCTCGGCGAAGGTGCGCAGCTCTTCGAGCGGCAATGGCGCCTTGGTGGTCGTGGCGGCTGCCGACTGAGCGGTTTCGGCGGCGAACGCCAGGGGCGCACCGATCACCAGAGCGATCGTCAGGGCCAGCGAGGTGAGGCGGGACAAATGCAGCATGTCGAACGAACTCCTGAATGAGATGGCGCGCTTATCCTTGCGCGCGGCACCATTGTGCCGGGTCGCTTGGGCGACCCTGCTGGCGAATAGCGAAGTACAGTGCAGGCGCGCCCTGTCCACCACTGCTACCGACAGTGGAGATGGACTCGCCGGCCTTGACGATATCGCCCGCTTCTTTAAGCAGCGTCTGGTTGTGTCCGTAGAGGCTCAAGTAGCCGTTGCCGTGGTCGAGGATCACCAGCAGGCCGGCGCCGCGCAACCAGTCGGCGAACACTACACGGCCGCCATGGACGGCATGCACCTGGCTGCCGGCCGAGGCGCTGATCATCACCCCGTCCCACTTGGTCCGGGCATCGTCGCCGCGGCTTTCGCCGAAGCGCGCCAGCAGTCGACCATCAACCGGCCATGGAAGTTTTCCACGGGATGAAGCAAACGGGCCTCCATAGGAGGCGCCTGCGCTGGAAACCAAGGGGCCGGGCGTCGCTCGGGGCGGCTTGCTCGGGCTCTCGTCGGCACTGGCCTGGGCCTCACGCAAACGCTTTTTTTCGGCTTCCTGCTGGGCGATCAGCGCTTTCTGTCGCGCTTCTTCCGCCTCTCGGGCCTGGCGGGCCAGGGTTTCCTCGATGGTTTTCAGGACCTTGCCCAAATCGGCCTGGTCCTGTTCGCGGGCCTTGAGCTTGTCGCCACGGGCCTTCACGTCGTCATTGAGCTTGGCCAGGGCCACCTGGCGTTCCTTGCGGACCTTGTCGAGTTCTTCACGCTGGGTGTCGAGGCTGCTTTTCTGCACCAGCAGCTGGGCTTGCTGCAGGGAGATTTCCTTTTCGACATTGGCCAGCTGGCGCAGGGTCTCGTTGAAATTCTTCAGCTGCTCCAGGCGGGCCTGGCTCAGGTAGTCGTAATAGGTGAGTGTGCGGGCGAATTTTTCCGGGTTCTGCTGGTTGAGCAGCAGCTTGAGGTACTCCTGGCGACCATTCTGGTAGGCCGCGCGGGCCTGAATGGCGATCAGTCGTTGCTGTTCAATGCGCGCGCTCTGGAGTTTTTTTTTCTCCTCATCGAGTCGCTGCAGCTCGGATTCGCTTTTCTTCAGCTCTTTCTGCAGGGCATCGACCTGCTTTTCCAGCTTGCCCATCTCGGTTTCGGTGCCGCGCAGGTCTTTCTGCACGCCGGACTTTTCTTCCTGCAGCTTGCCCAGCAGCTTTTTCAGCTCGGCAATATCCTGACGCGTGGCGTCCAACTGCTGTTGGGTTTGCGCGCGCTCGTCGGCGAAGGCCGGTTGGAGCAGGCAGATCAGAGCAAGGGTAATCAGGGCGCGAAGCATAGAGGCGGGCGACACCAGGGAAAGGGACGGCCTAGTATGCCCGCCCCTCGCTGCAAAAAAAACGCCTCAAAGCCAACTGCTTTGAGGCGTTCGTCATAAAAAGCCGTTTGCGGCCCATTATTTGGTCTTTTTGATATCAGACCAGTATCGAAGTGCCAGTCATTTCCGCGGGCTGCGGCAGGCCCAGCAGTTTCAGCATGGTCGGCGCCACGTCGGCCAGGACTCCGCCTTCACGGACTTTCAGGTCGCGCTTGCCCACATAGATGAACGGCACCGGCTCGCTGGTGTGGGCGGTGTGGGCCTGGCCGGTGGAAGCGTCGGACATCTGCTCGACGTTGCCGTGGTCGGCGGTGATCAGGGCTTCGCCGCCGACCTTTTCCAGGGCATCGACGATACGGCCGACGCACAGGTCCAGGCACTCGACGGCCTTGACCGCCGCGTCGAACACGCCGCTGTGGCCGACCATGTCGCCGTTGGCGTAGTTGACCACGATCACGTCGTAGCGCTGGTTTTCGATGGCGTCGACGATCCGGTCGGTGACTTCCGGTGCGCTCATTTCCGGTTGCAGGTCGTAGGTGGCGACTTTCGGCGACGGGATCAGGATGCGCTCTTCGCCCGGGAACGGCTCTTCGCGGCCGCCGGAGAAGAAGAAGGTCACGTGGGCGTATTTTTCGGTTTCGGCGATGCGCAGCTGGGTCTTGCCGTTTTTCGCCAGGTAATCGCCCAGCACGTTTTCCAGGCTGCCCGGGGCAAAGGCCGAAGGGGCTGGAATGCTTGCCGCGTACTGGGTCAGCATGACGAAACCGGCCAGTTTCGGCTGGCGGGCGCGCTCGAATTCCTTGAAACCGTCCTCGACGAATACCCGGCTCAGCTCGCGGGCGCGGTCGGCGCGGAAGTTCATGAACACCACGGCGTCGCCGTCCTCGACTTTCACTGGCTCGCCGAGGGTGGTGGCCTTGACGAACTCGTCGCTTTCGCCACGCTCGTAGGCGGCCTGCAGGCCTTCCTGGGCGGTGGCGGCGTTGAATTCGCCCTTGCCGTCGACGATCAGGTTGTAGGCCTGGGCCACGCGGTCCCAGCGGTTGTCGCGGTCCATGGCGAAGTAGCGGCCGATCAGGCTGGCGATGCGGCCCTTGCCCAGGGTCTTGAAGGTTTCATCCAGCAGTTCGATCGACGAGGTGGCGCTTTTCGGCGGGGTGTCGCGGCCGTCGAGGAAGGCGTGCAGGTAGATCTTCTCGGCGCCACGCTTGAAGGCCAGTTCGGCCATGGCTACCAGATGGTCCTGGTGGCTGTGCACGCCGCCATCGGACAGCAGGCCGAGGATATGCACGGCCTTGCCGGCGGCCACGGCTTTATCCACGGCGGCGCAAATGGTCGGATTCTCGAAGAATTCGCCATCGCGGATGGCCTTGGTGACACGGGTGAAATCCTGGTACACCACGCGGCCGGCGCCGAGGTTCATGTGACCGACTTCGGAGTTGCCCATCTGGCCGTCCGGCAGGCCGACATCCATGCCCGAACCCGAGATCAGGCCGTTCGGCACGCTGGCGCACAGGCGGTCGAGGACCGGCTTCTTGGCTGCATAGATAGCGTTGGATTCGTGGCTCTCGCTGTGACCGAAGCCATCCAGAATCATCAGGACCAAAGGTTTAGGCGTGGTAGTCATAGATTCCACTCGTGGCTGGATTGGGAGAATGTTGGAAAAAGGGAGTGGCAGTTTAAAGCGAAGTTCCGGTGGCGTCACCGCCGGGCGGGGTTTGGCCGACCCGGAGGGCTGTGTATACTGGCCGACATTTTAACGCCCTGGAACCTCCTTGATGGTTGCTCACCTGATTCAATTCGCCACTGAACACTACTTGCTCGTCGGCGCCTTCGTCATCTTGCTGGCTCTGTTGATCGCTCACGAGTTGAGCCGCGGCGGCCGCAGCCTCAGCACCCGTGAACTGACCGCGCTGGTGAACAGCGAGCAGGGCGTGGTGATCGATATCCGTCCGACCAAGGACTTCGCCGCGGGCCATATCGTCGGCGCGTTGAACATCCCTCAAGACAAACTGGCCGCCCGCGTGGGCGAGCTGGAAAAGCACAAGGCCAAGACCATCATTCTGGTCGACGCCCTGGGTCAGCACGCCGGCACCCACGCTCGCGAGCTGATGAAGTCCGGCTTCACCGCCGCCAAGCTGTCCGGCGGCGTTGGCAGCTGGAAAGCCGACAACCTGCCGCTGGTGAAGTGATATGGCTACTGTCGTCGTCTATTCCAGCGATTACTGCCCCTACTGCTCGCGGGCCAAGTACCTGCTCGAGAACAAAGGCGTAGCCTTCGAAGAGATCAAGGTCGACGGCAAGCCGCAGGTTCGCGCCGAAATGGCCCAGAAGGCCGGGCGCACGTCCGTGCCGCAGATCTGGATCGGCAGCACCCATGTGGGCGGTTGTGACGATCTGTTCGCCCTGGAGCGCGCCGGCAAGCTCGACGCGCTGCTCGCGGCCTGACTGACCACCCAAGTTCAGCAAACCCTACATGACCCCGAGATCAAGAAGGATCTGAGATGACTGACCAACAGAACACCGCTGCGACCGAAGACGAATCCGCACCGCAATTCTCGCTGCAGCGTATCTATGTGCGTGACCTGTCTTTCGAAGCTCCGAAAAGCCCGGCGATCTTCCGCCAGCAGTGGGAGCCGAGCGTCGGCCTGGACCTGAACACCCGTCAGAAGGCGCTGGAAGAGGGTTTCCACGAAGTCGTGCTGACCCTGTCGGTCACCGTGAAGAACGGCGACGAAGTGGCGTTCATCGCCGAAGTGCAACAGGCCGGTATCTTCCTGATCAAGAACCTGGACGACGCTTCGATGAGCCACACCCTGGGCGCGTTCTGCCCGAACATCCTGTTCCCGTACGCTCGCGAAGCGCTGGACAGCCTGGTGACCCGCGGTTCGTTCCCGGCCCTGATGCTGGCTCCGGTGAACTTCGACGCGCTGTACGCGCAAGAGCTGCAACGCCTGCAGGCGGCCGGTGAAGGCACCGTTCAATAAGCTGCCGGGTTCCATGAAAAAAGCGCCGTTTCAGGCGCTTTTTTCATGTTCGGGCCCAAGGTTTCGAGACTGATGCCGATAGCCGGCGCCAAACCTGTAGCCGCTGCCGAAGGCTGCGATCGCCTCCGAAGGAGGCGCCAGGTCTTGAGCACGCTGAAGGCCTTCGGCCTTATCGCAGCCTGCGGCAGCGGCTACAAGGAGTCGTGCATAGGTGGGGGCTTATTTGAAGCCCAGCTGGCGCCAGGCTTCGTAGACAGCCACCGCCACGGTGTTGGACAGGTTCAGGCTGCGGCAGCCTTCGCGCATGGGCAGGCGCAGGCGTTGCTCGGCGGGCAGGGCGTCCAGTACCTCGGCGGGCAAGCCACGGCTTTCCGGGCCGAACACGAAGGCATCGCCCTCGGCGAAGCTGGCGTCGTGGAAAGGTCGCGAGCCCTTGGTGGTGAAGGCGAACAGGCGCGGATGGCCTAGGCTTTCAAGACAGCTGGCGAGGTCGGCATGGCGCTGCAGGGTGGCGTACTCGTGGTAGTCGAGGCCGGCCCGGCGCAGGCGCTTGTCGTCCATTTCGAAACCCAGCGGCTCGATCAAATGCAGGTGGCAGCCGCTATTGGCGCACAGCCTGATTACATTGCCGGTATTCGGCGGAATTTCTGGTTGAAAAAGGATGACGTGAAACATGCACGGCTCCGAAGAAAAAGACAGGCCGCATTCTACGCCTGAAGCGGACGTCCGGCCGAAGCTAATGCTGCGGGTATTCGGCTCGCTGGCGATCTTTGGCGTGATGGTCGGGCTGATGATTGGTCGCCTCACCACCCCGGACCCCACCGAGTTGCAGGAGGTGCAGGTCCAGCCCAATGCCCTGGTGGTGTGGTTCAACAACGAGCCCAAGGTTCATGGCGAGCACATCGACGGGGCTGTGGCGCTGTTGTTCGAGGCCGAGGGGCGGGCGCAAAAGGGCCAGTTGAAGATCAACGACAAGGATGCCAACTGGCGGGTGCGGGCGGCTGAGGAAGGGTTGCTGCTGAACGTGGTCGCAGCAAGAGCGCTGCACGCCGAATGGTCGGGCAGCGAGGTCGACGGGCGCTGGCGCCTGGAGATCCAGCTGCGCGAGAAATAAAAGAGGGGATTCCCGGCCTGCCTGTACCAAGGTCCCCAAAAGCGTGAGGGCGGGGCGCTGATTGCGCCGGGCCCGGTGTAAAGAGGGGAAGCCCCGGCCTGCCTGTACCAAGGTTCCCAAAAGCGTGAGGGCCGCGCTGATTGCGCTGGGCCCGATGTAAAGAGGGAATCCCCGGCCTGCCTGTACCAAGGTTCCCGAAACGGGTGGGGCTCGTCGCTGTGAGCGTGATGAGCCCGGGTGTTAAAGAGGGAATCCCTGGCCTGCCTGTACCAGGGTTCCCCAAACCGGCTGGAACCCGTCGCTGCGAGCGGTATGGGTTCCGGGTGTAAAGAAGGGGATTCTCGGCCTGCCTGTACCAAGGTCCCCAAAACGGGTGAGTGACTGCACTCGTGATCTTGTCTTTGCAGGGGGCGTGCCAATTCTGGCTTAAACGGTTAAGCGAATTTTCAAGGAAAGCTGAAAGCCCCGGTTTACGGGGCTTTCGCCGTTTTGTGGATATGTTCTTGCGAGAAAAATCGAGATCGCCCACGGGGAAATCCCACGCCCAGCTGCGCATTCGGGCAGTGCAGGCTCACCATTGCGGTGCACAAAAAGCATCGCGGGCAAGCCCCGCTCCCACGACCGCATCTGTAGGAGCGAGGCTTGCCCGCGATTGGATCTGTCATTCGGCACAACACGAATGCCTTGCCCTGTAGCCGCTGCCGAAGGCTGCGCTCGCGACCGAAGGGCGCGCAGGATCTCAAGATCGCTGAAGGCCTTCGGCCTTATCGCAGCCTGCGGCAGCGGCTACAGGGGATTACCTGGCTCAGCCCTCGTCGCTGTCGTCGTCATCCCCGCCGTCGACCTTCATCCCCAACTCCTTGATCTTGCGCGTCAGGGTGTTGCGGCCCCAGCCCAGCAGCACGGCGGCGTCGCGTCGGCGGCCGGCGGTGTGCTTGAGGGCGGTCTCGATCATGATCCGCTCGAAGCTCGGCACCGCGCTGTCCAGCAGGCTCGACTGGCCGCGTGCCAGGGCCTGGTCGGCCCACTGGCGCAGGGCCTGTTCCCAGTTGGTCACCGGCGCCGAATCCTGCGGCAGGCTCAGCAGTTCCGGCGGCAGGTCGCTGATATGCACCTCGCGACCCGAAGCCATCACAGTGATCCAGCGGCAGGTGTTCTCCAACTGGCGCACGTTGCCGGGCCACGGCAGGTTCTTCAGGTATTCCTCGGTCTCGCTTTTCAGCAGCTTGGGCTCGACGGCCAGCTCCTGGGCGGCGCGGCTGAGGAAGTGCTTGGCCAGGGTCGGAATGTCTTCGCGACGGTCCGACAGGCGCGGGATATGGATGCGGATCACGTTCAGGCGATGGAACAGGTCCTCGCGGAACTTGCCGGCGTGCACCAGGGTTTCCAGGTTCTGGTGGGTCGCGGCGATGATGCGCACATCGACCTTGACCGGCGTATGCCCGCCGACCCGGTAGAACTCGCCGTCGGCCAGCACCCGCAGCAGTCGGGTCTGGGTGTCGGCCGGCATGTCGCCGATCTCGTCGAGGAACAGCGTGCCGCCGTCGGCCTGTTCGAAGCGCCCGCGCCGCAGGTTGGCCGCGCCGGTGAAGGCGCCTTTTTCATGGCCGAACAGCTCGGATTCCATCAGGTCCTTGGGGATCGCCGCCATGTTCAGCGCGATGAACGGCGAAGCCGCCCGCGGGCTGTGGCGGTGCAGGGCGTGAGCCACCAGCTCTTTACCGGTACCGGACTCACCGTTGATCAGCACGGTGATGTTGGAATGGCTGAGGCGACCGATGGCGCGGAACACCTCCTGCATCGCCGGCGCTTCACCGATGATTTCCGGGGTGCGGGCCAGCGCCGGGATCACTTCCAGGCCCTGCTGCTCCTGGGCGTGCTGGTTGGCGCGCTTGACCAGGGACACCGCTTCGTCGACATCGAACGGCTTGGGCAGGTACTCGAAGGCGCCGCCCTGATAGGAGGCGACAGCGCTGTCCAGGTCCGAATGCGCGGTCATGATGATCACCGGCAGGCGCGGGTGCTGCTCGCGGATCCGCGCCAGCAGGTCCAGGCCACTGGCGCCGGGCATGCGGATGTCGGAGATGATCACGTCCGGTTGCTGGCGGGCCAGGCGACTCATCACACCATCGGCGCTATCGAAGCTCTGGGTGGTCATGCCTTCCTGTTGCAAGGCTTTCTCCAGAACCCAACGGATAGAACGGTCGTCATCGACGATCCACACGGTTTCACTACGGCTCATGTCGATGGGGCTCCTTGTTCCAGTGGCAGAAAGATCGAGAACGTGGTGTGGCCGGGATGGCTGTCACACTCGATCAGGCCCTGGTGCTGGCTGATGATGTTCTGGGTAATGGCCAGGCCCAGCCCGGTACCGTCCGGACGGCCGCTGACCATGGGGAAGAAGATGGTTTCCTGGAGTTCCGCGGGGATCCCCGGGCCGTTGTCGATGATCTCGATCTTGGTCACCAGGCGGTGGCGCACGTGGCCGATGGTGAACTGGCGCATGGTGCGGGTGCGCAGGCTGATGCGGCCCAGGCGCAGCTCGTTCTGGCTGCTGATGGCCTGCATCGCGTTGCGCACGATGTTCAGCACCGCCTGGATCATCTGCTCGCGGTCGATCAGCACATCGGGAATGCTCGGGTCGTAGTCGCGCACCAGGGTGATGCAGCCCTGGCTTTCGGCTTCCACCAGGCTGCTCACGCGCTCCAGCACTTCGTGCACGTTGCACATGGCCAGCGACGGCAGCTTGTTGGAGCCGAGCATGCGGTCCACCAGGTTCCGCAGGCGGTCGGCCTCTTCGATGATGACGTTGGTGTAGTCCTTGAGGTTCTCGTCCGGCAGTTCGCGGGCCAGCAACTGGGCGGCGCCGCGAATCCCGCCGAGGGGGTTCTTGATCTCGTGGGCCAGGCCGCGCACCAGCATCTTGCTGGTTTCCTGCTTGGACAGCTGGGCCTCTTCCTTGGTGATCCGCAGCAGGCGGTCACGGGGGTGGACTTCCAGCAACAGCAGGGTGTCGCCATTGCTCAGGATCGGCGTCACCGCGTAGTCCACGGTCAGGGTCTGGCCGGTCAGCGCGGTGAGCATGGCTTCGCGCTTGGTGAACGGGTGCGCCTGTTCCACCGCCTGGCGCAGGGAGCTCAGGGCTTCGGCCGACTCGGTGAACAGTTCGCTGATGAATTGCCCATGGCTGCGCTGGCCACTGATGGCCAACAACATCTCCGCCGCCGGGTTCATGTACTCAAGGCGCAGGTCGGCGTTGAGCAGGATGGTCGCGGTGGTCAGGTTGTCGAGTAGCAAGCGGTGCAGTTGATCGCTGATGGTCATGGGTAAATGTTGACCTCTTTTGAAACAAGGCAATCCCGGGCCGGCCCAGGATTGCGCGCGCGAATAAGGCGCTGGTATCGAGAAAATGCAAAAACCAAACCAAGGCTCCGAAAAGAAGCGCTCGAGCCCTGAAACGGACGTTTAAAGTTCTGTTTCGCAGCGTTTTGCCGGCTGCGCTGGGTACTTTCGAACCAAAATGGGCTGTGGATAGATGCGGGGGCAGTTTGGCGCACCAATATAGTGCGATTCGTTCCGGGCTGCGCTAGAGAATAGCCGGCTACCCGCAGGCCAGAATCTGCAACCTGCCTTGGCCTGGATTATCGATGCGGAATGACGGCAGGTCCTTTGGCCATGCTTTTTAGCGTGGCGTGGGGCTTAGGGGCTCGCTGGCGAATCAACGCCTGATTTGCGGCGGCATCCGTTGCGGCGCTGCTCTACAGTGCACAGACATTTCCCTCTGGTGCTGGAGACGGCCATGGACAACGCCCCCTTGCTGTTCCAACTGCCCGATGACGACACCCTGTACCGCGCCTTGCTCGAGCGCGACCCGGCCTATGACGGGTTCGCTTTCGTCGGGGTCAAGAGCACGGGCGTGTTCTGTCGGCTGACCTGCGCGGCGCGCAAGCCCAAGCGCGAAAACACGGTGTTCTTCAGTTCGATCAAGGCCTGCGTCGAGGCTGGTTTTCGCGCCTGCCTGCGCTGCCGCCCGCTGGAGCAGACAGGCGCCCAGGAACCTCTGGTCAAACAGCTGTTGGCCTTGCTGGAAAACAATGCCGACAAACGCTGGTATGAAGGCGACCTGATCGAGCTCGGCTTCGACCCTTCCACGGTGCGCCGGGCCTTCAAGCGCCACTTTGGCGTGACCTTCCTGGAAATGGCCCGGCTGCGGCGGATCGGCGAGGGCATGCAGCAACTGGCGGGTGGCGCCAGCGTGATCGATGCGCAGATCAGCGCCAGTTTCGATTCCGATAGCGGCTTTCGCAGTGCCTTCACCCGGTTGCTCGGCCAGCCACCGTCGAACCTGCGCGGTCGCGAACTGCTCAAAGCCGACTGGCTACAAACCCCGATCGGCGTGATGCTGGCGGTGGCCGATGCGCAGGCCCTGCATCTGCTGGAGTTCTTCGACCGTCCGGCCCTGGCCACTGAGCTGAAGCGCTTGCAAGAGCACACCGGCTCGACCATCGGTTTCGGGCGTTTTGCCCCCATCGACCAGATCGAAAGCGAATTGCGGCGATTTTTCGCCGGGGAGTCGGCGAGCTTTGCCACGCCGCTGGCGCTGAATGCTTCGGCCTTTAACCGCACGGTCTGGCAGGCCCTCAGGGCGATACCTCCAGGCGTTACCCGCAGTTATGCCGAGGTGGCGAGCGGCATCGGTTCGGCCTCCGCCGTGCGGGCCATGGCCCGGGCCAATGGCGCCAATCAGATCGCCATCGTGATTGCCTGTCACCGGGTGATAGGTTCCGACGGTTCGCTCACCGGTTATGGCGGCGGGCTCTGGCGCAAACGCTGGTTACTTGAGCATGAGCGGCGTCTGTATTCGCAGATTCAGGCGCGACAACACCTCAGGGCCGATGAACCCGTTGCAGGGTGAAGATCAGCACCGGGCTTTGCTGGATCACCCGCTCGCCATCGAGCACCTGCACCGCCAGGCGGTGCTCGCCGCGATCGATATTCAGCAGTTGCAGGCTTGGCTGGTTGCCGGGCTGGCCATAGGGTTGGTCGTCCAGCAGCAGGCGCAGGCGATGCTCGTTGTGCAGGGACGGTTGCAGACGGACCTCGATATTGAAGGTGCCGTTGTTGGCGCGGATCACGCCGCCGTTTGGTACGCCGCTCAGCTCCAGGGTGGTGTAGGCCGGTGCGTTGGAGGGTGTCGTCTGTTCAGGCTCGACGCCGGGCGGTGTGAGCGGCCGGGGTGCCTCGATGCGATTCAGCGGCGCGAGCTCGACGGCCTGACCGGACACGCCGGCCGGCGGCTGGTCGCTGTAGGCGGTATTGCCGTGGGCGTCGGTGTAGCGGTAGATCTGCGCGGCGGCCGGCAGGGCGGCCAGCAACAGCAGATAAAGGCAGTGCGCACGCATGGCGGCTTTCCTGGGGGGCTTGGGTCGGCGGCTGCAAAGATGAAACTGCCTCCAGCATAGAGCCGCGAACCGGGCCCAGGTTCGTCACTTCAACCTTTGGACACACAAAGCTCGGCGGTGGCGCGGACCAGCGCCAGTTGGCGCAGCGCCGGGCGGTCGCCGCCGTGGGTGGCCTGGGCCAGCCATTGCGGGCACTGCGGGTCGTTGCGGTAGGGGCTGAAATCTGCCAGTTGCTGCAGCAGGCGTTTTTGTAACCGGTCGAGTTGCGGGCGGATCTGCCCCACCAGGTCCGGGCGCGGCGTGTCCGGCGCCTGGCCTTGCAAGGTCCATTCGGACAGATGGGCGTACTGCACCAGCTTGTTGGCCTCGATCTGCGCGGCGAAGAACTGTTCCACCGCCGCGCCGTCGAGTTTGTAGGCCGGCGCCTGGGCCACCGCGCCGGCAATCACCTCACGCTCGCGCGGGCGGTCTTCCACCGGTTTGTGGCTGTCCCATTTGCTCAGGGCCACCTGGTCGGCGATGGCCAGGCGTTCTTCGATGCTGGCCAACAGCGGGCCGAGGGTGGCAGGGGCGGCGCAGGCATTGCCGGTCAGCAACAGGGTCAACAGGGCAAGGCAGAATCGTGAAGTCATGGGCGGTCTCGGCTTCTTGGGGACAAGTCGGCGGCCATGATGCACGCAAAAACGCAGTGCCTGGCAAGCGCCGGGTGCAAGGTGGTTCATTGGCCGGCCGCGGCGGTCGCGGGCGCCCCGCAATTGGTCGGGCTGGAAGACAGTCGCTGGCCGCTTTCGTCATAGACGATCCGGCAGGCGCTCAAGCCGTTGTCGATCAGCTCGCGGCTCTTGATCGCGCCGTTGCGGTGATAGCACAGCTGTTCGCCGGTCAGCTTGGCCTGGCCATGGTTCTTGAGCCGCTGTTGGTTGACGGTCATCCACTCGAAGCCGACCTTGTTCACCTGGCAATCGATCTGGCCGTTGTCGTAGTAGGTGATTTCGCTGACCTTGTCGTCCGCGCCTATGACGCGCTCACGGATCTTGCGCCCGGTCTGGGCATCGTATTCGCGGTATTCCTGCAACTCGCCGAACAGGTAGTCGCGCTCACTGGTGACCCGGCCTTGCCTGAACTCACGGGCCATGCCGCAGTTCTGCACTTCGCTCCTGTAGCTTTCGAAGCGGCAGCGGGGTGTGGCGGAGAATATCTGCCCATGCTCGTCCAGCTGGGTCATCAGGCCGATGAAATCGCTGCCTTCGACCCGGCCGATGGTGGCGGGCGAACCGTCGGCGAGGAAGGTCAGGTAGGGCCCTTGCTTGTTGCCATTGTGATAACTCATGTCCGACAGCAGCACCTTGCCATCGGCGCTGTAGATCAGCGAACGGCCCTCGCGCTGGCCGTTCTCGTAGTTGTAGGAGTACATCAACTGGCCGGCGTCGTTGTAGCCCTCCTGGGTGCCCCAGAGAATGCCGCCGCGATAGTGCTCGATCACCCGCAATACCCCCTTGGTGTCGGTATCGCGCAGTTCGCCTTCCATTTTGTCGGCGACAAACCCGACGCTGTGGGTATGGCCTTCGGCGGCCTTGAGTTGCCATGGGCCGCTACGCAAGCCCTGGTCGAAATTGCCGGTGCCTTCCCTGGTTAGCCAGGGGCCCTGGCGCAGGTCGTCGAGGTAGTCGCCGCGTTCGACCACCACGCCGTCTTCACGCTCTTCGCTGGGACCATTGCGCAGGTCCCGGGCAAAAGTGACAAAACCACCGTTCTCGGGTATTTCGGACTCCGCCAGGTTGATGGCCCAGCGGCCTTCGCGCAGGTCGTCACGATATTCGCCGGTCATGAAGTAGCCTTCGCTCTCATTGGCCAGGCTCCACTGGCCCTGGCGTTTGCCATCGATATAGCGACCCTGGGACCAGATGTTGTGCGGTCCGGCAATACCCCACTCGCCAGTGCGTCGGCCCTTGGCGTAAGCCCCCTGGGCGGCAACGGCCCCGGAATTGGAGTAGGCCACGGAAGGCCCGTCCTCGCTGCCAGTGAAACGCCGCGGTTCGGTTTCCCAGGCGATGCGGCTGGCCCGGTAGTTGTACAGCAGGGGCTCGCCCTCCAGCGCAGGCGTTTCGCCGCGCCAGTAGGTGGCGGTGAGAAAGCGCCCGTCCTTTTCGGCGAAGGTTTTTTTATAGCTGTACTGGTCAGCTCCGGGCGGACTGGCGGTGATGGGCTGCCCGTTCTGGTCGAAGTAACCCACCAGGGTGCCGGCCGAATGGTCGATCTGGTTGAACTCGTCGAAACCCGAGTCTTCATAGAAGACGCTGTAGTTCAGCGGTGTCAGCTGGCGCAGGGCCTGTTTCACCGTCGGGGCATCGAGTTTCTTACGGTCTTTGGCGATGCGCTCCAAGGCGGGCTGCAGTTTCTCCAGGCGCCGATAGAGGTGGTCGTTTTCGTCATAGCGATAGGCATGCAGGCGGTACTGGCCGCGCTGTTTGAACAGCACCAGGCGGGTCAGGGACTCATCGTCCAGGGCGATGTTGAACACCGACTCGATGGTTGCATCGCCGAAGTCGTCCAGCAGCTGCGGCTGGCTCTCGTCCGGGTCGACCGAGTAATAACCTTTGACGCCGCCACCCTGCTTGATAAAGGCCAGGGTCGCCGAGCTTTCCGCCAGGCCGGTGATCAGCGGGTGGGCCAGGGATTTATCAGCATAGAAAGGAGTGGCCTGGGTGCTGCCGAACGCCAGGCAGGCGATCAGGCCGAGAGAGCGAGTCCACTGCATACGAATCCCTTCGTCGAGGCGCCTGATAGAGGGCGCGAGAGGCGCGGATTATCCATGGATGAATAGCCCGGGGGAATGCTCCGGGGCTATGGGCGGGCAATAAAAAAGGCCTCCTGAGGGAGGCCTTTTTTATTGTCACGCCGCGTGGGGCGGCGCTACCGGATCAGCAGCTGTAGTACAGCTCGTATTCCAGTGGGTGTACGAAGGTACGGACCTTGATTTCTTCTTCGCTTTTCAGGGCGATGTAAGCGTCGATGAAGTCGTCGCTGAAAACGCCGCCTTTGGTCAGGAACGCACGACCTTTGTCCAGCTCTTCCAGGGCTTCTTTCAGGCTGCCGCAAACTTGTGGGATCTCTTTCGCCTCTTCAGGCGGCAGGTCGTACAGGTTTTTGTCGGCCGCGTCGCCAGGGTGGATCTTGTTCTGGATACCGTCCAGGCCGGCCATCAGCAGGGCAGCGAAGGCCAGGTATGGGTTGGCAGCCGGATCCGGGAAGCGTGCTTCGATACGGCGGGCTTTAGGGCTCGACACGTAAGGGATACGGATCGAAGCGGAACGGTTGCGAGCCGAGTAGGCCAGCATGACCGGAGCTTCGAAGCCTGGGACCAGACGCTTGTAGGAGTTGGTCGAAGGGTTGGTGAAACCGTTCAGGGCCTTACCGTGTTTGATGATGCCGCCGATGAAGTACAGGGCGGTGTCGGACAGGCCGGCATAACCTTCGCCAGCGAAGGTGTTCTTGCCATCTTTGGAGATGGACATGTGCACGTGCATACCCGAGCCGTTGTCGCCGTACAGAGGCTTAGGCATGAAGGTCGCGGTGCGGCCGTAGGCATCGGCCACGTTGTGTACGCAGTACTTCAGGGTCTGAACTTCGTCGCCCTTGTTGACCAGGGTGTTGAACTTCACGCCGATTTCGTTCTGGCCGGCAGTCGCCACTTCGTGGTGGTGAACTTCGATGACCAGGCCCATTTCTTCCATGGCATTACACATGGAGGTACGGATCTCGTGGTCGTGGTCGAACGGAGGAACCGGGAAGTAGCCGCCCTTGACGCCTGGACGGTGGCCTTTGTTGCCGCCTTCCACGTCCTGGTCGGACATCCACGAGCCTTGCTCGGAGAAGATCTTGAACATGGAGCCGGAGATGTCGGACTTGAACTTCACTTCGTCGAAGATGAAGAACTCAGGCTCAGGACCTACGAATACGGTGTCGCCGATACCGGTGGACTTCAGGTACTCCTCGGCACGCTTGGCGATGGCGCGTGGGTCGCGATCGTAGCCCTGCATGGTCGAAGGTTCGATGATGTCGCAGACCAGGATCAGGGTCGGCTCTTCGGTGAACGGGTCCAGGACGGCGGTTTCGTCAACCGGCATCAGGATCATGTCGGAGGCTTCGATGCCTTTCCAGCCAGCGATGGAGGAACCGTCGAACATTTTGCCGATTTCGAAGAAATCGTCATCCAGCGCATCACGGGCCGGCATGGTCACGTGGTGCTGAGTGCCTTTGGTGTCAGTGAAGCGCAGATCAATCCATTTGACGTCATGATCTTTGATGAGTTGAACCGACTTCGACATAGTGTCCTCCGGGTGGCTTCGGGCGAGTGTTGGTGTGCCCTTAGAATGTGGGTGATGCCGGCGCAGATACTCTGCCATGGCAACCTGCCTCACAAGGGAGCAAATTGCATGCCAGTGCCCTGAGTTGGGTTTTATGCCCCAAACTCACGCATTCCGGGCGCTATTTGGGCCAGATTGGCAAATCGACGCACCGCAATGTTGCGTTTTTATCTGGCGATGACCTGTTTTGGTGCATGAAAAACCGAGTGCACATTAATTGGTTAAACCTTGAGCAATTTCCGCTATAATCCGCGCCCCCCTTTTTCGGCTGGCCCAGCGCGCGCTGTTTTCATGAAACTAATCGTTAAAGTTTTCCCGGAAATCACCATCAAGAGCCGCCCGGTACGGACGCGTTTCATCCGTCAGCTGGCCAAGAACATCCGTGCCGTGCTCCGCGATCTGGACCCGGCTGTGGTGGTCAATGGTGTGTGGGACAACCTCGAGCTGGAAACCGCCGTCAGCGAGCCGAAAGCCTTGAAGGAGATGACCGAGCGCCTGAGTTGCATGCCGGGCATCGCGCATTTCCTGCAGGTCGATGAGTATCCGTTGGGCGACTTCGACGACATCGTCGCCAAGTGCAAGCAGCACTTTGGCGAGGCGCTGGCGGGGAAAGTTTTCGCCGTGCGCTGCAAGCGTGCCGGCAAGCATGAATTCAGCTCCATGGATGTGGAAAAATACGTCGGC
The DNA here is from genome assembly GCF_900109505.1 of Pseudomonas sp. NFACC41-3. Taxonomy (NCBI): domain Bacteria; kingdom Pseudomonadati; phylum Pseudomonadota; class Gammaproteobacteria; order Pseudomonadales; family Pseudomonadaceae; genus Pseudomonas; species Pseudomonas sp. NFACC41-3. The sequence continues at coordinate 323,572 of NZ_FOAE01000006.1, forward strand.
AGCCAGCTGCGTCGGCAGTGCGGCGCCGCCGGGATTTCCCTGAAAGAGCCGGAAATCGAAGTGCGGATGGAAATTCGCGACCAACGGTTGTTCGTGATCCACAGCCAGCACAACAGCATCGGCGGCTACCCGCTGGGCGCCCTGGAACAGACCCTGGTTTTGATGTCCGGCGGTTTCGATTCCACGGTGGCGGCCTACCAGATCATGCGTCGCGGCCTGATGAGCCACTTCTGCTTCTTCAACCTGGGCGGGCGTGCCCACGAATTGGGCGTGATGGAAGTCGCGCACTATATCTGGAAGAAGTACGGCAGCTCCCAGCGCGTGCTGTTCGTCAGCGTGCCGTTCGAGGAAGTGCTCGGCGAAATCCTCGGCAAAGTCGACAACAGTCATATGGGCGTCATTTTGAAGCGTATGATGTTGCGTGCCGCGTCGAGCATCGCCGACCGCCTGCACATCGACGCGCTGGTCACCGGCGAGGCGATTTCCCAGGTGTCGAGCCAGACCCTGCCGAACCTCTCGGTCATCGACTGCGTGACCGACAAGCTGGTGCTGCGCCCGCTGATCGCCAGCCACAAGCAGGACATCATCGACCTGGCCAACGAAATCGGCACCGCTGATTTCGCCAAGCACATGCCGGAGTACTGCGGGGTCATCTCGGTGAACCCCAAGACCCACGCCAAGCGCCATCGCGTGGAGCATGAAGAGAAAGAATTCGACATGGCGGTGCTCGAGCGTGCGATCGAGCGGGCCAAACTGGTGCCGATCGATCGGGTGATCGACGAACTGGGCCAGGATTTGCAGATCGAAGAAGTCAGCGAGGCGCTGGCGGGCCAGATCGTGATCGACATCCGGCATCCGGATGCTCAGGAAGACGACCCGCTGACACTTTCTGGCATCGAGATAAAAGCGCTGCCGTTCTATGCATTGAATGCACGCTTCAAGGAACTGGACCCTACTCGCCAGTACCTGCTGTATTGCGACAAAGGCGTCATGAGTCGCCTGCATGCTCACCATCTGCTCAGTGAGGGACATGCCAATGTGCGCGTTTATAGACCGAGCTAAGTGCCCGGGGCTGTTTGCCTGTGGCTTGCGTCACCGGCCCCCCGACGCCACCGTCAAGCTGTAACGGCCTTGCCGGACTCTATTGTTAATCGCTGCCAGCAGTTGTCAGCACACCGAATCCTCTGATCGAGATACACAAGTGATCGAAAATCTACGCAACATCGCCATCATTGCTCACGTTGACCACGGTAAAACCACCCTGGTAGACAAACTCCTGCGTCAATCCGGCACCCTGGAGCGCAACGAGCTCAACGACGAGCGCGTGATGGACTCCAACGACCAGGAAAAAGAGCGCGGTATTACCATCCTGGCGAAAAACACCGCCATCAACTGGAACGGCTACCACATCAACATCGTGGACACCCCGGGCCACGCCGACTTCGGCGGCGAAGTTGAACGCGTAATGTCGATGGTCGACTCCGTTCTGCTGCTGGTCGACGCTCAAGACGGCCCTATGCCGCAAACCCGCTTCGTGACCAAGAAGGCGTTCGAAGCCGGCCTGCGTCCGATCGTGGTCATCAACAAGGTCGACCGTCCAGGCGCGCGTCCTGACTGGGTTCTGGACCAGATCTTCGATCTGTTCGACAACCTGGGCGCCACCGAAGAACAGCTGGACTTCAAAGTCGTCTACGCCTCGGCCCTGAACGGCATTGCCGGTCTGGACCACACCGACATGGCCGAAGACATGACCCCGCTGTACCAGTCGATCGTCGACAACGTTCCGGCTCCGGCCGTTGACCGTGACGGTCCGTTCCAGATGCAGATCTCCGCTCTGGACTACAACAGCTTCCTGGGTGTGATCGGCGTTGGCCGTATCGCTCGTGGTCGCGTCAAGCCGAACACTCCGGTCGTCGCTATCGACACCGAAGGCAAGAAGCGCAACGGCCGTATCCTGAAGCTGATGGGTCACCACGGTCTGCACCGTGTGGACGTTGAAGAAGCGGCTGCCGGCGACATCGTCTGCATCAGCGGTTTCGACGAGCTGTTCATCTCCGACACCCTGTGCGATCCGACCGCTGTCGAAGCGATGAAGCCACTGACCGTCGACGAGCCGACCGTTTCCATGACCTTCCAGGTCAACGACTCGCCATTCTGCGGTAAAGAAGGCAAGTTCGTGACCAGCCGTAACATCAAGGAACGTCTGGACAAAGAGCTGCTGTACAACGTTGCACTGCGCGTTGAAGAAGGCGACTCGGCCGACAAGTTCAAGGTTTCCGGCCGTGGTGAGCTGCACCTGTCGGTACTGATCGAAACCATGCGTCGCGAAGGTTTCGAAATGGGCGTTGGCCGTCCTGAAGTGATCATCCGTGAAGTCGACGGCGTGAAGCAGGAACCGTTCGAAAACGTCACCATCGACATCCCTGAAGAATCCCAGGGCAAGGTCATGGAAGAAATGGGTCTGCGTAAGGGCGACCTGAGCAACATGGTTCCGGATGGCAAGGGCCGTGTACGCCTGGAATACAACATTCCAGCCCGTGGTCTGATCGGTTTCCGTAACCAGTTCCTGACCCTGACCAACGGTGCAGGCATCCTGACCTCGATCTTCGATCGCTACGCTCCGATGAAGTCCGGCCACATGTCCGGTCGTCAGAACGGCGTACTGGTTTCGGTCGAGACCGGCAAGGCCCTGACCTACTCCCTGGAAACCCTGCAGGCGCGCGGCAAGCTGTTCGTCGAGCACGGCCAGGAAATCTACAACGGTCAGATCGTTGGTCTGAACAGCCGTGACAACGACCTGGGCGTGAACCCAACCAAAGGCAAGAAGCTCGACAACATGCGTGCTTCGGGCAAGGACGAAACCATCGCCCTGGTTCCGCCGGTTCGTTTCACCCTGGAACAGGCTCTGGAATTCATCCAGGACGACGAGCTGTGCGAAGTGACTCCTAAGTCCATCCGTCTTCGCAAGAAGATCCTGGACGAAGGCGAGCGTACCCGCGCTGCCAAGAAAGCCAAGAACTGATTTTTTAGTTCAGGCTGAATAAAAACGCCCCCGGTCGAAAGGCCGGGGGCGTTTTTTTTGATCTGTGAAAAAGCTCGGGTCCTGTAGCCGCTGCCGAGCCCGCGAGGCTGCGATCGACCGCGTAGCGGTCGTAAAACGGTGTATCTGAAACTCTGCGGTGGCCCGTACTGCGGCTGCTTTGCAGCCGTTCGCAGCCTCGCCAAGGCTCGGCAGCGGCTACAGGGCGGCAGGGTTACGTGGGGAACGGAGTTGCAGGCACAGGCCGGGGCTCAGAAACGTTCCAGGGTCCGGCTGCTGGTGTTGGTCGGGCGTTCCACCGGCTTGGGCTTGTACGCGCAATAGCCCGGGCGCGGGCCGATCTTCGGGTGGTTGCGGCAGGTGTCCGGGCGCTTGTCATAAATGGTGCACAGGCGGCTCTTACGATCCAGATACAGGCAGTCGTTGTTACTCATGCGCTGCAGGGTGAAGATCTCGGACTTCTGGTTGTAGCGCTCGACGATGCCTTCCTTCTGCAGGCGCTTGGCGATGTTCTTCGCCGGCTCGCCGCGCTCGAATTCGTCGACGATGCCGATGCGGATCAGATCCTTGATCTTGACCTCCACCGGCAGGGTGCAGCAGCTGGACATGCAGGAGCCGCACATGGGCGCGGAATACTTGGCCCAGGTATCGAGTCGGTCGATTTCCGCGGCGGCGATCAGGTTGGACTTCATCAGGCTTGTTTCCAGCGTGTGTATCAGGGCGCGCGATCATACCGGTACTGGTGGATTTTTGAACAACCATTTAACGGAATTTACGCCTGCCCAAGGGGAGTGCGAGGGTAGGCACGGCATCTGCATCATTTTTGCCAGCTGCCGCGGGAGACGCCGCCTCTGCTCGGGCAATCGCAAGACGCACCGAACCAGAGTCTTTGGCTCCTGTCAGACCGACTAGGCTCAGACAATTCCATGCTCACTGTCTATCTCGCTCGAGGTCGTATTCATGACTCAGGAACTGCAAGTTCGTGACGCTGAGGTGGCCGCTTTTCGCGATGCCGTCCTGACCAAACTCACCTACGCGGTGGGCAAAGACCCGGACCACGCCTTCGACCATGACTGGTTCGAAGCCATCGCCCTGGCGGCGCGCGATCACATGGTCGAGCATTGGATGGACCATACGCGGCAGATCTACCGCAAAGGCCAGAAACGCGTTTATTACCTGTCCCTGGAATTCCTCATCGGCCGCCTGCTCTACGACAGCCTGAGCAACCTCGGGCTGCTGGACGTGGCGCGCGATGCGCTGAACGAGCTGGGCGTCGATATGGAACGCATCCGCCTGCTGGAGCCGGATGCGGCGCTGGGCAACGGTGGCCTCGGCCGGCTGGCGGCGTGCTTCATGGAAAGCATGTCGACCCTGGGCATCGCCGGCCACGGCTACGGCATTCGTTATGAACACGGATTGTTCCGCCAGGCCATCGTCGATGGCTGGCAGCAGGAGCAGACCGAGCACTGGCTGGACTTCGGCAACCCCTGGGAGTTCGAGCGCCCCGAAGTGATCTATTCGATCGGCTTCGGCGGCAGCGTCGAGACCGTCACCGACGAGGCCGGCCATACCCGGCAGGTCTGGTGGCCGGCGGAAACCGTGCGCGCGGTGGCCTACGACACCCCGGTGGTCGGCTGGCGCGGCGCCAGCGTCAACACCTTGCGCCTGTGGCGCGCGAGGGCCATGGAAGACCTGCACCTGGAACGCTTCAACGCCGGCGACCACCTGGGCGCGGTGGCCGAGGTGGCCCGCGCCGAAAGCATTTCCCGGGTGCTCTACCCGGCGGACAGCACCGAAGCCGGGCAGGAACTGCGCCTGCGCCAAGAGTACTTTTTCGTCTCCGCGTCCCTGCAGGACCTGCTGCGCCGGCACAAGAACATGCACGACTCGGTGCTCAGCCTCGGCGAGCATGCGGCGATCCAGCTCAACGATACGCACCCGTCGATCGCCGTGGCCGAACTGATGCGCCAGCTGGTGGACCTGCACGGCATCGCCTGGGAAGCGGCCTGGCAGATCACCGTCGAGACCCTGGCCTACACCAACCACACGCTGCTGCCCGAAGCCCTGGAAACCTGGCCGGTGGGCCTGATGGAACGCATGCTGCCGCGGCACATGCAGATCATTTACCTGATCAATGCCCAGCACATCGATTCGCTGCGGGCCAAGGGCATCCACGACTTCGACGTGCTGCGCGCGGTGTCGCTGATCGAAGAAGACAACGGCCGCCGGGTGCGCATGGGCAACCTGGCGTTTCTCGGTTCCCATAGCGTCAACGGCGTGTCCGGCCTGCACACCCAGCTGATGCGCAGCACGGTGTTTTCCGAGCTGCACAAGCTGTACCCGGAGCGGATCAACAACAAGACCAACGGCATCACCTTTCGCCGCTGGCTGTACCAGGCCAACCCCAAGCTGACGGCGATGCTGGTCGAAGCCGTCGGCCCGGAGCTGCTGGACAACCCCGAGGAGCTGTTGCTCAAGCTCGAACCCTTCGCCGAGAAGTCGGCCTTTCGCAAGCAGTTCGCCGAGCAACGCCTGCACAGCAAGCGCGCGCTGGCGGCGATCATCCATGAACGCCTGGGCATCGCGGTCAATCCGGCAGCGCTGTTCGACGTCCAGGTCAAACGGATCCATGAGTACAAGCGCCAACTGCTCAACCTGATGCACACGGTGGCGCTGTACCAGGCGATCCGCGCCGAGCCGGAAATCGACTGGGTGCCGCGGGTGAAGATCTTCGCCGGCAAGGCCGCGGCCAGTTACCACCAGGCCAAACTGATCATCAAACTGAGCAATGACATCGCCCGTACGGTGAACAACGACCCGACCGTGCGTGGCCTGCTCAAGGTGGTGTTCCTGCCCAACTACAACGTCAGCCTGGCCGAAAGCATCATCCCGGCGGCGGACCTGTCGGAGCAGATCTCCACCGCCGGCTTCGAGGCCTCGGGCACCAGCAATATGAAGTTCGGCCTCAATGGCGCGCTGACCATCGGCACCCTGGACGGCGCCAACGTCGAGATGTGCGAGCGGGTCGGCGCCGAGCACATGTTCATCTTCGGCCTCAGCGCCCAGCAGGTGGAGGCACGCAAACGCAATGGCGAATTCAGCGCGGTGCCGGACATCGCCGCCTCCCATCGTCTCAACGATGTGCTGCAGGCGATTCGTGGCGGAGTATTTTCGCCGGACGATCCGGCCCGCTACACCGGGCTGATCGATTCACTGGTCGACTATGACCGCTTCCACGTGTGCGCCGATTTCGACTCCTACTGGAATGCCCAGCTGCATGTCGAAGAGCGCTGGCGCGACAGTAATCAATGGTGGCGTTCGGCGGTGCTCAACAGCGCGCGCATGGGCTGGTTCTCTTCGGACCGGACCATTCGCGAGTACGCCACGGAGATCTGGAAGGCTCTGGAATAGGCCGCTCGGCGCTCCCCGTAGTGTCGAAAGGGCGCAGGCTATCGCAGCCTGCGCCAACGTCTGCGGATCGGATTTCGGGCTACGCTCAACCCCATGCATGAACTCTCTGTGGCGGATCTCGTCTCATAGGAGGAAATGCACCCCGACTCGCGTTAAACTGCGCGGGTTTTTAGCCCCCCCATTCCTCCGGAGCCGTCCATGTCCCGCGTTACCCTGAGTCGCTATTTGATTGAGCAGACCCGCAGCAACAACACTCCTGCCGATCTGCGCTTCCTGATCGAAGTGGTGGCGCGTGCCTGCAAGGAGATCAGCCATGCCGTGTCCAAAGGCGCCCTGGGCGGTGTTCTGGGCAGCATGGGCACTGAAAACGTCCAAGGCGAAGTGCAGAAGAAGCTCGACGTGCTCTCCAACGAGATCCTGCTCGAAGCCAACGAATGGGGCGGCCACCTGGCCGGCATGGCGTCCGAGGAAATGGACAATGCCTACCAGATCCCGGGCAAATACCCGAAAGGCGCGTACCTGCTGGTATTCGACCCGCTGGACGGCTCGTCGAACATCGACATCAACGCCCCGGTCGGCACGATTTTCTCGGTATTGCGTTGCCCGAACGAATACCTGAGCCAGAACGAACCGCTCAATGAAAAGGCCTTCCTGCAGCCAGGCACCCAGCAGGTTGCCGCCGGTTACGCCATCTACGGCCCGCAGACCATGCTGGTGCTGACCCTGGGCGACGGCGTCAAGGGTTTCACCCTGGATCGCGAAATGGGCAGCTTCGTGCTGACCCACGAAGACATCACCATTCCTGAAACCACCCAGGAATTCGCCATCAACATGTCCAACCAGCGTCACTGGGAAGCGCCGGTGCAGCGTTACGTGAGCGAATTGCTGGCAGGCGAAGAAGGCCCGCTGAACAAGAACTACAACATGCGCTGGGTGGCCGCGATGGTCGCCGACGTGCACCGTATCCTGACCCGCGGTGGCCTGTTCATGTACCCACGCGACAGCCGCGAGCCATCCAAGCCGGGCAAGCTGCGCCTGATGTACGAAGCCAACCCGATGTCGTTCCTGGTGGAACAGGCGGGCGGCGCTTCCACCGACGGTCACCAGCGCATTCTCGACATCCAGCCTGAAGGCCTGCACCAGCGCGTAGCGGTGTTCCTCGGCTCGAAGGAAGAAGTCGCCCGCGTCACCGCCTACCACAAGGAATAACCCATGGCCGCGCCCTGGCAGCCTTTGCTCGACTGGTGGTTCGGTTCGTCCGAGAAACCCGCGGACATCAAGGCTGAAAAGGGCAGGCTGTGGTTTGGCAAGCGCGATAGCCAGGACCTCGAAGCGCGCGAGCGTTTCGGGGATCTGGTGGAACAGGCCTTGGCCGGCGGATTGACCGAGTGGGCGCAACGCCCGCAAGGCTGGCTGGCCCTGGTGGTGCTGCTCGACCAGCTACCGCGCATGCTGTATCGCGAAACCCCCAAGAGCTTTGCCGGCGACCTGCGCGCCCAGGCGCTGGTGGCCCAGGGCATTGCCGCGGATTTCGACCGCCAGCTGGCGCCGATGCAGCGCAGCTTTATCTACCTGGTGTTCGAGCATTGCGAAAACCTGGCGGTGCAGAACGAAGCGATCTCCAGGTTCGCCGCCTTGCACGACGAGCAGCCGCTGGCCGACCAACCGGTGTTCGCCGATCTGCTGGACTACGCCGAACGGCATCAGAAAATCATCGCCCGCTTCGGGCGCTTCCCCCATCGCAACCAGATTCTCGGGCGTGAATCGACGCCGGAGGAACTGGCGTTCCTGCGCGAGCCGGGTTCCAGCTTCTAGTTCTTCTGCGTTCCGTAATCGCTATCGCGCGCGGGCAAGTCTCGCTCCTACGGACGCTTGGGTTCTTCTGTAGGAGCGGCCGGTCGACGCTCGATTGCCCGCGATAGGTCTTCAAGACCCATGAATACTTAGCGCCTGACTCGCAGCAGCCGCTTCATCAGCAAGGTTTGCAGGTCTTGGCGGGTATTGGCGATGACATGGATGTAGACGGTAGCGTCTCGTACTTCATAGATGATTCGATTCATCCCCGAGAGTATCTGTCGGTAGTGGCCGACATGCAGTTGTTCGAGTTCTGCGGGAATCACCCCGGCGTAGGGCAGGGTGGCCAGTTGGCGAATGGCCTGTTTCAGGCTGCTGTAGCTGTTGTGCCAGGTAGCGGTGGAGAACCGCTGGGTGAGGTAGGTACGCAACTCGATGAGGTCGGTTTCCGCCGAATGCAGAAGCACTACCTTGAATGTCACGGCTGGTCGGCCTGGTCCAGGTCGGCAAACACGTCCTGCGCATCGCGGAATTGGCCTTCATCGATCTCACGATTACCGAGGGCGAGGATCTTCAGCAGCGCCATGGTTTCTTCCTGCTGCTCGAAGCTTTTCACATCCATGACCACCAGTTTTGCCTCGCCGTTCTGGGTAATGACCATGGGCTCACGGCTTTCGGTGATGGTTTTGACGATCTCGGCGGTGTGGCTTTTCAGGTAACTGATCGGTTTGATCTGAGAAGAAAGCTTCATGGGAGCATCTCGTCTGGGGAAGCAGGACTGAGTTTAGTCTTTATTCAGTCCTATGTGCGCCGCGCCAGACGAGTTGAGTGTTGCTGATCGTTAAATCCGGAAGCTGCCCACCAACTGCTGCAACCGCGCCGCTTGCTGCTCCAGGTCGGCGCAGGCGCGCAGGGTCGCCTGCAGGTTTTCCACGCCTTCCTGGTTGAGGGTGTTGATCTCGGTGATGTCGACGTTGATCGACTCCACCACGGCGGTCTGCTCCTCGGTGGCGGTGGCCACGGACTGGTTCATGCCGTCGATCTCGCCGATGCGCTGGGTCACGCTGCCCAGGCGCTGGCCGGCCTGGTTGGCGATGCCGACGCTGCTTGCGCTCTCGCGCTGGCTTTCGGTCATGGTGTCCACCGCCTGGCGGGCGCCGACCTGCAGTTCCTCGATCATCTTCTGCACTTGCTGCGCCGAGTCCTGGGTGCGGTGGGCGAGGTTGCGCACCTCATCGGCGACCACCGCGAAACCACGGCCGGCCTCACCGGCGCGGGCGGCTTCGATGGCGGCGTTGAGGGCCAGCAGGTTGGTCTGCTGGGAGATGCTGGTGATGACTTCGAGGATCTGGCCGATGTTCACCGTGTTGCTGTTCAGGGTTTCGATATGGCCGCAGGAGTCGCTGATCTTCGCCGACAGTTGCTGCATGGCGGCGATGGTCTGGTCGACCACGGCCTGGCCTTCGCCCGCCAGGTTGCGCGCATCGCTGGAGTGCTGCGACGCCAGGGCGGCGTTCTGGGCGATTTCCTGGGCGGCGGCGCCGAGCTGGTTGATGGCCGCGGCGACGCTGCTGGTGCGCGAGGCCTGCTGGCCGGAGTTGAACATCGACGAGTTCGAGGCACTGACCACCCGCAGGGCGACTTCGTTGACCTGGCCGGTGGCCGAGGCGACTTCGCGGATCGAGCCGTGAACCCGTTCGACGAAACGGTTGAACGACACGCCCAGGGTGCCGAACTCGTCGTGGCCATGGATGGTCAGGCGCTTGGTCAGGTCGCCTTCGCCCTCGGCGATGTCGTGCATGGCGCGGCCCATCAGGTGCAGCGGCTGCATCAGCACGCGGATCAGCATGCCCAGCAGGCTGATGATGATCACTACGGCAATCAGCATGGCGATGATTGCCGAGGTGCGGAACTCGCTGAGCATCGAGAACGCGGTGTCCTTGTCCAGCACCAGTGCCACGTACCAGTCCGCCGACGGTACGCCGTTGACGCGGGTGAAGGAGATGAGCTGGGTCTTGCCGTCCAGCTCGACTTCCTTCAGGCCCGGGCCGACCTGCGGGGCGCCATTGGGGTAGGCGTCGCTGAGGTTCTTGAGCACCAGCTTGCTGTCCGGGTGGATCAGGATCTTGCCGCCGGCGCTGACGATGAACGCCTGGCCATGGCCGCCGAAATTCAGCGAGTTGATGATGGCGCTGACGTTGGACAGGTCGATATCGGCCCCGGCGACGCCGATGAAGCTGCCCTGGTGCTGGACCGGGGTGGCGACGGTGATCACCAGCTTGCCGGAGGAGGCGGCGATGTAGGGTTCGGTGACGATGGTCTGCTGGGCCGAGTTGGCCGCCTTGTACCAGCCACGGGCGCGCGGGTCGTAGTCGGGCGCGCGGTTGCCCGCCGGGACCGAGAACATCGCGCCGTCCTGGCCGCCGAAATAGCTGAGCTGGAAGTTGCTGGCGTAGGCGGGGAGGCCGACGCTGCGTTTCAGGCCATCGGCGCCGCTGCCGTCCACGGCGATTTGCTGGGCCAGGGTGTGCAGCAACTGGATACGGCTTTCCAGCCAGGTCTGGATGTTGCTGCTGGTCAGGCTGCCGAGTTCCTGCATAGAGGACTCGTTGCTGCTGCGCAGGGCCTCGCGCTGTCGATAGTCGTTGAACAGGATAAAACAGGCGAACGCAACGGCGACCACAAGAGCGGCGGCAAGCAGGATCTTATGGCTGAATTTCATGTTTCTGGTCATTAAGTGAGCTACCGCGAAAGGGTGGTCAGCGAGGGGGTGTCAATTTGCCATAGCGGCAGCTTTTGCGCTGCGTTTATGTCGACTGGCCATCATGAAAGATGAGGCGCGCCGACGCCTGCCCGACGAAATGCGTTTTGCCCCCGCAAAGTGGTTGATTCCGGAGGAAATGCTGGGCGCTGCGTCACAATAAATAGGCGTCTGGCTGGGGAACCAGATGGGGCTTTTCTCTTCTAAGCTTCTGGTTGGCAGCATGCCATCCCCCCGTCCGCCCAGGAGTTTCACCATGTCCCTGCGTTCTCTCGCTCTGTTGTCGTTCTGCGTGCTGTTGGCTGCATGCGGCAAGATCAATCAGGAAAACTATTCCAAGCTGTCGGCCGGCATGCCCAAGGCCGAAGTTGAAAAACTGCTGGGCAAACCAACCGATTGTTCCGGCGCGCTGGGCATGTCCAGCTGCACCTGGGGTGACAAGAACAGCTTTATCAGCGTGCAGTACGCCGGTGACAAAGTGCTGATGTTTTCCGGGCAAGGCCTGAAGTAAAAAAACCGGGGCCACGTGCCCACGGGAGAAAAATAATGATGCGTTTGCTAGTCACTCTTCTGGCCGGTCTGTTGTTGGCCGGCTGCGCCACTTCCCGGGACGATTCACTGGCGCCCAAGACCGCTAATCACGTCGATCTCAAGCGTTACCAAGGGACCTGGTACGAGCTGGCGCGTTTGCCGATGTATTTCCAGCGCAATTGCGCGCAATCCGAAGCCCGCTACACCCTGTTGCCAGAAGGCAATATGGCGGTACTCAACCGCTGCCTGACCTCCAATTGGCAATGGGAAGAGGTGCGGGGCACCGCGACGCCGCAGGCGCCGGACAAAACCGACAAGCTGTGGGTCGAGTTCGATACCTGGTTTTCCCGGTTGATACCGGGCCTGGCCAAGGGCGACTACTGGGTGCTGTATGTGAGCGACGACTACAAGACCGCCATTGTCGGCAACCCGGATCGTCGATACCTGTGGCTGTTGTCGCGCCGGCCGAATGTCAGCGAGGCGGTTCGCGAGGACCTGCTGAGCAGGGCGCGCCAGCAGGGTTATGACACCACTCGCCTGATCTGGCGCGTGTCGGACAAGGCGATGGCCAAGACCTCGAAGTGAATCCATGCGGGAGCCAGCGTGCTGGCTCCCGCGGTGACTAGCTTCAGCCGAGCAGGTCGCGCAGCACCTGGGTAAAGGCCCGATTACTTTCTTCCTCGCCTGCGTGACGTCCGTCGCGCACTACCCACTGACCGTTGACCAGCACATCGCGCACCTGGCGATCGCCACCGGCGAACAGCCAGCGGTTGAGAATGCCGTCGCCCTCGGCGGTGGCCAGGTAAGGATCGCTGCCGTCGAGCACCAGCCAGTCGGCGCGCTTGCCCACTTCCAGGGCGCCGATCGGTTGCCCCAGGGCCTGGGCGCCGCCGTCCAGCGCGGCGTCGTACAGGGTCCGGCCAACCATCGGCTGGTCGCTGCGATACAGGCGGTTGCGGCGTTGATCGCGCAGGCGCTGGCCGTATTCCGCCCAGCGCAATTCTTCCACCACGCTCAGCGACACATGGCTGTCGGAACCGATGCCCATGCGGCCGCCTTGGGCGAGAAAATCCACCGCCGGGAAAATCCCGTCGCCGAGGTTGGCTTCGGTGGTCAGGCACAGGCCGGCAATCGCTCGGCTCTGCGCCATGAGGCTGACTTCTTCGGCATTCGCGTGGGTGGCATGGACCAGGCACCAGCGCTGATCGACCTCGGTGTTTTCATATAGCCATTGCAGCGGCCGACGCCCGCTCCAGGTCAGGCAGTCGTCGACTTCTTTCTGCTGTTCGGCAATGTGGATATGCACCGGGCACTGTTTGTCGCTGGCGGCCAGCACCTCGCTGATCTGCTGCGGGGTGACCGCGCGCAACGAGTGGAAACACAGCCCCAGCTGCTGGGCCGGTTGCCGGGCCAGCAGCGGTTGCAGGCGGCTTTGCAGCTTGAGGTAGTTTTCCGTGCTGTTGATGAAGCGGCGCTGGCCTTCGTTGGGCGCCTGGCCGCCGAAACCGGAGTGGCTGTACAGCACTGGCAGCAGGGTCAGGCCGATGCCGGCGGCGCTGGCGGCCTGGCTGATGCGCAGGGACAGCTCGGCCGGGTCGGCGTAGGGCTGGCCGTTGGTGTTGTGATGCACGTAGTGGAATTCGGCGACCGAGGTGTAACCGGCCTTGAGCATTTCGATGTACAGCTGACGGGCGATGATGCCCAACTGGTCCGGGCTGATCTTGCCCACCAGGCGATACATCAGGTCGCGCCAGGTCCAGAAGCTGTCGTTGGGGTTGCCGGCCACTTCCGCCAGCCCGGCCATCGCCCGCTGGAACGCATGGGAGTGCAGGTTGGGCATGCCCGGCAGCAGCGGGCCCTGTAGCTGCTCGGCGCCTTCTGCGCTGGCATCGGCCTGGATGTGGGTCAACAGGCCGTCGGCGCTGACCTCGAGACGTACGTTGTTGGCCCATCCGTTAGGCAGCAGTGCGCGTTCGGCAAAGAAGGCGGACATGGTTCAAGCACCCCGTCGTGTGTTATTTGTATATACATATACAGACGTTTGCCTGCTCGGTAAACTCCGGCAAGCTAGCCTCTTTCTTCAGCCAACAAGGATTTCCCGTGCCGACTCCGCCCGCCAACTCCCCGCTGGCCGCCCATCTGGGCGATAGTCCGGCGCCCCTGTACGCCCGCGTCAAGCAGATGATCACCCAGCAGATCGAGAGTGGAAACTGGCCGCCGCATTACCGCGTTCCCTCGGAAAGCGAGCTGGTCAGCCAGCTGGGTTTCAGCCGCATGACCATCAACCGCGCCCTGCGCGAGATGACCGCCGAAGGCCTGCTGGTGCGCATGCAGGGCGTGGGGACTTTCGTCGCCGAACCGAAAAGCCAGTCGGCGCTGTTCGAGGTGCACAACATTGCCGACGAGATCGCCTCGCGCGGTCATCGCCACACGTGCAAGGTCATCACCCTGGGGGAAGAGGCAGCCGGTTCCGAGCGCGCCGTGGCCCTGGAAATGCGCGAAGGGCAGAGGGTCTTCCACTCGCTGATCGTGCATTTCGAGAACGATATCCCGGTGCAGATCGAGGACCGTTTCGTCAACGCGCTGGTGGCGCCGGATTACCTCAAGCAGGATTTCACCCTGCAGACCCCCTACGCCTACCTGAACCAGGTCGCGCCGCTGACCGAGGGCGAGCACGTGGTCGAGGCGATTCTGGCCGAGCCGGAAGAATGCAAGTTGCTGCAGATCGAGCGCGGCGAGCCGTGCCTGCTGATTCGCCGCCGGACCTGGTCCGGCCGCCAGCCGGTGACCGCCGCGCGCCTGATCCACCCGGGTTCTCGTCACAGCCTGGAAGGGCGGTTTCATAAGTAAGGGGCATCAATGACTCAGTTGAACGTTTTGCGCGCGGCCAACTACCCGCGCATGCCATGGAAGAACGGTGGCGGCAGCACCGAAGAGATCACCCGGGACGCCGGCGTCGGCCTGGAAGGTTTCGGCTGGCGGCTGTCGATCGCCGATATCGGTGAGTCCGGCGGCTTCTCCAGCTTTGCCGGCTACCAGCGGATCATTACCGTGCTGCAGGGTGCGGGCATGACCCTGACGGTGGACGGCCAGGACACCCGCGCACTGTTACCGCTGGACCCCTTTGCCTTCAGTGGCGCCAGCCAGGTCGCGTGCACCCTGATCGACGGGCCGATTCGCGACTTCAACCTGATCTACGCGCCGGACCGCTACAGCGCTCGCTTGCAATGGCTGCAGGGTGGCCAGCGCTTCTTCACCCAGGCCGGCACGGTGCTGGTATTCAGCGTGGCCGAGGAAATGCGCGCCGACCTGGGTGGCGGTGTCGCCGCGTTGCTTGAGCGCCATGACTGCCTGCAACTGCTCGGTAACCCCGGTTTGCGGGAAGTCAGCGTCAGCGGCGCTTGCTGCGTGATCGAGCTGACAGCCATCTGACCTGTAGCCGCTGCCGCAGGCTGCGATAGGCCGGGGTCGCGCTCGACTCGAAGAGCCTCCGGGGCCTGCAAGAGCGCGTCTCCTTTGGAGCCGATCGCAGCCTTCGGCAGCGGCTACACAAGGCTTGTTTCTCTCCCTCCCTGATGTTGTTTCCCTCGCGCACCAATTTGTTACCGAACGCCCCAGCGTGGCGCAAAGCCCTGGCGAAGTAACAGCTCTCACTCCTCTCGTCATATCCCCCGCGAAAAAATAATCGACGCTGAAACCCTTGATCCAAGGGCCTCTTCACCGGTTTCAAGATTTTCTTGAAGGCTCGTTCAGCGAGTTGGCCGATCGATTGCATATGCTTGTATGTACAAGTAAAGACGTATGCGTATGAGTCACTGAAGACTCTTCGCAGCGTCCCCTGATTCGCTTGCTGCGCAGCGCCCTGCGCGTAGGCACGCTCGCCCACTGCCTGGGTTGGTTTGGATTGATCGCTGAGGAGTTTTTTCGTGACTGAGAATAAACCTACGAAATACCGGAACGTCGAAATTCGCGCTGCCCGCGGCAACAAGCTGACCGCCAAGAGCTGGCTGACGGAAGCACCGCTGCGCATGCTGATGAACAACCTCGATCCGGAGGTCGCCGAGAACCCGAAAGAGCTGGTGGTCTACGGTGGCATCGGCCGCGCCGCGCGCAACTGGGAGTGCTACGACAAGATCGTCGAGAGCCTGACCAACCTGAATGACGACGAGACCCTGCTGGTGCAATCCGGCAAGCCGGTCGGCGTGTTCAAGACCCACAGCAACGCCCCGCGCGTGCTGATCGCCAACTCCAACCTGGTACCGCACTGGGCCACCTGGGAACACTTCAACGAACTGGATGCCAAGGGCCTGGCCATGTATGGCCAGATGACCGCCGGCAGCTGGATCTACATCGGCAGCCAGGGCATCGTCCAGGGCACCTATGAAACCTTCGTCGAAGCCGGTCGCCAGCACTACAACGATGACCTCAAGGGCCGCTGGGTCCTGACCGCCGGCCTCGGCGGCATGGGTGGCGCCCAGCCTTTGGCCGCGACCCTGGCCGGCGCCTGCTCGCTGAATATCGAATGCCAGCAGACCAGCATCGATTTCCGTTTGAAGACTCGCTATGTCGACGAGCAGGCCAAAGACCTGGACGACGCCCTGGCGCGTATCGCCAAGTACACCGCCGAAGGCAAGGCGATCTCCATCGCCCTGTGCGGCAACGCGGCTGAAATCCTTCCGGAAATGGTCCGTCGCGGCGTGCGTCCGGACATGGTCACCGACCAGACCAGCGCCCACGACCCGCTCAACGGCTACCTGCCGGCCGGCTGGACCTGGGAGCAGTACCGCGAGCGCGCCAAGACCGAGCCTGCCGCGGTGGTCAAGGCGGCCAAGCAATCGATGGCCGTGCACGTCAAGGCCATGCTCGACTTCCAGAAGCAGGGCATCCCGACCTTCGACTACGGCAACAACATCCGTCAGATGGCCCAGGAAGAAGGCGTCGAGAACGCCTTCGACTTCCCAGGCTTCGTACCGGCCTATATCCGTCCGCTGTTCTGCCGCGGCATCGGTCCGTTCCGCTGGGCCGCGCTGTCGGGCGACCCGCAGGACATCTACAAGACCGACGCCAAGGTCAAGGAACTGATCCCGGACGACGCGCACCTGCACAACTGGCTGGACATGGCGCGCGAGCGCATCAGCTTCCAGGGCCTGCCGGCGCGTATCTGCTGGGTTGGCCTGGGCCTGCGCGCCAAGCTCGGCCTGGCGTTCAACGAAATGGTGCGCAGCGGCGAGCTGTCGGCGCCGATCGTGATCGGTCGCGACCACCTGGACTCCGGTTCGGTATCCAGCCCGAACCGCGAAACCGAATCGATGCAGGACGGTTCCGACGCCGTGTCCGACTGGCCGCTGCTCAACGCTCTGCTGAACACCGCCAGCGGCGCGACCTGGGTTTCCCTGCACCACGGCGGCGGCGTCGGCATGGGCTTCTCCCAGCACTCCGGGATGGTGATCGTCTGCGACGGTACCGACGAAGCGGCCGAGCGTATCGCCCGTGTGCTGCATAACGACCCGGGTACCGGTGTCATGCGTCACGCCGATGCCGGTTACCAGATCGCCATCGACTGCGCCAAGGAACAGGGTCTGAACCTGCCGATGATCACTGGCAAGTAAGCTCCCGGCGGATTGCCGCCAGGATTAGGGAAGAAGCCGTCGCACGCTGTAGTGCGGCGGCTCGGTCCATGTAGCAGTGCTTTGACATGACAAGAATCTCCCGGGAGAACAATAACGATGTCCACGGCCAGCGATAGCTCCAAACCCCTGATCGAACGGCGCTCGATCAACTACATCCCCGAGGCTGAACGCCACGGCAAGCTCTACAGCCAGTTCACCCTGTGGTTGGGGGCTAACCTGCAGATCACGGCCATTGTCACTGGCGCTCTGGCGGTGGTGCTGGGCGGTGATGTGTTCTGGTCGCTGATCGGCTTGCTCATCGGGCAACTGCTGGGCGGCGGTGTGATGGCGTTGCACGCGGCGCAAGGGCCCAAGCTCGGCCTGCCGCAGATGATCTCCAGTCGGGTTCAGTTCGGCGTCTATGGCGCGGCCATTCCGATCGTCCTGGTCTGCCTGATGTACCTGGGCTTCACCGCCACCGGCACGGTGCTTTCCGGCCAGGCGCTGGGCCAGCTGTTCGGGGTCAGCGACAGTGTCGGCATCCTGATCTTCGCCAGCGTCATCGTGCTGGTCACGGTGCTCGGCTACCGGGTGATCCATTTCATCGGTCGCGCCGCCAGCGTCATTGGCGTGATCGCTTTCGTTTATCTGTTCAGTCGCCTGATGAGTCAGACCGACATTGGCGCACTCCTGGAAATCCGCCACTTCAGCTGGAGCAGCTTCCTGCTCGCGGTGTCGCTCGCCGCGTCCTGGCAGATCGCCTTCGGCCCCTACGTGGCCGACTATTCGCGCTACCTGCCGAGCAAGACCTCTTCGGTGAAAACCTTCCTCGCCGCTGGCGCAGGCTCGGTGATCGGCGCGCAGGTGGCGATGATGCTCGGCGTGTTCGCCGCGGCCATGGCCGACGGGCAGTTCGCCGGCCACGAAGTGGCCTACATCGTCGGCCTGGGCGGCAGCGGTGCCACCGCCGCGCTGCTGTACTTCAGCATCGCCTTCGGCAAGATCACCATCTCGACGCTGAACTCCTACGGCAGCTTCATGTGCATCGCCACCATCATCAGTGGCTTTCGTGGCCACCTGGAAGTGACGCGCTTGCAACGCCTGGTGTTCGTGCTGGTCATCGTCGGTACCGCGACCCTGATCGCCTTGCTCGGCCAGCACTCGTTCCTCGGTGCGTTCAAGTCTTTCATCCTCTTCCTGCTGGCCTTCTTCACCCCGTGGAGCGCGGTCAACCTGGTGGACTACTACTGCATTACCCGCGAGCACTATGACGTGCCGGCGCTGGCCGATCCGAACGGTCGCTATGGCCGCTGGAACATCCTCGGTATCAGCGTCTATGTGATCGGTGTGCTGGTGCAGCTGCCGTTCATCGCCACCAAGTTCTACACCGGCCCGCTGGTGGAAACCCTGGGTGGCGTGGATATCTCCTGGATCGTCGGCCTGGTGGTTCCCGCGGCGCTGTATTACGTCTGCGCGAAAAAATGGCATGGCGCCGTACCCGATCGCCTGATCCTGCCGGTAGAGCAGGACTCGATCACAGAACAAAAGCTGAGTGGGGCAGGCCGCGCTACTGCGGTCTAGACCTGATTGGACGTGGACGGGCTGGATGCCTCTTGACTGCCGTAATCCATTTCAATGATTGGGAGCGTCACACAATGAAAATGAATAAGACCCTGCTGACCACTTTGCTTTCCATGGGCCTGCTGGCCAGCGCCGGCGCTACCCAGGCGGCCGGCTGGTGCGAGTCCGGTAAACCGGTGAAATTCGCCGGCCTGAACTGGGAAAGCGGCATGTTGCTGACCGACGTGCTGCAAGTGGTCCTGGAAAAAGGCTACGGCTGCAAGACCGACAGCCTGCCAGGCAACTCCATCACCATGGAGAACGCCCTGAGCAGCAATGACATCCAGGTTTTCGCCGAGGAATGGGTCGGTCGCAGCGAGGTCTGGAACAAGGCCGAGAAGGCCGGCAAGGTGGTCGGCGTCGGCGCCCCGGTGGTGGGCGCCATCGAAGGCTGGTACGTGCCGCGCTACGTGATCGAAGGCGATGCCAAGCGCAAGCTGGAAGCCAAGGCCCCGGACCTGAAGAACATCGCCGACCTGGGCAAGTACGCCAGCGTATTCAAGGACCCGGAAGAGCCGAGCAAGGGCCGTTTCTATAACTGCCCGGCCGGCTGGACCTGCGAGCTGGACAACAGCGAGATGCTGAAAAGCTACGGCCTGGAAAGCAGCTACACCAACTTCCGCCCAGGCACCGGCCCGGCGCTGGATGCCGCGGTGCTGTCGAGCTACAAGCGTGGCGAACCGATCCTGTTCTACTACTGGTCGCCAACCCCGCTGATGGGCCAGGTCGACCTGGTGAAGCTGGAAGAAAAGCCGGGCGTGGACAAGAGCGTGACCATCAAGGTCGGCCTGTCCAAGACCTTCCACGAGGAAGCGCCCGAGCTGGTGGCCGTGCTGGAAAAGGTCAACCTGCCGATCGACCTGCTCAACCAGAACCTGGGTCGCATGGCGAAGGAACGTATCGAATCGCCGAAGCTGGCGAAAATTTTCCTCAAGGAACATCCTGAAGTCTGGCACGCATGGGTGAGCGACGACGCAGCCAAGAAAATCGACGCGGCCTTGTAGGTAGAGCCTTCCCGGCTGCATGAAGCGCAGCCGGGAGCCTTACCGCAACCCACTTGATCGAGAGCCTCTCTATGTTTCCTGAAAGCTTCACGTTTTCCATCGCCGACTGGGTCAACGGTTGGGTCGATTCGCTGGTGACCAACTACGGCGATGTGTTCCGCCACATCTCCGACACCCTGTTGTGGGCCATCGTCAATCTCGAAGGCCTGCTGCGCCTGGCGCCCTGGTGGCTGATGCTGGCGATCGTCGGCGGCATCGCCTGGCATTCGACCCGCAAGCTGGTGACCACCGCGGTGATCGTCGGCCTGCTGTTCCTGGTGGGCGCGGTCGGCCTGTGGGACAAGCTGATGCAGACCCTGGCGCTGATGCTGGTGGCGACCTTCATTTCGGTGCTGATCGGCATTCCCCTGGGGATCCTCTCGGCGCGCAGCAATCGCCTGCGTTCGGTGCTGATGCCGCTGCTGGACATCATGCAGACCATGCCGAGCTTCGTGTACCTGATCCCGGTGCTGATGCTGTTCGGCCTGGGCAAGGTACCGGCGATCTTCGCCACCGTGATCTACGCCGCGCCGCCGCTGATCCGCCTGACCGACCTGGGCATTCGCCAGGTCGACGGCGAAGTCATGGAGGCGATCAACGCCTTCGGCGCCAACCGCTGGCAGCAACTGTTCGGCGTGCAACTGCCGCTGGCCCTGCCGAGCATCATGGCCGGGATCAACCAGACCACCATGATGGCCCTGTCGATGGTGGTGATCGCCTCGATGATCGGTGCCCGTGGCCTGGGCGAAGACGTGCTGGTGGGCATCCAGACCCTCAACGTCGGCCGTGGCCTGGAAGCCGGCCTGGCGATCGTGATTCTGGCCGTGGTCATCGACCGTATTACCCAAGCCTATGGTCGTCCACGCCATGAGGTGAGCAAATGAACGACGCAATCGTGAGCAAGATCGAAGTCAAGAACGTCTTCAAGATTTTCGGCAACCGTTCGGCCGACGCGCTGAACATGATTCGCCAGAACAAGACCAAGGACCAGGTGCTGGCCGAGACCGGCTGCGTGGTCGGGGTCAACGACCTGTCGCTGAGCATCGGCACCGGCGAGATCTTCGTGATCATGGGCCTGTCCGGCTCCGGCAAGTCGACGTTGGTGCGCCACTTCAACCGCCTGATCGATCCGACCAGCGGCGCGATCCTGGTGGATGGCGTGGACATCCTGCAATACGACATGGAAGCCCTGCGCGAATTTCGCCGGCACAAGATCAGCATGGTGTTCCAGAGCTTCGGCCTGCTGCCGCACAAGACCGTGCTGGAAAACACCGCCTACGGCCTCAAGGTGCGGGGCGAGAGCAAGGAAGTCTGCACCGAGCGCGCGCTGCACTGGATCAACACCGTGGGCCTCAAGGGCTACGAGAACAAGTACCCGCACCAGCTGTCCGGCGGCATGCGCCAGCGCGTCGGCCTGGCCCGCGCCCTGGCGGCGGACACCGACATCATCCTGATGGACGAGGCCTTCAGCGCCCTCGACCCGCTGATCCGCGCCGAGATGCAGGACCAGCTGCTGGAGCTGCAAAAGACCCTGCACAAGACCATCGTCTTCATTACCCACGACCTCGACGAGGCCGTGCGCATCGGCAACCGCATCGCGATCCTCAAGGATGGCCGGCTGATCCAGGTCGGCACGCCGAAAGAGATCCTGCATTCGCCGGCGGACGAGTATGTCGACCGTTTCGTGCAGCGACGCGCGGCGGTGGTTTAAAGGCTTGGGAGTGGGTGGGCTGTAGGTTTTTATCGCGAGCAAGCTCGCTCCTACAGATTTTTCACAGCCTGTAGGAGCGAGCTTGCTCGCGATAGGCCGCGAAGCGGTCTCAATAAAGTATTCGAGGGTCCTGGCATGTCGCAGGCTGAAAAAATCGTTATCGCCGACGCCCCGCTGCGTTGGCAGGATGTGGTCGCCGTGGCCCGGCATGGCGCGCAGCTCGAGCTGTCGGCCCAGGCCTGGGCGCGCATCGAGAATGCCCAGGCCATCGTCCAGCGCATCGTCGTCAGCGGCGAACGCGCCTATGGCATCAACACTGGCCTTGGCGCGCTGTGCAACGTTTCGCTGCAGGACGAACAGCTCAGCCAGCTGTCGCGCAACACCCTGCTCAGCCATGCCTGTGGCGTGGGTGCGCCGCTGGCCGACGAGCAGACCCGGGCGATCATCTGCGCGGCTGTCGTCAACTACAGCCACGGCAAGTCCGGCCTGCATCGCCGGGTGGTCGAGGCGCTGCTGGCCCTGCTCAATCGCGGTATTACTCCGCAAGTACCGTCCCAGGGTTCGGTGGGTTACCTGACTCACATGGCCCATATCAGCATCGCCTTGCTCGGTGTCGGCCAGGTCAGCTATCGCGGGCAGGTCGTGTCGGCCGAGCAGGCGCTGGCGGCGGAAGGCCTGGAACCGGTGCAACTGGGGGCCAAGGACGGTCTGTGCCTGGTCAACGGTACGCCGTGCATGACCGGCCTGAGCTGCCTGGCCCTGGCCGATGCCACGCGCCTGCTGCAATGGGCCGACGTGATCGGCGCCATGAGCTTCGAGGCCCAGCGCGGGCAGATCGCCGCGTTCGACGCCGAGATCATCGCGCTCAAGCCGCACCCGGGCATGCAGCAGGTCGGCATCAACCTGCGCGCCTTGCTCGACGGCAGCGAAGTGATTGCCGCCAGCAAAGGCATCCGCACCCAGGATGCCCTGAGCATCCGTTCCATCCCGCAGGTTCACGGCGCCGCCCGCGATCAGTTGGCGCACGCGACGCAGCAGGTCGAAACCGAGCTCAACTCGGTCACCGATAACCCGATGGTGCTGGGCACCCCGGACAACTACCGGGTGATGTCCCAGGCCAACCCCCACGGCCAGTCGGTGGCACTGGCGGCGGACCTGCTGGCGATCGCCATGGCTGAGATCGGCTCGATCGCCGAGCGCCGCCTGGACCGCCTGATCAACCCCCATGTCAGCGGTTTGCCGGCGTTCCTGGTGAGCAACCCCGGGGTCAACTCCGGGATGATGATCGTGCAGTACGTCGCTGCCTCGCTGTGCGCGGAAAACCGCCAGCTGGCGCAACCGGCGGTGCTCGACAACTACGTCACCTCCGGCCTGCAGGAAGACCACCTGAGCCTGGGCACCAACGCCGCGCTGAAGCTTTCCCGCGCGCTGGAAAACTGCACCCAGATCCTCGCCATCGAGTACCTGCTGGCGGCCCAGGCCTTCGAATTTCTCAAGGAGCAGCGTTTCGGTGCCGGCACCGAGGCGGCCTGGAAGCTCCTGCGCCAGCGGGTTCCGGCCTATGACCAGGACCGCTGGCTGGCCCCGGACATCGCCAGCGCGGCGGCGCTGCTCAAGGCTCCGGCCTTGCTGCAGGAGGTTTTACCGGGCGTGCGCTGAAGCGCGCCCTGCAAGTACAGGATTTTCCAAGACAACGGTTTCCACGAAAAACCAGCGTGCCAAGGCGCCACTCGCTCACAAACGGCGGGCTGCGACGGACAACGGAAGCTTCCGGAGCGACTGGTAGTTAATAACAAACTCTCAAAAGGAGCATGAATGTGACTGCGCTAAATCTGATTCCCGGCCAACTGACCCTGGCCCAATTGCGTGCCGTCTACCAACAGCCGGTAACCCTCAGCCTCGATAACAGCGCCTCGGCACAGATCGACGCCAGCGTCGCCTGTGTCGAGCAGATCCTCGCCGAGAACCGCACCGCCTACGGCATCAACACCGGTTTCGGCCTGCTGGCCTCGACCCGTATCGCCAGCGAAGACCTGGAAAACCTCCAGCGCTCCCTGGTGCTGTCCCATGCCGCCGGTGTCGGCGAGCCGATCAGCGACGCCTTGGTGCGCCTGGTCATGGTGCTCAAGGTCAACAGCCTGAGCCGTGGTTTCTCCGGTATCCGCCGCCAGGTGATCGACGCGCTGATCGCCCTGGTCAACGCCGAGGTCTACCCGCATATCCCGCTCAAGGGTTCGGTGGGCGCTTCCGGCGACCTCGCGCCGCTGGCCCATATGTCCCTGGTGCTGCTGGGTGAAGGCAAGGCCCGTTATAAAGGCCAATGGCTGGACGCCACCGAAGCCCTGAGCGTGGCCGGCCTCAAGCCGCTGACCCTGGCGGCCAAGGAAGGCCTGGCGCTGCTCAACGGCACCCAGGTTTCCACCGCGTTTGCCCTGCGTGGCCTGTTCGAAGGCGAAGACCTGTTCGCCGGTGCCCTGGCCTGCGGCGGCCTGACCGTCGAGGCGGTGCTGGGCTCGCGTTCGCCGTTCGATGCGCGGATTCATGCCGCCCGTGGCCAGAAAGGCCAGATCGATGCCGCCGCGGCTTACCGCGACCTGCTGGGCGACAGCAGCGAAGTCTCCAAGTCGCACCAGAACTGCGACAAGGTGCAGGACCCGTACTCCCTGCGCTGCCAGCCACAGGTCATGGGCGCCTGCCTGACCCAGTTCCGCCAGGCCGCCGAGGTGCTGGTGGTCGAAGCCAACGCCGTGTCGGATAACCCGCTGGTGTTCGCCGCCGAGGGCGATGTGATCTCCGGTGGCAACTTCCACGCCGAGCCGGTGGCCATGGCCGCCGACAACATGGCCCTGGCCATCGCCGAAATCGGTTCCCTGAGCGAGCGCCGCATCTCGCTGATGATGGACAAGCACATGTCCCAGCTGCCGCCGTTCCTGGTGGCCAATGGCGGGGTCAACTCCGGCTTCATGATCGCCCAGGTGACCGCCGCGGCCCTGGCCAGCGAAAACAAGGCGCTGGCCCATCCGCACTCGGTGGACAGCCTGCCGACTTCCGCCAACCAGGAAGACCACGTGTCCATGGCGCCCGCCGCTGGCAAGCGCCTGTGGGAAATGGCCGAAAACACCCGTGGCATCCTCGCCGTGGAATGGCTGGCGGCCTGCCAGGGCCTGGACCTGCGTGACGGCCTGAAGACCTCGACCAAGCTGGAAAAAGCCCGTGCCACCCTGCGTAGCAAAGTGCCGTTCTACGAGAAGGACCGCTTCTTCGCCCCGGACATCAATGCCGCGAGCGAACTGCTGGCATCCCGTTGCCTGAACGAGCTGCTGCCGGCCAAGTTGCTGCCGAGCCTGTAACGATCATGCCTGTAGCCGCTGACGAGGCACGAGGCTGCGATGGGCTGCGCAGCAGCCCCCGAGGGCGGTCCTGCGGACCGCTTCGCAGCCTCGTGCCTCGGCAGCGGCTACAGGTGGTTCCGGTTTTCTCCGATAAAAATAATTAGGAACGAGAAATGCAACAGCAAGCTCAAGGATTGAAACGCGGGCTGTCCGCCCGACATATTCGCTTCATGGCGCTGGGGTCGGCGATCGGCACCGGGCTGTTCTATGGTTCCGCCTCGGCCATCCAGATGGCCGGTCCCGCGGTCCTCCTGGCCTACCTGATCGGTGGCGCCGCGGTGTTCATGGTGATGCGCGCGCTGGGTGAGATGGCCGTGCACAACCCGGTGTCCGGCTCGTTTGGCCACTACGCCAGCAATTACCTGGGACCACTGCCGGGCTTTATCCTCGGTTGGACCTACGCCTTTGAAATGATCATCGTCTGCCTGGCCGACGTCACGGCTTTTGGCATCTATATGGGCTTCTGGTTTCCGGAAGTGGCGCGCTGGGTCTGGGTGCTCGGCATCGTGTTCCTGATCGGCGGCCTCAACCTGTGCAACGTCAAGGTCTTCGGCGAAATGGAGTTCTGGCTGTCGCTGCTGAAAGTCGGCGCGATTGTCGCGATGATCCTCGCCGGCTTCGGCATCATGTTGTTCGGTATCGGTTCGGCCGGCAACGAGCAGGCCACCGGGGTGGCCAACCTCTGGGCCCACGGCGGCTTCATGCCCCACGGCATCGGCGGCCTGATCGCTTCGTTCGCGGTAGTGATGTTCGCTTTTGGCGGCATCGAGATCATCGGTATCACCGCCGGTGAAGCCAAGGACCCGCAGCGGGTCATCCCCAAGGCGATCAACGCGGTGCCGATGCGCATCCTGCTGTTCTATGTGCTGACCCTGTTCGTGCTGATGGCCATCTATCCATGGCCGCAGATCGGCAGCCAGGGCAGCCCGTTCGTGCAGATCTTCGACAACCTGGGCATCGGCTCGGCGGCGACCATCCTCAATATCGTGGTGATCTCGGCGGCGGTGTCGGCGATCAACAGCGACATCTTCGGCGCCGGACGCATGATGTACGGCCTGGCCCAGCAAGGGCAGGCGCCAAAAGGCTTTGCCCAACTGTCGAAGCACGGCGTGCCGTGGATGACCGTGGTGGTCATGGGCGCCGCGCTGCTGGGCGGTGTGCTGCTGAACTACCTGATTCCGGAAAACGTGTTCCTGTTGATTGCCTCGATCGCTACTTTCGCCACGGTCTGGGTCTGGCTGATGATCCTGGCCACCCAGGTGGCCATGCGTCGCTCGATGAGCGCCGAGCAGGTTGCCCAACTGAAATTCCCGGTGCCGTTCTGGCCCTGGGCGCCGGCAGCCGCCATCGTGTTCATGCTGTTCGTCTTCGGTGTGCTGGGTTATTTCCCGCAAACCCAGGCGGCGCTGGCGGTGGGGGCGGTGTGGATCATGCTGCTGGTGATCGCTTATCTGTTGTGGGTCAAGCCGGCCGCCGGTCAGGCGGTCCAGGTGCACCGCGACCCTTCTTTGTCCCATCGATAATTAACGGAGTCCTCGGATGAAAACTCTCTGGCAACACTGTCACGTCGCAAGCATGGCGCAAGGTGCTTACTCGATCATCGAGGATGCCGCCATCGTGACGTCAGGAGCGCTCATAGAGTGGATCGGCCCGCGCGACCAGGTCCCGGCTGGTAACTATGCCGAGCTGCATGACCTGGCGGGGGCCTGGGTCACCCCGGGCCTGATCGACTGCCACACTCACACGGTATTCGGCGGCAACCGCAGCGGCGAATTCGAGCAACGCCTGCAAGGGGTGAGCTACGCCGAGATCGCCGCCGCCGGTGGCGGTATCGCCAGCACCGTGCGGGCTACCCGCGCGGCGAGCGAGGACGAACTGTTCGACAGCGCCCGCAAGCGCTTGAAAAGCCTGCTGCGCGACGGCGTGACCAGCGTCGAGATCAAGTCCGGCTACGGCCTGGACCTGGCCAGCGAACGTAAGATCCTGCGGGTGATCCGGCGCCTGGGCGCCGAGCTGCCGGTCAGTGTGCGCAGCACCTGCCTGGCGGCCCACGCCTTGCCGCCGGAATACGCCGAGCGTGCGGACGACTATATCGAGCACATCTGCAACGAAATGCTCCCGGCCCTGGCGGCCGAGGGCCTGGTGGACGCGGTGGACGCGTTCTGCGAATACCTGGCGTTCTCGCCGGAGCAGGTGGAGCGGGTGTTCATCGCCGCGCACAAGCTTGGCCTGCCGGTGAAACTGCACGCCGAGCAGCTGTCGTCGTTGCATGGCTCCAGCCTGGCGGCGCGTTATCACGCGCTGTCGGCCGACCACCTGGAGTTCATGACCGAGGAGGACGCCGTCGCCATGGCCGAGGCCGGCACCGTCGCCGTGCTGCTGCCGGGCGCGTTCTATTTCCTGCGCGAAACCCAGTTGCCACCGATGGACGCGCTGCGCAAGCACGGGGTGAAGATCGCGGTGGCCAGCGACCTCAACCCCGGCACTTCGCCGGCGCTGTCCCTGCGCCTGATGCTGAACATGGCCTGCACCTGTTTCCGTATGACCCCGGAAGAAGCCCTGGCCGGCGTGACCCTGCATGCGGCCACCGCGCTGGGCATGGAGCAGACCCACGGTTCGCTGGAGGCCGGCAAGGTGGCGGACTTCGTCGCCTGGCAGATCGATCGTCCCGCCGACCTGGCCTACTGGCTGGGCGGCGACCTGGAAAAACGCGTCGTGCGCCACGGCGTTGAAGTGGATTTATAGGAGAAGGATTGTGGATAAGGTTCTGAACTTCAAACAAGGCCGGGTGCCGCTGCTGATCAGCATGCCCCACGCCGGCCTGCGCCTGACGCCCGCGGTCGAGGCCGGGCTGATCCCCGAGGCGCAAAGCCTGCCGGATACCGACTGGCACATTCCCCGGCTCTACGCGTTCGCCGAGGAACTGGGCGCCAGCACCCTGGCGGCCGAGTATTCGCGTTTCGTCATCGACCTTAATCGCCCATCCGACGACAAGCCTCTATATGTCGGCGCCACCACCGGGTTGTACCCGGCCACGCTGTTCGATGGCGTGCCGCTGTTCCGTGAGGGGTTGGAGCCGTCGAAGCAGGAGCGGGCGACTTACCTGGAGCAGGTCTGGACGCCTTATCACGGCACTTTGCAGCAGGAGCTGGCACGGTTGAAAGCCGAGTTCGGCTATGCCTTGCTGTTCGATGCACACTCGATCCGCTCGCTGATCCCGCATCTGTTCGAAGGCAAGCTGCCGGACTTCAACCTGGGCACCTTCAATGGCGCCAGCTGCGATGCCGAACTGGCCAGCCAGCTGGAAGCGATCTGCGCCCGCCATGCCGACTACAGCCATGTGCTCAACGGCCGTTTCAAGGGCGGCCATATCACCCGGCACTACGGCAACCCGGCCGAGAACATCCATGCCGTGCAGCTGGAGCTGGCGCAGAGCACCTACATGGAAGAGTTCGAGCCGTTCCGCTACCGCGACGATCTGGCGGCGCCGACCCAGGTGGTGCTCAAGCAGCTGCTGCAAGGGCTGCTGGCCTGGGGGCAGAAGCGTTACGGGCGCTGAAGCCGACAGGAAGCCCTGTAGCCGCTGCCGCAAGCTGCGATAAGGCCGAAGGCCTTCGACGTCCTTCAGACCTTGCGCTCCCTTCGGGAGCGATCGCAGCCTGCGGCAGCGGCTACAGGAGCGAGTCTGTCCGCGGCAAGCCCTTCGACGACAACGCAAAACGCGCAAACAACCCTAATGTCTCCAAGGACATGCTCATTGCGTAATTCGGGTTTATGATGCCGGACGGCAGAATAATTGAAGTCCCCCCAGGGATGACCTCGACCCCTTACGGAGCGCGCAATGCAGACTTTGTACCCGCAGATCAAACCCTATGCCCGGCACGATCTGGCTGTCGACGAACCCCATGTACTGTATGTCGATGAGAGCGGATCCCCGGAAGGTTTGCCGGTGGTGTTCATCCACGGTGGCCCGGGAGCCGGGTGCGATGCCCAGAGTCGCCGTTACTTCGATCCGAACCTGTACCGCATCATCACCTTCGATCAGCGCGGTTGCGGGCGCTCCACCCCGCACGCCAGCCTGGAAAACAACACCACCTGGGACCTGGTCGCCGACCTCGAGCGGATCCGCCTGCACCTGGGCATCGAAAAATGGGTGGTGTTCGGCGGCTCCTGGGGTTCGACCCTGGCCCTGGCTTATGCGCAAACCCATCCTGAGCATGTTCATGGTCTGATTCTGCGTGGGATCTTTCTGTGCCGTCCGCAGGAAATCGAATGGTTCTACCAGGTCGGCGCCAGCCGTCTGTTCCCCGATTACTGGCAGGACTACGTGGCGCCTATCCCGCTGGATGAGCGCGACGACCTGCTCAGCGCCTTCCACAAGCGCCTCGTCGGCAACGACCAGATCGCCCAGATGCATGCGGCCAAGGCCTGGTCGACCTGGGAAGGGCGGACTGCGACCTTGCGGCCGAACCCGCTGGTGGTCGATCGCTTCTCCGAGCCGCAGCGCGCGCTGTCGATTGCCCGGATCGAATGCCACTACTTCACCAACCATGCGTTTCTCGAGCCGAACCAGCTGATTCGCGACATGGGCAAGATCGCCCACTTGCCGGGCGTGATCGTGCATGGTCGCTACGACGTGATCTGCCCGCTGGACAATGCCTGGGAATTGCACCAGGCCTGGCCGAACAGCGAGCTGCAGGTGATCCGCGATGCCGGTCACGCTGCGTCCGAACCGGGCATCACCGATGCGCTGGTGCGTGCCGCTGATCAGATGGCCCGGCGCCTGCTCGACCTGCCGCCCGAAGAAGCATGAAGGGGCTGTTGCAGCGCGTGCGCGGCGCGCGAGTCGAAGTGGCGGGGGAAATCGTCGGGGCGGTGGACCAGGGTTTGCTGGTGCTGGTGGCGGTGGAGCCCGAGGACACTCGGGCCAGTGCCGACAAACTGCTGCACAAGCTGCTTAACTATCGGGTATTCAGTGATGCCGAGGGCAAAATGAACCTGTCCCTGGCCGATGTGGACGGCGGTTTGCTGCTGGTCTCGCAGTTCACCCTGGCCGCGGACACCAAGAACGGCCTGCGCCCGAGTTTTTCCACGGCGGCGCCGCCGGCCCTCGGCGAAGAACTTTTTGATTATCTGCTATGCAAGGCGCAACAGTTGCATGGCAAAGTAGCATCAGGGCGCTTCGGGGCGGATATGCAGGTCCATCTGGTCAATGATGGCCCGGTAACCTTCCTGTTACAGACCTGAAAGTGCTTGAAACATCTTTTTCGGCCGGCAGCGGCCGAAAATAGGCGTTTTTCGCGATAAATACTTGGTCGCCCCTGATGCGTTGTAACGCGGGCTACTAGATAATCGCGCGCTACGGGGATCAGCGTTCGTTGGTCCGTTTTTGACTTAGGTAGAGACTTGTTCGGGACCGTTTGGGGAATCATTTAGCCCCATCGGAGTCGGAACAATGCTCGCCAACCTGGCATATAGATAGCTGGCCGTTGGTTTTTTGATCTGTTTTCGGCGAGGGTTGCTCGTGATTGTTAGTCCCTGTAATGCACCAAAATTGTCTGCCAAACGGTTACGAAACGCACTGGTGACGGGCTCTGCACTGCTTTGCCTGCTTAGCGCCGGCCAACTCTGGGCATTCAATCTGGATGATGTATCGGCCAAGGCTAAGGATCTGGCCGGGCAGAAGTACGAGGCTCCGCGCAGTAACCTGCCGAACGAATTTCGTGAGATGAAGTTCGCGGACTATCAGAAAATCCGCTTCCTGCCTGAAAAGGCCGAGTGGGCCAAGCAGAAAACCCCATTCAAGCTGTCCTTCTATCATCAGGGCATGCATTTCGACACGCCGGTGAAAATCAACGAAATCACGGCGAACACCGTCGAAGAGATCAAATACGACTCGACTCGCTTCGACTTCGGCGACCTCAAGTTCGATCCCAAGGCCACCGAGCAGCTCGGTTATGCAGGCTTTCGCGTGCTGTACCCGATCAACAAGGCGGACAAGCAGGACGAAATCATGACCATGCTCGGCGCGAGCTACTTCCGCGTCGTCGGCAAGGGGCATGTCTATGGCCTGTCGGCCCGTGGCTTGGCCATCGACACCGCGCTGCCGTCCGGTGAGGAATTCCCGCGCTTTACCGAATTCTGGATCCAGCAACCCAAGCCGACCGACAAGCACCTGGTGATCTTCGCCCTGCTGGACTCGCCGCGCGCCACCGGCGCCTATCGCCTGACCCTGCGTCCAGGCAGCGACACCATCGTCGACGTCAAGGCCCGGATGTTCCTGCGTGACAAGGTCGGCAAGCTGGGCATCGCCCCGCTGACCAGCATGTTCCTGTTCGGCGCCAACCAGCCGTCGAAAGTCCTCAACTACCGTCGCGAGCTGCACGACTCCAGCGGTCTGTCGATCCATGCCGGCAACGGCGAGTGGATCTGGCGTCCGCTGAACAACCCGAAACACCTGGCCGTGAGCAACTTCTCGGTGGAAAACCCGCGTGGTTTCGGTCTGCTGCAGCGTGGCCGCGACTTCAGCCACTACGAAGACCTCGACGACCGCTACGACAAGCGCCCAAGCGCCTGGATCGAGCCGAAGGGCGACTGGGGCAAAGGCACCGTCGACCTGGTAGAGATCCCGACCGCGGACGAAACCAACGACAACATCGTGGCGTTCTGGAGCCCGGAAAAGCAGCCTGAACCAGGCCAGCCGTTTGATTTCGCCTATCGCCTGCACTGGACCATGGACGAAGCCTCCCTGCATTCGCCGGACAGCTCCTGGGTCGAGCAGACCCTGCGTTCCACCGGTGACGTCAAGCAATCCAACCTGATCCGCCAACCGGACGGCAGCGTGGCTTACCTGGTGGACTTCGAAGGTCCATCCCTGGCGGCATTGCCGGAAGACACCGAGGTGCGCAGCCAGGTCAGCGTCGGCGACAACGCCGAGCTGGTGGAAAACAGCGTGCGCTACAACCCTGAAACCAAGGGCTGGCGCCTGACCCTGCGGATGAAGATCAAGGACCCGAGCAAATCCACCGAGATGCGCGCGGCCCTGGTCAAGAACGCCACCCCTGTCGAACCGGCCAAGGCCGTGTCGCCAGCCTCCAGCGCCTCCATTGCCAAGGCCGACAAAGTCGCCGCCAAGCAGCAGGAGAAGAAAGAGGCGGATGCCAAGCAAGCCGAAGCCAAGCCGGCCAAGGACGCCAAGAACCACAAAGACGCCAAGCAGCCTGCTGCTGCCGAGGCGGCCCCAGCCACACCGGAATCTGTCCCGACCGAGCAAGTCCTGACCGAGACCTGGAGCTACCAGTTGCCTGCCGATGAGTAACGCTCAAGTACAGCCAGAGACTCTTGCCGAGTATCTGGCGCACCTGCCAATGACCGATGAGCAGCGCGCGGAACTCGCGGGCTGCAAGTCCTTCAGTGAACTGCACGAACGCCTGTCGTCCTCGACGTTCGACGCGCCCGCCGATGCCGCCCAGGCCTCGGTGGGCCGCCGGCTGACCCTGGGTTCCGCCGAGGAACTGATCGATGCCGAGATGCTGGCGCTCGACGCCAGCGGTCGTGTGTGCCTCAAGGCCACGCCGCCGATTCGTCGGACCAAGGTCGTTCCCGAGCCGTGGCGCACCAATATCCTGGTGCGTGGCTGGCGGCGCCTGACCGGTCGGACCAATCCGCCGCAGCCACCGAAAGATCAGAACGTGCTGCCGGTCGCCCGCTGGCGTACCGTCGGTTCGATCCGTCGCTACATCCTGTTGCTGCTGATGCTTGGCCAGACCATCGTCGCCGGCTGGTACATGAAAGGCATCATGCCGTACCAGGGCTGGTCGTTCGTCGACCTGGAAGAAATCACGCGTCAGCCATTGATGCAGACCGCCACCCAGGTACTGCCGTATGCCCTGCAGACCAGCATCCTGATCATGTTCGGCATCCTGTTCTGCTGGGTCTCGGCCGGTTTCTGGACCGCGCTGATGGGCTTCCTCGAGCTGCTCACCGGGCATGACAAATACCGCATTTCCGGCAAAAGCGCCGGTAACGAGCCGATCCCCAAGGATGCCCGTACCGCGCTGGTCATGCCGATCTGCAACGAAGACGTGCCGCGGGTATTCGCCGGCTTGCGGGCGACCTTCGAGTCGGTCGCGGCCACTGGCGACCTGGACCGCTTCGACTTCTTCGTGCTCAGCGACAGTAACGAGACCGATATCTGCGTGGCCGAGCAACAGGCCTGGCTGGACGTCTGCCGCGAAACCAAGGGTTTCGGCAAGATCTTCTATCGCCGTCGCCGCCGTCGGGTGAAGCGCAAGAGCGGTAACCTCGACGACTTCTGCCGTCGTTGGGGCGGCGACTACAAGTACATGGTGGTGCTCGACGCCGACAGCGTGATGAGCGGCGAATGCCTGACCAGCCTGGTGCGCCTGATGGAAGCCACGCCGGACGCGGGTATTATCCAGACCGCGCCGAAAGCCTCGGGCATGGACACCCTGTATGCGCGCATGCAGCAGTTCGCCACCCGCGTCTACGGCCCGCTGTTCACCGCCGGCCTGCACTTCTGGCAGCTGGGCGAATCCCACTACTGGGGCCACAACGCGATCATCCGCATGAAGCCGTTCATCGAGCACTGCGCCCTGGCGCCGTTGCCCGGTAAAGGTGCCTTCGCCGGTGCGATCCTGTCCCACGACTTCGTCGAAGCGGCGCTGATGCGTCGCGCCGGCTGGGGCGTGTGGATTGCCTACGATCTGCCGGGCAGCTATGAAGAGCTGCCGCCGAACCTGCTGGACGAGCTCAAGCGCGACCGGCGCTGGTGCCACGGCAACCTGATGAACTTCCGCCTGTTCCTGGTCAAGGGCATGCACCCGGTGCACCGTGCGGTGTTCCTCACCGGGGTGATGTCCTACCTGTCGGCGCCGTTGTGGTTCTTCTTCCTGGTGCTGTCGACGGCGCTGCTGGCGGTCAACACGCTGATGGAGCCGCAGTACTTCCTGGAGCCGCGCCAGCTGTATCCGCTGTGGCCGCAATGGCATCCGGACAAGGCGATCGCGCTGTTCTCGACCACTATCGTGCTGCTGTTCCTGCCGAAGCTGTTGAGCATCATCCTGATCTGGGCCAAGGGCGCGAAAGAGTTCGGCGGCAAGTTCAAAGTGACCCTGTCGATGCTGCTGGAGATGCTGTTCTCCATGCTGCTGGCGCCGGTACGGATGATCTTCCACACCCGTTTCGTGCTGGCCGCGTTCCTGGGCTGGGCCGCGACCTGGAACTCGCCACAGCGTGACGACGACTCCACGCCGTGGAGCGAAGCGGTGCGCCGCCATGGTCCGCAGACCCTGCTGGGCTTCTGCTGGGCGCTGCTGGTGATCTGGCTGAACCCGAGCTTCCTCTGGTGGCTGGTGCCGATCGTCGGTTCGCTGATGCTGTCGATCCCGGTGTCGGTGATTTCCAGCCGCGTCGGCCTGGGCCTGAAGTCCCGTGACGAAAGCCTGTTCCTGATCCCCGAGGAATACGCACCGCCCCAGGAACTGCTGTCCACCGATCAGTACACCCATGAAAACCGTTGGCATGCGCTGAACGACGGTTTCATCCGGGCAGTGGTCGATCCGCAGCAGAACGCCCTGGCCTGTGCCCTGGCGACGTCCCGGCACGGCCAGGCCGAGCCGATCGAGTGGCTGCGTATCGAACGTGTCCGCCATGCCCTGAAAGTGGGGCCGGCGGCGCTGAACAACGGCGAGCGCCTGGCGCTGTTGAGCGATCCGGTGGCCCTGGCCCGCCTGCACGAGCAGGTCTGGAGCGAAGGCCACGCCGACTGGCTGAGCGCCTGGCGGCAATCGGTGGATGAAGATCCTCATGCACCGTTGTTGCCGTTGCGACCGCCAACGACAATCGCCCAACCGGCCTGATGACAACGCCCTTGAGAGCACTCTCAAGGGCGTTGTTGTTTGTGGGCCCGCTCTTGTAGCCGCTGCCGCAGGCTGCGATCGATTGGGCGGCATTCCGTACCGAAGGGGACGCAGGATCTTGGGATCGCAGGAGGTCCTACGGACCTATCGCAGCCTGCGGCAGCGGCTACAGGGAGATTGTCGTCCCCTCTGTAACAACAAATCCTGGTCAAGCCCTTGTGCAAATAGGCGGGTGAGTTAGCATCGCACCCCGAATTGCCGCGAGCGGGCCCATGGTGTCCGTATCTGCCGGTTTTCCAAGGGAAAACCTGCCGCGGGTTCACCTCACAATAAAATGGGTTCAGGGGACTTGAAGATGAAGAAGTATCTCTCGATGCTGCTGCTCGGCGTCACGGCAATGGTGGCGGTCAATGCAGCCCAGGCTGGCGCCATCGATGATGCGGTCAAGCGCGGCACGCTGAAAGTCGGCATGGACCCGACCTACATGCCGTTCGAGATGACCAACAAGCGCGGCGAGATCATCGGTTTCGAGGTCGACATCCTCAAGGCCATGACCAAGGCCATGGGCGTCAAGCTGGAGCTGGTTTCCACCGGCTACGACGGGATCATCCCGGCCCTGCTGACCGACAAGTTCGACATGATCGGCAGCGGCATGACCCTGACCCAGGAACGCAACCTGCGTCTGAACTTCAGCGAGCCCTTCATCGTGGTCGGCCAGACCCTGCTGATCCGCAAGGAGCTGGAAGGCACCATCAAGTCCTATAAAGACCTGAACAGCGCCGACTACCGCATCACCTCCAAGCTGGGCACCACCGGCGAGATGGTCGCCAGGAAGCTGATCGCCAAGGCCAAGTACCACGGCTACGACAACGAGCAGGAAGCCGTGCTCGACGTGGTCAACGGCAAGGCCGACGCCTTCATCTACGACGCCCCGTACAACGTGGTGGCGCTGAGCAAGGTCGGCAACGGCAAGCTTACGTTCCTCGACAAGCCGTTCACCTACGAGCCTCTGGCCTTCGGCCTGAAGAAGGGGGACTACGACAGCCTCAACTTCATCAACAACTTCCTGCACCAGATCCACGAAGACGGCACCTACGATCGTATCCATGACAAGTGGTTCAAGAGCACCGAGTGGCTCAAGGACATGGAGTAAATCTACAACCGCTGCGCGGTTGATCGCGAGCAAGCTCGCTCCTACAGGAACCGCATACCCCCTGTAGGAGCGAGCTTGCTCGCGATGGCGTCCTGATCGGCACCACCGAACTTCCCCGAGCTGGAACCTGCAAAGTGATCAAACATAAAAAAGCCCAATGGCCCTGGCACGTACTGACCGTGCTGGTGCTGATCGGCCTGGCCGGCGCGTTGTACTACGCCACCTCGCTGATGTCCTACGAGTGGCGCTGGAACCGCGTACCACAGTACTTCGCCTACCAGGCCGAGGAATCGCAGCGGGCGGCGGACATCTCCACCGTCAGCGAGCTGGTGCGCAAAGGCGGCAAGGCCGAAGTCACGCTGCGCAACGACGCGGGCGACGAGCAACAGCTGACGGTCGACGAGAACAGCCTGCAAGTCGCCCGTGGCGACGATGTGGCCGAAGGCGATGTGATCGGCGTGACCCGTCACTGGGCGGCCGGACCGCTGCTGCTGGGCCTGTGGACCACCTTGTGGCTGTCGGTGGTGTCCGGGGTGCTGGGCTTGTTCATCGGCCTGGCGACCGGGCTTTGCCGGCTGTCGAACAACCCGACCCTGCGCGACCTGTCGACCATTTACGTCGAACTGGTGCGTGGTACGCCGCTGCTGGTGCAGATCTTCATTTTCTATTTCTTCATCGGCACGGTGCTGAACCTGTCCCGCGAGTTCGCCGGGATCGCCGCGCTGTCGCTGTTCACCGGTGCCTATGTGGCGGAAATCGTCCGCGCCGGCGTGCAGTCGATCGCCCGTGGCCAGAATGAAGCGGCCCGTTCCCTGGGCCTGAACGCCAGCCAGTCGATGCGCCATGTGGTGCTGCCACAGGCCTTCAAGCGCGTGCTGCCGCCGCTGGCCGGGCAGTTCATCAGCCTGGTGAAGGACACCTCGCTGGTGTCGGTGATCGCCATCACCGAGCTGCTCAAGAGCGGACGTGAGGTCATCACCACCTCGTTCTCGCCGTTCGAGATCCTGTTCTGCGTGGCGGCCCTGTACCTGTTGATCAACCTGCCGCTGTCGAAGATGGCCAGCCGGCTTGAGCGGAGGCTCGCGCAAAGTGATTGAAGTTCGCGATCTGGTAAAAGTCTTCGACACCCGGGGCCAGGTGGTCCGTGCGGTGGATAACGTCACCACCCGCGTGGCCAAGGGCGAAGTGCTGGTGGTGATCGGTCCGTCCGGTTCCGGCAAGTCGACCTTCCTGCGTTGCCTCAACGGCCTGGAGCAGTTCGATTCCGGTTCGGTGAGCATCGACGGCCTGCAATTGGCCGACCCGAAGACCGATGTGAATGCCTATCGCCGCGAAGTCGGCATGGTGTTCCAGCACTTCAACCTGTTCCCGCACATGACCGTGCTGGAAAACCTCTGCCTGGCGCAGAAGGTGGTGCGCAAGCGTGGCAAGCAGGAGCGCGAGGCCAAGGCCCTGGCGTTGCTGGAGAAGGTCGGTATCGCGCAGAAGGCCAACGAATTCCCCTCGCGCCTCTCCGGCGGCCAGCAGCAGCGCGTGGCCATCGCTCGGGCGCTGGCCATGGAACCCAAGGTCATGCTGTTCGACGAGCCGACTTCGGCGCTGGACCCGGAAATGGTCGGCGAAGTATTGGACGTGATGAAGACCCTGGCCCTGGAAGGCA
Source organism: Pseudomonas sp. NFACC41-3 (assembly GCF_900109505.1). Taxonomy (NCBI): domain Bacteria; kingdom Pseudomonadati; phylum Pseudomonadota; class Gammaproteobacteria; order Pseudomonadales; family Pseudomonadaceae; genus Pseudomonas; species Pseudomonas sp. NFACC41-3. The sequence goes on from NZ_FOAE01000006.1 coordinate 361,178, forward strand.
TGACCATGGTCTGCGTGACCCACGAAATGGGCTTCGCCCGGGAAGTGGCGGATCGGGTGCTGTTTTTCGATCACGGCAAACTGCTGGAAGACGCCTCGCCAGCGGCGTTCTTCGATGCGCCCCAAGACCCGCGGGCCCAGGCGTTCCTGCGTCAGGTCCTGTAACCCACCCCGATACCCTGCTTGGCAATACGCCCTGTAGCCGCTACCGAAGGCTGCGATAAGGTCCGCAGGACCTTGGTTCCCGATCTCAGGCCGAACATCTGACGGCCTTGAGATCGCTGCGCCCCTTCGGGGCGATCGCAGCCTCGCGGGCTCGGCAGCGGCTACAGGGATCGCCGTCGTCCTGGTTCAGACCCGGAAGCGCCCGACCAGGGTCTGCAGATGGGTCCCCAGGCGCGCCAGCTCGACGCTGGAGGCCGCTGTCTCTTCACTGGCTGCCGAGGTCTGCTCGGACACGTCACGCACGTTCAGCACGCTTCTGTTGATTTCCTCGGCCACCGCGCTCTGCTGTTCGGCCGCGGCGGCGATCTGCTGGTTCATCGCCTGGATCGCCGAGACGGTGCGGGTGATGTTTTCCAGCGAGCCGCCGGCACGGCGGGTCAGTTCGACGCTGCTGTCGGTCAGGCTGCGGCTGTTGTCCATGATGTTGGCCACTTCCTGGGTGCCGTTCTGCAGGCCGACGATCAGCTCCTCGATCTCTTCGGTGGACTTCTGGGTGCGCTGCGCCAGGCTGCGCACCTCGTCGGCGACCACGGCGAAACCGCGACCGGCTTCGCCCGCGCGGGCGGCTTCGATGGCGGCGTTGAGGGCCAGCAGGTTGGTCTGCTGGGCGACCGACTTGATCACGTCGAGCACGCTGCCGATCTTGTCGCTTTCCTGCTTCAAGTGGCCCATGGCGGCGGTGGAATTGCCAACCTCGGCGGCCAGGCGCTCGATCTGCGCGATGGCCTCGCCGACCACCTTGTCGCCTTCGCGGGCCTGCTGATCGGCGGCGACCGCCGCTTCCGAGGCTTCTTCGGCGTTGCGCGCGACTTCCTGGACCGTGGCGGCCATTTCATTCATGGCGGTGGCGACCTGGTCGGTCTCGACTTTCTGGCTGTTGACCCCGGCGCTGGTCTGTTCGGTCACCGCCGACAGCTGCTCGGCGGCGCTGGCAATCTGGGTGACGCCATCGCTGATGCCGCCGATCAGCTCGCGCAGGCTCAGGGTCATGCGTTGCATGGCCTGTTGCAGCTGGCCGAGCTCGTCGCGCCGCTCGACCTGCAGGTTCTCGCTGAGATCGCCCGAGGCGACACGCTCGACCACCTTGAGGGTCTGGCGCAGCGGGATGACGATCTGCCGGGTGATGCTCCAGGCGGCGACTAGGCCGAACAGTAGGGCCAGCGCGGTGACGATGGCCAGGGTGCTTCTGGCCTGGGCGGCATCGCTGTCGCGTTTGTGGGTTTGCGCGGCGGTCAGCTGCTTGCTGACGTCCATCAGGCGGTCGCCCTGGGCTGCCATGCGTTTGAGTGCGGCGGCGCTGGCCACCTGGGAGTCGCGGAAGTCGCTGACCGCCGAGCGATAGCCTTTCAGGGCGTCGGTGGCCTGTTGCAGGTTGGCCAGGTGCTGTTCCGGCAGCTTGGCCGGCAGGCTGGCGAGGTTGTTCAGGGCGTTGTCGATAGCGTCCAGCGCCGGCTGTTCGGCCTCGGCCTTGCCGCTGTAGGTGTAGCCGCGGACCTGGAAACGCGCCTGCTGGATCAGTTTGCTCAGGTCGATGACGCTATTGAACTGCGCCACGCTGTCGCCCTGCAGCATGGATTTCTCCACTTCGGCTACCCGGGCCACGGCATTATCGGCGGTGGCGCCCAGTTTGGCGCGGGCGGCTTCACGGCTGGCGGTGGCGCGGGTCATGTCGGCGAAGGCCAGCTTGTACTCGCTGACGGCGGCGATCTGTTGGTCGATCATGGCGATGCTTTCAGGCATTTCCAGCATCTTGCGTGCGCGTTGCAAGCCTTCGTCGAGTTTGTTCAGCAACTCGCTGACGGCCCCCGGCCCCTGCTCGCCACGGCGCATTTCATAGTCCAGGCGCGCGATGCGCAGGTCCTTGGTCAGCTCGTTGAGGGTGGAGATGTAGCCCAGCTTGTCGCCGCGCTCGATCACATTGCCCAGGCCCAGCCAGCCGGTCGTGGTGATCAGCAGGGTCAGTAGCAGCACCAGGCCGAAGCCAACGCCGAGTTTGAGGTTGACGCTCACATTTCCCAGACTCTGGGCTAACCAACGGTACATGCCGCGAACTCCCTTGGGCGATTAATAGGTTTTGTACCCAGGTTATCGGCTTGATCAGATAAATCTGAAGCAGAGCGAGGCTTGCCCGCGATGGCGCGGTGTCAGGCACATCGCTATCGCGGGCCAGCCTCACTCCTACGGGAGTGGGGGCTAATCAGAAGAGGCGGGCGAGAAGGGCGGTGACGGCGGTTTCGACCCGCAGGATACGCTCGCCGAGCTGCACCGGTTGTAGGCCGGACTTGCCCAGCAGGTCGATTTCGTAGGGGATCCAGCCGCCTTCCGGGCCGATGGCCAGGGTCACCGGCTCATCCAGGCCGCGAGGGCAGGCCGGGTATTGGCCGGGATGGCCGACCAGGCCGAGGGTGCCTTCGACCAGCGCTGGCAGACGGTCTTCGACGAAAGGTTTGAAGCGCTTTTCGATGACCACTTCCGGCAGCACGCTGTCGCGGGCCTGTTCCAGGCCAAGAATCAGTTGCTCGCGAATCGCCTCGGGTTCGAGGAACGGGGTTTGCCAGAAGCTTTTCTCGACTCGGTAGCTGTTCACCAGCACCAGCCGGGGCACACCCATGGCGGCGACGGTTTGCAGCACCCGGCGGAGCATTTTCGGACGGGGCAGGGCCAGCACCAGGGTCAGGGGCAGCTTGGTCGGCGGCGGCTGGTCGAGGCTGACTCGCAGTTCGGCTTCCCCGGGCTCCAGGCGCAGCAGTTCGGCCGAGCCCATCAGGCCGCCGATACGGCCGACCCGCAGGCTGTCGCCCACCGCGGCCCGATGGACTTCCTGCATGTGGGTCAGGCGGCGATCGCGCAGGATCACCCGGTCGGCCGCGATGAAGTCGGCCTCTTCAAGAAGCAGCAGGTTCACGCTTGGGTCGCTGGCGGCTGGTCGTTGTGATCTTCAGCCGGCTGGTCGTCCGGATGGTCGCCGCGCTTGCTGATCAGGCTGCCGAACAGGATGCCGATCTCGAACAGCAGCCACATCGGTACTGCCAGCAAGGTCTGGGAGAAAATGTCCGGCGGGGTCAGGATCATGCCGACCACGAAGCAGCCGATGATTACGTACGGGCGGATCTTCTTCAGGTAGGCAACGTTGACCACGCCGATCCACACCAGCAGCACCACCGCCACCGGGATCTCGAACGCCACGCCGAAGGCGAAGAACAGGGTCATGACGAAGTCGAGGTAGCTGGTGATGTCGGTCATCATTTCCACGCCGGCCGGGGTGGCCGCGGCGAAGAACTTGAAGATCAGCGGGAACACCAGGAAGTAGGCGAAGGCCATGCCGATGTAGAACAACAGGATGCTGGAGACCAGCAGCGGTACGGCGATGCGCTTTTCATGCTTGTACAGGCCGGGGGCGATGAAACCCCAGATCTGGTGCAGGATCACCGGGATCGCCAGGAACAGCGAGACCATCATTGTCAGCTTGAGCGGGGTCAGGAACGGCGACGCCACGTCGGTGGCGATCATCGTTGCGCCCGCCGGCAGGTACTGGCGCAGCGGCGTGGAGACGATGGTGTAGATCTGCTGGGTGAAGGCGAACAGCCCGCCGAAGATCAGGAAGATCGCCGCCACGCAGCGCAGCAACCGGGTGCGCAACTCGGTGAGGTGCGACACCAGCGGCATATGTTGGTCGTTTTCCGGAATATCGCTCATGGGGCTCGCGGCGGCAAAGTAGGGTCGTGGGGGGCTGGCGTGACAGGCGTTGTCACGGGCGCAGCCGGTTCGGCCGGTGCAGTTGCGGCAGTGGGGCTCGCCGTGGTCGCGCTGGCTGGTGCTTCAGGCGCCGCGGCGGGCGCATGAATGCTCTGCTCGGCCACGGGCTCGACCGGTGTCGGTTGTTGCTGGGTCGGATTGAGGATCTTCCGCGCTTCCTGTTCCAGCGACAGAATGTGTTCGTTGTGCAGTTGCCGACGAATTTCATCGGCACCGATTTCCCGTTCAACTTCCTGCTTGATCGCATTGAAGCTGCGCTTCAAGCGGCCGATCCACAGGCCTGCCGTGCGCGCGGCACCCGGCAGACGCTCGGGGCCGAGCACCAGCAGGGCCACCAGGCCGACGAGCAGCAGTTCAGAGAAGCTGATACCAAACATTAGTCAGTGCTCACGAGTCTTTGCGGGTCGGCTCTTCGACTTTTTGCGCCTGCACGTCGATGGTGTGCGGCTGGTTCAACGGAGCGCTTTGCGGCTGGACCGGCGGAGCAGGCTGGGCGGTCGGTGGCACGCCGGGTTCGGCGGGTTTTTCGTCGTCGTTCATGGCCTTGCGAAAGCCCTTGATCGATTCGCCGACGTCGGTGCCGAGGTTTTTCAGTTTCTTGGTGCCGAACACCAGCACCACGACAACCAGGATGACGATCCAGTGTTTCCAGTCAAAAATGCCCATGCTGCGTTTCCTCTCTAAATGATGTTCAGGCGGACGGACGCGAGGCTTTCTCGGCGTGTCCGGACAAACCGAAGCGCCGGTCCAGTTCATCGAGAACGGCCTGCGGATGCTGCCCCAGCTGGGCGAGCATGACCATGGTGTGGAACCACAGGTCGGCGGTTTCGTAGATCACATCGCTGCAGTCGCCGCTGTGGGCGGCGTCCTTGGCGGCGATGATGGTTTCCACCGATTCCTCGCCGACTTTTTCCAGAATCTTGTTCAGGCCCTTGTGGTACAGGCTGGCGACATAGGAAGTGTCGGCGGCGGCGCCTTTGCGCTCTTCCAGCACCTGGGCCAGACGGGTCAGGGTATCGCTCATGTTCAGTGTCCTGCTTGATAGATCGCGTGCGGGTCTTTGAGTACCGGATCGACCGTTTTCCAGTCGCCGTTTTCATAAACGCGGTAGAAGCAGCTCTGGCGGCCTGTATGGCAGGCAATGTCGCCGATCTGTTCGACCATCAGGATGATGACGTCGGCATCGCAGTCCAGGCGCATTTCATGGAGCTTTTGCACATGCCCGGACTCTTCTCCCTTGCGCCATAGCTTGCCACGCGAACGTGACCAGTAGATGGCACGGTTTTCGGCAGCGGTCAGGCTCAGCGCCTCGCGGTTCATCCAGGCCATCATCAGCACGCGCCCGGTCTTGTGATCCTGGGCGATGGCTGGCACCAGGCCGTCAGCGTCCCATTTGATCTCGTCCAGCCAATCTTTCATCTTCGACTCCGACAACAGGGCTCGACGCGCTCGTCGAGCCTCGGCGATGGGAAACAGTGTGCCAGCCGCTAGCCCGGCTGGCTATCGGCGCACGACCAGATACAAGCCCACGGCAATCATGATTCCAGCCGGCCAGTGACCCAGCCCGTTCAGCGGTCCGCCGGCCGCGAGGATCGCCCCACCGCCCAGGTGCGCCGCGCCGAGAAGGCGCAGGAACCAGTCGTCCTTGCGCCGTTTCCAGGGAGGAGAAGGGTCCTGGGCATGGGGCTGGGACATGCGTTCGAGCAAGTCGCGGGTCATGTTGGCCAGGTGCGGCAGTTGCTCGACCTGGCTGTGCAGGTTGCCCAGCAAGGCTTTCGGGCTGACGCGCTCGCGCATCCAGCGTTCGAGGAACGGCTGGGCGGTGTTCCACAGGTCCAGCTCCGGGTACAGCTGGCGGCCCAGGCCTTCGATGTTCAGCAGGGTCTTTTGCAGCAGCACCAGCTGCGGCTGCACTTCCATGTTGAAGCGGCGAGCGGTCTGGAACAGGCGCATCAGCACCTGGCCGAAGGAAATATCCTTTAACGGTTTTTCGAAGATCGGCTCGCACACGGTACGGATCGCCGCTTCGAATTCGTTGAGTTTGGTCTCTGCCGGCACCCAGCCCGAATCGATGTGCAACTGCGCCACGCGCCGGTAATCGCGCTTGAAGAACGCGAACAGGTTGCGGGCCAGGTAGTCCTGGTCTTCCGGAGTCAGGCTGCCGACGATGCCGCAGTCGATGGCAATGTACTGCGGGCTCCAGGGCTGCACGGTGCTGACGAAGATGTTGCCCGGGTGCATGTCGGCGTGGAAGAAACTGTCGCGGAACACCTGGGTGAAGAATATCTCCACGCCGCGCTCGGCGAGCATTTTCATGTCGGTGCGCTGGTCGGCGAGGGTGGCCAGGTCGGTCACCTGGATCCCGTAGATGCGTTCCATGACCAGCACTTTCGGCCGGCACCAGTCCCAGTAGACCTGCGGCACGTAGAGCAGTGGCGAGCCTTCGAAGTTACGCTTGAGCTGGCTGGCGTTGGCCGCTTCGCGCAACAGGTCGAGTTCGTCGTAGATGGTCTTTTCGTAGTCGCTGACCACGTCCACCGGGTGCAACAGGCGGGCGTCGGCCGAGACCTTCTCGGCGGCGCGGGCGAGGATGAACAGCCAGGCCAGATCCTGCGCGATGACTGGCTTGAGGCCTGGGCGGATGACCTTGACCACCACCTCTTCGCCGCTCTTGAGCTGGGCGGCATGGACTTGCGCCACCGAGGCGGAGGCCAGGGGCTCGATATCGAAGCGGCTGAACACCTCGCTGATTTTCTTGCCCAGTTGCTCCTCGATCAGCGCCACCGACTTCTTCGAGTCGAAGGGCGGTACGCGGTCCTGCAGCAGCATCAGCTCGTCGGCGATGTCTTCGGGCAGCAGGTCGCGGCGGGTCGAGAGAATCTGCCCGAACTTGATGAAGATCGGTCCCAGGTCCTGCAAGGCCAGGCGCAGGCGTGCGCCGCGGCTCAGTTCCAGTGGCTTGCGCGGGAACCAGCGCCAGGGCAAGGCGTAGCGCAGCGCCAGGAGGAACCAGGGCAGTGGCAGGGCGAACAGCAGGTCATCGAGGCGGTAGCGGATCACGACGCGCTGGATGCGCAACAAACGGCGGACGGCAAGCAGCTTCATGCGTTATCGCTTGGGTCAAGGGATCGGGAAAGGCGCTCGAAGCGCGCCTCGAGACGTTCCAGGTCGAGCTTGACCCGGTCCAGTTCGCTGAAACGGGCTTCGGCTTCGCGCTGGCCCACCAGGGTGCGCGACTCTTCGGCCAGGTATTCGGCAAGGTTCTGGTTCAGGCTGGCGAAACCCTGGCGGTACCAGCGCGCGCGGCTACGGATATGGCCGCTGAACAGCTGGGTGGCCACCGGGCCGAGCCAACGCGAGAGTTCGTATTCCCAGTCCAGCTCCAGGTCCTGGAGGACGGCCGCCAGTTCCAGCAGCACGCCGCTGTCGCCTTCCAGCTCGACCTCGGGACCGTGCAGCACCGCGGTCTTGTCCTGGCTCAGGGCCAGGCGCACCAGGCTCGAGGCCGGCGCCCGCAGGGTGCAGTCGGCGTCGGCGGCCCAATGCGCAGCGAGGGTCAGGCCCTCGTCGCCGGGAATGACGAACAACTGCACGCTCGGGCTGCGGCAATCGACGGCGATGACCTTGCCGTTCAAAGGCTGCAAGCGTGGCAAAGCCGTGCTGTCGAGACGCAGTACACGGTTGAGGCCGTGTTCGACGCTGGCGAGCAGGCCGCTGAACAACATCAGGGTTTGATGCCGCGGTGCAGGGCGACGATGCCCGCGGTCATGTTGTGGTAGGTCACGCGATCGAAACCGGCCTCGATCATCATCGACTTCAGGGTTTCCTGATTCGGGTGCATGCGGATCGATTCGGCCAGGTAGCGATAGCTTTCCGAGTCGTTGGTGATCAGCTTGCCGGCCAGTGGCATGAAGGCGAACGAGTAGGCGTCGTAGACCTTGGACATCAGGGCGTTGGTCGGCTTGGAGAATTCCAGCACCAGCAGGCGGCCACCGGGCTTGAGTACCCGCAGCATCGAGCGCAGGGCATCTTCCTTGTGGGTCACGTTGCGCAGGCCGAAGGCGATGGTCACGACGTCGAAATGGTTGTCCGGGAACGGCAGTTTTTCCGCGTCGGCCTGAACGAACTCGATGTTGCCGGCCACGCCCTTGTCGAGCAGGCGGTCGCGACCGACCTTGAGCATGGAGGCGTTGATGTCGGCCAGCACCACCTGGCCGGTAGGGCCCACCAGATGGGAGAACTTGCGGGTCAGGTCACCGGTGCCGCCGGCGATGTCCAGCACGCGATTGCCGGGGCGAACGCCGGACAATTCGATCGTGAAGCGTTTCCACAGGCGATGCATGCCACCGGACAGTACGTCGTTCATCAGGTCGTACTTGGCGGCTACCGAGTGGAACACCTCAGCGACTTTTTCCGCCTTCTGGCTTTCCGGAACGTTTTTGAAGCCGAAGTGAGTGGTGGGTTCGGCATCGCTGCCTTTGCGCTGATCAGTCATATCGCTGTCACCAAAAGAGAATGCGGGACATTCTAATCCCGGTGGCGGTCTTTGTCTTGGCAAGGCTGAATGTAAGATAGTGAAGCGCCGGGGCGTTTTGACGCAGCGCAGCTCAAGACGCTCAAGGCAAGTCCCGATAAATCAGGAGTCATTCAATGGCCCGTATAAGTGTTGAGCGTGCCCACGGCCTGGGTAAGGAGGCAGCCCGCGAAAAGGCTGACCAGTTGGCGCAGAAACTGGCCGATCAGTATGGCCTGGAGCCGCAATGGTCGGGCGATACCCTGAACCTCAAGCGTTCGGGGGTCAAAGGTGCGGTGCAGGTGGGCGACGATTCGATCAGGGTCGATGTCGAGCTGGGCCTGTTGATGTCCGCCATGAGCGGCATGATCAAGTCGGAAATCGAAAAGGCGCTGGATAAAGCCCTGGTCTGAGGCGCTTTCGCGGAAGTCGGCTTGCCGGCGATTTCGGGTGTTGTCATGACGCCTGGGAAAGCATCGCTGGCGAGCTGGTTTCTCCAATAATCGTCCACTCTTTTATGACATTGGTTAGGGTGCCGATTCTAATTTTTCTCACTACTTTGTGCCTGAGCCCACTTTCCTGCGGGCAGTTCCTCAAACCTTCTGCGCGTGAGGTGCACTATGGCCAAAGTAATTCTGAAGAAAAAAGTTGATGCCGCATCAACCACTCTGAGTGAAGTCAAATCCTATGCCCGCAAGATCTGGCTGGCAGGCCTGGGTGCCTACACCAAGGTTGGCCAGGAGGGCAGCGAGTACTTTCAAGAGCTCGTCAAAGCCGGTCAAACTATTGAAAAGAAAGGCAAAAAAGTTGTGACTGAACAACTTGAGGCCGCCAACAGTCAGATTGATAGCGTGAAGGGGGATGTCACCAGTCTCAGAGGCAAAGTCGAAGTGCAGCTGGATAAAGTCGAGAGGGCTTTTGACACGCGCGTCGCAAGTGCCTTGAATCGCATCGGCATTCCGTCTAAACATGACGTTGAGACACTCTCTGCTAAGCTCGATGAGCTGACGGCATTGCTCGAACGTGTCGCGCGTAAACATTAAGGAGAACGGGATGGCTGGTAAAAAGAATACTGAAAAAGAAGGCAGCTCGTGGATCGGGAAGGTCGAAGACTACTCCCGTAAAATCTGGCTTGCTGGTTTAGGCGTGTACTCGAAAATCGACACTGACGGCAGCAAGCTTTTCGAGTCGCTGGTCAAGGATGGCGAGAAAGCCGAGAAGCTCACCAAAAGCGCTGTCGGCAAGAAAGTCGACGCCGCCAAGGACTCCGCGAGCTCGGCAAAATCGCGCATCAGTGGCGTCAAGGACCGCGCGCTGGGCAAGTGGGACGAGCTGGAAGGTGCATTCGACAAGCGCTTGAACAGTGCCATTTCGCGTCTGGGCGTGCCTAGCCGCAATGAAGTCAAGGCGCTGCACAGCAAGGTCGACACCCTGACCAAACAGATCGAAAAACTCACAGGCGCCAAGGTGGCTCCGATCGCGGCCAAGACGGCAGCGGCCAAACCGGCAGCCAAGCCTCTGGCTAAAGCAGCGGCCAAGGCTCCGGCCAAGGCAGCAGCCAAGCCTGCCGCGAAACCGGCAGCCAAAACTGCGGCGGCCAAGCCGGCTGCAAAACCTGCCGCCAAGCCGGTAGCCGCCAAGCCAGCGGCAAAACCTGCTGCCAAACCAGCGGCCAAGCCCGCCGCGAAACCGGCAGCGAAAAAACCAGCAGTGAAGAAACCGGCAGCACCCAAGGCCGCTGCACCGAAGCCTGCGGTTGCCGCCAAGCCGGCAGCACCGGTCAGCCCTGCGAACTCCGCAGTGGCGCCAACCCCTGCCGTCACCCCGACTGCCGCGCCAGCACCCGCGACGCCAACCAGTCAGTCCTGAGTTTTTCGGGGCATACAAAAACGCCCGGCCTGCAAAGGTCGGGCGTTTTTGTTCGTGGGGCTCTTGCGGCACCGGTCAATCGTGCTCGTCGAGGTAGCGCAGGGCCATCTGCTCGGTGGCCAGTTTCGCCGGTGGCAGCAAGTGCGGCGCCACCAGCATCATGATCTGGTAGACCACCACCCGTACCTCGCCCTCGCGATCGAGAATGCGCTGATAGTCCAGCGAGAACAGCAGGGTCATGGTGATCTGTTCCACCAGTTGCCCCAGTGCCTGGGTATCGCTGACCAGTTGGCCCGAAGCCTTGAGCCTGGCCAGCAGCGAGGCCAGGGTGCGCTTCAGGGCGTTGAGCAGGTTGCGAATTCCCTTGGCCAGCTTCGGCAGGCGTCCGGCCAGGTTGGACAGGTCCTGGAACAGGAAGCGGTAGTGCGCCAGGCGCTCGACGATCAGGTGCAGGAACAGCCAGTAGTCTTCGGGAGCCAGGTGCACATCGGCGGGCGGATCGAGCAGGGGCGCCAGCTCATTCTGAAAGCGCTCGAACAACCCGAGGACCAGCGGCTCCTTGCCGTGAAAGTGGTAGTAGAGGTTGCCGGGGCTGATCCCCATTTCGTTGGCAACTTCCATGGTCGAGACATTGGGTTCGCCCTTGTGATTGAACAGTTGCAGGGCGCATTCGAGTATCCGGTCGCGGGTTTTCATCCAGTCTTCTTGGTTGTTCAGTCAGGCCGCGACCCTAGGGCCGCGGCGCGGGGAAATTCAGCGGACGCGCACGTAGGTGCCAGGCGCCGCCTCCATCGGTGGGTAATTCTGGTTACCCAGGGTCATCAGGGTTTCGCGCTGGGCGCCGGAACGCTGCTGGATCCACTCCAGCCATTGCGTCCACCAACTGCCGTCGACGTGCTTGGCGTCGTAGTACCAGGCCCGCGGGTCGCTGCTGAGCTTGCCGTTTTCGACGTAGTTGGCCTTGGGGTTGCTCGGCGGGTTGAGGATGCTCTGTACATGCCCGCTGTTGGACAGCACGAAGCGCTTGTCGCCGCCCAGCAGCAGGGTTGAGCGATACACCGCATCCCAGGGAGTGATGTGGTCGTTGATGCCGGCGACGCTGAAGCTGTCGACCGTGACCTTTTGCAGGTCGATTGGCGTGCCGCACACTTCCAGGCCCCCGGGATGAGTCATCGGGTTGTGCTTAAAGAAATCCAGCAGATCGCCATGAAAGGCAGCCGGCAGCCGGGTGTTGTCGTTGTTCCAGTAGAGGATGTCGAACGCGGGCGGCTCCTTGCCCAGCAAGTAGTTGTTGACCCAGTAATTCCAGATCAGGTCGTTGGGCCGCATCCAGGCGAACACCTTGGCCATGTCACGACCGTCAAGCACACCGCGTTGATAGGAGCGGCGCTTGGCTGCCTCCAGGGTCTGTTCGTCGGCGAACAGGGTCGCCGGGCTGTCCAGCTGGCTATCCAGCAGGCTGACCAGGTAGGTGGAGCTGGCGACCCGGCGCAGTTGTCGCTTGGCTTGCAGGTGGCCTTGCAGGGCGGCAATGGTCAGGCCGCCGGCACAGGCACCCATCAGGTTCACGTCACGACTGCCGGTGATCGCCCGGCAGGCATTCATGGCTTCCTCCACGGCCTCGACATAGCTCGACAGGCCCCATTCACGATGCCGGACATCGGGGTTGCGCCAACTGATCATGAAGGTCTGCAGGCCGTTTTTCAGGGCGAACTGCACGAAGCTGTTGGTGGGGCTGAGGTCGAAGATATAGAACTTGTTGATCTGCGGCGGCACTACCAGCAGGGGCCGGGCGTACTGTTTTTCGCTCATCGGCTTGTACTGGATCAGTTCCAGCAGCTCGTTGCGAAACACCACCGAACCGGGAGTGGTGGCCAGGCTCCTGCCGACCTCGAAGGCCTGTTTGGTGACCTGGCTGGGCAGGCCGTTGTTATGCAGCAGGTCGTCGACCAGATGACTGATGCCGCGGATCACGCTGTTGCCGCCGGAGTTGAAGATTTCCTTGATCGCCAGCGGATTGAGCAGGGTGTTGGACGGGGCCACCGCATCGTTGAGCAAGTTGAAGGCAAAGTGCGCGCGGGCCCGGTCGTCCGCGCTCATGCCGCTGTCGTCGATCCAGCTTTTGATCTGTTTCTGCCAGCTGAGATAGGCCTGCAGGCCGCGTCGGTAAAACGGGTTCAGGCTCCAGGTCGGATCGGAGAAGCGGTTGTCCTGGGGGTTGGGTTTGTGCAGTGTTTCGCCCAGCAGTACACGGCCCAATTGGCCACCTAGCGCCAAGGCATGGCGCGCGCTGTGCACCGGGTTACGCAGGCCGTAAGTGGCCACGCTGCGCAGAGTCGACAACAAGTCACGGCCACGCAGGCCGGTGATGGCACTCTGGGCAGTGATGTAAGTGGCGGGCGTGGGCAACGAGCCCGCCGTTGGTTTGTCTCGCATGCTTCAACACTCCTTCGTCAAGCCATCAACAAGCACACCAAGACAAACACCATAGTCGGTCCTGAACCATCCTGCGCGCGCGACGATCCTGTCGGCAGACGCTTTTTGCTACGTACCGCTGAACGGCGTCGGATGCGGGTGCATCACTGCCCGTTGTCGTTCCTCCTCGAGGAATTTCATGATGATCGGCGCCACGGCCTCAGCCCGGGTAATCAGGAACAGATGCCCGTCGTCGATGATGTGTAGCTGGGCATTGGGAATGCGCCACGCCAGCATGCGCATGTTGATCAGCGGGATCAGCGGGTCGTCGTCGCCGGCCAGCACCAGGGTCGGCTGATGGATCTTGTGCAGCCAGTGGATGCTGGTCCAGCCGAGGCCGGCGAACAATTGCCAGTAGTAGCCCAGCTTGCCCGCCGAGCGGACCTTGCTGGCATGTTCGGCGGCGAGGTTGGGATCACGGCGGAACGAGCCGCCGTAGATCAGGGGGGCGATGCGGATCACATGGGAGGGCTGGATGTAGCGCCGTGGGCTGGCCATCATCCACAGCACCTTGGGTTTGCCCGGCACCATGAAGGCGCCCGCGGCGGTGGCGGCCAGCACCAGTTTCTTGCAGCGTTCGGGGTAGTCGTAGGCGAACTGCTGGGCCAGTGCCCCGCCCCAGGACACCCCGACCACATTGACCTGCCCATAGTCGAGGTAATCGAGCATGCGCGCGGTCAGCTTGGCCAGGCCGGGAAACCGGTAGGGGCGGCTCGGCGTCGAGGAGCCACCCACGCCCGGTACGTCGAAGGCGATGACTTCCAGGTCCGGGTCCAGAGCCTGGACGAATGGAAACACCAGCTCCAGGTTGGCGCCGATACCATTGAAGATCAGCAAGGGTGTCAAGTGAGGCTTGCCTGGGCGTACCGCGGTGCGGATGGTCTGGCCATCCAGGTCGACGGTGCGAAAGATGAACGGTTGAGGCATGCCTTGGCCCTGTTGGTGGAATCGTTGCCTGTAGGGGGGAGTCGCTTGCGCAGCAGCATGCTCGCAAGCGGCTCGATCCTACAGGCTTGCTATCGGTTAACGTTCATGGACATAAGTACCCGGCGCCGCCTCGGCCGCTGGATACGCCTTGTTGCCGAGAATGCTCGGCGTCTTTTTCAGTTTGCCCGAACGCTCCGCCTGCCAGGCCTGCCAGTGCAGCCACCAGGAGTCGGTGTGCTTGGTCGAGTTTTCCTGCCAGGCGTCGGCGCTGGGCGGCATCTCTTCGCTGGTCATGTAGCGCGACTTGGGGTTGCCCGGCGGATTCAGGATGCTCTGGATATGCCCGCTGCTGGAGAGGACGAATTCGACCTTGCCGCCGAACAGCTGGGCCGACTTGTAGCAGGACTTCCACGGGGTGATGTGGTCGTTGGTGCCGGCCAGGGAGAAGATGTCGGTGGTGACCTGCTTCAGGTCGATCGGCGTGCCGCACACTTCCAGTGCATTGGGGCGGATCAGCGGATTGTTTTTGAACATTTCGATCAGGTCGCCGTGGAAGGCCGCGGGCAACCGGGTGGTGTCGTTGTTCCAGAACAGGATGTCGAACACCGGCGGCTCGTTGCCCAGCAGGTAGTTGTTCACCCAGTAGTTCCAGATCAAGTCGTTGGGCCGCATCCAGGCGAAGACCTTGGCCATGTCGCGGCCCTCCAGCACGCCGGCCTGGTAGGAGTGACGCTTGGCGGCCTCCAGGGTCTGCTCGTCGACGAACAGCGCCACCTGGGTATCGAGGGTGGTATCGAGCACGCTGACCAGCAGGGTCAGGGCATTGACCTTCTTCTCGCCCAAGGCTGCGTAGTGCCCCAGCAGCGCGGTGCAGGTGATGCCGCCGGAGCAGGCACCGAGCATGTTCACGTCCTTGCTGCCGGTAATGGCGGTGACCACATCGACCGCTTCTTTCAGCGCTTCGATGTAGGTCGACAGGCCCCACTCGCGCTGCGCCTTGGTCGGGTTGCGCCAACTGACGATAAAGGTCTGCACGCCATTGCGCAGGCAGAAGCGCGCCAGGCTCTTGTCCGGGCTGAGGTCGAAGATATAGAACTTGTTGATCTGTGGCGGGACCACCAGCAGCGGGCGCTCGTGCACCTGTTCGGTCACCGGGCGGTACTGGATCAGTTCCAGCACGTCGTTGCGAAACACCACTGCGCCTTCACTGGTGCCCAGGTTCTTGCCGATCTCGAAGGCGTCCATGTTGACCTGGCTCGGCATGCCGCCGTTGTGCACCAGGTCCTTGGCCAGATGGGAGAGGCCATCGAGCAGGCTTTTACCGCCAGTTTCGAAGAAGCGTTTGACTGCCGCGGGGTTGGCGGCGGTGTTGGTCGGCGCCATGGCTTCGGTCATCAGGTTGATGACGAAGTGGCCGCGACTGATGTCCTGTTCGGAGAGGTTGCTCTGGCCGATCCAGTCGTGAAGCTCCTTGCGCCACGCCAGGTAGGTTTGCAGATAACGCTTGTACAGTGGGTTCTGGCTCCAGGCCGGATCGTTGAAGCGACGGTCATCGCTCTCCGGCTGCAGCGTCGATTTTCCGAATATCACGTTCTTCAATTCGACGCCGAAATGGGCCACATGTTTGGCGCTGTGCAGCGGTTGTCTGATGGCCTGGGTCAGCACCATACGAGCAGAGGTAAGCAGATCTTTCCGACGTAAACCGATGACAGGATTCAGGCCCAGAGTGTTTTCCGAGGCTTGGCGTTTCAGGTCATCGTTATTCTTGTTACTCATCTACGACGCTCCATTGTCCTGAGACGAGTACCGGACCTGCTGTGTAGTCACACAGCAAAAATGCCAGGTACTACTGCTCGGGTGACCGTTGATTCTGCATTACTGCTTTTTTGTTCAGAGAACACTGCAGGGAACTTGCCAGCTCCATTGGTTACCCGAGTTTAATTTTTTTCGCAAGCAGGCCAATCGTTGGCCATGCAGCCCAGCATTCAAACAGATGAATCTAGAAAATGCCCTCTAAAGCTTCAGAGGTCTGATCTAGAGCATCAGCTTGACGATAGACTCATTTGGATCGCGGGACTTTCCGGCTGCTTGAAGTTCGGCAAGATAATCCTTCCACAGATCGTCCTGACGCACCGCCAACTGGTACAGGTAGTCCCAGGTGAACAGGCCGCTGTCATGCCCGTCGTCGAAGGTCAATTTCAGTGCGTACTGACCGGCCGGTTCGACCTTGGTCAGGCCGACGCCGATCTTGCCAAATTGCAGGATGGGTTTGCCGTGGCCCTGGACCTCGGCGGAGGGGGAGTGCACCCGCAGGAATTCGGCGGGCAGGTGGTAGACCTCGTCTGGCGCGTAGGTCAGCGTCAGGGTCTTCGAGGCTTTGTGCAGGTTGATGGCGGTGGGAAGTCGAGTGGTCATGGGGCAGCCTGCGGTCCGTCTGTACAAGGAATCCCCGCGACAGCGAGCTTGCTCGCTGTCGCGGGAACGTGCTCGTTACAGGATATAACGGGACAGGTCTTCGTTCTGCGCCAATTCGCCCAGGTGGCTGTTGACGTAGGCGGCGTCGATGCGGATCGGCTCTTCGTTGTGGGCGCTGGCCAGGTCGCCGGCGCTGAACGACACCTCTTCGAGCAAGCGCTCGAGCAGGGTGTGCAGGCGACGGGCGCCGATGTTCTCGGTCTTCTCGTTGACCTGCCAGGCGATCTCCGCCAGGCGCTTGATACCGTCCGCCTGGAACTCGATGACCAAACCTTCGGTTTTCAGCAACTCGCGATATTGCTCGGTCAGGGAGGCGTGAGGCTCGCTGAGAATCCGCTCGAAGTCTTCCGGCGACAGCGCCTTGAGCTCGACGCGGATCGGCAGGCGGCCTTGCAGCTCGGGCACCAGGTCACTTGGCTTGCTCAGGTGGAACGCGCCGGAAGCGATGAACAGGATATGGTCGGTCTTGACCATGCCCAGCTTGGTGTTGACGGTGCAGCCCTCGATCAGCGGCAGCAGGTCGCGCTGGACGCCTTCGCGAGAGACGTCGACGCCACCGGAGTTACCGCGCTTGGCAACCTTGTCGATTTCGTCGATGAACACGATGCCGTGCTGTTCGACCGCTTCCAGGGCCTTGGCCTTGAGTTCTTCATCGTTGACCAGGCGGCTGGCTTCTTCGTCGCGGATCAGCTTGAGCGCGTCCTTGATCTTGAGCTTGCGGTTCTTGCGCTGGCCCTTGCCCATGTTGGCGAAGAGGCTCTGCAGCTGGTTGGTCATCTCTTCCATGCCCGGTGGCGCGGAAATGTCGACGCCGCTGACTTCAGCCACTTCGATCTCGATTTCCTTGTCGTCCAGCTGGCCTTCGCGCAAGCGCTTGCGGAACAGCTGGCGGGTGTTGGAGTCCTGGGCCGGGGCGGCGTCCTCGTTGCTGAAGCCCATGCGCGCCGGCGGCAGCAGGGCATCGAGGATGCGTTCTTCGGCGGCATCTTCGGCGCGGTGGCGCACGCGGGTCATTTCCTGTTCGCGGAACAGTTTGATCGCGGCATCGGCCAGGTCGCGGATGATCGATTCAACGTCGCGGCCGACATAACCGACTTCGGTGAACTTGGTCGCTTCGACCTTGATGAACGGAGCGTTGGCCAGCTTGGCCAGGCGCCGGGCGATCTCGGTCTTGCCGACGCCGGTCGGGCCGATCATCAGGATGTTCTTCGGGGTCACTTCGGCACGCAGCTCTTCAGGCAGCTGCATGCGGCGCCAGCGGTTACGCAGCGCGATGGCGACGGCGCGCTTGGCATCGTCCTGGCCGATGATATGGCGGTTGAGTTCGTGGACGATTTCGCGGGGGGTCATGGGCATAGTAATTGGCGGTCCTCAAGCAAGAATGAATGCCGTGGCGCGATGGCCGAAACAGGCTTATTCCGCGAGATCCTGCTCCTCAATGGTCTGGGTGTGGTTGGTGAATACGCAGATGTCGCCGGCGATGCCCAAGGCGGTTTCGACGATTTCGCGGGCCGACAGGTCGGTTTTCTTCAGCAGGGCGCTGGCCGCGGCCTGGGCGTAGGCGCCGCCGGAGCCCATGGCGATCAGGCCGTCTTCCGGCTCGACCACGTCACCGTTGCCGGTGATGATCAAGGAGGCGTCCTTGTTGGCGACCGCGAGCATGGCTTCGAGGCGGCTGAGGGAGCGATCGGTACGCCATTCCTTGGCCAGTTCGACGGCGGCGCGTACCAGATGCCCCTGATGCTTCTCAAGCTGGCCTTCGAAGCGTTCGAACAGGGTGAAGGCGTCAGCGGTGGCCCCGGCAAAGCCGGCGATGACCTGGCCGTGATACAGGCGGCGAACCTTTTTCGCGTTGCCTTTCATCACGGTGTTGCCGAGGGAAACCTGGCCGTCGCCGCCCATGACGACTTTGCCGAAGCGGCGGACTGAAACGATGGTGGTCAAGGGGAGAGTCTCCACGCTGCGGGGCGAAAATGCCCTGATGGGAACTCATATGGGGGTGACGTGGGGTTTTTCAACTGCGCTGGGGGTTGTGGGACGAGCGGTCTTTGCTGCTGGGGGAGGCGGTGTCAATGAGGACGTCATCGCGAGCAAGCTCGCTCCTACAGGTTTGACGCAGGCCTTGTAGGAGCGATCTTGCTCGCGATCGGTCGTCTTAGCGGCTCTGGCGCTGTTGTAACAGCAGGTTGCTGAAGCCGGCGCCGGCCAGTTGCTTCTGCGCGGTGGTCAGCTGTTCGCGGTTGCTGAACGGGCCGACCAGTACGCGGTACCAGGTCTCGTCCTTGACGGTGCCGGACTCGACGGACACCGATTGCCCCAGCAGGATGATCTGCGCGCGGACCTTGTCGGCATCGGTCTGCTTGCGGAACGAACCGGCCTGCAGGAAGAATCGGGTCACCGGCGCGGCCTTCGCCACCTGCGCCACCGGTGGTGCGGGCGGCGGGGTGATGCCGGCCAGGGCTGCCTGGGCCCGCGCGGTGTCGATCTTCGCCGCTTCCGCCGGGGTCACCGGCGTGGTCGGAACCACCGGCGCGGTCTGCGGCGTCGGCAGGGTTTTTTCCGGCACCGCTTCCGGCGGCACTATCACTTCCGATTCCGGCAGCAGGGTGTAGAAGTCGTACTTCGGCTTCACCGGTTGCTGCGGGCTCGGCGGGGTCTTGTTGGCCTCGGCGATCTTGGTGGTTTTCTGTTGCTCCAGCCGCTCGCGCTTGACGCTGTCACCGCCCTTGCCCGGCTCGAGCTTCATCAGGAACACGATGAAGGCGCCCACGGCCAGGCCGATGGCCATCCACAACCAACCCGGGATCGGTTGCTTCGCAGGAGCTTGGTAACGGCTGGCGCCACGCTTGGGTGCAGGTTTTTTCTTGGCAGCCAACTTACATTTGCTCCAGAACTTTCAGGCCCAGCAACTCCAGACCTTGCTTGAGGGTACGACGGGTCAGCTCGGTGAGGCGCAAGCGACTCTGCATCTGCGTCGGCGATTCGGCACTGAGGATCGGGCAGTTCTCGTAGAAGCTGGAGAACAGCCCGGCCACGTCGTAAAGGTAAGTGCACAGGATGTGCGGCGTACCCTTGTCGGCCACGTTGTTCAGCACTTCGCCGAACTGCGCCAGCTTGGCCGCCAGCTCCAGCTCATGGGCGGCTTCGAGGGTGATCTGGCCCTGCACTTCGCTGAAGTCCTTGCCCAGCTTGCGGAACACACCGGCGGCGCGGGTGTAGGCGTACAGCAGGTAAGGCGCGGTGTTGCCTTCGAAGTTCAGCATCAGGTCGAAGTTGAAGCTGTAGTCGCTGGTGCGGTGCTTGGACAGGTCGGCGTATTTCACCGAGTCGATGCCCACCACCTTGGCGATGTTGCGCAGATCGGCCTCGGCCAGCTCCGGGTTCTTTTCCTTGACCAGGCTGTAGGCGCGCTCTTCGGCTTCGGTCAGCAGGTCGATCAGCTTCACGGTGCCGCCGTCGCGGGTCTTGAACGGACGGCCGTCGGCGCCGTTCATGGTGCCGAAGCCCATATGCTCCATGTCCATCGGGTGGGTCACGAAGCCGGCCTTGCGGGCCACCGCGAACACTTGCTGGAAGTGCAGGGCCTGGCGCTGGTCGACGAAGTACAGCGCGCGGTCGGCCTTGAGCTTGCCGCTGCGGTAGCGCACGGCGGCCAGGTCGGTGGTGGCGTACAGGTAGCCGCCGTCGGCCTTGACGATGATCACCGGCAGCGGCTCGCCTTCGGCGTTCTTGAACTCGTCGAGGAACACGCACTGGGCGCCGTTGCTCTCGACCAGCATGCCCTTGGCCTTGAGGTCGTTGACCACGTTGATCAGGTCGTCGTTGTAGGCGCTTTCGCCCATCACGTCGGCCATGGTCAGTTTGACGTTCAGCAGTTCGTAGATCTTCTGGCAGTGGGACAGGGAGATGTCCTTGAACTTGGTCCACAGTTCCAGGCAGTCCGCGTCACCGGCCTGCAGCTTGACCACCAGGCCGCGGGCACGGTCGGCGAACTCTTCGGATTCGTCGAAGCGCTGCTTGGCGGCGCGGTAGAAGTTTTCCAGGTCCGACAGCTCGTCGCTGTTGATCGGGTTTTCCTGCAGGTAGGCCATCAGCATGCCGAACTGGGTACCCCAGTCGCCCACATGGTTCTGGCGGATCACGGTATCGCCGAGAAACTCCAGGACCCGCGCCACACCGTCGCCAATGATGGTCGAGCGCAGGTGGCCGACGTGCATCTCTTTGGCCAGGTTCGGTGCCGACAGGTCGACCACGGTGCGCTGCAACGCGCCGGCTTTGCGCACGCCGAGGTGGGCGTCGGCGAGGGCGGCATCCAGGCGGGTGGCCAGGGCCTGGGTGTTCTGGAAGAAGTTGATGAAGCCGGGGCCGGCGATCTCGGCCTTGCTGACCTGTTCGTCGGCGGGCAGGGCGGCGATGATTTTTTCCGCCAGGTCGCGTGGTTTCATGCCGGCCGGCTTGGCCAGCATCATGGCGATGTTGCTGGCGAAGTCGCCGTGGGTCTTGTCGCGGGAGTTTTCTACCTGGATCGCCGGCGTCAGGCCTTCTGGCAACACACCTTCGGTGACGAGTTGGGTGATGGCTTGCTGGATGAGCTGGCGAATGGTGTCTTTCATGGTCTTCTCTTTCAACCGCTGGCGCGGCGGCGCTTCGATGCGCAGGTGGAAAAACTGGGCATTATCCGTTGCGAAGACGGGCTTGCCAACTATAGCGGGCCGCTTGTGGATATGCGGTGGCTATTCGGGCCACATCGCGGGCAAGCCTCGCTTACAGAGGTGTGCTTGCCTGAGATGGCCGTTCTTCTATCAATACAGGTCCACAGGGTCAACATCCAGCGACCAGCGTACCTGGCGCCCGCTGGGCATCTGTTCCAGCACCAGCAGCCAGTGACTCAACAGCTTGTGCAGCGGCGCCCGCGCATTGGCCTGTAACAGCAGTTGCGCGCGGTAACGCCCGGCGCGGCGCTCCATGGGCGCCGGTACCGGCCCCAGCAATTCGATACCGCCCAGGTTCATCTCGGCCAGCAAGCGTTCGGCCTCGCTGCAGGCTTCGTCGAGGAAGCCTTCGGCCTGTCCCGGCTTGTGCGCCTCGGCGCGCAGCAGCGCCAGATGGGCGAACGGCGGCAGGCCAGCGGCGCGGCGTTCGCTCAAGGCCTGTTCGGCAAAAGCGAAGTAACCCTGCTCGGTCAATTGCACCAGCAGCGGATGGTCGGCCAGGTGGGTCTGGATGATCACCTTGCCCGGCTCTTCGGCCCGCCCGGCCCGCCCGGCGACCTGGACGATCAGTTGCGCCATGCGTTCGCTGGCGCGGAAGTCGCCGGAGAACAGGCCGCCGTCGGCATCGAGGATCGAGACCAGGGTCACCCGCGGGAAGTGGTGCCCCTTGGCGAGCATCTGGGTGCCCACGAGGATGCAGGGCTGGCCCTTCTGGATAGTGGCGAACAACTGGTTCATCGCGTCCTTGCGCGAGGTGCTGTCGCGATCGACCCGCAGCACCGGGTAGTCCGGGAACAGGATTGCCAGCCGCTCTTCGGCGCGCTCGGTGCCGGCGCCGACCGGGCGCAGGTCGACCTTGCCGCATTTCGGGCAATGCCGCGGCACGCGCTCGGAGTGACCGCAGTGGTGGCAGCGCAGCTCGCCGTAGCGCTGGTGCACGGTCATCCGCGCGTCGCAGCGTTCGCACTCGGACATCCAGCCGCAGTCGTGGCACAGCAGGGTCGGCGCAAAACCACGACGATTGAGGAACACCAGCACCTGCTGGCCTGCCGCCAGGGTCTGGCCGATGGCTTGTTGCATGGGGCCGGAAATGCCACTGTCCAGCGGCCGGCTCTTCACATCCAGGCGCAGGAAGCGCGGCTGCTTGGCGCCGCCGGCCCGCTCGTTCAGCCGCAACAGGCCATAACGGCCGGTGTAGGCGTTGTGCAGGCTTTCCATCGACGGGGTGGCGGAGCCCAGCACGATGGGGATGTTTTCCTGGCGGGCGCGGACCAGGGCCAGGTCGCGGGCGTGGTAGCGCAGGCCTTCCTGCTGTTTATAGGAGCCGTCGTGCTCTTCATCGATGATGATCAGCCCGGGGTTCTTCATCGGCGTGAACAGTGCCGAGCGGGTGCCGATAATAATGTCGGCCTCGCCGTCGCGGGCCGCCAGCCAGGCATCCAGGCGCTCGCGGTCGTTGACCGCCGAGTGCAGCAGGGCGATGCGGGCGTTGAAACGTTGTTCGAAGCGCGCCAGGGTCTGCGGGCCGAGGTTGATTTCCGGGATCAGCACCAGCGCCTGCTTGCCGGCTTCCAGGGTTTCGCGGATCAGCTGCAGATAGACTTCGGTCTTGCCGCTGCCGGTGACCCCGGCCAGCAGGAAGGCGTGATAGCTGTCGAAGCCGGAGCGGATGGCCTCATAGGCGGCGCGCTGTTCGCTGTTGAGCGGCAGTTCCGGCTGGGCCAGCCAATGTTCGTGGCGTTCGCCCGGGGCGTGCCGGCGGACTTCCACCTGCACCAGATCCTTGGCCAGCAACAGGTCCAGGCTGTCTTTGCTCAGCATCAGCTTGCTCAGTAACTGGTGGGCGACACCGTGAGGATGCTGGGCCAGGGTCGCCAGAGCTTCGCGCTGGCGTGGGGCGCGGGCGATGCGTGGATCGTCGAGACTGGCGCCGGGGCTGACCGACCAGAAGCGTTCCTGCCGGGCCTCGGCCGGCTCGCCCTGGCGCAGCAGGACCGGCAGCGCCCAGCTCAGGGTGTCGCCGAGGCTGTGCTGGTAGTACTGCGCGGTCCACAGGCACAGCTTGAACAGCGCGGGCGGCAGCGGCGGGGTGGCGTCCAGCAGGGCCAGTGCCGGTTTGAGTTTCTCGGCCGGGACTTCGCTGCTGTCCGTGACCTCGACCAGGATGCCGATCATTTCCCGGCGACCGAACGGCACTCGCAGGCGCATGCCCGGATGCAGCTGGGTGCGCAGTACGCCGGCAGGGGCCCGGTAATCGAACAGGCGGCGCAGGGGGGAGGGCAGGGCGAGGCGCAAAATGGCGTCGGGCACGCGGGGAAATCTCATTGAACGGGCGGTGAAGAAGGCCCGGAGCCTAGCAGACGGTCGGTGCAAGGGACAGCTTGCGTGATCGCAAAGGTCTGGTAGAATCCGCGGCCTAATTACGTGCGGTATTCAACAATAGTGTTGGGTGGCGGCACGCTAGCCTGAGGAAGACACCATGAAAGCCGATATCCATCCAGAATACCCAGCAGTTGCCGTAACCTGCAGCTGCGGCAACAAGTTCGAAACTCGTTCGACCTTCGCTAAGCCGCTGGCGATCGACGTTTGCAACGAATGCCACCCGTTCTACACCGGTAAGCAGAAGACTCTGGATACCGGCGGCCGCGTTCAGAAGTTCGCCGACCGTTTCGGCGCTTTCGGCGCGAAAAAGGCCTAAGGCTGATCGGTCTGGAAAGCTGTTTCAGCTTCTCCTCGCTGATGAAAAAGGCGTCCCTTGCGGGCGCCTTTTTTGTGTCCGCGATTTGGCTCTCCAGCGCCCAGGCGTTCTGCCCGGCGCCGGTCGGGCTGGCCTCTGTGCAGGTCCAGCGGGTGGTCGATGGCGACACCTTGCGTCTCGTCGATGGCCGCAGTGTGCGCATGATCGGCCTCAATGCGCCGGAACTGGGTAAGAAAGGCCGCACCGACGAGCCCTTCGCGGTTGCCGCCCGCCAGCGCCTGCAGGCGTTGGTGAAGGCCAGCAACGGTCGGGTCGGCCTGCTTCCCGGTCGGGAAAGCAGGGATCACTATGGGCGGACCCTGGCCCATGTCTATGGTGCCGATGGCGCCAACCTTGAGGCGCAATTGCTTGCCGAAGGCCTGGGCTACCAGGTGGCGGTTGCGCCGAACGTCGATTTGTTCAGCTGTCAGCAAGCCGCCGAGCGTAGCGCCCGGCAGGCCCGGCTGGGGCTGTGGCGGCAATCGTCTGTACTGAAAGCGGATCAGATAAAGGCCTCCGGATTTGCGCTGCTCAGTGGTCGGGTGAGCAAGGTGCAACGCAATCGGGGCGGTGTCTGGATCGAATTGCAGGATTCGGTTGTATTGCGCATTGCACCCAATCTGCTTGGCCAATTCGATGGCGTGCAGCTGGATCGCCTACCGGGGCAGCAGATCGAGGCGCGCGGCTGGGTGCTCGATCGTTCACGCAAGGGTGGCTTGAAATCGGGTCAGGCGCGCTGGATGTTGCCGTTGACCCATCCCGGAATGTTCCAGCTGGTTCAATAAATAAAAAATTGTAGACATTTTTTATTTCGATTGTGAACAGTCTATCCCTTGTGTTCCGTGGCTCTTGGCCCAAAGTCGTAGCCTGCGGGCCTTGACAGGGGTGACTGGTCAGTCTTGTAGGGACTTTGCGACACGCGTATCCTCGGCGGTCCGTCTGTCCAACAGTAAAAAGCGGAATGCCCACATGTCTGATTTGAAAACTGCCGCTCTCGAATATCACGCCAATCCCCGTCCAGGGAAACTGAGTGTCGAGCTCACCAAGGCCACCGCTACCGCTCGCGACCTGTCGCTGGCCTACAGCCCCGGCGTAGCCGAACCAGTACGCGAAATCGCCCGCGATCCTGAGCTGGCCTACAAATACACCGGCAAGGGCAACCTGGTTGCAGTCATTTCCGATGGCACCGCGATTCTCGGCCTGGGTAACCTCGGCCCGCTGGCCTCCAAGCCGGTGATGGAAGGCAAGGGCGTGCTGTTCAAGCGCTTCGCCGGCATCGACGTATTCGACATCGAAGTCGACTCCGAAAGCCCGCAAGCCTTCATCGACACCGTCAAGCGCATCTCCATCACCTTCGGTGGCATCAACCTGGAAGACATCAAGGCGCCAGAGTGCTTCGAGATCGAGCGCGCCCTGATCGAGCAGTGCGACATTCCGGTATTCCACGATGACCAGCACGGCACCGCTATCGTGACCGCAGCCGGCATGATCAACGCCCTGGAAATCGCTGGCAAAACCCTGCCGGACGCGAAGATCGTCTGCCTGGGCGCTGGCGCCGCCGCCATCTCCTGCATGAAGCTGCTGGTGAGCATGGGCGCCCAGATCGAAAACATCTTCATGGTCGACCGTACCGGCGTGATCCACTCCGAGCGCGACGACCTGAACCAGTACAAGGCGGTCTTCGCCCATACGACCGACAAGCGCACCCTGGCTGACGCCCTCAAAGGTGCCGACGTGTTCGTTGGCCTGTCCGGCCCGAACCTGCTGAGCGCCGAAGGCCTGAGCTCCATGGCTGCCAACCCGATCGTGTTCGCCTGCTCGAACCCTGATCCGGAAATCGCCCCGGAACTGGCGCACGCCACCCGCAACGACGTGATCATGGCCACCGGCCGTTCGGACTACCCGAACCAGGTCAACAACGTGCTGGGCTTCCCGTTCATCTTCCGTGGTGCCCTGGACGTTCGCGCCAAGCGCATCAACGAAGAAATGAAAGTGGCCGCGGCCAACGCCCTGCGCGAACTGGCCAAGCTGCCGGTGCCTCAGGAAGTGTGCGACGCCTACGGCGGCATCAAGCTGGAATTCGGTCGTGAGTACATCATTCCGAAACCAATGGATGCCCGTCTGATCACCGTGATCTCCGATGCCGTGGCCAAGGCCGCGATCGAGACCGGCGTGGCGACCCTGCCGTATCCGAAGAACTACCCGCTCAAAAGCGTGGATGACGTGTTCAACGGCTAAGTCGAAGACGTGTTGAAAAAAAGCCCCGGCTCGCGAGAGTCGGGGCTTTTTTGTGGGTGTCGTTTTGGATCGGGGGGAGATCCGTGGCGGCTTTGTCGCGGGTAGACCTCGTTCCAGTGGAGAGGTCTGCCCGCGAAGGCGGTCAGAACAGATCGATCGGCGCCGACTCGTCCGCCGGCAGCGGGCTGCCAGGAGCGTAGCCATTGCCCAGTTCGTTGACCGAAGGCGGAGTGTCTTCGCTCTTGAACAGTTCGAAGTAGGCGTTCGGCGTGCCCGGTGTCGCGGCGCGGCCGCTGACCGGATCGACCCGCAGGCTGAGAATGCCTTCCGGTTCGGCCTGGGTATGGGCCGGCTTGTCCTTGAGGGCGGCACCCATGTAGTTCATCCAGATCGGCAGGGCCACGGTGCCGCCGTACTCGCGGCGTCCCAGGCTTTCCGGCTGGTCGAAACCGGTCCAGACCGTGGTCACGTAGTCGGCGTTGTAGCCGGAGAACCAGGCGTCCTTGGATTCGTTGGTGGTCCCGGTCTTGCCGGCCAGGTCGGTGCGGCCCAGGGCCAGGGCGCGTCGCCCGGTGCCGAGTTTGATCACGTCTTCCAGCATGCTGTTGAGGATGTAGGTGGTGCGGCCATCGATGATGCGTTCGGCCACCGCAGGTGCCTGTACAGGTGCCTGGCTCGGGGTTTCGCCAGGAACGTTGTTCACCGTGAAGCTTTGTTCTGTTGGTGCCGCGATCCCGCTGCTGGCCGTGTCGCCAGTCGGTACGCTTGGCGGGTTGGCGGTGAACAGGGTTTCGCCGTTGCGGCTTTCGATCTTGTCGATGATGTACGGCGTGACCTTGTAGCCGCCGTTGGCGAACACGCTCCAGCCAGTGGCGATTTCCATCGGGGTCAGGGTCGCGGTGCCCAGGGCCAGCGACAGGTTGCGCGGCAGGTCCTGTTTGTTGAAGCCGAACTTGCTGATGTAGTCGATGGTACGGTCCACGCCCAGGCTCTGCAGGAGGCGGATCGAAACCAGGTTGCGCGACTTGTACAGCGCCTCGCGCATGCGGATCGGGCCGAGGAAGGTGTTGGTGTCGTTTTTCGGACGCCAGACCTTGTCCAGGTACTCGTCGACGAACACGATCGGCGCATCGTTCACCAGGCTGGCGGCGGTGTAGCCATTGTCCAGCGCGGCGCTATAGACGAACGGCTTGAAGCTGGAACCGGGTTGGCGCTTGGCCTGCAACGCCCGGTTGTAGTTGCTCTGCTCGAAGGCGAAGCCGCCCACCAGCGAGCGAATGGCGCCGTTTTGCGGGTCGAGGGACACCAGCGCGCCCTGAACGACCGGGATCTGGCGGAACTTGAGCGAGTTGTCTGCCTGGCGCTGCACGCGAATCAGGTCGCCGACCTGGGCGACATCGCTCGGCTGCTTGGGAGCGGCGCCCATGCTGTTGGTGTTCAGGAACGGGCGCGCCCATTTCATGCTGTCCCAACCTACGTGCTCTTCGCCGGTGCGGGTCAGTACCTGCAGGCCGTTCTTGTCGACCTGGGTGACGATCGCCGGTTCCAGGCCGCTGATGCTGCGTTGCTTGGTCAGTTCCTGGGCCCAGGCGGCGTGGGTCTTGCCGGGCAGGCGCGACTCGGGGCCGCGATAGCCATGGCGCTGGTCGTAGGTGATCAGGCCTTCATGGACGGCGGTGTTGGCCAGTTCCTGCAGATCGCTCGGCACCGTGGTGGTAACGCGGAAACCTTCGGTATAGGCATCGCTGCCGTAACGACCGACCATCTCGGCGCGAGCCATTTCGGCGATGTACGGTGCGTTCACTTCCGGCGTCGGCACGTGATAGCTGGCGTTCAGAGGCTCGTTGATCGCCGCGGTGTAGTCCGCCTCGCTGATCTTGCCGAGCTTGTACATGCGCCCGAGGATCCAGTCGCGGCGCTCTTTACTGCGCGCCGGGTTGGCCAGCGGGTTGAAGCGCGACGGCGCTTTCGGCAGGCCGGCGATCATCGCCATCTGCGCCAGGCTGACATCGCGAATCGACTTGCCGTAATACACCTGGGCCGCGGCCTCGATGCCGTAGGCGCGGTTACCCAGGTAGATCTTGTTGACGTACAGCTCGAGGATCTCGTCCTTGGTCAGTTGGCGCTCGATTTGCAGGGCCAGGAGGATCTCGGTGGTCTTGCGCGAGAAGCTGCGTTCGCTGCTCAGGAAGAAGTTCTTCGCCACCTGCATGGTGATGGTGCTGCCGCCGGACTGGATGTGCCCGCTCTTGACCAGCTGGGTCGCGGCACGCATCAGGCTGCTGGGATCGACGCCGTAGTGGTTGGCGAAATTGTCGTCTTCAGCACTTAGTAACGCATTAATGAAGTTGGGGGGAATGTCGGCGAAACGGATTGGAGTGCGGCGCATTTCGCCGAATTCTGCAATCAACTTGCCGTCGCTGCTGTACACCCGCAGGGGAATCTGCAACTGGATACTTCTGAGCGCCTCTACCGACGGTAACCCAGGACTAAGATAGAGAAACGCGCCGGAGAGAGCGAGGAGCAGCCCGCAGAACACAGCGACGATGGACCACCCGAAAAACTTCAGCAGACGAATCAAGGCTTTTGGATTTCCAGAGAAAGGAATGAATTGGGCGTCAGGTATTCACAGTCAGGAATCGGCTCACGCAGCAGATAAATCGCGGAAAAATCGCTGGGCATTATAAGCATTTTTCCGCCAAGGGCGTCATTTGCCCGTCTGTCAAGACGTGGTGATTGAACGCAATGGACATTCCAGAGTCCGTAAGTCACGGATAGTCATAGGGAATTGGTAGTGCTAGGACTCTTCAGTAAAAAGGCGAGTTCCCTTCTGGGGATCGATATCAGCTCCACCTCGGTCAAGCTTCTTGAATTGAGCCGTGTCGGTGGCCGCTTTCGGGTCGAGGCCTATGGCGTGGAGCCGTTGCCGGCCAACGCCGTGGTCGAAAAAAACATCGTCGAGCCTGAAGGGGTCGGGCATGCCCTGTCTCGCCTGCTAGCCAGGGCCCGGCCGGGTGCGAAGCACGCGGCGCTGGCGATGGCCGGTTCGGCGGTGATCAGCAAGGTCATCGAGATGGAGGCCGGGCTGTCCGACGACGATCGGGAAAGCCAGCTCAAGGTCGACGCCGACCAGTACATTCCCTACCCGCTGGACGAGGCCGCCATCGATTTCGACGTCCTCGGCTATTCGGCCCGCAATCCCGAACGCGTCGATGTGCTGTTGGCGGCCTGCCGCAAGGAGCACATCGAAGTTCGTGAGGCGGCGCTCGAACTTGCGGGCCTGACTGCGCGAGTGGTGGACCTGGAAGTCTGCGCGCTGGAGCGTTCGTTCGCCCTGGCGGCCGGCTCGCCGACTGCCCGGACCGTGGCGCTGGTCGATATCGGCGCCACCCTGACCACCCTGAGCGTCGTGCATGAAGGGCAGATCGTCTATTCCCGTGAGCAGTTGTTCGGCGGACACCAACTGACCGAACACATCCAGCGCCGCTACGGGCTGTCGAAAGAAGAGGCCGGCCAGGCAAAAAAGCAGGGCGGCCTGCCGGACGATTACGCCAGTGAGGTGCTGCAACCCTTTCAGGAGGCGGTCGTGCAACAGGTTTCGCGCTCGTTGCAGTTTTTCCAGGCCTCCGCCCCGCAACACCAGGTCGATTCCATCCTGTTGGCGGGTGGCAGCGCCTCGGTTCCGGGGCTTGTCCCATTGATCGAGCAGCGCCTGGGCTTGCCTGCGCTGATCGCCAACCCCTTCGTTGGCATGAGCATCGGCGCCAGGGTCGACGCCGCGGCCCTGGCCAGCGAGGCCCCATCCTTGATGATCGCCTGCGGGCTGGCCTTGCGGAGTTTCGACTGATGGCGCGGATCAATCTTCTTCCCTGGCGCGAGGCGCGGCGCGAACAGCGGCGTCGCCACTTTTTCCTGGCCCTGGCGGCGGCTGCGGCGGTGGCCCTGGGTGTGTTGTTCGCGGGCGACAGGATCATCGACCGGGCGATCGACAGGCAACTGGCGCGCAACAATCACGTAGGCGCTCAAATCACCTTGCTCGATCAACGGATCGCCAAGATCGGTGAGCTGAAGCTGCATCGCGAGCAACTGGTGGAACGGATGAAGATCATCCAGGACCTGCAAGGCAATCGCTCCACCAGTGCGCGGGTGTTCGACCAATTGGTCCGCACCCTGCCGGACGGGGTGTATTTCACCGATGTCAGGATGAGCGGGCAGACTCTTTCCATCACCGGGGCGGCCGAATCGAACCATCGTGTTTCGGACCTGATGCGCAACCTGGACGCCTCGGACTGGTTCGATGCGCCGAGCCTGACAGAGGTCAAGGCCGCCGGGGCGGACAACGCCGATCAGGTCAATGTGTTTCAGCTGACCGTTCATCAGACCCGGCCCGCCCTGGGTGAGGAAGGGCAATGAACCTGTCCGGCGGGTGGGCACAGATGCGCCGGATCGATCTCGGCGAGCTGGAAATGAGCAACATGGGGGCGTGGCCGGCGCTGGTCAAAGGCGTGGTCGTGGCGCTGCTCATGCTGCTGGTACTGGCCCTCGGCTACAACCTGTACCTCAAGGATCTGTTGCTGCAACTCGACCAGCGCCGGGCGGACGAGGCCGTGCTGAAACAGCAGTTCGCCAGCAAGGCGCGCCTGGTGGCCAACCTCGGGCCTTACACCGAACAGATGAAGACCATGGAAACCGCCTTTGACCTCATGCTGCGCCAGTTGCCCAGCGATACCGAGGTGCCGGGCCTGCTTGAAGACATCAGCCGCACCGGGCTTGGTAGCGGGCTGGAGTTCGAAGAGATCAAGCTGTTGCCGGAGGTGGTCCAGCCGTTTTACGTCGAATTGCCAATCCAGATCAGGGTTACCGGCGGCTATCACGCACTGGCGACTTTCGTCAGCGGCGTGGCCGGTTTGCCGCGAATCGTCACCCTGCATGATTTCGAGATCAAACCGGTCACGCCGCAGGTCGGTTCGAAGCTGCGCATGAACATTCTGGCCAGGACTTACCGCTACAAGGGGCCACGCTCATGAAGCGCGTTCACGGCTTGTTGCTTGTGCTGGCATGTGTCGGGCTGGCTGGCTGTGGCAACGATGACGACTTCAGTGATCTGGATGCCTACATGAACGAGGCGCGTTTGCAGTCGCCCGGCGAGATTGAACCAATGCCGGCATTCGGGTCTTACCCAACGTTCACCTATAACGCCGCACCCTTGCGCAGCCCGTTTCAGCCTGCGATCAGGGTGGACCTGGCGGCACGTCGGGCAGGCTCGCCCGCGGTCAAGCCGGATCCGAACCGTAGCAAGCAGTATCTCGAGGGCTTCAGCATCGAACAGTTCGAGATGGTGGGCACCCTTTCCAATGCTTCCGGCTTCTTTGCGCTGTTGCGTGGCGCCGGTGGCGTGCATCGGCTGAAGGTCGGCGATTACCTGGGGCGTAACGACGGGCGGATTGTCGCGATCAGCGATTCACAGGTCGACGTGGTCGAGATTGTTCCCGATGGAGCGGGAGCGTGGCTGGAGCGACCACGGACCATTCCATTAAAAGAACACTCATAGTGGAACTCGCATCATGAACAGGATCTTTTCAGCCTTCGGTATTGCGCTATGGATGGCGTTGCTTTCACCGATGGCCATGGCGGCCAGCCTCAAGGCCCTGGATGTCGCAGCACTGCCGGGGGATCGCCTGGAGTTGAAGCTGACCTTCGATGGACCGGTGCCCGAGCCGCGCGGCTATACCACCGACCAGCCGGCGCGGATCGCCCTCGATCTGCCCGGTGTCGTCAGCCAGCTGGCAGACAAGAGCCGTGACCTGGGCAATGGCAATGCGCGCAGTGTGACGGTGGTCGAATCGGGGCAGCGTACCCGGGTTGTCGTCAATCTGGTCGCGCTGGCGCCCTACAGCACTCGGGTCGCTGGCAATCAGCTGTTTGTGGTGATCGGCCAGGGGGCGACGGCGGCGCTGAGTGCGCCGGGGCAGCCGGCTGTCGCGTCGGGACGGGCCAAGGCCGTGGCTTCCGTGGGGCGGTCGATTCGCAGCGTGGATTTTCAGCGCGGCGAGCAGGGCGAGGGGAATGTACTGATCGACCTCTCAGACTCGGAAATGAGCCCGGACATACAGGAGCGCGACGGCAAGCTCGTCCTCACCTTCGCCAAGGCCCGCCTGCCCGAGCCCCTGCGGGTCAGGCTGGACGTCAAGGATTTCGCCACCCCCGTGCAGTTCGTCAGCGCCCGGGCAGAGTCCGGCAAGGCCATCGTCACCATCGAGCCCGGCGGCACTTTCGATTACTCGACCTACCAGACGGATAACAAACTCACGGTGAGCGTCAGGCCGATGACCTCTGGCGACCTGCAGAAACGCAACGCCGAGCGCTCGGCCTACAACGGCGAAAAGCTCTCGCTGAACTTCCAGGACATCGAGGTTCGCTCGGTGCTGCAACTGATCGCCGACTTCACCAACCTCAACCTGGTGGCCAGCGATACGGTGCAGGGCGGCATTACCTTGCGCCTGCAGAATGTGCCGTGGGACCAGGCCCTCGATCTGGTGCTCAAGACCAAGGGGCTGGACAAGCGCAAGGTGGGCAACGTGTTGCTGGTGGCGCCGGCCGATGAAATCGCTGCCCGCGAACGCCAGGAATTGGAGTCGCAGAAGCAGATCGCCGACCTGGAACCATTGCGGCGCGAACTGCTGCAGGTCAACTACGCCAAGGCCGCGGAGATCGCCAAGTTGTTCCAGTCGGTCACCCGCGCTGAGGACAAGTCCGACGAACGCGGGTCGATCACTGTCGATGAGCGGACCAACAACATCATCGCCTACCAGACCCGGGAGCGCCTGGACGAGCTGCGGCGGATCGTCAGCCAGCTGGATATCCCGGTGCGCCAGGTGATGATCGAGGCGCGGATCGTCGAGGCCAACGTCGACTACGACAAAAGCCTGGGCGTGCGCTGGGGCGGTTCGATCCAGAATCAGGGCAACTGGAATGCCTCGGGGGTCAGCAACGGCACCAATGGTTCCTCCACCATAGGCACGCCGGGCAGTACCAGCAGCAACTCACCGTTCGTCGACCTGGGCACTACCGCCAATACCTCCGGCCTGGGTATCGCCTTCATCACCGACAATGTGTTGCTGGACCTTGAGCTGACAGCCATGGAAAAGACCGGTAACGGGGAAATCGTCTCCCAGCCCAAGGTCGTCACGTCCGACAAGGAGACGGCGAAGATCCTCAAAGGCACGGAAATCCCCTATCAGGAAGCCGCCTCCAGCGGGGCGACCTCGGTGTCGTTCAAGGAGGCCTCGCTGTCCCTGGAGGTAACGCCACAGATCACCCCGGATAACCGCATCATCATGGAGGTCAAGGTCACCAAGGACGAGCCGGACTACCTGAACAAAGTCCAGGACGTGCCGCCGATCAAGAAGAACGAGGTCAACGCCAAGGTCCTGATCAACGATGGAGAGACCATCGTCATCGGTGGAGTTTTCTCCAATACGCAAAGCAAGGTTGTAGATAAGGTGCCATTTCTCGGCGATGTGCCGTATCTTGGCCGCCTTTTCCGGCGTGACGTGGTGTCGGAGAAAAAATCCGAGCTGCTGGTATTTCTCACTCCGCGTATCATGAACAACCAGGCGATTGCTGTGAGTCGTTGATTCTGTGCGAAATTTGATTCTTGTTGGGCCAATGGGGGCTGGAAAAAGCACCATTGGTCGCTTGCTGGCCAAAGAGCTGCGCCTGCCATTCAAAGATTCCGATAAGGAAATTGAGTTGCGCACGGGTGCCAATATCCCGTGGATCTTCGATAAAGAAGGTGAGCCGGGCTTTCGTGATCGGGAACAGGCCATGATCGCCGAGCTGTGCTCCGCCGATGGCGTGGTCCTGGCGACCGGCGGCGGCGCGGTGATGCGCGAAGCCAACCGTCTGGCGCTGCATGCCGGGGGGCGTGTGGTCTATCTGCATGCTTCGGTGGAGCAGCAGGTCGGTCGCACCGCACGGGATCGCAATCGACCGCTGCTGCGCACAGCCGACCCGGCGAAGACCCTGCGGGACTTGTTGGCGATTCGCGATCCGCTTTATCGGGAAATCGCCGACCTGGTGGTTGAAACCGATGAACGGCCACCGCGCATGGTGGTGCTGGACATACTGGACCGCCTGCAGCAACTGCCTCCCCGTTAATGCGCAGCGTGAAATGCGCTATCCTCGGCGCCTTGCCATGATCGCTCACGGTTGTGGCGCATGGCTATTGCGCGGCGTCAGAAAGCCTGGCGATGCCAGTCGTTAATGCAAGGCAGGACACCAGCTTCCATCTTCACTGTGGGGACACATGCAGACACTTAAGGTCGATCTAGGCGAGCGCAGCTACCCGATTCATATTGGCGAAGGTTTGTTGGACCGGCCCGAGTTGCTGGCTCCGCACATCGCCGGGCGACAAGTGGCGATCGTTTCCAATGAAACCGTAGCGCCGCTGTACCTTGAGCGTCTGAAACGCAGCCTCACCCAGTTCTCGGTGATCTCGGTGGTTCTTCCCGACGGCGAAGCGTTCAAGAACTGGGAAACCCTGCAGCTTATTTTCGATGGCCTGCTGACCGCACGCCACGATCGTCGCACCACGATTATCGCCCTCGGCGGTGGGGTGATCGGCGACATGGCCGGCTTTGCCGCCGCCTGCTACCAGCGTGGCGTCGATTTCATCCAGATTCCTACCACCTTGCTATCCCAGGTCGACTCGTCGGTGGGCGGCAAGACCGGTATCAACCATCCGCTGGGCAAGAACATGGTCGGCGCCTTCTATCAGCCGAACGTGGTGCTGATCGACACTGCCTCGCTCAATACCCTGCCGCCTCGCGAGTTGTCGGCCGGCCTGGCGGAAGTCATCAAATACGGTCTGATCTGCGACGAGCCGTTCCTTACCTGGCTCGAAGACAACGTCGACCGCTTGCGAGCCCTGGACCAGCAGGCGCTGACCTATGCCATCGAACGCTCCTGCGCGGCCAAGGCGGCCGTGGTGGGCGCCGACGAGCGTGAGTCCGGCGTGCGCGCCACGCTGAACCTGGGGCATACCTTCGGCCACGCCATCGAAACCCACATGGGCTATGGTGTCTGGCTGCATGGTGAAGCGGTCGCCGCTGGCACTGTAATGGCACTGGAGATGTCCGCACGCCTTGGCTGGATTACCGCCGAGGAGCGTGACCGCGGCATTCGCCTGTTCCAGCGCGCAGGCTTGCCGGTCATTCCGCCCGAGGAAATGACCGAAGCGGATTTTCTCGAACACATGGCAATTGACAAGAAAGTGATCGATGGTCGTTTGCGTCTGGTGCTGTTGCGCCGCATGGGCGAAGCCGTAGTGACCGACGATTATCCGAAAGAGGTTTTACAGGCCACGCTGGGAGCGGATTACCGCGCCCTGGCTCAGCTTAAAGGTTAATAAGATCCCCATGACTAGTTTGCATGCCGACGAGGCTTTCCTCGGCCACTATCAATTGAGCCATGACCCTTTTGCTCCACGGGTGCCTGGCTTCAAGTTTTTCCCCGCCCAGCGCAAGCCGGTGCTGGGGCAGCTGCATCACCTGGCGCGCTACAGCCAGCTGCTGCTGGTCGTTACCGGCCCGCAAGGCAGCGGCAAGACGCTGCTGCGTCAGGCCCTGGTAGCCAGCACCAACAAGCAGTCGGTACAGAGCGTGGTGGTTTCCGCCCGTGGTGCCGGCGACGCGGCGGGCGTGCTGCGGCAGGTGGCCCAGGCGCTGAACGTCGAGCAGGCCGAAATCGGGCCGATCCTGGCGCAAGTGGTGCAACTGGCCCTGACCGGCCAGGAAGTCTATCTGCTGGTGGATGACGCCGAGCAGCTCGACGAGTCGGCGCTCGAGGCACTGCTGGCGCTCGCCGCCGGCGCACCGGAAGGTCGCCCGCATGTGTTCCTGTTCGGCGAGTCGTCGCTGATTGCCGGCCTGGAGCTGCTGAGCGCGGAAGAAGAGCGCTTCCATGTCATCGAGCTGCAGCCTTACACCGAAGAAGAAACCCGCGAATACCTGGCGCAGCGTCTCGAAGGCGCAGGGCGGGGTATCGAACTTTTCTCCGCGGATCAGATCAGTGATATTCACGAAGGCTCCGATGGCTGGCCTGGCAACATCAACCAGGTCGCCCGGGATGCAATGATCGAAGCCATGATTGCCAGCCGCTCAGCGGTCAAGCGTCCAAGTATGGGGTTCAACATGCCGAAGAAACACGTATTGGCGATATCCGCAGTCGTAGTGGTGGCCGTTGCCGCTGCCTGGCTGATGCCGGGTCGCAGCAAGGCACCAAGTACTGCTGGTGCGCCAGCCAACGAACAGGCGCAGCTGCCGCTGGGCCAGACGCCACAACCGAACAGCAATGGCAGCCCGGCTGTCGAGTTCGCCGGTTCTTCCCAGCCAATGCCGCTGCCATTGGTCGGCCAGTCGCAACCGGTGATGCGCGGTCCTCTGGCCGAAGCCGCCGGTGGGATCACCGAGGGTGACGATGGCGTGCCGGTGGAAGGCTCCAGCGCCACGCCGCCGACCGTGACCACTATCGCACCACCAGCCGGCGTGCCGGCCGGCCCGGCGCCGACGCCTGAAGCCCGTCCGACCCCGGCGCCGACCCAGGTCGCTGCCGCCAAGCCAGCTCCGGTGGTCAAGCCTGCGCCTGCTCCGGTCAGCAAGCCGGCTGCACCGGCCGCCAAGCCTGCCGAGAAACCTGTCACCGTAGCCAAGGCCGCCACTGGTGGTAGCTGGTACGCCGGTCAGGCGCCAGGCAACTACGTCGTGCAGATCCTGGGCACCAGTTCCGAAGCCGCGGCGCAGAGCTTCGTCAAGGAGCAGGGCGCTCAGTACCGTTATTTCAAGAAAGTCCTCAACGGCAAGCCGCTGTATGTGATCACTTACGGCAGTTTCAGCAGCCGTGATGCAGCCGTTACCGCTATCAAGGCCTTGCCAGCGAAGGTTCAGGCTGGTAAACCTTGGCCTCGCACTGTCGCCAGCGTCCAACAGGAACTGGCAGCAACTCGCTGAAGATTCGGCGGCCTTACCCAGGCCGCCTCTCCCAGCACCTCAAAAAAATCCGCATGCGCATGCTGCCTTCAAGGCCGCGTGCCTTGTGGTGTCTGCGTCACAGTAGCTTTTGAGTCGTCGCGGTCCGAACTAAAAAAGTTTTGACTAGCACAGCATATCGCTTTAAACCTTTCATAAATGCGA
This sequence comes from Pseudomonas sp. NFACC41-3, assembly GCF_900109505.1. Classification (NCBI taxonomy): domain Bacteria; kingdom Pseudomonadati; phylum Pseudomonadota; class Gammaproteobacteria; order Pseudomonadales; family Pseudomonadaceae; genus Pseudomonas; species Pseudomonas sp. NFACC41-3. The sequence goes on from NZ_FOAE01000006.1 coordinate 398,296, forward strand.
CATAGATTTGCGACATTTCGTCGCCAAATTTGTGAGCGTCTGTGTCGGTGTGTACAATGACCTCCCTTTTGCCCCCGCAAAGCCGGCGTACGTTCGGCGTGGATGGTAACTGGTTGAATTGAAAAGAAATTTGTCTCGATAAGAGGCAGCCTGGTGAGAAAGTGTCTATGAAAGCAGGTCTGTACCAACCAGATGAATTCAAGGATAACTGCGGTTTCGGCCTGATAGCCCATATGCAGGGCGAACCCAGTCATACCCTTTTGCAAACGGCCATCGAGGCCCTGACCTGCATGACCCACCGCGGTGGGATCAACGCGGACGGCAAGACCGGCGACGGTTGCGGTCTGCTGATTCAGAAGCCTGACGCGTTCCTGCGAGCCATTGCCCAGGAAACCTTCAGTGTCGAATTGCCCAAGCAATATGCCGTGGGCATGGTCTTCTTCAACCAGGATCCGGCCAAGGCCGAAGCCGCTCGCGAGAACATGAACCGCGAGATCCTGGCCGAAGGCCTGCAACTGATCGGCTGGCGCAAAGTGCCGATCGATACCAGCGTTCTCGGCCGCCTGGCCCTGGAGCGCCTGCCGCAGATCGAACAGGTCTACATCGGCGGCGAAGGCCTGAGCGACCAGGACATGGCGGTCAAGCTGTTCAGTGCCCGTCGTCGTTCGTCGGTAGCCAACGCCGCCGATACCGACCACTACATCTGCAGCTTTTCCCACAAGACCATCATTTATAAAGGCCTGATGATGCCGGCGGACCTCGCCGCCTTCTATCCGGACCTGGGTGACCCGCGCCTGCAAACCGCGATCTGCGTGTTCCACCAGCGCTTCTCCACCAACACCCTGCCGAAATGGCCGCTGGCGCAGCCGTTCCGCTTCCTCGCCCACAACGGCGAGATCAACACCATCACCGGCAACCGCAACTGGGCCCAGGCCCGGCGCACCAAGTTCACCAACGACCTGATGGATCTGGAAGAACTCGGCCCGCTGGTCAACCGCGTGGGTTCCGACTCCTCGAGCATGGACAACATGCTGGAGCTGATGGTCACCGGCGGCATCGACCTGTTCCGTGGCGTGCGGATGATCATTCCGCCAGCGTGGCAGAACGTCGAGACCATGGACGCCGACCTGCGCGCGTTCTACGAATACAACTCCATGCACATGGAGCCGTGGGACGGCCCCGCGGGCGTGGTCATGACCGACGGCCGCTACGCCGTCTGCCTGCTCGACCGTAACGGCCTGCGCCCGGCGCGCTGGGTCACCACCAAGAACGGTTTCATCACCCTGGCTTCGGAAATCGGCGTCTGGAACTACCAGCCCGAAGACGTGATCGCCAAGGGTCGTGTCGGCCCGGGCCAGATCTTCGCCGTGGATACCGAAACCGGGCAGATCCTCGATACCGACGCTATCGACAACCGCCTGAAGTCCCGTCATCCGTACAAGCAATGGCTGCGCAAGAATGCCCTGCGCATCCAGGCGACCATGGAAGACAACGACCACGGTTCGGCGTTCTACGACGTCGACCAGCTCAAGCAGTACATGAAGATGTACCAGGTCACCTTCGAGGAGCGCGACCAGGTGCTGCGTCCCTTGGGCGAGCAAGGCTATGAGGCGGTCGGCTCCATGGGCGACGACACGCCGATGGCCGTGCTGTCCCAGCGTGTGCGCACGCCGTACGACTACTTCCGCCAGCAGTTCGCCCAGGTCACCAACCCGCCGATCGACCCGCTGCGCGAAGCCATCGTCATGTCGCTGGAGATCTGCCTCGGTGCCGAGCGCAACATCTTCCAGGAATCGCCTGAGCACGCTTCCCGCGTGATCCTCAGCTCGCCGGTGATCTCGCCCGCCAAGTGGCGCTCGCTGATGAACCTCGACCGCCCGGGCTTCGAGCGCCAGGTCATCGACCTGAACTACGAGGAAAGCCTCGGCCTGGAAGCGGCGATCCGCAACGTCGCCGACCAGGCCGAAGAAGCCGTGCGCGCCGGTCGTACCCAGATTGTCCTCAGCGACCGCCATATCGCCCCGGGCAAACTGCCGATCCACGCGTCCCTGGCCACCGGCGCGGTGCACCACCGCCTGACCGAGAAGGGCCTGCGCTGCGACTCCAACATCCTGGTGGAAACCGCCACCGCGCGCGATCCGCACCATTTCGCGGTGCTGATCGGTTTCGGCGCCTCGGCGGTCTATCCGTTCCTGGCCTACGAAGTGCTGGGCGACCTGATCCGTACCGGTGAAGTGCTGGGCGACCTCTACGAGGTGTTCAAGAACTACCGCAAGGGCATCACCAAGGGCCTGCTGAAGATCCTGTCGAAGATGGGTATCTCGACCATCGCGTCCTACCGCGGTGCGCAGCTGTTCGAGGCCATCGGCCTGTCCGAGGAAGTCTGCGAGCTGAGCTTCCGTGGCGTGCCGAGCCGCATCAAGGGCGCGCGTTTCGTCGACATCGAAGCCGAGCAGAAAGCCCTGGCTGCCGAAGCCTGGAGCCCGCGCAAGCCGATCCAGCAAGGCGGCCTGCTGAAGTTCGTCCATGGTGGCGAATACCACGCCTACAACCCGGACGTGGTCAACACCCTGCAAGCCGCCGTGCAGCAGGGCGATTACGCCAAGTTCAAGGAATACACCGCGCTGGTGGACAACCGCCCGGTGTCGATGATCCGCGACCTGTTCAAGGTGAAGACCCTGGACACGCCGATGGACATCAGCGAAGTCGAGCCGCTGGAATCGATCCTCAAGCGTTTCGACTCCGCCGGCATCTCCCTGGGCGCGCTGTCGCCGGAGGCCCACGAAGCCCTGGCCGAAGCCATGAACCGCCTGGGTGCGCGTTCCAACTCGGGTGAGGGCGGCGAAGACCCGGCGCGCTACGGCACCATCAAGAGCTCGAAGATCAAGCAGGTGGCCACCGGCCGTTTCGGCGTGACCCCGGAATACCTGGTCAATGCCGAAGTGCTGCAGATCAAGGTGGCCCAGGGCGCCAAGCCCGGCGAAGGCGGCCAGCTGCCGGGCGGCAAGGTCAACGGCCTGATCGCCAAGCTGCGTTACGCGGTACCTGGCGTGACCCTGATTTCGCCACCGCCGCATCACGACATCTATTCCATCGAAGACTTGTCGCAGTTGATCTTCGACTTGAAGCAGGTCAACCCGCAGGCGCTGGTTTCGGTGAAACTGGTGGCGGAAGCCGGCGTCGGCACCATTGCCGCTGGTGTGGCCAAGGCCTACGCCGACCTGATCACCATCTCCGGCTACGACGGTGGCACCGGCGCCTCGCCGCTGACCTCGATCAAGTACGCCGGTGCGCCGTGGGAACTGGGCCTGGCGGAAACCCACCAGACCCTGCGCGGCAACGACCTGCGCGGCAAGGTCCGGGTGCAGACCGACGGCGGCCTGAAAACCGGCCTCGACGTGATCAAGGCGGCGATCCTCGGCGCCGAAAGCTTCGGCTTCGGCACCGCGCCGATGATCGCCCTGGGTTGCAAGTACCTGCGTATCTGCCACCTGAACAACTGCGCCACCGGCGTGGCGACTCAGAATGAGAAGCTGCGCAAGGACCACTACATCGGTACCGTGGAGATGGTGGTGAACTTCTTCACCTATGTCGCCGAGGAAACCCGTGAGTGGCTGGCCAAGCTGGGCGTGCGTTCGCTGGAAGAGCTGATCGGTCGCACCGATCTGCTGGAAATCCTCGAAGGCCAGACCGCCAAGCAGCATCACCTGGACCTGACCCCGCTGCTGGGCAGCGACCATATCCCGGCGGACAAGCCGCAGTTCTGCCAGGTCGATCGCAACCCGCCGTTCGACCAGGGCCTGCTGGCCGAGAAAATGGTCGCCATGGCCAAGCCTGCGATCAACGACCTCAGCGGTGCCGAGTTCGCGCTCGACATCTGCAACTGCGACCGTTCCATCGGTGCGCGGATCTCCGGCGAAATCGCCAAGGTCCACGGTAACCAGGGCATGGCCAAGGCGCCGATCACCTTCCGCTTCAAGGGCACTGCCGGTCAGAGCTTCGGTGTGTGGAACGCCGGCGGCCTGAACCTGTACCTCGAAGGCGACGCCAACGACTACGTCGGCAAGGGCATGACCGGCGGCAAGCTGGTGATCGTTCCGCCCAAAGGCAGCGCCTACAAGACTCAGGACAGCGCGATTATCGGCAACACCTGCCTGTACGGCGCTACCGGCGGCAAGCTGTTCGCCGCCGGCACCGCGGGCGAGCGTTTCGCCGTGCGCAACTCCGGTGCCCACACCGTGGTGGAAGGCACTGGCGATCACTGCTGCGAATACATGACCGGTGGTTTCGTCTGCGTGCTGGGCAAAACCGGTTACAACTTCGGCTCAGGCATGACCGGCGGTTTCGCCTACGTGCTCGACCAGGACAACACATTCGTTGACCGGGTCAACCACGAGCTGGTGGAAATCCAGCGGATCAGCGGCGAAGCGATGGAAGCCTATCGCAGCCACCTGCAGCGCGTGCTGGACGAATACGTCGAGGAAACCGGTAGCGAGTGGGGCCGTAACCTGGCCGAGAACCTCGATGACTACCTGCGTCGCTTCTGGTTGGTCAAGCCGAAGGCTGCCAGCTTGAAATCGTTGCTTTCCAGCACCCGTGCCAACCCGCAGTGATATGCGCCTGAAGAGTTTGATGAGGTTTTAACTATGGCTGAACGTCTGAATAATGACTTCCAGTTCATCGAGGTCGGGCGCAAGGATCCGAAGAAGAAACTGTTGCGTCAACGCAAGAAAGAGTTCGTGGAGATCTACGAGCCCTTCAAACCCCAGCAGTCGGCCGACCAGGCTCACCGCTGCCTGGGTTGCGGTAACCCGTACTGCGAATGGAAGTGCCCGGTGCACAACTTCATTCCCAACTGGCTCAAGCTAGTGGCCGAGGGCAACATCCTCGCCGCCGCCGAGCTGTCGCACCAGACCAACACCCTGCCGGAAGTCTGCGGCCGGGTGTGCCCGCAGGACCGTCTGTGCGAGGGTGCCTGCACCCTCAACGACGGCTTCGGCGCGGTGACCATCGGTTCGGTGGAGAAGTACATCACCGACACCGCCTTCGCCATGGGCTGGCGCCCGGACATGTCCAAGGTCAAGCCGACCGGCAAGCGGGTCGCGGTGATCGGCGCGGGCCCGGCGGGCCTGGGCTGTGCCGACGTGCTGGTACGCGGTGGCGTGACCCCGGTGGTGTTCGACAAGAACCCGGAAATCGGCGGCCTGCTGACCTTCGGCATCCCCGAGTTCAAGCTGGAAAAGACCGTGTTGAGCAATCGTCGCGAAGTCTTCAGCGGCATGGGTATCGAGTTCCGTCTCAACACCGAGGTGGGCAAGGACGTGACCATGGAGCAACTGCTCGAAGAATACGATGCGGTATTCATGGGCATGGGCACCTACACCTACATGAAGGGCGGCTTTGCCGGCGAGGACCTGCCGGGCGTGCACGACGCGCTGGACTTCCTGATCGCCAACGTCAACCGCAACCTGGGCTTTGAAAAGTCGCCGGAAGACTTCGTCGATATGAAGGGCAAGAAGGTCGTGGTCCTCGGTGGCGGCGACACGGCGATGGACTGCAACCGCACGTCGATCCGCCAGGGCGCCAAGGCGGTGACTTGCGCCTATCGTCGTGACGAAGCGAACATGCCCGGCTCGCGCAAAGAGGTAAAGAACGCCAAGGAAGAAGGCGTGAAGTTCCTCTACAACCGCCAGCCGATCGCCATCGTCGGCGAAGACAAGGTCGAAGGCGTGAAGGTGGTCGAGACCCGTCTCGGCGAGCCGGACGCCCGTGGCCGTCGCAGCCCCGAGCCGATCCCGGGTTCCGAAGAGATCATCCCGGCCGACGCCGTGGTCATCGCCTTCGGTTTCCGCCCGAGCCCGGCGCCGTGGTTCGAGCAGTTCAGCATCCAGACCGACAGCCAGGGCCGCGTCGTGGCGCCGGAACAGGGCCAGTACAAGCACCAGACCAGCAACCCGAAGATCTTCGCCGGTGGCGACATGGTGCGCGGTTCCGACCTGGTGGTGACGGCGATCTTCGAGGGCCGCAACGCCGCCGAAGGCATCCTCGACTACCTGGGCGTCTGATACAGCAAAGGCTATCCCTGTAGCCGCTGCCGCAGGCTGCGATAAGGCCGCAGGCCTTCAGCGATCTCACGATCCTGCGCCCGCGTTGTCGGAATGCCGCCCAGATCGATCGCAGCCTTCGGCAGCGGCTACAGAAGCGGCACTTGTGGCGCGACAAATTGACCCGATAGATAAAAGGCACGGCTCTCGCCGTGCCTTTTGCGTCGCGCTCTGAGAAAATGCCCGCACTTTTTTTCCGGATGCCGACATGACTGCCCTGAAGAACGACCGTTTCCTTCGTGCCCTGCTCAAGCAACCCGTAGACGTCACCCCGGTGTGGATGATGCGTCAGGCTGGGCGCTACCTGCCTGAATACCGCGCCAGCCGTGCCAACGCCGGTGACTTCATGAGCCTGTGCATGAACCCGGAGTTCGCCTGCGAAGTCACGCTGCAACCGCTGGACCGCTATCCACAACTGGATGCGGCCATCCTCTTCTCCGACATCCTGACCATCCCCGACGCCATGGGCCAGGGCCTGTACTTCGAAACCGGCGAAGGCCCGCGTTTCAAGAAGGTCGTCAGCACCCTGGCCGATATCGAGGCCCTGCCGATCCCCGATCCGCACAAGGACCTGGGCTACGTGATGGACGCGGTCAGCACCATCCGCCGTGAGCTCAACGGCCGCGTGCCGTTGATCGGCTTCTCCGGTAGCCCCTGGACCCTGGCCACCTACATGGTCGAGGGCGGCTCGTCGAAAGACTTCCGCAAGACCAAGGCGATGCTCTACGACAACCCGCAAGCCATGCACCTGCTGTTGGACAAGCTGGCGCAGTCGGTCGTCAGCTACCTCAACGGCCAGATCAAGGCCGGCGCGCAAGCGGTACAGATCTTCGATACCTGGGGCGGCAACCTGTCGGCGGCGGCTTACCAGGAGTTCTCCCTGGCCTACATGCGCAAGATCGTCAGCGGCCTGATCCGCGAGCACGAAGGGCGCAAGGTGCCGGTGATCCTGTTCACCAAGAACGGCGGCCTGTGGCTGGAAAGCATCGCCGACGCCGGTGCCGACGCCTTGGGCCTGGACTGGACCTGCGACCTCGGCGAAGCGCGCCGACGGGTCGGCAGCAAGGTCGCCCTGCAAGGCAACATGGACCCGACCGTGCTCTACGCCAAGCCGGAGGCGATCCGTGCCGAAGTCGGGCGCATCCTCGCCAGCTACGGCAAGGGCAGCGGCCATGTGTTCAACCTCGGCCACGGCATCACCCCGGAAGTCGACCCGGAACACGCCGGCGCCTTCCTGCGCGCAGTACACGAACTGTCGGCGCAATATCATCAGTGATCGCGATCCGATAACCAGGCCCGGCATTTGCCGGGCCTTTTTTTTGCGCCCGGGAAACGGCCTGGCGGATTAAGTTTCAATTCAGTCTGACTGGTTAATCTGGCGCTATCGAAACCCACATTGGATCACTGCCATGAAAACCCGTTACCTCGTTCTATTGCTCGCTCCGCTGTTCAGCACCGCTGCCCTGGCTGTCGGCTACACCGGTCCCGGCGCCCAGGCCGTCACCAGCGTCGCGGCGGCCAACGATGCCGCGGACGATACGCCGGTGGTGTTGCAGGGCCATGTGGTCAAGAAGCTGAACAATGACGACAAGTACGAATTCAAGGATGCCAGCGGCACCATCACCGTCGAGATCGACGACGAAGACCTGCCGCCAGTGGCGTTCAACGAGAAGACCCAAGTCAGGCTGACCGGCGAGGTCGAGAAGGGGTTGATGAAGCGCGAGATCGACGTCGACCTGGTGGAGATCGTCAGGTAAGCCGATCGACCGCCTCGGTTATCGCCCATGCCGGCGACCGGACCCCGCACATGGATCGCGGGGGGCTGGTCGCCGGCATGGTCGTTTGGCGACTACCGAGTGGCCAGCGGCGGCAGCTTGGCCAGCTTCAACGCCACCAGCAGCGCCACCACCAGCAGGGCGCTGATAAACAGGCCGATGCCGTTCCACCCGGCCATGTGCCAGAACACCCCGCCCGCCGTCCCGGCGATGCTCGAACCGGCGTAATAGCTGAACAGGTACAGCGATGAGGCCTGGCCTTTGGCCTTGAGGGCGCGCCGGCCGATCCAGCTGCTGGCGACCGAGTGGGCGCCGAAGAAGCCGAACGTGAAGATCAGCATGCCGATGATCACCACCGGCAACGGGCTGAGCATGGTCAGGGCGAGGCCGGCGAGCATCAGCGAGATGGTGGCCCAGAGCATTTTGCGCCGCCCCAGGCGGTCGGCCAGGGCGCCGATTTTCGCCGAGCTGTAGATCCCCGACAGGTACACCACCGACAGCAGGCCGACGAAGGCCTGATCCATGTGATACGGCGCGGCCAGCAGGCGATAGCCGATGTAGTTGAACAGCGTGACGAACGCGCCCATCAGCACGAAGGCTTCGAGGAACAGCAGCGGCAGGCCGGCGTCGCGAAAGTGCATGACGAAGCCGTCCAGCAGGCTGCGCGGGTGCAGCGAGCGGGCGCGGAAGTTGCGCGATTCGGGGAGGATTCTCCAGAACACCGCCGCCGCGATCAGCGCCAGGCCACCGATCACCAGCATCGCCGTGTGCCAGCTGACGAAGTCGATCAGCACCCCGGTGATCAGGCGTCCGCTCATGCCGCCAATGGCGTTGCCACCGATGTACAGGCCCATGGCCAGGCCGATGTGCTGCGGATGGATCTCTTCGCTCAGGTAAGTCATCGCCACCGCCGCCAGGCCGCTCAGGGACAGCCCTACCAGCGCGCGCATCAGCAGCACCCCGTGCCAGCTCGGCATCAGGGCGCTGGCGAGGGTGCACAGCGCGGCGGCGAACAGGGCGGCCACCATCACCGGCTTGCGGCCGATGCGGTCGGAAATCGGCCCGGTGACCAGCAGACCGATGGCCAGCAGGCCGGTGGCGACCGAGAGGATCAGGCTGCTTTGCGCGGCGTTGATGGAAAATTCCCGGGACAGCAGCGGCATCATCGGTTGCACGCAGTAGAGCAGGGCAAAGGTAGCAAAACCGCCGCTGAACAGCGCCAGCACCGTGCGCATGAACATCGGCGTGCCTTTTTCGATGTAGACCTCGTTCAGTTGCGCGACCACCCCATCGAGGGCGGTGGGAGGGAGTTCGTGGGCGAGTGGAGCGACAGCGGTTTTCACGGGGGACCTCGGGGGGAGCGCGGCCGGTCAGGCAATGGAAAAAAGCATATAGCTGGCTAATGTTTCTTTCCAATATATTGTTCGACCTGATTGATATGTTTTACGACCTAATGAGGCGATCATGGAATTGCGTCACCTGCGTTACTTCATCGCGGTGGCCGAAGAGCTGCATTTCGGCCGCGCCGCCCAGGTCCTGGGCATCTCCCAGCCGCCCTTGAGCCAGCAGATCCAGGTGCTGGAGCAGGAGGTCGGCGCGCGTTTGTTCGAGCGTACCAATCGTCGGGTCGAGCTCAGCGAGGCCGGCAGGCTGTTCCTCGATGAGGCACGACAGGTGCTGGCCCAGGTCGACAAGGCCGCGGATGTGGCCCGCCGGGCGCAGTTGGGTGAGCTGGGCGAACTGAAGATCGGTTTCACCTCGTCGGCGCCCTTCAACTCGAGCATCCCCCAGGCGATCTTCGCCTTTCGCCAGCGTTTTCCCGACGTGCACCTGAAGCTGCGCGAGATGAGCAGCACCCAGGTGGCCGAGGCGCTGCTGGACGAGTCGATCCAGGTCGGGATCATGCGGCCGTTGCCGCTGCCGGATTCCCTGAGCGTGGTGGAGTTGCTGCGCGAACCGCTGGTGGCGGTGCTGGGCTCCAAGCACCCGCTGGTGGCCGGCAGCGAAGCCGGCCTGGCGCTGTCGGCCCTGGCCCAGGAGCCTTTCGTGTTCTTCCCGCGCAGCTACGGTAGCGGCCTGTATGCGCAGTTGCTGACCCTGGCCCGGGATGTCGGCTTCACCCCGCATTTTGCCCAGGAAGCGGGCGAGGCCATGACCATCATCGGCCTGGTGGCGGCGGGGCTGGGTGTCTCGGTGTTGCCGGCGTCCTACCAGCGCATGCGCATCGACGGCGTGGTCTATCGACCGCTGCTCGACCCCGAGGCGGTCTCGGCGGTGTGGCTGGCGCAGCGTACCGACCAGCGTTCGCCAATGGCCAAGGCCTTTGTCGAACTGCTGACCCGCAAGGCCGAGTTGTAAGTGAAAGGGCGCCGAAAGGCGCCCTTTGTCGTTTCCGGGGGATGGAAACTGTGGATCAGGTCATGCCGATTTCATCGACAGGCGCCTTACTCCACCTTCGCCAGATCGCCGCGCAGCGCGACGCCTGCCATCAGGGCGCCCGCGTGGCATTCGTAGGTTTTCGCGTCCTTGCGCTCGTTGCTCTTGTAGAAGCTGGCGATGTCGGTCACGGCATTGGCGCCGACTTTCTTGGCTGCCTGGTGCAGGGTGATCAGCGCCGATTGCAGGACCCATTCGCAGGCCACTTCGTCGCTCTTGTTGAAGGCGTTGGTCTTCTTGTTGGTGACCGCGCCGGCGCTGACCACCGTGACCTTGCCGGCTGGCTTGTTGCCGGCCAGGTAGAACTTCACGCTGCCGTCGATCTTGCCGGTGCTGATGGCTTCGGCGACGACCTTGTCGAACGGCAGGTACAGCGCGGTATCACGGGCCTGGCTGACGCCGGGCAGGGTGCAGAGCAGCAGGGTGGCGGCAGCGGCCAGGGTCTTCAGTTGCATGGTGGTCTCCTTGACGTAGAAAAGGGGGCGGCTGGCGCTCAATTAGGCGCGGCAATCGCCTGGGCCGAGCTGGACAGCTGTTGCGCGGTCCGCTCGTTCTGGTTGTCCTTCAGCTCGCGCAGGATGCCCTTGTCCAGCAGGCGCACCCAGCGGATGTAGTTCTTGTGGATCTTGCCGTCCGCGTAGTTCATGCCACGGCTGTCGCGGTAGAGGATCTTGTAGTGGGTCGGTGTGTACTGGATGTCGATTTCCACGTGGTACTGCTCGCGCACGGTGATCTCGGCCTGGATCAGCTCCGGGCTGATGCGCTGCACGGTCCACTTGCGGGCGACCAGGTTTTTCAGGATCGCCTGTTTCATTTCCTCGTGGTCGGCCTTGAGGGTGGGGGGCAGGACCCGGTCCGGGGTGTACATGCGCTTGCTGGTGCACGAGACACAGGTCAACAGGGCCAGCACGATCAGGCATGCGCGAAGCAGGGAAGACATTCCATTTTCTCCGGGGAGTAACGTCATTGAGGCCAGCGGCGGAAAATCAGCGAAGTGTTGACGCCGCCAAAGGCAAAGTTGTTGTTCATCACGTATTCGCAGCTCATCTGCCGGAATTCGCCGCGCAGGTAATCCAGCTCGCCGCAACGCGGGTCCACCGTGTCGAGGTTGAGGGTGTGCACGTAGAGGTCGCGGTTGAGCATCTCGATGCTGAACCAGGACTCCAGCGCGCCACAGGCTCCCAGGGTGTGGCCGAGGAAACTCTTCTGCGAACTGATGGGCATCCGGCTGCCGAACAGGCTGCTGGTGGCCAGTGTTTCGGCAATGTCGCCCTGTTCTGTAGCGGTGCCGTGGCCGTTGACGTAACCGATGGCCGAAGGCTCGAGGCTGGCGTCTTCCAGGGCCAGCTCCATGGCCCGGCGCATGGTGGCCTGCTCCGGACGGGTGGTGTGCTGGCCGTCGGCGTTGCTGCCGAAGCCGACGATCTCGGCATGGATATGCGCGCCACGGGCCAGGGCGTGCTCCAGCTCTTCGAGCACCAGCATGCCGCCGCCCTCGCCGATCACCAGGCCGTCGCGGTCGCTGTCGTAGGGCCGCGGGCTGGTGTGCGGGGCATCGTTTTTCAAGCTAGTGGCGTAGAGCGCGTCGAACACCATGGCTTCGGTCGGGCACAGCTCTTCGGCGCCGCCGGCGAGCATCAGCGGCAGGCGGCCGAACTTGATCGCCTCATAGGCGTAGCCGATGCCCTGGCTGCCGCTGGTGCAGGCGCTGGACGTCGGGATCAGCCGGCCGGTGAGGCCGAAGAAGATGCTGATATTGGCCGCGGTGGTGTGCGGCATCATGCGCACGTAGGAGTTGGCGTTGAGGCCTTCGGCCACCGAGTTCAGCAACATGTTGCCGAACGCCTTGATCTCGTCGGTGCTGCCGGTGGACGAGCCACAGGCCACGCCCATGCGCCCATCCTTGATCGACTCGTCGCCCAGCAGGCCGGCATCGGCCAGGGCTTGCTCGGCGGCCCCCACCGCGAGCCGCGACACCCGGCCCATGCTGCGCAGCTGCTTGCGGGTCCAGTGCGCCGGTACCTTGAAGTCGTCCACGGGGCCGGCCAGGCGGGTATTGAGCTCGCTGAAGCGATCCCATTCGTCCATCCGGCGAATGCCGCTGCGGTTGGCGCTGAAGTTGGCGACGATGGTGTCCCAGTCGCTGCCCAGCGAAGTGATGCCGGCCATGCCGGTGACGACCACACGTTTCATCAGACCAGGCCTCCGTTGACCGCCAGCACCTGGCGGGTGATGTAGGCGGCCTCGGCGGACATCAGGAAGTTCACCGCGCCGGCGACTTCCTCCGGGGTGCCCATGCGCTGGGCCGGGATCATCTTCAGCAGCTCGTCCACCGGCACGTTCTCGTCGAGCATGGCGGTGTCGATCAAGCCTGGCGCCACGCAGTTGACGGTGATCTTGCGTTTGCCCAGCTCGATGGCCAGGGCCTTGGCCGCGCCGATCAGGCCGGCCTTGGAAGCGCTGTAGTTGACCTGACCACGGTTGCCGACCTGCCCGGACACCGAGGCGATGCAGACGATGCGCCCGGCCGCGCGGCGCCGGATCATCGGCATGATCAGCGGGTGCAGCACGTTATAGAAGCCGTCGAGGTTGGTACGCAGCACGGTGTCCCAGTCGTCTTCGCTCAGGGCCGGGAATGCGCCGTCGCGGGTCAGGCCGGCATTGAGCACCACGCCGTAGTAGGCGCCATGGGCTTCCACGTCGGCTTCGAGAGCGGCCTTGCAGCTGGCGCGGTCGGTCACATCGAATTGCAGGATGCGCGCCTGGCGCCCCAGGGCCTCGACTTCGGCCTGCACGGCCTCGGCTTCGCCGCGGCCACTGCGGCAATGCAGGATCAGGTCATAGCCGGCCTGGGCCAGGCGCAGGGCGATGGCACGGCCGATACCACGGCTGGAGCCGGTGACCAATATGGATTCAGTCATGGCTGGACTCCTGTTGATAAAGCGGGTGATTCGTTCAGGTAGCTGTCCGCCTGTGGCGGACAGAACACGTTGAGGCGGGCGACGGCCTGAATGCCGGGGGCACTCAGGTGGCATTCGAATACGCCCATGCCGTTGTCGTCTTGCAGGGAGCGCAAGGCGTGAATCTGCAGTTCGCTGCCTGCGGGGAAGTGTTCCACATTGCATTCGAACTTGCGCGTGCCGAGCAGGAACCCCAGCTCGACGGCCTGGCCTTTCTGGCGCGCATGGCAACCGGCATAGGCGGCGACGCTCTGGGCCATCAGCTCGATGCCGACCCAGGCCGGCAGGCTGCCGTCGGCACGGTTGAACAGGCCATCGGGCTTGACGGTGAGGCGGGTACGGATCTGCTCTTCATCGAACCCCAGGACCTGATCGATCAGGATCATGTCGCCCGCGTGGGGCAGCAGTTCGGCGAGCGGCCAGTCAATCATGGGGCGTCTCCGATAATCAGGCTGACGTTGTTGCCGCCGAAGGCAAAGGAGTTGCTCATCAGGCAGCGCGGAGCGTTCTGCTCCAGACGTGTGGTGGCGGTGACCCAATGCAGCGGCGGCAGTTGCGGGTCGGCCTGGGCGTCCCAGACATGGGGCGGCAGGGCGTGCGCGCTGTTCGCGGTGGACAGGCTCAGCCAGCAGAACGCCGCTTCCAGGGCCCCGGCGGCGCCCAGGGTATGGCCGCTCATGGGTTTGGTCGACGAGCAAGGCACGCCGGCCGGGAACAACTGGTCGACCGCCAGGCTTTCCATGGCGTCGTTGTGCTGGGTGGCCGTGCCATGCAGGTTCAGGTAGCCGATCTGTGCGGCGTGCAGGCCGGCGTTGTGCAAGGCCTTCTGCATGGCTTGCAGGGCGCCGCGGCCACTGGGTTCGGGGGCGGAAATATGGTGCGCGTCGGAGCTGGCGCCGCCGCCGAGCAAGGCGATCGGTTGCGCGCCGAGGGTTTCCTTGCTCATCAGGAACAGCACGGCGGCTTCGCCGATATTGATGCCGTCGCGGTTGACCGAGAACGGATTGCAGCGCTGCGCGGACACCGCTTCCAGGGCCGAGAAACCGTTGAGGGTCAGCTTGCACAGGCTGTCGACGCCGCCGCACAGCACCGCGTCGCACAGGCCCAGGTCGAGCAGGCGGCGGGCGCTCATCAGGGCGCGGGCGCTGGAAGTGCAGGCAGTGGAAATCACATAGGCCGGGCCACTGAGGTCGAGCCAGTCGGCGAGAAAATTCGCCGGCGCGCCGAGTTCCTGCTGCCGGTAGTCGTAATCGGCCGGGAAATGCCGGTCGCGCAGGTAATGGGCGATGCCGCGGCTGGCTTCGTCGATGCCCGAGGTGCTGGTGCCGAGGACGATGCCGATGCGGCTGTGGCCGTAGCGGGCGATGGCCCGGTCGATGTCGCCACGGATCTGCAGGGCGGCCTCCAGCAGCAGCTGGTTGTTGCGGCTGCCCTGTTGCCTCAGCGGCGGCGGCATGCTCGCCAGCGGCCCCTGGACGGCGGCCACGGGCACGCTGCGCTCCGGCACCCAGCCGGCTGCGGCGCGCATGCCGGAGCAGTCGCCGGCAAACAGGCTGCGGGCCACTTGCTGCTTGTCGCGCCCAAGGGCACAGATCACCCCGAGGGCATTCAGGTAGGCCGTCATGAGGCGTTCTCGGCGGTCAGCGGGCTGATGTGGTAGTGCAAGCCACGAGGCAACTCCAGACGGAAGTCCAGAGCCTGGCGATAGCGGACCTGCCAGTGCGGGGCGAGGTCACGCTGCGCGCCGTGCTGCCGGGCGGCTGGATAATTATCTCGCAGTTCGCCCGCGGGCGTCAGGGCGAACAGCAATGCGGCGAACAGTTCGCGGGCCTCCGGGTTCGGCGGCAACAGGCCGTCGGCCTGCCAGCGACCGTCGATCAGTTGCTGGCGCGCCAGGGGAATGCCCAGCGGGTCGATCAGCGACCAACGGATGCCCGGCCCTTCGGCCTGGATCACCAGCAGCCAGTCCTGGCGCTGCCCGGCCTGTTGCCGCTCGACGTGCAATTGCAGCGGCAGGGCCAGGCTCGGGGTTTTCTCGGGCAGCGGCGGCTGGCTGGCGCAGGCGCTCAGCAACAGCAGGCAGCCGACGAGCAGGGCACGGATCATCCAGCGGCACCTTCGTGCAGGGGTTTGCGGGCAACCACATTGACCAGGGTTTCTTCCCGTTGGCCAAAGGGTTTCGGGCGGCGCAGGCCGAAGCGTTCGAGCAGCCCGAAATCCTTGGCACGGCTCCACCACAGATAGGGATAAGACACATTGCGCGGAGTGAATGCAAAACCCTGTCGACGGATCATTTCCAGGTACTGCGCGGCGCTTTTCTGCACGTGCATCGGGTGGCGGAACAGCCAGCGGATCACCCAGGTGTCGATATAGGCCTCGGTGGATTCGGCGAACAGCAGGTAACCGCCCGGCTTGAGCACGCGGTAGAACTCGGCCAGGGCTTTTTCCTGTTCCACCAGGTGGTGAAAGGTCTGGTGGCAGAACAGCAGGTCGACGCTGGCATCGGCCACGTCCAGGGTCGCGCAGTCGCTGCCGATCAGCTCGACCTGCAAGCCCTGGCGCGCCGCTTCTTCACTGCTGAGCCTGAGGCTGTGCGGGTCGGCGTCCAGGCCGATCAGGCGCCGCGGGGCGAACACCTGGCGCAGGTACTGGAACGACTTGCCCTGGCCGCAGCCGGCATCCAGCAGCACCGGGTTGCTCGGCGGCTCGTTGTCGAACAGGCGGCGCAGGTCGTTGATCGCCACCCGCAGCACATGGTGCTGCCAGGTATGGCTGCGCAGGAACCAGAAGCCGAAGCGGGTTTCCTCGACGTAGCTGGCGCTCAGGTACTGCGGCTGGGCG
Source organism: Pseudomonas sp. NFACC41-3 (assembly GCF_900109505.1). Taxonomy (NCBI): domain Bacteria; kingdom Pseudomonadati; phylum Pseudomonadota; class Gammaproteobacteria; order Pseudomonadales; family Pseudomonadaceae; genus Pseudomonas; species Pseudomonas sp. NFACC41-3. Next base: position 414,412 of record NZ_FOAE01000006.1, read on the forward strand.
TCGTTCATGGAGCCTCCATGGCGCAGATTTCCGAGAGCATGCGCAGCCGGCGCTTGGGTTCGCTGACGAACGGGTTGCGTTCGTCCCAGGCATACCCGGCGAGGATCGAACTGATCATCCGGCGAATTTCCGGCGAGCTGCCCGGGTGGTAGATCACGTCCTGGAAGGTGCCGGCGTACCAGCCTTCGACGTAGCAGCGGAAGGTGTCGACGCCGCGCTTGAGGGGGATGGCGAATTCGCTTTCCCAATCCACGCTTTCGCCCTGCAACTGCCGATGCAGCACGGCGGCGGCCATGCTCGCCGAACGCATGGCGATGGTCACGCCGGAGGAGAACACCGGGTCGAGGAATTCCGCGGCGTTGCCCAGCAGCGCGAAGCCCGGGCCGTGCAGGGTCTTGACGTTGGCCGAGTAGCCGCCGATGGCCCGCGCCGGGGTGTCCCAGACGGCGTTGTGCAGGACCTTGGCCAGGCTCGGGGTTTCCTCGATGAAACCGCGCAGGCACTGGTCCAGGTCGTCGCCACGGCCGTCGAAATGCTCCTTGGCCGCCACCACGCCGACCGAGCAGCGGCCGTTGCTGAACGGGATGGTCCAGAACCACACGTCGCGTTTGCTGGGGTGAGTGGTGATGAGGATCTTTTCCCGCTCAAAGGCCGGGCTGTCGATACGGTCTTCAATGTGGGTGAACACCGCCTGGCGGACCGGGAAGTTCGAGGGCGCCTCCAGGTCCAGCAGGCGTGGCAGCACGCGGCCGTAGCCGCTGGCGTCGAGGACGAAGTCCGCTTCCACGCGGTACTCGCTGCCGTCTTCGCGCAGCACCTGCAGCTGCGGCCTGGCCAGGTTGAAGTCGGCGCTGACGATGGCCTCGCCATAACGCACTTCAACGCCTTGCAGGGCGGCCTGATCGGCCAGCAGCTTGTCGAAGTCGGCGCGTTGCACCTGAAAGGTGGTGGGCTTGCCTTCGCTGAAGGTGTCGCCGAAGTCGAAGGCGCTGTAGCGCTCGCCCCAGGCGAACGCGGCGCCGTTCTTCAGTTGGAAGCCCGCAGCCTTGACCGCCTCGAGCATGCCGGCCTCTTCGACGAAATCCAGGCAGTGGGACAGCAGGCTTTCACCGATCGAAAACCGTGGGAAATGCTGGCGCTCGACGATCAGCACGTCGTGGCCTTTGCCCTTGAGCAGCGCGGCGGCAATGGCGCCCGATGGGCCAGCGCCGATCACCACAATCTGGCGGCGTTCCATTTCAACTGTTGGCACTGGGGCTCCTTGCCGGTTCGGCGATGTTCGGGTTCAAAGGGACCAAAGGTGTTCGGTGCAGCCCGGCCAGGGCCGGCATCAGGGTGGCGATCAGGCCCATGAGCATCAGCGCGAAGTACAGCGCCGGGCTGATCAGCTGTTGTTGCAGCAGCAGGTTGAGAAAGACGATCTCGCTCAGCCCGCGAATGTTCAGCAGCAGGCTTTCCCGCCAGCGGCTGGCGCCCTTGAAGGAGGCGCCGGCCCAGCCCAGGCCGAGCCAGTTGCCGAGCAGCTTGCTGGCAATCGGCAACAGCAGCAAGGCCCCCAGCTGCACCCAGCCGAGGCTGTCCATGGCGCTGTGCACGTTGATCTGCACGATGCCGAACGTAAGGATCAGCGGGATGGCGATAAAAGTCTGCAAACGGCTCATCCAGGCTGCCTTTAACGGCAGCACCAGCGGCACCTTGAGGGCGGCCATGCACAGCAGGTAGCCGATGCCGAAAATCAGCGCGTTGAGCTTGTAGTGCTCGGCCACCACCAGCAGGCCGAAGAAACCCAGGCTGTGCAGCAGCGGCTGGCGCAGGCCGAGGCCGCGCAGGAGCAGCGGCAGGCAGGCTGCGGCCAGTGGTAGCAGCAGGCTGCTCAGGTGCAGGCTGCCCTGGGCGACGCCGAACAGGGTCCAGCAACTGAGGTCGATGAGGATCGCGGTCTGTACCAGGCGCCGCGTGGCCAGCGGCGGGTAGTCGATGTGCCGCAGGTACAGGTACAGCACCGGAATCGCGGTAATGGCGAACAGCAGGCCAACCGCCAGGGAGCTCAGCCAGGGTTGCGCCGGCAACAGCCAGACCGCCGTGGCCAGGCCGCAGGCGAAGGGGATGGCGAAACTCGGCAGGGCGATCTTCAGGCTCTGGCGGTCCAGGCGCAGGTCGATCACGTCGCTGAGGATATGCCCCAGCAGCAGGGCGAAACTCAAGCCGTACAGGTTCTTCAGCCAGGTCGGCGAGACCAGTTGGGCGCCACTTAGCTGCCAGTGCGGTTCGATCCAGAACAGCATCAGCAGCGGCAGGCCGAAGGTCGCCAGCAGCAACTGGCTGACGATCGGGATCAGGCCAAAACGGCTGCCGATACGGGTGGCGAGCGCAAACAGCAGCAGCGCCATGAGCCAGAACAGGGCGGTCATCACAGGACGGGCTCCGTAACGGGCTGGCGATGGCGCTGGCGACCGGCCCAGGGCGCCAGGATAAAACTGAAGGCCAGGCCCAGGCTCACCGACAGGCCGAAGTTGCTGACCGCCGGGGTGCTGGAAATCGCCAGCAGGCCGAACGACAGCCAGGTGGTCAGCGCTGCAAGTAAGGTGCCGAGCAGGCTCACGGCGGCCCCGCCGACCTGTTCACGCATGAGGATGGCGTAGTCGACGCTGATGGCGGTCACCAGCAACAGGCCGAACAGGCTGAACAGGGTCAGCGGTTGCCCCAGCCAACCCAGGCTGGCGAGGCTGCACAGGGCTGCCAGTAGCGGCAGGGCGACGAGGCGCAGGGCGCCACCGAGGCCGAACGGCAGGATCAGCAGCACAACGATCAGCACGCAGGAAGCGAGCTTGAGCTCGGCGGCGCTGACCTGGGTGGCGGCGAACACTTGGTTCAGGTCGCCCAGGCGGTCCACCAGTTGCACCCCCGGCAGATCCTGCGCCTGTATCCGCAGCAACTGTGGGTTGTTCAGTCCCTGCAGGCTGACCATCGCCGCCACGCCGTTATCGGTGGGGCCCAGCCACAGGGTGCGGTAAGGCTCGGCCAGCGGGCCTTGCAGGGCCGCGTCGATGTCTTCGCTGGGCAGCGCGCGCAATTGCGCGAGTTCCGCGTTCAGGGCCGCCACCGGTACCCCGAGATCCAGCAGCGGCTGCCAGTGCCGCGGCAGCTCGTCCAGGGCCTGGCGCAGGCGCTGTTGCTCGCTGGGCAGGCTCACCAGCTGGTTGAGCGATAGATAGCCCTGGAGTTTCTCCAGGTTGACCAGTTGCTCCAGGCGCTCGCTCAGGGCGCCGAGGCGTTCGAGCAGCTGTGGCTGATCGGCGCCGCGCACCAGGAAGAACTGGCTGGTGGGCTGGTAGCCGGTGATCCGCGCGATGGCCTGGGCTTCGTTGAGCAGTTGTGGCGGCGCGCCGATCCACTGGCGGATATCGTTTTTGCTCTCCAGCTGCCACAGGCCGCCGGCGCAGAAGGCGATCACCAGCGCCAGCAGCCAGGGGCTGGACACGCGCTTGAGCAATTGCGTGCGCAGGTTCAGCAGCCATTCGGCTACCCGCAGCGGCCATTGCGCCGGTTGCAGCTCGACGCCGCGCAGCAGCGCCGGCAACAGGCACACCGCGCTCAGGTAAGCACCCAGCAGCCCGGCGGCGGAGAACACGGCGATCTGGGTCAGGGCCGGGAACGGCGTCCAGGCCAATGCCAGGTAGCCGATGCAACTGGTGGCCAGGCTCAGGGTCAGCCCCGGCAGGGTCAGGCGCAGCGCCGGCCAGCTGTGCCAGGGGCGCAGGCTCCAGCTCTTGGACAGGTAGTGCAGTGGGTAGTCGACGGCGACGCCGATCAGGCTCGAACCCAGCACCAGGGTCATCACGTGCATATGGCCGAAGAGGGCGACGCAGGCCACCGCGCCGAACAGCATGCCCACCAGCACCGGCACGAACGCCAGCAACACCCGCCAGCGCCGGAAGGCCAGCAACAGCAGCAGGAGGATGCCGACGGTAGCGCCGCCGCCGACCCAGGTGATCTCGCGGGAGGCCTGTTGCTGGCCGTTGGCGGCGTAGAGCAGGCCGCTGGCGGCCAGCAACTGGACGTCGGCCTGGGCGGCCTGTTCGCGGCTGTGCTGGAGCAGGGCCGCCACTTGCAGCGGCAGTTGCATGTCGAAGGCGTTGCCGGTGGTGCGCGCCCGCAGCAGCACCCAGCTCTTACCGTCGGCATCGGCGACCAGGGTGCCGCTGCCGATGTCCAGTTGCACCGCGCCACGTTGCGGCTGGCTGTTCTGGATGCGTCCGGTCAGGCCCAGCCAGTCGTCCTGGCTCGGAACCAGGCTGAAACTGCTGAAGGGGTCGAACAGCGCCTGGACGCGCTGCTGGATAAAGGCGTCGGGGTGCTCGATCAACTGCTGGCGGTCGGCGGCGCCAAGCATTGCCAGGCGCCCTTGCAGCAATTGCGTGCGCAGCGCCGGCAGGTCGGCCTGCAGGTTCCACTGGACCTTCTCGAACAGCCCGCTGGCCTGCCATTGCTCACCCAGGCGCTGGGCCATGGCGATGGCCTGCTGGCGCTCGGCGTGGCCCACCAGCACCAGCATTTCGCGGTTCAGCGGCTCCTGCATGCGCTGCTCGGCCTTGAGCTCCAGGGCATCGGGGTCGGTGCCCGGCACCAGCTCCATGAGGTTGGCCGACAGCGGCGCGCCATGACGCCATTGCCAGCCGGCCAGGGCCAGCACGGCCACCAGCAGGAGCAGGAACAGGCGCGGCCACCAGCGTTCACTCGGCAAAGTCATGTTGCTCCGCGTCGCTCAAGGGCTGGTTGCTGATGCTGTCGTGCATCTTCAGCACAGTGCTGTCGCCCTGGGTTTCCAGCAGCTCGATGCGCTGCACCAGTTCGCCACCGTCGATGTTGATCTGGTTGAACACCTGCTTGAGCAGCAGCGAACGTGGGGTCAGGGTCAGTTTCCAGGCCTTGGCGTCGCCGGCCAGGGCCAGCTCGAAGTCCCGTTGCAGGCCGCTGCTGTCGCCTTGCAGCACGGCGAGGAACAGGCGGTTCTGTTCGGCCCCGGCGCTCTTGTTCGGCAACATTTGCCAGCCGCTGCCCTCCCGGCGGGCGATGCCTTGGCCGGTGATGCGGTAGTCCTGTTGCAGCGGTGTTTTCAGCAGCCACAGCAGGCCATGGTTCTTCGCCAGGATGAAGCTGCCCTTGCTGGTCAGCGGCTGGGGCAGGGCGCGCAGGTGTTTCTCCTGGACGAAGCTGCCGTGGATCACCTCGGGCTTGGCCAGCTGGTCGCTGAGCTGTTGCAGATCGAAAGCATTGGCCAACGAGCTGAAGCCGAGCGCCAACAACAAACCCAACAGCCTGTAGCCGCTGCCGCCTGGCTGCGATCGATTGTGCAGCGGGCGTGGCGTTTCGGTACTCAGGGTGTGCGGGTGCTGCGCACCCGATCGCAGGCTGCGCCAGCGGCTACAAAGGGTTCTCATGGCAGCATCCTTTCCACGGCATCGGTGAACACCTTGGGCGAAGCCAGTTGCATCTCGCGGCTGGCGATCTCCACCGCCACCTGCACCGAACTGGCGCGGGTCAGGCGTTCGCCGGTTTCCAGGTCGCTGATCAGGTAGTTGATCTTCAGGCGGTTTTCCCATTCCACCAGGCTGGCGCGGACCTTGAGCTTCTGGCCGAACACCGCGCCGCGCACATAACGCAGCTGCAGGTCGATCACCGGCCAGGCATAGCCGGAATCGCGCATCTGCTGGTAGTTGTGGCCGAGCTTGTCGAGCAGGGCGCAGCGCGCCACTTCCAGGTACTTCACGTAATGCCCGTGCCAGACCACATGCATGGTGTCGACGTCGAAAAACGGCACCTGGATCTCGGTGTCCGCGTGCAGCACGCCCCGACTACGCATGCAGCCTCCAGTGTTGCTCGGCAATGCGTTGCAGGCACAGGCGCAGTTCGCCTTCCAGGGCGCGGTCCTCGATCACCGGCGGGAAGTCCTTGGCCAGCTCTTGGTGCATGGCCGCCAGGGCCGGCGGCAACGGCCGCGCATCCTCGGCCCGGCCACGCAGCCAGACGCCCTGGTTGGCGGCCAGCAGAGTCGCGGCGGCGACCTGTTCGGTCAGCTCCAGCACACGGATCGCATCGCGGGCGGCGATGGTGCCCATGCTCACCTTGTCCTGGTTGTGGCATTCGGTGGAGCGCGAGAACACGCTGGCCGGCATGGTGTTTTTCAGCGCTTCGGCGGTCCAGGCGCTGGTGCCGATCTGCACCGCCTTGAAGCCGTGGTTGATCATGGCGCGGTCCGCCGGGGCGCCGGACAGGTTGCTCGGCAGGCCGTGGTTGTAGCGCTCGTCCACCAGCAGCGCGAGCTGGCGATCCAGCAGGTCGGCGACGTTGGCCACCAGGTTCTTCAGGCTGTCCATGGCGAAGGCGATATGCCCGCCGTAGAAGTGCCCGCCGTGCAGCACGCGTTCGGCCTCGGCGTCGATGATCGGGTTGTCGTTGGCGCTGTTCAGCTCGGTCTCGATGAAGCCACGCAGCCAGCCCAGGCTGTCGGCCAGCACGCCCAGCACATGGGGCGCGCAACGCAGCGAGTAGCGGTCCTGCAGGCGGTGCAGCGGCGCGGTCGGCGCGTCGATGGCCAGGTCCTGGCGCAGCCAGGCGGCGACTTGCATCTGCCCCGGGTGCGGCTTGGCGGCGAACAGGCGCTCGTCGAAATGCTCCGGGTTGCCCTGCAAGGCGACCACGTTCAGTGCGGTGATGCGCGTGGCCAGTTGCAGCAGGTAGTCGGCGCGGGCGAAGGCCAGGCAGGCCAGGCCGGTCATCACCGCGGTGCCGTTCATCAATGCCAGGGCTTCTTTCGGCCGCAGCACCAGCGGCTCCCAGCCCAGCTCGCGGTGTACCTCGGCCGAGGTCCGGCGCTCGCCGCAGAACATCACCTCACGCTCGCCGGACAGGGTCGCGGCTACGTAGGACAACGGCGTCAGGTCGCCGCTGGCGCCCACCGAACCCTCTTCGGGGATCAGCGGCAGGATGTCGTGTTCGAGGAACGCCTGCAGGCGCTCCAGCAGTTCCACGCGCACCCCGGACACGCCATGGCACAGCGACTGCAAGCGCGCCGCCAGTACCGCGCGGGTGGCTTGCGCGTCCAGCAGCTTGCCCAGGCCACAGCCGTGGAAGGTGTACAGATGACGGGGCAGCGCCTCGACGTGCTGCAGCGGCACCGCGACCACGCAGGAGTCGCCGTAGCCGGTGGTCACGCCGTAGATCACGCCTTCCTTGTCCAGCAGCGAATCGAGGAATTGCGCGCCCTTGGCGATGCGCTGGCGGAATGCGCTGTCGCCTTGCAGTCGGGTCGGCGCCTGACGGTTGGCCAGGGCCAGCACGTCTTCGATGCGCAAAGGGAGTTCGCCGAAGGTTACCGGCTCAAGCGGATGCGTCGTCATCGGTCTTCCAGAAAGGGTAAAAGTTGAACCATTGTTGGGGCGCTTCGAGGCAGTACTGGCCCAGGCGCTCGGCGTAGCGGGCAGTCCACTGGGCGATGACCTGTTCGCGGTCGCTGCGCTTCCACGCCACGGCCTCGGTGAAGGGTTCGAGGAACACTCGATAGCGGCCATTGTTTTTCAGGCACAGCAGCAGGTTGACCGGGCATTTCAGCAGGCCCGCCAGCAGCCACGGCCCTTGTGGGAAAGGGGCCGGATGGCCGAGGAAATCCACCCGCACGTTGCGCCCGCCATGCAGCGGTACACGGTCGCCGGCAATCGCCAGCCATTCGCCGCGATCCAGGCGCTGGCTCAGTTGCAGCATGACCGCCGGATCCAGCTCGCTGACCTGGATCAGCCGCAGGTTGGTGGCTCCGGCCTCGCCCAGCAGGCGATTGAAACGCTCGGCGTGCTTGGTGTGCACCAGCACGTTCATGGTGACCTTTTCGCCCAGCTCGGCCAGGGCGCGGCAGACTTCGAGGTTGCCCAGGTGCGCGCCCACCAGCATCTGTCCGCGGGTGCCGCGCAACTGGTCGCGCAGCCGGGCCGGGTCGACGATCTCGATCTGTTCCAGGCGCAGCTTGCCGTTCCACACGTCGAGCTTGTCCAGCAGGGAGTCGGCGAATGCCATGAACTGGCCGAACACCCGCCAGTGGCTGGGACGCAGTTCGGCCTTGCCGCTCCAGTCGGCCAGGCGCTGCTGGTACAACCAGGCGCTGCGGCGGGCACCGCGGCCGAACAGGAAGAAATAGAACACGATGATGTACAGCACCGGGCTCAACACCCGGCGGCCGAGCACGCGCACGCCGAAGGCGGTGAGCTTCATCAGCCAGAAGCTGCCGCGCTCTTTGTGCTCGGCCCAATGTTGCTTGTCCTGCTTGTCGTGTAGCGCCGTCATGCTTGCCACCGTCGCCAGAGAATCAGCGGCGCGCGCAGCAACATGCCGAAGAACAGCCGGGCGTGCATGCTGGAAATCAGCAGGTTGTCGTGGAACAGGCGAAAGTGCGAAAGGCCATCCGCCGGGTAACGGACCTGGGTCGGCAACCAGCGCATCGGCTGGTTGCGCCAGGCCAGGCGCACCAGGATATCGGTGTCGAAATCCATGCGCTGGCCGATCTTCACCGAGTCGATCAGCGCCAGGATGGGCGGCAGGGGGTAGACCCGGAAGCCGCACATGGAGTCGGGGATCTGCAACGACAGGGTATTGATCCAGACCCAGACGTGGGTCAGGTAGCGCGCGTAAAAACGGCCCTTGGGTACGCTGGCGTCGTACTGTGGATAACCGCAGACCAGCGCTTCGGGGTGGGTGCGGGAGGTGGCGATAAAGTTATCCACATCGCGCAGGTCGTGCTGGCCGTCGGCGTCCACTTGCAGGGCGTGGCTGAAACCCAGGCGCGAGGCTTCGCGCAGCCCGGCCATGACCGCGCCGCCCTTGCCCTGGTTGACCGCAAGCTTGACCAGGAATACCTGTTCGCGCTCGGCCAGTTGCTCCAGCACGGCGGCGCAGGCCGGGCTGCTGGCGTCGTCCACCAGCACACAGGGCAGGCCGCTGGCGAGCAGGGCCTCGACCACCGCCGGCACGGCGGCTTCATGGTTGTAGACCGGGATGACGGCGCAAGGGTTATGCATGGGAGTTGCCTCCCGGGCGTCCGCTGCGCGGCCGATCGCAGCCTTCGGCAGCGGCTACAAAAAGCCGCTGGGGGCTGCGCTCGCCTGGCGCCCATAACTTATCCACAGGCGTTCTCCAGCAGGATGCGGCCGCTGGAGCAGGCGGCGGTGTCATTGCGATAAGCGAAGTAGAGTTTGCCGCGCTCATGATCGAAGCGCAGGTGCAATTGCACCTGGTCGCCGGGGCGCACCAGTTGCTGGAACTTCAGCACTTCCATGCCGGCAAAGCGCCCCGGCAGATCGAGCAACTGCTGGCCCAGCGCCAATGCCCAGTCCACCTGGACCACGCCCGGCAGCACCGGGGTCTGGGGGAAGTGGCCACTGAAGTAGGCCAGGTCCGGTGGGATCGCCAGTTGCAGGCTCCATTCGCCGTCGGCCTCGAGCTGTTCCAGCACTTCCGGCGCCCGTGGGCGCGGGGCCAGCAGCAGGGCTTCGATGTCGGCCTGGGGCAGCTTGCCCTGGCTGTTCAGGGGCAACTGGCGCAGCAGGCGCCAGCGGCGCGGCAGCGCCAGGGCCTCGCAATGCTGGCTCAGGTGCTGGCGCAGCGCTTGGGTGAGGGCCCTGCGACCCTGATTGCGCAAGGCGTGCAGGCCTTGTTCGCTGAGGACCAGCAGCGCGCCGAGGGAAGCGCGGTTTTCCCGGACCACCCCAAGGCGCGCTTCGGCGACCCAGGCATGCTCGGCCAGGGCCTGTTCCAGCATCGGCAGGGAAATGCGTTTTTCTTCCAGCTTGACGATCCGGTCCAGACGCCCGAGCAGCTCGAAACGCCCATCGGCGGCGATGCGCGCGGCATCGGCGGTGTGTTCGACATGCCCGGTCGGCAGGTAGGGCGAGGCGATCAGCAGGGCGCCGTCGCTGTCCTGGCTCAGCTCGACCCCGGCGAAGGCTTGCCACAGGCTGTCGCCCTGGCGCCAGGCGATGCCGCCGGTTTCCGAGCTACCGAGGATTTCCGTTGGCCATTGTCCAAGACGCTGGTGCAGGCCTTGCGCGGCGTCGGCAGGCAGCGCGCCGCCAGAGGAAAACACCCGGCGTACCGGGCTCAGGGCCGGCCAGTCGAGGTTGTCGCCCATGCGCTTGAGCAAGGCCGGGCTGGCGACCCAGGCAAAGGCCGGGTGTTCGCGGCTGGCGCGCTGCAGGTCTTCCGGGAACGGCAGTTGCCGACGGACGAAGGTGCGCCCGGCGCAGAGCGGCCAGAGCACACGGAACAGCAGGCCGTAGATATGTTGGGTGGCGACGCTGCCGATGATGCAGGCCTGGCCCAATCCCTCGCCCCACAGTTGCTCCAGGGCCTCGACTTCGTTGGCCAGCTGGCGCAGGGATTTGTCGATGCGCTTGGGTTCGCCGCTGGAGCCGGAGGTGCACAGGCTCAGGCGGCAGCCGTCGAGATCGAGTTCGGCGGCGGGCAATGGCGGCGAGTCGAAGTCGGCCAAGTGGGCATCGCCCGGCTGGTCGGTCAGCCACAGATCGACCTGGGTCGACCAGCGTTGCCGGGTCTGCGGTTGCAGGTCGGCGGGCAGCAGTACGCTGACCCCGGCGCGCCAGGCACCGAGCAGGGCGATGGCCAGTTCGGCGGCATCTTCCAGGTGCAGGGCCAGGCGCTGTACGCCCCTGGCCTGCAAGCCCGCGGCCAGGCTCAGGGCCTGGTGCCGCAGGTGGCTGTGATCGAGTGCCGGCTCGAGCGTGACGGCCCGTTCCGGCAACGACTTGAGCAGCAACTGCTCAAGTTTTATCCAATTCATGCGCGGCCTCGTACGCGTTGTCGTAACAGCCATTCAATGGCAAACAGCAAACCCATCAACCCGTAGGAGATCAGGCCGTTGTACAACGTCCACCAGCTCAGCGGCGCCCATAGGGTCAGGGCCGCGGCGAGCAATCCGTTACAGAGGAAAAACACACTCCAGGCGACAGTCACCTGGCGGGTATAGCGAATCGCCTTTTCCGGCAGCGCAGGCTCGCTGAGGCGAGCCAGGCGTTCAGCCACCGGCGGGCCGTATTTCAGGCTCAGGCCGAACAGCGTGAGCATGAAGCCGCTGATCAGCACCGGGTACCAGCGCAGCAACAACGGGTTATCGAACAGCGCCAGCAGCAGGCAGAAAACCAGGGCGGCGCCCGCCATCCACAGGCTGCCGGGACGCCGTTCGCCGGTCAGAGCCCGGGCCAACCACAGGCCGCCGAGCAACAGGCCGAACTGCCAGGGAGCGAAATGCTCCATGCCGAAATACACCGCAAAGGGATACAACAGGCCCGCCAGCAGCAGGCCAAGGCCGATCAGCCGGCTCATGCGGCCGGCTGGACCAGACGGTATACCGCCTCGACCACGTCATTGACGGTACGCACCGACTTGAATTCCTCGGCGGCGATTTTCTTGCCGGTCTTGCGCTTGATGTGATCGATCAGGTCGACGGCGTCGATGCTGTCGATTTCCAGGTCCTGATACAGATTGGATTCCAGGCTTACGCGTTCCGGTTCCAGTTCGAAGAGTTCCACCAGGGCATCACGCAGGGTGTTGAAGATGTCGTCACGAGTTTGCATGGTCCGGTCTCAAGCTGCCTGTTTTGCAGTGACGAACGCCGCAAGGCTCGCCACGTTGGTGAAGTGATTGCGGGTGTCCTTGGCGTCGGCGTCGATCTTGATGCCGTAGCGTTTCTGGATCGCCAGGCCCAGCTCCAGGGCGTCGACCGAGTCCAGGCCCAGGCCTTCACCGAAGAGCGTCTGCTCGTTGCCGATGTCTTGCACGCTGATGTCTTCGAGGCCCAGGGCATCGATGATCAGCATTTTAATTTCCTGGTGCAGATCGCTCATCTTCGGCGAGCTCCTTAATGAAGTAGTGATGCAAATAATCGTTGAGCTTGCGCGAGGCCTGCGGCGCGGGGCCTTGGGCGGCAAAGGCATACGGGTCTATATCGGCTCCGACGCGAAAACTGAAGTGCACGCGGCGCATCGGGATGCGATACCAGGGTTCGGCCTTGGTCAGGGTGGTCGGGCTGACCTTGATCACCACCGGGGTGATGATTCTCGCACCCCGCAAGGCGATTGCCGCGCCCCCCCGATGAAAGGCCGGCGCCTGGCCCGGCTGGGTTCGGGTGCCCTCGGGGAAGATCACCAGGGTCTGGCCGTTGCGCAGGGCTTCGCCGGCGGCGTCGAGCATGTCCATGCTGCCGTCGTTGCTGATGTATTCGGCTTCGCGTATCGGGCCGCGAGTGAACGGGTTCTGCCACAGGCTCTGCTTGACCACGCAGTTGGCGTTGCGCACCAGGCCGATGAGAAAGACCACGTCGATCAGCGATGGGTGGTTGGCAATGATCATTTGTCCGGGGCGGCCGAGCTTTTGTGCGCCTTCGACTTCATAGGTCAGCACGCCGCTGCGGGCCATGAAACGGATGAACAGCCAGAACAGCCGGCCGATGGTGCGACGCGCGCGCTGGCGATGCGCTTCGGCGTCGCCGGGCAGGCAGGCGAGCAGCGGGAAAATCACCAGGCGCAGGCACAGGCCGCCCAGGCCGAACAAGGCGAAGCTTGCCGCGGTGGCGACCAGGCGCCAGTAGTAGGCGTCGCGGGGCTTTGTATTTACAGGTTGCGTTGCCAGTTCCATACACGGTTCTTCCAGGCATGTTGGCAAAAGGTTTGCTCGCCGAGCAGGGTACGCAAGAGATTCAGGGCATGGGGCCACTCGGCGCGCGGCGCTCCCTCGGTGGCGGTGCCGAGCGTCAGTTGCCACTGCTGGCCGGAGGTCAGCAACAGACCGACCGCATAGGGGAAGGGCACGTCGTCGATCCAGGTGGCATAGGCGGCGGGCGGCTGCTCTTCGGTGACCACCAGCAGCACCGCCGGGGCGCCTTCCTCAAGCAGCGCCGCGGCCTCTAGCATGCCGTGTTCGAGGCCGTCGCCGGCAGCGGCGAGGGCGGTCATTTCGCTGGTTTCGCCACGCATGATCGACCACAGGCCGATCACCGCGTTGTGCACCGAGAGGCTGAACTGGGTCGGGGACAACGGCTGGTCGGCCGCCAGGTCGCTGAGGATGTCGAAGGTGCGCGGCGTTTCGCCATGCCGGGAAATAAAGACCAACGGTAGCTGTTCCAGGCCTTCGGCCAGCGGCCAGCCCACGCTGAAGGCCATGCGCGCCAGACGGCTGAGGCGCCGGCGCTGCATGGCCGGTAGAAACGACACGTCCGGGGCCGCATCACTGCTCTGGAGCACGACCGGTTGTCGGCTCCAGGCCTGCCAATCGTCCACGCTTTCGAGCCCAGGGGCCCACGCGCGCCATTGGGCGATGTTGAAGTTGATCACTTGAAAATTCATCCCGCCCCTGCGGGCTTACTTGACGTGGTCAGGCGTTTCGATCGCAGACTCACCTGCCACGGAGCTACAGCCGAGTGGCGCGCATTATCCCGGTGTGACTGGCTTGTAGCAAACATTGGTTATGTTTCGCTCAGTGAAAATGACCCGCTCGACGGCAGAAAAGTGTCATTTGGCCATTATCGAATGGTACAGGTCGGGCGCGCGGGGACTTTACAAGAAAGTCTAGGCTGATTCTGGCCGCTGGAACTGGTTTGGCGGTCTGCCGTCAGCGAGGTAGCGAAGCGGCGGTACTGGCTACTACACTCGGTGATCTTTGATGCAGGGAGGTTCTGACATGCGGCGCGTGGTGTTCAATCAGAAAGGGGGAGTCGGCAAGTCGAGCATTGCCTGCAATCTGGCGGCCGTAAGTGCCAGCGAGGGGTATCGCACGTTGCTGGTGGACCTGGATGCCCAGGCCAACTCCACTCAATACCTCACCGGCCTGACCGGCGACGACATCCCCATGGGGATCGCCGACTTCTTCAAGCAGACCCTGTCCTCCGGACCGTTCTCGAAGAAGAATCAGGTCGATATCTACGAAACGCCGTTCGACAACCTGCATGTGGTGACGGCCACCGCCGAGCTGGCGGATCTGCAGCCCAAGCTTGAGGCGAAGCACAAGATCAACAAGCTGCGCAAACTGCTGGACGAGTTGGCCGAGGACTACGACCGGATCTACCTGGACACCCCGCCGGCCTTGAATTTCTATGCGGTTTCGGCGCTGATTGCCGCCGATCGCGTATTGATTCCCTTCGACTGCGACAGCTTTTCCCGCCAGGCGCTGTACGGCCTGCTGGCGGAAATCGAAGAGCTCAGGGACGACCATAACGAGGATTTGCAGGTCGAAGGCATCGTGGTCAACCAGTTCCAGGCCCGTGCCAGCCTGCCCCAGCAAATGCTCGATGAACTGATCGCCGAGGGCCTGCCGGTATTGCCGGTGTACCTGGCCAGTTCGGTGCGCATGCGCGAATCCCACCAGGCCAGCCTGCCGCTGATCCACCTCGATCCCCGGCACAAACTGACCCAGCAGTTCGTCGACCTGCACAACCTGCTGGAAAGCGCCTGACCTTCTTCCTAGGGTTCAAGGCACTTTTGAAATAGCGGTCAGATGCCCTGGCTGCGCAGCCAGCTCATCAGTTGCGGTAACGGGAAGGCGCCACTCTGGCGTGCCACTTCCCGTCCGTTCTTGAACAGAATCAGGCTCGGGATCGAGCGAATTCCCAACTGCGCCGACAATTGCTGATTGGCCTCGCTGTCGAGCTTGGCCAGCCGGCACTTGCCTGCCAATTGCGCCGCCGCCTGCTCGAACACCGGCGCGAAGGATTTGCACGGCCCGCACCAATCCGCCCAGACATCCACCAGCAACGGCAGGTCGCCCTTGATCTGGCTGGAATAGTCGCCTTGTTTCAGCTCGAAAGGCTGGTTCAGCAACACCTGGCCTTTGCAGCGCCCGCATTTGGGCTGGTCGCCCAGGCGCTCCGCGGGGATGCGGTTGAGGCCGTTGCAGTGGGGGCAGGGGATTAGCAGTGGATCGGACATGAGGGGGGCTCCAGGAGAGTGGGCGATGGGCGTTATCTGGAGTCTGGCGCGGGGTTTATCAAGCGAGGGGCGGGTCTGTTGCATTCCTTCATACATCTTTGAGCTGCGTGGCGGCTGGCGAATCTAGGCTGAAACGGAGCCGTGGGTTTATGCCGTTGGTCTGTTCAGGCGCATAGCAACTTGCTATGGCGCGCTTCCGACACTACCGTCTATAGCAATATGCGATAGGGACATTGCATGCATATCATCACCGCCAAACGAATCTGGGAGGCCAAGAGCCGCTGGCCACAATCGGCCAATGCGCTGGAAACCTGGTACAGAAAAGCCAAAAGCCTCAATCCGGCCGATTTTGCAGCCATCAAGGCGGTATTTCCGGCCACCGACAAAGTGGGGGCGTTTCACGTCTTCGATATTGGTGGCAACAAGTTACAAATCATCGCCGTGGTGCGTTATGAAGTACGACGTCTCTATATCAGGCACGTGCTGGACCATCACGAATACGACAAAGGCAGGTGGAAGGAGGAAACCAGATGAACGTTCTGGTGAAGCAGGCGGCGGATCATTGGCATTTCGTGGCGCCTGTGTTGCGTAAACCCAAGACCGAAGCCGATTACGATGCATTGGTCGCGGCGCTGGATGAACTGCTGGATCTCATGGGAGAGGACGAGAACCATCCAGTGACTTCGCTGGTGGACATCATCGGCGACTGGATCGAAGCCTATGACGAAGAACACCGACCGATGCCGATAGCCAGTGGTGTTGACGTCTTGCGCTCCCTGATGCGCGAACATGGCCTGACCCAGAGCGATCTGCCAGGCGTAGGCGCGCAGTCGGTGGTTTCCGAAGTGCTGAGCGGCAAGCGCCAGCTCAACCTGCGGCAGATCCGCTGGCTGGCCGAACGTTTCAAGGTCTCGATGGAAACCTTTATCTGACCCCTCAGGACGAGCAACTGATTTCCAGGTGCTTGCCCCATTCGGGCGGTCGTTCGGCGTAGCTGTCCATGCCGGCCTGTTGTTCGAACGGCTTGCTCAGTACCGCGTGCAGGCGGCGCACCTCGGAGTAGTCCCCTTGTTCGGCGGCGTCGATAGCCTTCTGTGCCAGGTAATTGCGCAGGATGTACAGCGGGTTGACGGCGTGCATGCGTTCCCGGCGCAACTCCTGACCCTGGACCGGATCACGGGCGACCCGGGCCTTGTACCGATCGGCCCAGGCATCGAAGCCCTGGCGGTCGACGAAGTCGTCGCGCAGCCGGGCCACGGCCAGTTCCGCCGACTCATCCCCCAGGTGGCGGAAGAACAGGCTGTAGTCAACACCGCTGCCCTGCATCAGTTGCAGCAGTCGTTCCACCAGCTTCTGATCCTCGTCTTCGGCGCTGGTCAGGCCGAGGCGGCGGCGCATCAGGTCCAGGTAATGGGCCTGGAACAACGGCAGGAACAGGCCGAGGGTTTCCCGCAGGGCCTCGACACTGATGAAAGGCGTCAGCGCCTGGGCCAGGGCGCTGAGGTTCCACTGGCCGATCGGCACCTGGTTGCTGAACGAGTAGCGCCCCTGGTCATCGGAATGGTTGCAGATGAAATGCGCATCGAAGTCGTCGAGGAAGGCGAATGGCCCGAAGTCGAAGGTCACGCCGAGGATCGACATGTTGTCGGTGTTCATCACCCCGTGGCAGAAACCGTAGGCCTGCCATTTTGCGATCAGTTCGGCATTGCGCTCGACCACTTCGCGGAACATCGCCAGGTAAGGTTCCGGCTGCTCCAGGCACGCGGGAAAGTGCATGGCCAGCACGTGCTCGCCCAGCTGTTTCTGCTGCTCGGGGCGTTTTGTGTAATAGAAGTATTCGAAGTGGCCGAAGCGGACATGGCTGGGCGACATGCGCAGCAGCATCGCCGCGCGTTCCTGCTTCTCGCGCCAGACCGGGGTGTCGGAGCCGATCACGCACAGCGCCCGGGTGGTTGGAATACCCAGGGCGTGCAGCGCCTCGGAAGCCAGGAACTCGCGGATCGACGAACGCAGTACGGCGCGGCCATCGCCCATGCGCGAGTAGGGGGTCTGGCCGGCACCCTTGAGGTGCAGGTCCCAGTGCTCGCCGGCGGCGTTGTACACCTCGCCCAGCAGCAAGCCGCGACCATCGCCCAACTGAGGGTTGTAGGAGCCGAACTGATGCCCGGAATAGACCATCGCCCGGGGCTCCGCTTCGGCCCACAGCTTGTGCCCGCCGAACAGTTCGGCGAACACCGGGCTTTGCGCGACCTCGGGGTCCAGGTCCAGCAGCGCCATGGCCGCCGGGCTGGCCACCACCAGGCGTGGGCGATCGATCGGCTCGGGCAGTACATGGGTTGAGAACGCATCGCCCAGGCGGGCGAAGCGATTGTCGAAGGTCAGTTCGTCGAGGGCTTTCAACGGCCATCTCCAGCAGAATGTCCGAGCATTCTGCTAGGGATAGCGTCCTTAGTCGAGCCTGCTGGGAGGCGGTTCCTGCAGCGGTTTGCCGTCGGGCAGCGGAACAATGGTCTTGGTCTCCGGCTCGATGGGCACCATCTTGTATTCCTGGCCATGGAGGTTCTTCAGGTAGACCTCCATCTGGCGGAACGAGATGTTGATGTGCTGCTTCTTGAACTCGCGGTTGATGAAGCGGTTGACCTCGTCGAGCACCGGGTTGCGGTCCCCCAGCTCGCGCACATGCATGCGCAGTTCGTGGTCCAGGGTGCTTTCGCCGAAGTTGAGGAAGTACACATGGGGCTCGGGTTCTTTCAGTACCCGCGGGTTATCGCGGGCCGCCTTGAGCAGCAGTTCCTTGACCAGATCCAGGTCCGAGCCATAGTCGACGCCGAGCTTGAGGGTTACCCGGGTGACGGTGTCGGTCAGCGACCAGTTGATCAGTTGCCCGGTGATGAAGGTCTGGTTCGGGACGATGATGTCCTTGCGATCGAAGTCGGTGATGGTGGTGGCGCGGATGCGGATCTTGCTCACCGTGCCCGACAGGTTGCCGATGGTGATGGTGTCGCCGATGCGCACCGGCCGCTCGAACAGGATGATGATGCCGGAGATGAAGTTGGCGAAGATCGCCTGCATGCCGAAGCCCAGGCCCACCGACAGCGCAGCCACCAGCCACTGCAACTTGTCCCAGCTGACGCCGAGGGTCGACAGGGTCGAGACGAAGCCGACGCCGGCAATCACATAGGACAGCAGCGTGGTGGTCGCGTAGGCGCTGCCCTGGGCCAGGTTCAGCCTGGACAGCACCAGCACCTCCAGCAGCCCCGGCAGGTTGCGCGCCAGGGCGAAGGTGATGCCGACGATGATCAGTGCGCCGAGCATGTCGCCGATGCTGATGGGCACCATGCTCATGTTGGCACCGGTGCCGCTGGTGTATTCGTAGAGGGTGATGTTGTCCAGGTAGGAGAACACGCTGATCAGGTCCGACCAGACCCAGTACAGCCCGGCGATGAAACCACCGAGCAGGGCCAGGCGGATCAGGCGCAGGGACTGTTCGTTGACCTTCTCGATGTCCAGGGTCGGCTCTTCGACCACCGCTTCGCCGTCGCCGCTTTCCTTGGCGGCCTGGCGTTTGGCCAGGGCCCGCTGGTAGGCCAGGCGCCGGGCGGCGACGCTCAGTCCGCGGACGAAAGTGGCTTCGATCACCAGCCAGAACATCAGCAGGTACAGGGTATTGATCAGGCGGTCGCTGAGCTTCAGCGCGGTGTAGTAGTAGCCGAAGCACACCGCGATGAACAAGGCGATCGGCAGCGCGGTGAAGAGCACCGCCACCGCCTTGCGGAACAGCGAGGCGTTCTGGTGCGTCGGACTGCTCAGCAGCAGGCGGCTGAGCAGCCAGGCCATCAGGGCGTAGCAGGTCAGGACTACGGCGATGCCGAGCACGTCATCGGCCAGCGCCGCCGGTTGATGTTCGGCCACGGCGACCACGGCCACCAGGGCCATGACCACCAGCCCGAGGCGGCGGATCCAGCCCTGGAGGAACTCGACCTGGGGCTTTTCCCAGCGAAAGTGCAGTTCCGCCACGCCGCCGGGGGCGAGGATCCGGTAGGCGGTATAGAACACCAGCCAGGCCTGGGCCATCTGCAACAGCGCCGCGCCGAGGTTGGCGTTCTGTCCGCGGGCGTCGATCTGCAAGGCCAGGCCGCACAGCGCCAGGCCGAGGGCGACCGGCATCGCCAGCAGGATGTTGACCAGGATCGCCTGCGGCGTGTGCCATTGGCTGTCGCGCTTGAAGTGACCGATGTCCTTGTGAACCTTGGTCAGGCGCAGGTACAGGTTCTTGCGCCGCCACAGCAGGGCCGCGATCAGGAGCAGCAATGGCAGGAACAGCAGCGGCCGTTGCGCCAGGCCGTCGGCCAGCTCGCTCAGGCTGGACGACCAGGGCAGGGTGGTGACCTGTTTTTCCAGGCGCAGCGGTATGGTTTGCAGCCATTCGGCATCCAGCGGCTTGTTGCTGGGAATCCAGAACATCTGTTCGTCGAGGGTCGCGCGCAGGCTTTGCGAGGTGCTCAGCAGTTGCTTCTGATTGAGCTGCAGGGTGATGGATTCGTTGAGCAGGGCGCTCAGCTCGCGGCTCAGGCGTTCCAGCAGGTCGGCACGGGTGATGGCCAGGTCCAGCAGGGTTTTGCGCAGCTGCGGGGTGATTTGCTCGGACGGCTGGGTGGCCAGCAGGTTATCGACATAGCCGCTGGGGCTGCTGATCAGCTCGCGTTGCTGGTTGACCTCGAACTGATACAGGCGGATGTCGGCGATCTGGTCCGCCAGGTCGCGGTCGAGCCGCAGGTGCGGCAGCGCCTGCTTCTGTTTATAGAGGATCTTCGACAGCAGCAGGCTGCCCTTGAGCACGCTGATCTGCTCGTCCAGCGCGGCATCGCTCTGGGTCACGCTGTCGAGTTGCTGCTTGGTCTGCAGGTTCTGCTGGGTCAGCTCATTGAGGCGGTCGGTGCTTTTGAGCAGATAGTCGGAGAGCTTCAGGTTGGCCGCGCTTTCGGTGGCCAGGAGGCTGCTGCTGCCGGCCTTTTGCGCTTCGATCGATTGCTGGGTGACGGTTTCCTGGGACTGGGCCAGGCGCTTCTGGTTGATCAGGGTCTGCAGGTCCTGGATTTCCTGCTCCAGGCGCGCGGTCTTTTCCATCAGCAGGTCATGCTGGCTGTTGCCCAGGTCCTGCAGCTGGCTGTTGCCGGCCAGCTCCTGGCGGCGCAACGGGATCAGCGCGTTGATCGCCGCCAGTTCGGCATTGAGCTGATTGCGCTGGTCGGCGTTGATCGGCTTGCCGGAGTCCTTGCCGTTCTTGAGGATCGTATTGATCTGCTGGGTGCGGGTCTGGCTGCTGCTGATCTCGGCCTGGGCGCGTTCGGGGCGGGTCTGTGCGGTAATGGCCAGGCTGTTGGCCTCGGCCAGGGCTTTCTGCATGTCACCCTGCTGGGTGGTGCGTTCGGTCAGCAGTTGTTCGAGCTGCGACACCGGCAGGTTGGCGTAGCGCTGGGCCACCGGCACCACCTTGGTGGCTTTCAGGCGGGTCAGCTCGCGCTGGTTTTCGCTGGTCTGGCGCGGGGCATTGCTCAGCTGCTGCTTGAGGTCGTTCAGGCGCTGCTCGTAATCCTGCTTGTTCGACAGCTGGGTCAGCGTCTGTTGCAGCACCGCTTGCAGGGCCTTTTGATCGGCCTCCGGCAATTTGCGCTCGGCGATTTTATCCAGGCTCTGCTGGACGGACTCGGCACTGGGCGGCTCGGCCGCTTGCAGTGGGCCGACAGAAAGGCTCAGGCCCAGCAGGGCAATGGCGAAAAGGGTACGCAGGGTTGGCATAGAGACCGGTCAAGCTGGATGAGAAGTTAGGCAGTTTAGAGGAAGAGTCCGGGGCCCGGGCGACTTCCTTCGGGGAATCTGACGCCCACTTTGCTGATCTTGTTCCCCTCCATCACGGCAACCGTCCAGATGGTGTTGTTCCATTCCACCTGGTCGCCGACCACTGGAGCGCCCCCTACTTTCTGGGTGATGAAGCGGCTCAGCGGCATGTCCGGATCGAGCCCTTCGAGCTTGAGTCCGTACAGCGCCGAAACCGCGCCCAGCTGGGCGTCGCCTTCGAGAACGAAGTCGCCGAAGAAGCGCAGATCGAGGCCCCGTTGCGGCGCCTGGCTGAAGAGTTTTCCAAGGGCCGGCAGGTTGTGTTCATGGCCGATGACGCAGAGCAAATCGTCGGCTTCCAGCACCGTACTACCCGACGGATGGAGCAGTTGCTGGTGACGAAACAGGGCGGCGATACGGGTGCCTTCGGGCATTTTCAGCTCGCGCAACGCCGCGCCGATGCACCATTTTTCCGCGCCGAGGCGGTAGACGAACAACTCCCATTCGCTGGTGACATGCACCTCCAGGGCGGCGCGGGAGATCGGCGCGGGCTCCGGTGGCACCGTGACTTTCAGCAGCTTGGCGACCCACGGCAGGCTGGTGCCTTGCACCAGCAGGGACACCAGCACGATAAAGAAGGCCAGGTTGAAGTACAGCTGGGCCTCGGGCAGCCCGGCCATCAACGGGAACACCGCGAGAATGATCGGTACCGCGCCGCGCAGGCCGACCCAGGAAATAAAGGCTTTCTCACGGCCGTGGAAGGCCTTGAACGGCAACAGGCCGACCATCACCGACAGCGGGCGGGCGAACAGGATCATCCACAGCGCCAGGCCCAGCGCCGGCAGGGCGATGGGCAGCAGGTCGTGGGGCGTGACCAGCAGGCCCAGCACCAGGAACATGCCGATCTGCGACAGCCAGGCCATGCCGTCGAGCATATGCAGGATGCCATGCCGGCTGCGCACCGGGCGGTTGCCGATCACCAGGCCGCACAGGTACACCGCGAGGAACCCGCTGCCGTGCAGGGCGTTGGTCAGGGCGAAGACCACCAGGCCGCCGGCGATCACCAGGATCGGGTACAGGCCGGTGGCCAGGTTGATGCGGTTTACCAGTTGCAGCATCAGCCAGCCGCCGCTCAGGCCGATCAGGCCGCCGATGCCGAACTCGCGCAGCAGATGCCCCAGCAGGCTCCAGTGCAGGCCGGTCTGGCCGCTGGCGAGCATGTCGATCAGGGTCACGGTGAGGAACACCGCCATCGGATCGTTACTGCCCGACTCGATCTCCAGGCTGGCGGTGACCCGTTCGTTCAGGCCCTTGCCGCCCAGCAGCGAGAACACCGCCGCGGCGTCGGTGGAGCCGACGATGGCGCCGATCAGCAGGCCCTGGATCAGGTTCAGGTCGAACAGCCAGGCGGCCGCCATGCCGGTCAGGCCGGTGGTGATCATCACGCCGACGGTGGCCAGCGACAAGGCGGGCCACAAGGCCACGCGAAAGCTCGAGACCCGGGTGCGCAGGCCGCCGTCGAGAAGGATCACCGCGAGTGCGAGGTTACCCACCAGGTAAGCCGTCGGATAGTTGTTGAAGATGATGCCGCCACCGTCGACGCCGGCGGCCATGCCCACGGCCAGGATGATCACCAGGATCGGGATACCGAGGCGGGACGAAAGGGAACTCACCAGAATGCTCGCACCTACCAGCAACGCGCCGATCAAGAACAGGCTGTTGATGGTCGTCGCATTCAAAGGCAGTACTCCAGAAGCAGAAAGGCGGGCACAAACTGACCATGCAGTCTGCGTGCCAGCGATTCTAACCTGTTGAAATACGATGCTGTCAAAAAGCTTTTGCGCCTGTTTACAGGCGGCGGAAAAGCGTCGCCTGGCGCCGGCCACCGACGGACTTCATGGCGTTCCGTAGTGGCTGGCGCAGGTGGCGATCAGCGCTATTGGCGGCTTATTACAGGGTGAACCGCGCCACCATGCCGTTCAGGTCCACGGCCAGGCGTGACAGCTCGTGGCTGGCATCGCTGGTCTGGTTGGCGCCGGTGGCCGATTGCACCGACAGGTCGCGGATGTTCACCAGGTTGCGGTCCACTTCGCGGGCCACCAGGGCTTGCTCCTCGGCGGCGCTGGCGATGACCAGGTTGCGCTCGTTGATTTCGTTGACCGCGGTGTTGATGGTGTCCAGGGCACCGCCGGCGCCACGGGCGATGCTCAGGGTCGAGTCGGCGCGCTCGGTGCTGGTGCGCATCGACTCGACGGCGTGCTCGGTGCCGCTCTGGATGCTGCCGATCATGCGTTCGATTTCGCTGGTGGATTGCTGGGTGCGGTGGGCCAGGGCACGCACTTCATCGGCGACCACGGCGAATCCGCGTCCGGCATCGCCGGCCCGGGCGGCTTCTATCGCGGCGTTCAAGGCCAGCAGGTTGGTCTGGTCGGCCAGCCCGCGGATCACGTCCAGCACCTTGCCGATGTCGCGCGATTCCTCGGCCAGTTCGCTGATCCTGTTGGCCGAACTCTGCACTTCGCTGCTCATCAGCTCTATGGCGCTGACGGTCTCGCGCACCAGGTTGCGGCCTTCGCTGGCCGACTGGGTGGCGTCGTTCGAGGCCTCGGCGGTGCTCACGGCGTTGCGCGCGACTTCCTCGACGGCGCAGGTCATCTCGTTCACGGCGGTGGCGGCCTGTTCGATTTCATTGTTCTGCTGGGTCAGGCCGCGGGCACTTTCGTCAGTGACGCTGTTCAGTTCTTCCGCGGCGGAAGCCAACTGGCTGGCGGAGCCGGAAATATGCAACAAGGTCTGGCGCAGTTTTTCCTGCATGCTCGCCATGGCCTGCAGCAGGCGTCCGGGTTCGTCGCGCCCGTTGACCCGGATGCTTTGGGTGAGGTCGCCTTCGGCGATGTGTTCCGCGGCATGCAAGGCGCTGGCGATGGGTTGGGTAATGCTGCGGGTCAGCAACCAGGCAAACACCACGGTCAGGGTGGTGGACAGAACCAGCAGGGCGACTACCAGGTTGAATGCCGAAGCGTATTCCTCGGCGGCCTGCTCGTTGGCGTCCTTGGAGCGCTGGCTGTTGATCTGTACCAGCAGGTTCAGAACCTTGTTGATCTGCTGCGAGTTCTTCATCAACTCGTTGTTCAGCACCTCTTGCAGCTCACCCAGCTGGTTGTTGCGCGACAGCTCTTTGATGCGCTCTTCGAGCTTGCGGTATTCGGCCAGCAGCTTGAGGTAGTGGTCGTAGGCCTCGCTTTCCTCCGGGCTGCTGACCAGTTTTTCATAGGTGGTGCGGATTTTTTCGATCTGCTGGTTGCCGAGTTCGAGCGACTCGCGGGTCTTGGCTTGCACCTCGGGACCGCGGTTGATCACCAGGCGATAGGACAGCACCTGCAGCCGCAGCATTTGCTGGGTGAACTCATCGATGCTCTGGATGCTGGGCATGTTGTCGGTGGAAATGGTGACGGTCGCCGCGCGAATCTTGCTCATCTGGTTCAGGGCGAAGATGCCCAGGAACAGCATCAGGCAGCCGATGAATGCAAAGCCGAGAAATGCCCTCGGTGCAATGTTCATGTTGCGAAGAGACATGGGGATCTACCTCGAGAATGCGCAATCCATGCCGCGGTGGTTGATAGGGCTCCCCAGACCTATCGCGCGGAAAAATGGATTCTTGAAGCAGGAGCGAGAGTTTCAGAAAGATCTGATGGGCGACGAAGTGTCAGGAACCAGATGGGGGAATGACAGTCTTTAAAGTTCGCAGGCAAGGTCACCCACCAGACAAATCAAGGCGTTGCGCCGGGAAAATCTGGCGTCCAGGGTGACTTTTCTTTATCGTACGCGCCCTTTGAAAAATGCTCGGAAAATCAAAATGTTGGAAGCATCCCTAAGCCAATTGGAACAGCTTGTCAGTGACCTGGTGCAACAGAATCAGGAACTGTCGGGCACGAACGAAACCCTCAAGGCAGAACTGGCCCAGGCCAAGGATGAGAACGAAAGCCTGCAACTGAGCCTGATGGAACAGGAAGAGAGGCAAGGCGCCACCGCGGCCCGCATCCAGGCCCTGGTCGAGCGCGTCAGCGCCGGTCCTGTCAGCGCATGAGGCAGGGTGCCGACGGGGTAAAAGTCGTCTCGATTCTCGGTGAGGACTACTCGATCAAGGCGCCGGCCGGGGAAGAGCAGACCCTGCTGGACGCCGCGTTGATGTTGAAGGCCACCCTGGCCGAGACCAAGAAGAAATACCCGACGCTGATCGGTGACCGCTTGCTGGTGCTGGCGGCGATGAACCTGTGCTCCCAGCAGCTCGAGATGCAAAAGCGTCATCAGCAGGAGCTCGACCGTTACCAAGAGCAAGTCAGCGCCACGGTCGAAGTGATCTCCAAGACCATCAGCCAGAACTGATGGATTTACGCGCAACCTGCAACGCCGTTGCGGTTGTGTCGGACTGATTGTTTTCGCGAGCAGCCGGGCGGCGCTCGATTGCTCGCGATGCTTTTAGCGCTTCAGAACCACTCGTCCTGCATGCCCAGGCAGGTATCGTCCCGCGCCTCCAGCAAGGCCAGTTCGTGATGACAAGCCGGTACTTCCCAGGTCAGGAAGTAACGCGCCGCCTGCAGCTTGCCCTTGTAGAAGCCCACATCCGCCGGGTTGCCCCTGGCCAGGCCTTCCTGTGCGCGAATCGCCTGTTCCAGCCAGCGCCAGCCGATCACCGCATGACCGAAGGCTTTCAGGTACAGCGCCGAGTTGGCCAGGCTGCTGTTGACCTTGCCCTGGGCCAGGTCGCTGAGCAGGCCCAGGGTCACGCTTTGCAGGCGCGCCACCAGTTTTTCCAGCGGTTGGCGCAGCGCCGTCAGGGCGTCGTGGGCCTGGGCCCGCTTGCTGGTGTCGGCGATCAGGCGGATCAGTTGTTTCAGGCCCGCGCCGCCGTTCTGCGCCAGCTTGCGCCCCAGGAGGTCCAGTGACTGGATGCCGTGGGTGCCTTCATGGATCGGGTTCAGGCGGTTGTCGCGGTAATACTGTTCCACCGGGTATTCGCGGGTGTAGCCATGGCCGCCGAGGATCTGGATCGCCAGTTCGTTGGCCTTCAGGCAAAACTCCGAGGGCCAGGATTTGACGATGGGCGTCAGCAGGTCCAGCAGTTCGTGGGCCTGCTTGCGCTGATCTTCGCTGGCCAGGGTGGTGGTGTCGTCGAACAGTCGCGCGGCGTACAGGCCGAGGTCGAAAGCGCCTTCGACATAGGCCTTCTGGGTCAGCAGCATGCGCTTGACGTCGGCGTGCTGGACGATCGACACCGGCGCGGTAGTCGGGTCCTTGCTGTCCGGCAGGCGACCTTGCGGGCGTTCGCGGGCGTATTCCAGGGAGTACAGGTAGCCGGCGTAGCCAAGCATCACCGCGCCCATGCCGACGCCGATCCGCGCCTCGTTCATCATCTGGAACATGTAGCTCAGGCCGTGGTGCGGCTTGCCCACCAGATAGCCGACACACTCCCCGTTATCGCCGAAGTTCAGCGCCGTGGAGGTGGTGCCGCGCCAGCCCATCTTGTGGAACAGCCCGGCCAGCAGCACGTCGTTGCGCGGGCCCAGGCTACCGTCGTCGTTGACCAGGAACTTGGGCACGATGAACAGCGAGATGCCTTTCACCCCAGCCGGTGCGTCCGGCAGCTTGGCCAGCACCATGTGCACGATGTTTTCCGACAGCGGGTGATCGCCGCCGGAGATGAAGATCTTGTTGCCCTTGAGCCGGTAGGTGCCGTCCGCCGCCGGTTCGGCGCGGGTGCGGATATCCGACAGCGACGAGCCGGCGTGGGGCTCGGTCAGGGCCATGGTGCCGAAGAAGCGCCCATCGATCATCGGCTGCAGGAAGCGCTGCTTTTGCTCGTCGGTGCCGAAGCTTTCGATCAGGTTGGCCGCGCCCATGGTCAGGAAGGGGTAGGAGGTGGAGGCTGCGTTGGCCGCCTGGAAGTGCGCGAAGCAGGCCTGGGACAACAGCGTCGGCAACTGCATGCCGCCGGCCTCGAAGCTGCGCGCGGCGTTGAGGAAGCCGGCTTCGAGAAAGGCATCGACTGCGGGTTTGACTTCCGGAATCAGGATCGCCTTGCCGTCTTCATAACGCGGCTCGTTTTCGTCGCCCTTGCGGTTGTGCGGGGCAAAGAATTTCTCGGCGATGCTGCGCGCGGTGCCGAGGGCGGCGTCGAAGGTTTCCCGGTTGTGCTCGGCGAATCGCTCGCGCTGGGTCAGGCCCTCGGCATCGAGGACTTCATACAGCTCGAAAGCCAGATTGCGGGAACTGAGCAACGTCTCGGACATGGCGGCCTACCTGCTTTATAGGGAATGCGCCGAGTCTAGGCGGGTGAATAAACACTGAACAGCAAGATTGATGCGGGTGATAAAGATGCCAAACAGGCACAGCCCCTGTAGCCGCTGCCGAAGGCTGCGATCGGTCGGAACGGCCGTAGCGATTTCATTGTCGCCGAAGTCCCTGCGGGACTTATCGCAGCCTGCGGCAGCGGCTACAGGGGATTGCATCGGGCAAAAAAAAGGGCGCCGGTGAGGGCGCCCTTTTTCATGCCGCTGACTATCGGCTTCAGCCGATGGTCATCAGGCTGGCGTTACCGCCGGCCGCCGCGGTGTTGACGCTCAAGGCGCGCTCGATCACCAGGCGTTCCAGGGCAATCGAGGTTTCGCCTTGCGACAGGCCGTGAACCCCGACGATGGCGCCGGCACGCTTGGCCACTTGCTGGCAGACCGCGCGCAGCTGGTCGGAGTCGCCGTGATGCAGGACCGCATCGAACACCACGTCGTCCTTGGTCCAGTCAGCCACGCGCTGGATGCGCGCTTGCACCTCCGCAGGCAGGCGGGCGTAGAGCGCCTTGCCCGGTTCGCCTTCCGGCCAGACCGCCGAACCACCCACGGCCAGGACCGCAGCCAGTTGAGTCAGCAGGTCGCCTTCGACTTCCGCCAGGCACAGCACATGTTCGCGCGGCAGGATGGCGTAGCTGTTGCGTTCGCCGGTCGGGCCCGCCAGCACACGGGTGACACCGCTCTGCGACTGCGCCGCGAACTGTGCGCACAGGGCGCTGAGGTCCGCCATCTTGTTGCTGTCGGCCCAGGCTTGCAGAGCGTTCAGCGGCTTGCTCATGGCATCACGCAGGCGCACGTCCGGGGCGTTCAGGGCGTCGCCACGGGCGAACGACTGCTCGATGGCGTCGGTCGGACGGGTCGACAGCAGGCGGTACAGGTACAGCGGGCCGCCGGCTTTCGGGCCGGTGCCCGACAGGCCTTCGCCGCCGAATGGCTGCACACCGACCACGGCCCCGACGATGTTGCGGTTGACGTAGACGTTACCGGCGTTGACGTTGTCGATCACCTTGGCGATGGTCTCGTCGATGCGGGTGTGCACGCCCAGGGTCAGGCCGTAGCCGGAAGCGTTGATCTGCGCGATCAACTGGTCGATGTCCTTGCGCTTGTAGCGCACCACGTGCAGCACCGGGCCGAAGATCTCCCGTTGCAGTTCGTCGAAGCTTTCCAGCTCGATCAGGGTCGGCATCACGAAGGTGCCGCGCTTGACCTCTTCGCCATCGGCGATCGCTACCTGATACACACTGCGGCCTTTGTCGCGCATGGCCTGGATGTGTTTCTCGATGCCAGCCTTGGCTTCGGCGTCGATCACCGGGCCGATGTCCACGGACAGGCGCTCCGGGTTGCCCAGGCGACTTTCCGCCATGGCGCCCTTGAGCATTTCGATCACGCGGTCGGCGGAGTCTTCCTGCAGGCACAGTACGCGCAGGGCCGAGCAACGCTGGCCGGCGCTGTCGAAGGCCGAGGAGACGACGTCGATCACCACTTGTTCGGTCAGGGCCGAGGAGTCGACGATCATCGCGTTCTGGCCACCGGTTTCGGCGATCAGCGGGATCGGCCGGCCCTGGGCGTCCAGGCGGCCGGCGACGTTGCGTTGCAGCAGGCGCGCGACTTCGGTGGAACCGGTAAACATCACGCCCTTGACCCGATCGTCGCCGACCAGGCGGGCACCGACGGTTTCGCCACGGCCCGGCAGCAATTGCAGCACGCCTTCCGGAATGCCGGCTTCCAACAGGATGCGCACGGCTTGCGCGGCAACCAACGGGGTTTGCTCAGCAGGCTTGGCCAGTACCGGGTTACCGGCGGCCAGGGCGGCGGCGACCTGGCCGCTGAAGATTGCCAGCGGGAAGTTCCACGGGCTGATGCAGACCACCGGACCCAGTGGGCGGTGCGCGTCGTTGCTGAAATCGTTGCGCGCCTGCACCGCGTAGTAGCGCAGGAAGTCCACGGCTTCGCGCACTTCGGCGATGGCGTTGGCGAAAGTCTTGCCGGCTTCGCGGGCCAGCAGGCCCATCAGCGGCTGGATCTCGCCTTCCATCAGGTCGGCGGCGCGTTCGAGGATCGCGGCGCGCTCGGCCGGTGGCGTGGCCTGCCAGATCGGTGCGGCGTTCAGCGCGCACTGGATGGCGTTGTCGACGTCTTCGACCGTGGCTTCCTGTACGTGGCCGACCACATCGCGGTGATCGGACGGGTTCAAGACCGGCGCCGGGGTTTCGCTGCTGGAGGCGCAACCGAGCATCGGCGCGGCTTTCCAGTGGTTGTGGGCGGTGGCCAGCAGGGCGCAGGACAGCGACGCCAGACGGTGTTCGTTGGCCATGTCGATGCCGGCGGAGTTGGCGCGCTCGTTGCCGTACAGGTCGCGCGGCAATGGAATGCGCGGATGCGGCAGGCCGAAGCCGCCTTCCAGGGTCGCCATCTGCTCGATCTGGCTGACCGGATCGGCCACCAGTTCCTGGATGGAGATCGACTGGTCGGCGATGCGGTTGACGAACGAGGTGTTGGCGCCGTTTTCCAGCAGGCGGCGTACCAGGTAGGCCAGCAGGGTTTCGTGGGTGCCGACCGGGGCGTACACGCGGCACGGACGGTTCAGCTTGCCATCGGCAACCTTGCCTACTACCTGTTCGTACAGCGGTTCGCCCATGCCGTGCAGGCACTGGAACTCGTACTGGCCCGGGTAATAGTTCTGACCGGCGATGTGGTAGATGGCCGACAGGGTGTGGGCGTTGTGGGTGGCGAACTGCGGGTAGATGACTTCCGGTACCGACAGCAGCTTGCGGGCGCAGGCGATATAGGACACGTCGGTGTACACCTTGCGGGTGTAGACCGGATAGCCTTCCAGGCCTTCGACCTGGGCGCGCTTGATCTCGCTGTCCCAGTAGGCGCCTTTCACCAGGCGGATCATCAGGCGGTGACGGCTGCGGCGCGCCAGGTCGATCACATAGTCGATCACGTACGGGCAGCGCTTCTGGTAGGCCTGGATCACGAAGCCGATGCCGTTCCAGCCGGTCAGCTGCGGCTCGAAGCACAGGCGCTCGAGCAGATCCAGCGACAGCTCCAGGCGGTCGGCTTCTTCGGCGTCGATGTTCAGGCCGATGTCGTATTGCTTGGCCAGCAGGGTCAGCGACAGCAGGCGCGGGTACAGCTCGTCCATCACGCGCTCGTACTGGGCGCGGCTGTAGCGCGGGTGCAGGGCCGAGAGCTTGATCGAGATGCCCGGGCCTTCATAGATGCCACGACCGTGGGAAGCCTTGCCGATCGAATGGATGGCCTGTTCGTAGGACGCCAGGTATTTCTGCGCGTCGTGCTCGGTCAGTGCCGCTTCGCCGAGCATGTCGTAGGAGTAACGGAAGCCCTTGGCTTCGAACTTGCTCGCGTTGGCCAGGGCTTCGGCGATGGTTTCGCCGGTGACGAACTGCTCGCCCATCAGGCGCATGGCCATGTCGACGCCCTTGCGGATCATCGGCTCGCCGCTCTTGCCGATGATGCGGCTCAGGGACGAGGTCAGGCCGGCTTCGTTGTGGGTGGCGACCAGCTTGCCGGTCAGCAAAAGGCCCCAGGTGGCGGCGTTGACGAACAGCGACGGGCTGTTGCCCAGGTGCGGCTGCCAATTGCCGGTGCTGATCTTGTCGCGGATCAGCGCGTCACGGGTGCCTTTGTCCGGGATGCGCAGCAGGGCTTCGGCCAGGCACATCAGGGCCACGCCTTCCTGGGACGACAGGGAGAATTCCTGCAGCAGGCCCTGGACGATACCGGCACGGCCGCCGGCGCTCTTCTGGTTGCGCAGTTTTTCGGCGATGGTCGCGGCCAGCTTGTTGGTTGCTTCGGCCATGGTGGCCGGCAGGCGCGCCTGCTCCAGCAGCATCGGCACCACTTCCGGTTCCGGACGGCGATAAGCAGCGGTGATCGAAGCGCGCAGCACCGATTGCGGCAGGATGCTTTCGGCGAATTCGAGGAAGCACTGGTGGGCGTGGTCGGTCTGCACTTCGCCAGCGTCATCGCCGTCGGTGCGGGTCGAACCGCTCAGCTCGGTCAGGGTTGCACCACCCTCGAGTTTTTCCAGGTAATTGAAAATTGCCTGCTTGATCAGCCAGTGCGGCGTGCGATCGATCGAGGTCGCGGCAGCCTTCAGGCGTTCGCGGGTCGGGTCGTCGAGTTTGACCCCAAGGGTGGTGGTAGCCATATTTTTATCCTCATGTTTACCACGGTTGCGTGGCATCAGCTGGCGGCAAGATTAGCCGTGAGCCGAGAGAGGTGCAACCGGGTGCAACCTGTTTTTTATCGAAATAATCGGCAGCTCATCAGGAATTAATTTCCGGTCCCTGGGCGGCGCTTCTGCTTGGTGCTTTTAATTCTGTAGCGATGGGTTTTTGCTCCAAAAAGGAGCAAAAACGGGGCGTTCGCCGGAAAAATCGCTTGGGTGCAACTTATTCTCGCGAAACAGGTTGCACCTTCTTTGAGTTGTTGAATAGCATTCGCGCCCAAGGTGCAACCGGCCCTCGCGACCGGTTCATCGGCTGATGGCTTTCCTGGGGAAACATCAGTCATAAATGCGCGGAGTACCCAGCCGTCTCTCAAACGTAGCCGTTTGAAAGCGGTGGTGCTGACCGCCGCTACATAAAAACAAAGCCAGGGCGTAACTCAATGAGTGCAAGCAATCCAACCTTGATCACGTTCGTGATCTACATCGCAGCTATGGTGCTGATCGGCTTCATGGCCTATCGCTCTACCAACAACCTTTCTGACTACATCCTCGGTGGCCGCAGCCTGGGTAGCGTGGTGACCGCGCTTTCCGCCGGTGCTTCCGACATGAGCGGCTGGTTGCTGATGGGCCTGCCGGGCGCCATCTACATGTCCGGCCTGTCCGAGAGCTGGATCGCCATCGGCCTGATCGTCGGTGCCTACCTGAACTGGCTGTTCGTCGCCGGTCGTCTGCGAGTACAAACCGAACACAACGGCGATGCATTGACGCTGCCGGACTATTTCTCCAGCCGCTTCGAGGACAAGAGCGGGCTGCTGCGGATCATCTCCGCGATCGTGATCCTGGTGTTCTTCACCATTTACTGCGCTTCCGGCATCGTCGCCGGTGCCCGTCTGTTCGAAAGCACCTTCGGCATGCCTTACGAGACCGCCCTGTGGGCCGGTGCCGCGGCGACCATCGCCTACACCTTCGTTGGTGGTTTCCTGGCAGTGAGCTGGACCGACACCGTACAAGCCACCCTGATGATCTTCGCCCTGCTGCTGACGCCGATCATCGTGCTGCTGGCCACCGGTGGCGTCGACACCACCTTCCTGGCGATCGAAGCCCAGGACCCAAGCAACTTCGACATGCTGAAAAACACCACCTTCATCGGCATCATCTCGCTGATGGGCTGGGGCCTGGGCTACTTCGGCCAGCCGCACATCCTGGCACGCTTCA
The DNA here is from genome assembly GCF_900109505.1 of Pseudomonas sp. NFACC41-3. NCBI lineage: Bacteria > Pseudomonadati > Pseudomonadota > Gammaproteobacteria > Pseudomonadales > Pseudomonadaceae > Pseudomonas > Pseudomonas sp. NFACC41-3. Next base: position 446,988 of record NZ_FOAE01000006.1, read on the forward strand.
TGGCCGCGGATTCGGTCAAGTCGATCGCCAACGCCCGTCGCATCTCCATGACCTGGATGATCCTGTGCCTGGGCGGCACCGTGGCCGTGGGCTTCTTCGGTATCGCCTACTTCTCGGCACACCCGGAAGTGGCCGGTCCCGTGACCGAGAACCACGAGCGTGTGTTCATCGAACTGGCCAAGCTGCTGTTCAACCCATGGATCGCCGGTGTGCTGCTGTCGGCCATCCTGGCGGCGGTGATGAGCACCCTGAGCTGCCAGTTGCTGGTGTGCTCCAGTGCCCTGACCGAAGACTTCTACAAAGCCTTCCTGCGTAAACATGCTTCCCAGCTGGAGCTGGTGTGGGTCGGTCGCGCCATGGTGCTGCTGGTTGCCCTGGTCGCCATCGCCATGGCCGCCAACCCGGAAAACCGCGTACTGGGCCTGGTCAGCTACGCCTGGGCCGGTTTCGGCGCGGCCTTCGGTCCTGTGGTGCTGATCTCGGTACTGTGGAAAGGCATGACTCGCGACGGTGCGCTGGCCGGCATCATCGTCGGCGCCGTGACCGTGATCCTGTGGAAGCACTTCAATGTGCTGGGCCTGTACGAAATCATCCCGGGCTTCATCTTCGCCAGCCTGGCCATCCTGCTGGTGAGCAAGATGAGCGCGCCGAGCGCCGGCATGGTCCAGCGTTTCGAGGCGGCCGAGAAAGACTACAAGCTCAACCACTGATCGGGAGCCGTTGAGGCGCTAACCCAGCAGTGATTCGAAAAGCCCGCATTCCCTGGGATGCGGGCTTTTTTATGGGCGTGTCTGCGCCGTGGAAGCTCCCGACACGACCTGACGCCGGCCGTGGCACAGGGTAAACTTCGCCCCCTGCGCAGGAGCAACCATGAACTATCGTCACGCCTTCCACGCCGGCAACCACGCCGACGTCTTCAAACACCTGACCCTGACCCGCCTCATCGCCCTGATGTCGCGCAAGGAGCAGCCGTTCGCCTACCTCGACAGTCATGCCGGCATCGGCCTGTACGACCTCCAGGGCGATCAGGCCAACCGCACCGGCGAGTACCTGGAAGGCATCGCGCGCCTGTGGGGCGAGCAGGACCTGCCAGCGCTGACCGCCGACTACATGGCGGTGCTGCACAAGATGAACCCCGATGGCGAACTGCGTTATTACCCGGGCTCGCCCGAGCTGGCGCGGCGCCTGACCCGTTCCCAGGACCGGGTGCTGCTCAACGAGAAGCACCCGGAAGACGGGTTGCTGCTCAAGGAAAACATGAAGGGCGATCGCCGGGTGGCGGTTCACCTGGGCGAGGGCTGGCATGTGGCGCGAGCGCTGCTGCCGGTGGCCGAGAAGCGCGCGGTGATGCTGATCGACCCACCGTTCGAACAGCTCGACGAGATGCAGCGTTGCGCCGCGTCGTTGAAAGAAGCCATCGGCCGGATGCGCCAGACCGTGGCGGCCATCTGGTACCCGGTCAAGGATCAGCGGGCGCTACGCCGCTTCTACCAGGACCTGGCCGGTACCGGCGCGCCGAAGCTGCTGCGTGTGGAACTGCTGGTGCATCCCCTGGATACGCCCAACAGCCTGAACGGCTCGGGCCTGGCGATTGCCAACCCACCGTGGGGGCTGGAAGAGGAATTGCGCGAGCTGCTGCCGTGGCTGGCGCAGAAACTGGGCCAGACCCAGGGCGGCTGGCAGATGGATTGGCTGATCGCCGAATAATGTGAGGTGTAGCCGCTGCCGAGGCACGAGGCTGCGATGGGCAGCGAAGCGGCCCCCGAGGGCGCTCCTGCGGACCGCATCGCAGCCTCGTACCTCGTCAGCGGCTACCGGTCAGATCGGGCAGGTCACGCCAGTGCCGCCGATCCCGCAGTAGCCTTCCGGATTCTTCGCCAGGTACTGCTGGTGGTAGGCCTCGGCGTAATAGAAGGTCGGGGCTTCTTCGATTTCCGTGGTGATGGCGCCCAGCCCGGCCTTGGTCAGCTCGGCCTGGAACACTTTTTCGCTGGCCTTGGCCTGCTCCAGTTGGGTCGGATTGGTGGCATAGATCACCGAGCGGTACTGGGTGCCGATGTCGTTGCCCTGGCGCATGCCCTGGGTCGGGTTATGCAGTTCCCAGAACATCGCCAGCAGTTCCTGGTAGCTGACTTTCTCCGGCTCGTAGACCACCAGCACCACTTCGCTATGGCCGGTCAGGCCCGAGCAGACTTCTTCGTAGGTCGGGTTCGGGGTAAAACCGCCGGCGTAGCCCACCGACGTGCTGAACACGCCCTCGCGCTGCCAGAACTTGCGTTCCGCGCCCCAGAAGCAACCCAGGCCGAAGATGGCGAATTCCACGTTGCCCGGGAACGGGCCCAGCAGTGGGTTGCCGTTGACGAAGTGTTCGGCTGGCACGGTCATCGGGGTTTCGCGGCCAGGCAGGGCTTGTTCTTTGGTAGGTAGCACGTTTTTGTTCACCAGAATTTCCGAGCGCAGAACCATGATCAGTCCTCTCAGTCAGGGTGGGATTGAGTAATTAACCAGACACGCAGTTTGCCCGAGTGTTACAGCGCTGTCAGGCGATTGGGCCGCGCGGATAACGTTTGAGCTTGTCGATCAGCTCCGAGCCGGGGATCGGCCGGTCGAACAGGTAGCCTTGGCCGACATCGCAACGGTGGCGACGCAGGAAGGACAGCTGCTCCGCGGTTTCGATGCCCTCGGCCACCACCTGGATTTTCAGGTTGTGGGCCATGGCGATCACCGCCGAGGTGATTTCCATGTCGTCCTGGTTGGCGGGGATTTCGTGGATGAAGCTGCGATCGATCTTGATGATGTCGATCGGGAATTTCTTCAAGTAGCTCAGCGACGAATAGCCGGTGCCGAAGTCGTCCATGGCCAGGGTCAGGCCGAGCTTTTTCAGCTGGTCGAGTTGCTGGTGGGTGTCTTCGGTGGCTTCCAGCAGCAGGCCTTCGGTCAGTTCCAGCTCCAGCAGCGAGGCGGGCAGCTGTTCTTCCTTGAGGATGCTGGCGATGGAGGCCACCAGGTCCGGGTCGGAAAACTGCTTGGGCGACAGGTTGATCGCCACCTGCAGGTTGCCCAGGCCGGCGGCGGTGAGCTGCTTGCTCATGCGACAGGCCTGGCGCGCGATCCATTTGCCGATCGGGATGATCAGGCCGGTCTCTTCGGCGACGCTGATGAACTGGTCCGGGCGGATCATGCCCTTTTCCGGATGGTTCCAGCGCAGCAGCGCCTCCAGGCCCAGCAGGCGTCCGCTGCGCAGGCACAGCTTGGGCTGGTAGAACACGTCCAGCTCGTTCTGGGTCAGGGCGCGGCGCAGGTTGTTTTCCACGAACAGCTTGTAGCTGGCTTCGGCGTTCAGGGCCTCGGTAAACACCTGCACCTGATGTTTGCCGTTGGCCTTGGCCTTGTGCAGCGCCAGGCCGGCGTTGCGCATCAGGGTCTGCGGGTCGCGGCCGTGCAGCGGTGCGCAGGCCAGGCCCACGGAACCGGTGACGCTGATGAGTTGGTTATCGACGAACATCGGCTTGTCGAGGGTCATCAGCAGCTGGCTGGCGATCTGTTGGCCGGCCTCCAGGTCGGTGTCGTCCAGCAGCACGGCGAACTCGTTACTGGCGAAACGCGCCAGGCTGCCGCTCGGGCTCAGGCTGTTGCGCAGGCGCCGGGCCAGGCTGATCAGCAGCTTGTCGCCGGTCTGGTGGCCGAGGCTGTCGTTGATCCGCTTGAAGTTGTCGATGTCCACCAACAGCAGGCTGATAGGGCTGTCGCTGTCGCGGGCGAAGCGTTCGTCGAGGTTGCGGATGAAGGCGGGGCGGTTGCCCAGGTTGGTCAGGTTGTCGGTGTAGGCCAGGCGCTCGATGCGTTGCTGGGCCAGCTTGGTCTGGGTGATGTCTTCGTAGATGCCGATGTAGTGGGTCAGTTCGCGGTTGTCGCCATAGACCTTGGAGATCGACAGCTGGCCCCAGTACGGCTCCAGGTTCTTGCGCCGGCTCTTGAACTCGCCCTGCCAACTGTTGCTCTTGGCCAGGCTGGAGGGCGCGTCGAACAGCAGTTCGCTGAGGTTCTCCAGCGCCGGCAGTTCCGCCAGCCGATGGCCGTGGACTTCCTCGGTGCTGTACTGGGTGATCGCCGTGAAGCTCGGGTTGACGTACTCCACCACGCCGTCGCAGTTGACCAGCAGAAAGGCATTGGCGCTTTGCTCGACCGCGCGCTGGAACAGGTGCAGGGCGCTGGTGGCGGTACGGCGGTTGTGGTTATTGATGACCTGGGCGAACTGGTCGGCCAGTTCGCCGGCAAAGGCGATTTCATCGGATTGCCAGGCGCGGGTATTGCCCACTTGTTCCAGGCACAGCACGCCGACCACCTGGCCGTCGATGCGGATGCTGGCGTCGAGCATGGCGTTGATGTTGCGCGGGCGCAGGCTTTCGGCCATTTCCCGGGTGCGCGGGTCGCGCATGGCATTGTGCGCATCGATGGCCCGGCTGGTGTGCAGGGCTTCGAGGTAGTCGGGGAAATCGCTGACGTCGATCGCCTCCGGCAGGATGTATTCCTGCAGGTCGCGGTGATAGGCGCAGATCGGCACCAGCAACTGGCCTTCCAGGTTCCAGATGCTGGCACAGTCGATTTCGTAGATGTCGCAGGCGCTGCGGGTAATCAGCTCGGCGGCTTCCAGCAGGGAGTTGTTGGCGCTGTAGCGCTGGCGGGCCAGGAGCAGGATCAGGTCCTGCTGGGCGCGCACCCGTTCGAGGTGCTGGAGTTGTTCCAGCTGGGCCCGCTGGTTGAGTTCCAGGGCGATTTGCAGGCGACTGTTCTGGGTTTCCAGGTCAGGCGCGGAGAGCGGCTGATCGTTGTCGAGCAGGCCGTCGACCACCAGGAAATAACCACGCAGCAGGTGTCGATTGTGCTGTTTGTAGGCTTCGCCGAGTTCCAGCAGGCTGAGTGAGCCCTTGGCGGTGTGCAGGGTGTAGCGAATCAGATAATGCGGGCTGTGGGTCAGTTGCTGCTGGATCGCATCGTGCAGCTGATAACGGGCTTCCGGCTCCATCAGGCTGGCATAGGGCGAGCCGACCAGGGCGCAGAGCTCGACGGCGGGCAGGCCGAATTGGCGTTCACAGTTTGGATCGAGAAACAGCAGGGCCCAGCTCGCTTCATTCAGCCGTTCGAAACGCAGCATGCCGAGCCGCGAGGGCACGGGCAACTGCGTCACTACCTCGGCCACCATACGGCTGGCGGCATCGGGTTGGCTTTTCATGGGGAAACTCGCTTGGTAAATGCTGATCGCGCCGGGCTCACGCCCTCTTTACTGTTGCCTGCGGCAAGGTTGCATCATGCGGCACTGACTGACAAGTGAGATGAAGGCTAAGTGCTATAAGAATCTATCGGCAGAACGGAAGATTTCTGAACGCTAATCTTTCCCGGTGTTTTACCGGGCTTTGGCGGCTGGTTACGGCGATTTTTCGGCAAAAAAAAGCCCCGCCAAATCGACGGGGTTGAGGTGCGAGCGTGGCGCTCGAAAAGGGTGCAACGGCCGGCTTCCCCATGACAGGGAAGCCGGCCGAGTCTTACAGCAGGATGGTGCGGATATCCGCCAGCAGATCGCTCAGACGCTTGGTGAAGCGTGCAGCAGCGGCGCCGTTGATCACGCGGTGATCGTAGGACAGCGACAGCGGCAGCATCAGCTTCGGCTGGAAGGCTTTACCGTCCCAGACTGGCTGGATGGTGGCCTTGGAAACGCCGAGGATCGCCACTTCCGGTGCGTTGACGATCGGCGTGAAGCCGGTGCCGCCAATGTGACCGAGGCTGGAGATGGTGAAGCAGGCGCCCTGCATGTCGTCCGCCGAGAGCTTCTTGGTCCGGGCCTTTTCAGCCAGGGAAGCGGCTTCGGCAGCCAGTTGCAGCAGGCTCTTCTGATCGACGTTCTTGATCACCGGTACCAGCAGGCCATCCGGGGTGTCGACCGCGAAGCCGATGTTCACGTACTTCTTGCGGATGATCGCTTTGCCGCTAGGCGCCAGCGAACTGTTGAAGTCCGGCAGTTCCTTGAGCAGGTGCGCGCAGGACTTCAGCAGCAGCGGCAGGATGGTCAGCTTGACGCCGGCCTTCTCTGCAACGGCTTTCTGGGCGATCCGGAAGGCTTCCAGCTCGGTGATATCGGCCGAGTCGAACTGGGTGACGTGAGGCACGTTCAGCCAGCTGCGATGCAGGTTCGATGCGCCAGCCTGCATCAGGCGGGTCATCGGCACTTCTTCGATCTCGCCGAAGCGGCTGAAGTCCACCACCGGAATCGGCGGGATGCCCGCGCCACCGGTTGCGCCGCCAGCAGCCGGCGCTTCCTTGGCCTTTTGCATCATCGCTTTGACGTAAACCTGCACGTCTTCCTTGAGGATGCGACCGTGCGGACCGCTGGCGCCAACAGCGCTCAGCTCGACGCCGAACTCACGGGCCAGTTGGCGCACCGCAGGACCTGCGTGAACTTTGGCGCCAGGCTTGGCAGGTGCAGCGGCCGGGGCGGCAGCAGGTGCAGCGGCAGCCGGAGCAGCAGCGGCAGGTGCCGGAGCGCTTGGCGCAGCCGCGGCAGCTGGAACCGGGGCAGCAGCAGGTGCCGCGCCTTTGACTTTCAGCTTGAGGATCAGGTCGCCGGTACCGACTTCGTCGTCCAGCTTGATCGCAACGCTTTCCACGATGCCGGCGGCTGGCGATGGGATTTCCATGCTGGCCTTGTCGGACTCGAGGGTGATCAGCGACTGGTCGGCTTCAACGCTGTCGCCAGCCTTGACCAGCACTTCGATGATCTTGGCCTTGCCGGCCGAACCGATGTCCGGGACGTGGATGTCCTGGACGCTGTCGGCCACTGGGGCAGCCGGAGCTGCCGCAGGAGCAGGCGCAGCGGCAGGTGCCGGAGCAGCCGCCTGGGCCGGAGCTGCCGCAGCAGGGGCCGCAGCACTTGCCACTTCCAGATCCAGGATCAGGTCGCCGGTGCCGACTTCGTCGTTGAGCTTGACGCTGATGGCCTTGACCACGCCAGCGGCTGGCGAAGGGATTTCCATGCTGGCCTTGTCGGATTCCAGGGTGATCAACGATTGATCAGCCTCGACCTTGTCGCCGACCTTGACCTGGATCTCGATGATCTGGGCCTTGCCCGACGAACCGATGTCCGGCACGTGCACTTGCTGAACCGAAGCGGCAGCAGGAGCAGCTGGCGCGGCAGCCGGTTTGGCCTCGGCTTTGGCAGCCGGTGCAGCGGCAGGCGCAGGCGCAGGAGCCGCTTGCGCGGCACCCTCGACTTCCAATTCCAGCAGCTCGTCGCCTTCTTTCAGGCGATCGCCCAGCTTCACTTTCAGGCTCTTGATGACGCCGGCTTTGGGCGCCGGCACTTCCATGCTCGCCTTGTCCGATTCCAGCGTCAGGATGCTCTGGTCGGCTTCGATACGGTCGCCGACCTTCACAAACAGTTCGATTACTTCACCTTCACCGCTGCCGATGTCAGGTACGCGAATGAGTTCGCTCACAAAAAATCTCCTCAGCAGTCCAGTGGGTTGCGTTTTTCCGGGTTGATGCCGAACTTGGTGATGGCCTCGGCCACGACCTTAGGTTCGATGTCACCACGGTCAGCCAAGGCTTCCAGGGCTGCCAACACCACGAAATGACGGTCGACTTCGAAGAAGTGACGCAGCTTCTTGCGGCTGTCACTGCGGCCGAAACCGTCGGTGCCCAGGACTTTGAATTCCTTGGACGGGACCCACTGACGAATCTGTTCGGCGAACAGCTTCATGTAGTCGGTAGAGGCGATGACCGGACCTTTACGGCCGCTCAGGCACTCTTCGACATAGCTCAGCTTAGGCTTCTGGCCCGGGTGCAGACGGTTGCTGCGCTCGACTGCCAGGCCATCGCGACGCAGTTCGTTGAAGCTGGTAACGCTCCAGACGTCCGCGCCCACGTTGAATTCTTCACGCAGGATCTTCGCCGCTTCACGGACTTCGCGCAGGATGGTACCGGAGCCCATCAGCTGTACGTGGTGCGCCGCTTCGCGGGTGTCTTCCTCGAGCAGGTACATGCCCTTGATGATGCCTTCCTCTACACCGGCCGGCATGGCTGGCTGCTGGTAGGACTCGTTCATCACGGTGATGTAGTAGAAGACGTCCTGTTGCTCTTCGGTCATCTTCTTCATGCCGTCCTGGATGATCACCGCCAGCTCGTAGCCATAGGTCGGATCGAAGGTGCGGCAGTTCGGGATGGTGCCCGCCAGCATGTGGCTGTGACCGTCTTCGTGCTGCAGGCCTTCACCGTTGAGGGTGGTACGGCCGGCGGTACCGCCGATCAGGAAGCCACGGGTACGGCTGTCGCCAGCGGCCCAGGCCAGGTCGCCGATACGCTGGAAGCCGAACATCGAATAGAAGATGTAGAACGGCAGCATCGGCTGGTTGTGGCTGGAGTACGAGGTACCGGCTGCAATGAAGGAGCTCATGGCGCCCGCTTCGTTGATGCCTTCCTCGAGGATCTGGCCCTTCTTGTCTTCGCGGTAGAACATCACCTGGTCTTTATCGACTGGCTCGTAGAGCTGGCCGACGGACGAGTAGATGCCCAGCTGACGGAACATGCCTTCCATACCGAAGGTACGGGCTTCGTCGGGGATGATCGGCACGATGCGCTGGCCGATTTCCTTGTCCTTGACCAGCTGCGCGAGGATCCGCACGAAGGCCATGGTGGTGGAGATTTCGCGGTCGCCCGAACCGTCGAGGATGGCCTTGAGGGTATCCAGTGGCGGGGTCGGGATGTTGAAGCTCTTGGCGCGACGCTGAGGCACGAAACCGCCCAGCGCGGCACGACGCTCGCTCAGGTAGCGGGCTTCGGCACTGCCTTCTTCCGGCTTGAAGAACGGCAGGTTTTCGATTTCTTCGTCCTTGACCGGAATGTCGAAGCGGTCGCGGAACAACTTCAGGCTGTCGACATCGACTTTCTTGGTGTTGTGCGCGGTGTTCTTCGCTTCGCCGGCGCCGGTGCCATAACCCTTGATGGTCTTGGCCAGGATGACGGTCGGTTGCTCTTTGTGGTTGACCGCCTCGTGGTAGGCCGCATAGACCTTGTACGGGTCGTGGCCGCCACGGTTGAGTTTCCAGATTTCGTCGTCGGACAGGTCTTCGACCATCGCCTTGAGTTCTGGCGTGTTGAAGAAGTGCTCACGCACGAAGGCGCCGTCTTTGGCCTTGTAGTTCTGGTACTCGCCGTCGATGACTTCGTCCATGCGGCGTTGCAGGATGCCGTCGGTGTCCTTGGCCAGCAGTGGGTCCCAGAAGCGGCCCCAGATGACCTTGTTCACATTCCACTGGGCGCCACGGAACACGCCTTCGAGTTCCTGGATGATCTTGCCGTTGCCGCGAACCGGGCCGTCGAGGCGCTGCAGGTTGCAGTTGATGACGAAGATCAGGTTGTCCAGCTTCTCGCGGCCAGCCAGGGAGATCGCGCCCAGGGATTCCGGCTCGTCGCACTCGCCGTCGCCCATGAAGCACCAGACTTTCTGCTTGCCTGGCTGGATGAAGCCGCGGGCTTCCAGGTACTTCATGAAGCGCGCCTGGTAGATCGCCTGGATCGGACCCAGACCCATGGAGACGGTCGGGAACTGCCAGAAATCAGGCATCAGCCATGGGTGCGGGTAGGAGGACAGGCCGTTGCCGTCCACTTCCTGACGGAAGTTGTTCATCTGGTCTTCGCTGATGCGGCCTTCCATGAAAGCGCGAGCGTAGACGCCAGGGGAGGCGTGGCCCTGGAAGTAGATCAGGTCGCCGCCATGTTCTTCGGTTGGCGCCTGGAAGAAGTAGTTGAAGCCGATGTCATACAGCGTCGCACTGGAAGCGAAGCTGGAGATGTGACCGCCCAGGTCAGAATCTTTCAGGTTCGTACGCATGACCATGGCCAACGCGTTCCAACGTACCAGCGAGCGAATGCGGCGTTCCATGAACAGGTCGCCAGGCATGCGTGCTTCGTGGGTAACGGGAATCGTGTTGCGGTACGGCGTGGTGATGGCGTAGGGCAGTTGCGAGCCGCTGCGGGTCGCGAGTTCGCCCATACGGGTCATCAGGTAGTGAGCACGGTCTTCGCCTTCTTTGTCGAGAACCGATTCCAGGGCGTCCAGCCATTCCTGGGTTTCGACGGGATCGAGGTCTTGCATGGCTTGCTCCAGGGCGGAAAGGCTTCCAGAATCGGTTGCCTGAGTTTGCGACTGGCCTTGTGGGCAGACGATAAAATTCTTGGATTGCCGGAGGTTGATACGGCGGCGTGTAGTTTTACTACAAATCGTCGGCCATTTCAGCCTTTCGAATGTATAGACGAGTAGTAAAACTACAGAAGATTGGCTTGTGGCCTCCTGCTGCGTTGTGAGAATAATCGTTACTGTTGGTCGATTTCCAACACCAATGGGTAAGAATTTGATGCTGGCTGCCAAAATAATAAAAGATTCAGCTATTTCTAACTTTTGTTCGACAGTCCTTCAAGGGCCGCGCCCGCAGAATTTGCCCCGACCGCCCCTTTCTACGCCGATCAAGGATAGCCCATGAGCCTGCCCGCGCTTGCCGAACTCCCAGCGACTCTCCTGCCTTTTGTCAGCCGTGCGGAGCAGTCGTTCCGTAGTGCCGTGGCGACCCTGGACGACGATCACGGGCTCGCCGCCTGGACCCCCGAGCGCTGGGCCGAATTCGCCCGGGTGAGCGCCGCCAGCGACTTTTTCATTGAACAGAGCCTTCGTGACCCTTTGATGTTGCTGGAGCTGGTGCGCGGCGGCGAGCTCGACCGCGGCTTCGTCCCGGGCGAGCTGTGCGCGCAGATCGCCGCGGCGGTGCAGCAGGCCACCAGCGAAGACGAGTTGGGGCGAGTACTGCGGCGTCAACGCAATCGTCATCAGGTGCGGATCATCTGGCGCGACCTGACACGCCAGGCGGATCTGGTGCAGACCTGTCGCGACCTGTCGGACATGGCCGACGCCTGCATCGACCAGGCCTATCAATGGTTGTACCAGCGCCACTGCGAGCAGTTCGGTACTCCTACCGGTCGGCGCAGCGGCGAGCCGCAGCAGATGGTCATCCTCGGCATGGGCAAGCTGGGCGCCGTCGAACTGAACCTGTCGTCCGACATCGACCTGATCTTCGCCTACCCCGAAGGCGGGGAAACTGTAGGCGTGAAGCGTGCGCTGGATAACCAGGAGTTTTTCATCCGCCTGGGGCAGCGCCTGATCAAGGCGCTGGACCCGATGACCGTCGACGGTTTCGTGTTTCGCGTCGACATGCGCCTGCGGCCCTACGGTTCGGCGGGCGCCCTGGTGCTGAGCTTCAATGCGCTGGAGCAGTACTATCAGGATCAGGGCCGTGACTGGGAGCGCTACGCGATGATCAAGGCGCGGGTGGTGGCGGGTGACCAGGTCGCCGGCGCGCAGTTGCTCGACATGCTGCGGCCTTTTGTCTATCGGCGTTACCTGGACTTCTCGGCGATCGAAGCGCTGCGCACCATGAAGCAGCTGATCCAGCAGGAAGTGCGGCGCAAGGGCATGGCCGACAATATCAAGCTGGGCTCCGGCGGGATTCGTGAAGTCGAGTTCATCGCCCAGGCTTTCCAGCTGATCCACGGCGGGCGCGACCTGAGCCTGCAGCAGCGTCCTCTATTAAAGGTGCTGACCACCCTGGAGGGGCAGGGTTACCTGCCGCCCGCGGTGATCGCCGAGCTGCGGGAAGGTTACGAATTCCTGCGTTACACCGAGCACGCGATCCAGGCGATCGCCGACCGGCAGACGCAGATGTTGCCGGACAATCCACAGGATCAGGCGCGTATTGCCTTCATGCTGGGTTTTGCCGACTGGGCGGCGTTCCATGAGCGGCTGATGTACTGGCGCGGTCGGGTGGAATGGCACTTCCGTCAGGTGATCGCCGATCCGGATGAAGACGAAGGCCACGAGTGCGAAGTGGTGGTCGGCGGTGAATGGCTGCCGTTGTGGGAAGAAGCCCAGGACGAAGAGGCTGCCTGCCGGCAGTTGCAGGAAGGCGGTTTCAATGACGCGCCCAAGGCGCTCAGGGCGCTGGCCGGCCTGCGTGGTAGCCCGCAATTGCGAGCCATGCAGCGTTTGGGGCGCGAACGCCTAGATGCCTTTATTCCCCGCCTGCTGGCCCAGGCGGTGGAGCATGCCGATCCGGATTTGGTGCTGGAGCGGGTGTTGCCGCTGGTCGAGGCGGTGGCGCGGCGTTCGGCCTATCTGGTGTTGCTCACCGAGAATCCCGGGGCCTTGCGCCGTCTGCTGACCCTGTGTGCCGCCAGCCCGTGGATCGCCGAACAGATCACCCGCTTCCCGCTGCTGCTCGATGAGTTGCTCAACGAAGGCCGGCTGTTCAAGCCGCCATTGGCGCCGGAACTGGCCGCCGAGTTGCGCGAGCGCCTGACGCGCATCCCCGAGGACGATCTGGAACAGCAGATGGAGGCGCTGCGTCACTTCAAGCTGGCCCACCGCCTGCGGGTGGCAGCCTCGGAAATCGCCGGCAGCCTGCCGTTGATGAAGGTCAGCGATTACCTGACCTGGCTGGCCGAGGCGATCCTCGAACAGGTGCTGGCCCTGGCCTGGCGCCAGACGGTGGCCAAATACGGCGCTCCGCAGCGCACCGATGGCACCTTGTGCGATCCCGGCTTCATTATTGTCGGTTATGGGAAAGTCGGCGGCCTGGAACTCGGGCATGGTTCCGACCTGGACCTGGTGTTCATCCATGACGGCGATCCGCAGGCGGAAACCGATGGCCCGAAACCGATCGACGGCGCGCAGTTCTTCACCCGTCTGGGCCAGCGGATCATTCACCTGCTGACCACCCAGACCAACTCCGGCCAGCTGTACGAAGTGGACATGCGTCTGCGGCCGTCCGGGGCGTCGGGCTTGCTGGTGAGTTCGCTGGGGGCTTTCGCCCGTTACCAGGAGAACGAAGCCTGGACCTGGGAGCATCAGGCGCTGGTGCGTGCCCGGGTGCTGGTGGGTAGCCAGGATGTCGGCCAGGCCTTCGAGAAAGTGCGGGCGGCGGTGCTGGGTCGTGCCCGTGATCTGCCCAAGTTGCAGCAGGAGGTCAGCGAGATGCGGGCCAAGATGCGCGACAACCTGGGGACCAGGGCGACGGCTGCCGGAACCGCGGCAAATGCCTTCGAGGCCACGGCGCCGTTCGACCTCAAGCAGGACGCCGGAGGTATCGTCGACATCGAATTTATGGTGCAATACGCGGCCCTGGCGTGGTCGCAAGAGCACCCGTCATTGCTGCGCTACACCGACAATATCCGCATTCTGGAAGGTCTGGAGGAAGTCGGGCTGATGCCCGCGACCGACGCCAGTCTGTTGCGCGAGGTCTATAAGGCCTACCGCTCCGCGGCTCACCGCCAGGCCTTGCAGAACGAGGCCGGGGTCATCGCCGGCGACCAGTTCGCCAGCGAGCGACGGGAGGTATTGCGGATTTGGCGCGAGCTGGGGCTAAGCTAGGCAGCGTGCGCTGCGTTGCCACAAATGTATCCGGCGAGCCCTGTTGCGGCTCGTCCACAATGAGCCGGCGGTGAATGCCGCAGGGCTGGATTCTCGAGGCGGGGAGGCGTAAGCCTCCCCGGTTCGTTTTTGGAAACCACATGAATATTCTGATCGTTGGGCCCAGTTGGGTCGGTGACATGGTGATGGCGCAGACACTCTTCCAGTGCCTGAAACAGCGCCATCCTCAATGCGAGATCGACGTGCTGGCCCCCGAGTGGAGCCGGCCGATCCTGGAGCGCATGCCGCAAGTGCGGCGGGCCTTGAGCTTCCCGCTCGGCCACGGCGTGCTGGAACTGGCGACTCGCCGGCGCATCGGCAAATCCCTGGTCGGCCAGTACGACCAGGCCATCCTGCTGCCCAACTCGTTGAAGTCGGCGCTGGTGCCGTTTTTTGCCGGCATCGCGCAACGCACCGGCTGGCGTGGCGAGTTCCGCTACGGCCTGCTCAACGACGTGCGCACGCTGGACAAAGAACGTTATCCGCTGATGATCGAGCGCTTCATGGCCCTGGCTTATGAGCCGGGCGCCGAGCTGCCCAAGCCATATCCGCGTCCCGACCTGCAGATCGATCCGGCCAGCCGCGAAGCGGCGCTGGCCAAGTTCGGCCTGACCCTGGATCGCCCGGTGCTGGCGCTGTGTCCGGGAGCCGAATTCGGCGAAGCCAAGCGCTGGCCGTCCGAGCATTACGCCAAGGTTGCCGAGCTGAAGATCCGCGAGGGCTGGCAGGTCTGGCTGTTCGGTTCGAAGAACGATCACGTGGTCGGCGAAGACATTCGCGCCCGATTGATTCCTGGGCTGCGCGAAGAGTCGGTCAACCTCTGCGGCGGCACCTCCCTGGCCGAGGCCATCGACCTGTTGTCCTGCGCCGATTCCGTGGTGTCCAACGACTCCGGGTTGATGCACGTGGCGGCGGCGCTGAATCGCCCGCTGGTGGCGGTGTACGGTTCGACATCGCCGGGTTTCACCCCGCCCTTGGCCGACCAGGTCGAAGTCGTGCGCCTGGGCATCGAGTGCAGCCCATGCTTCGATCGCACCTGTCGCTTTGGCCATTACAACTGCCTGCGCCAGCTGTTGCCCGACTCGGTGGACCAGGCCTTGCAGCGGTTGCAAGGCACTGCGGTCGAGGTTCGGTAAGTGCGGGTACTGTTGATCAAGACCTCTTCCCTGGGCGACGTGATTCATGCGCTGCCGGCGCTGACCGATGCGGCGCGGGCGATCCCGGGGATCAAGTTCGACTGGGTGGTGGAAGAGGGGTTCGCGGAAATCCCGACCTGGCACCCGGCTGTGGATAAAGTGATCCCGGTGGCGATTCGCCGCTGGCGCAAGAACATCTGGCAGACCATCAAGAGTGGCGAGTGGCGGCGCTTCAAGCAAAGCGTGCGTGCCACCAAGTACGATCTGGTGATCGACGCCCAGGGCTTGCTGAAAAGCGCCTGGCTGACGCGCTACGTCAAGGCGCCGGTGGCCGGCCTGGACAAGCAGTCGGCACGCGAGCCCCTGGCGGCGCGTTTCTATTCGCGGCGCCTGGCCGTCGCCCGCGGCCAGCATGCCGTGGAGCGTGTGCGCCAGCTGTTCGCCGTGGCGCTGGGGTATGACTTGCCCCAAGGCCTGGGCGATTACGGCCTGAACGTCGAGAAATTGGTGGAGTTGCCGCGGCCCAAGCCGTTCGTGGTGTTCCTGCACGGCACCACCTGGGACACCAAGCACTGGCCGGAAGCCTACTGGCGCGAGCTGGCCGAACGCATGGGCCAGCTGGGCGTCGAGGTCAGGCTGCCGTGGGGCAACCCGGCGGAGAAGGCCCGGGCCGAGCGTATTGCCCAGGGCCTGAGCAACGCCACGGTGCTGCCGAAGCTGAACCTGGCGGGCGTCGCCAGGGTGCTGGCGCAAGCCCAGGCCTGTGTCGCGGTGGATACCGGGCTTGGCCATCTCGCGGCGGCGCTGGATGTGCCGACCATTTCCCTGTTCGGCCCGACCAACCCGGGCCTGACCGGTGCCTATGGCAAGGCGCAGATCCATATGGCCAGCGACTTCCCCTGCGCGCCGTGCCTGCAGAAAAAATGCACCTATCAACCGACGGCTGAAGATCAGCGGCGGTTCGACCTGAAACGCGAGTGGCCGCTGTGCTTCACGCGTCTGAATCCTGAGCGTGTCGCCAGCCGGCTGAGCAGGTTGTTACTGGCTGAGGAGCTGCGCTGATGCAATTGGCTTTTGTCCTTTATAAATACTTCCCGTTCGGCGGCCTGCAACGGGACTTCATGCGCATCGCCCTGGAGTGCCAGAAACGCGGGCACCAGATTCGCGTCTATACGCTGATCTGGGAAGGCGATGTGCCGCCGGGTTTTGAGGTGCTGGTGGCGCCGGTCAAGGCGTTCTTCAACCATCGTCGTAACGAGAAGCTCAGCGCCTGGATGGAGGCCGACCTGGCCAAGCGTCCGGTGGACCGCCTGATCGGCTTCAACAAGATGCCCGGCCTGGACGTGTACTACGCCGCCGACGGCTGCTTCGAAGACAAGGCGCAGAACCTGCGTCATTCGCTGTACCGCCGTTGGGGTCGCTACCGGCACTTCGCCGAATACGAGCGGGCGGTGTTCGCCCGGGACGCCAAGACCGAAGTGCTGATGATTTCCGAGGTCCAGCAGCCGCTGTTCATCAAGCATTACGACACCCCGGTGGAGCGTTTCCACCTGCTGCCGCCAGGCATCGCCCAGGACCGTCGCGCACCGGCCAACGCGGCCGAGATCCGCGCCGAATTCCGTCGCGAGTTCGCCCTGAAAGACGATGATTTGCTGCTGGTGCAGATCGGTTCCGGGTTCAAGACCAAGGGCGTGGATCGCAGCCTCAAGGCCGTGGCCGCCTTGCCGCCGGAACTGAAGAAACGCACCCGGCTATTTGTAATTGGCCAGGACGACCCCAAAGTATTCCAATTGCAGAGCGCGGCATTGGGCCTGGGCGAGCATGTGCAGTTCCTCAAGGGGCGCAGTGATATCCCGCGTTTCCTGTTGGGCGCCGACCTGTTGATCCACCCGGCGTACAACGAAAACACCGGCACTGTGCTGCTGGAAGCGCTGGTGGCCGGCTTGCCGGTGCTGGTCAGCGCGGTCTGCGGTTATGCCCATTACATCGCCGAGGCAGACAGCGGCCTGGTACTGGATGAGCCACTGGAGCAGGGACAGCTCAATCAATACCTGAACACCATGTTGACCGACGACGCTGCACGCGCGACCTGGAGCCGTAACGGCCTGGCGTTCGCCGAGACGGCCGACCTCTATAGCATGCCGCAGCACGCTGCGGATGTGATTCTGGCGGAGCAACACTGATGAAGTTGATTCTTGCCGAACCGTTCAAGACCCTTTGGGCCGGACGCGATGCGTTCGCCGAAGTCGAGCGTCTGGACGGCCAGGTCTACCGTGAACTGGAAGCCCGCCGTACCTTGCGTACCGAGGTGGCTGGCGAAGGGTTCTTCGTAAAGATTCACCGCGGTATCGGTTGGGGCGAGATCTTCAAGAACCTGCTCACCGCCAAGCTGCCGGTGCTCGGCGCGGGTCAGGAATGGCAGGCCATCCAGCGCCTGCAGGAAGCCGACGTGCCGACCATGACCGCCGTCGCCTATGGCGAGCGCGGCAGCAACCCGGCCAACCAGCATTCGTTCATCGTTACCGAGGAGCTGGCGCCGACCATCAGCCTCGAAGACTTCAGCATCGACTGGGTCAAGCAACCGCCTCAGCCCAGGCTCAAGCGCGCGCTGATCGCCGAAGTGGCGCGCATGACCGGCATGATGCACCGCGCCGGGGTCAACCATCGCGACTGCTACATCTGCCACTTCCTGCTGCACACCGACAAGCCGGTGACACCCGATGATTTCAAGCTCTCGGTGATCGACCTGCACCGCGCCCAGACTCGTCCGGCCATCACCCGGCGCTGGCGCGACAAGGACCTGGCGGCGCTGTATTTCTCGGCACTGGATATCGGCCTGACCCGGCGCGACAAGCTGCGCTTCCTCAAGGGTTATTTCCAGCAGCCGTTGCGCCAGATCCTGAGCGACGAAGCGCCTCTGCTGGCCTGGCTGGAGGGCAAGGCCAGCAAGCTCTACGCACGCAAGCAGCGATACGGAGATGCGCTCTGATGGCGGGTTGGAACCTTGAACCTGGGTATCGGGAGCTGGCGCAGGACTTCGGCAGTCTGGATGCGGTCTTTGCCCTCGAGGGCGAACACCTGACCCGCGACCCGCTGTCGGAGGTCATCCGGGTCGAACGCAACGGCATCAACTATTACGTCAAGCGCTACACCGGTGCTGGCAAGAACCTGCGGCGCTATCTGGGCAAGCCGCGGGTCAAGTCCGAGTGGCAGAACCTCAAGCGTTTCGCCAAGTGGGGCATTCCCACTGCCGAGGTGGTGGCCTGGGGCCTGGAGCGCCGTGGCCTGGCGTACGACCGTGGAGCGATGATCACCCGCGAGCTGCCACGCACCGAAGACCTGTCGGTCCTGGCCGAGCGCAACGACCCGCTGCTGGCCGATCGGGCCTGGGTGGACCGGGTCAGCCAGCAGCTGGCGCGCTACACGCGGATCATGCATGAGCATCGCTTTACCCATAACGACTTGAAGTGGCGCAACCTGCTGATCGACGATGAGGTCCGGCTGTACCTGATCGATTGCCCCAATGGCGATTTCTGGCGCGGTTTCTGGCTCAAGTACCGGATCACCAAGGACCTGGCGTGCCTGGACAAGGTGGCCAAGTATCATTTATCCGCCACCCAGCGCCTGCGCTTCTATTTGCAGTACCGCCAGCGCACCCGGCTGAATGCCGCGGACAAGTGCCGTATCCGGCACGTGCTGAGATTTTTCGAGGGACGCGAATGACCGATTTCCTGGCGGCTCAGGACCGTGCGTTGCTGGAGCGCCACGGCCTCGACAGCTTCGACGCGTTGTGGGCCAAGCAACTTGAAGCGGTGGACGAGCCCAACACCGATGGCGGGGGCTGGAGCAGCGTGTATCGCCTCGACCTGGAAGGCCACGGCTACTACCTCAAGCGCCAGAGCAACTACCTGACGCGGACCCTGCACCGGCCGTTCGGCGAGCCGAGTTTCGCCCGCGAGTTTCGCAATATCAGCCGCTACCAGCAGTTGGGCATTCCAGCGCTGCAGGCGGCCTTCTTTGGCGAGCGCAAGGTGGCTGGCGAAACCCGGGCGATCCTGCTGACCCGGGCGCTGGATGGCTGGAACGACCTGGATTCGCTGCTGCAACAATGGGCGCAGCTCAGCCCGGACCAGCACGCAGCAATCCTGCGGGCCTGTGGCCTGCTGGCGCGTCAGTTGCACGCGGTGCGCCAGGTGCACGGCTGCTTTTATCCCAAGCATATTTTCCTGCGGGCCACCGGCGACGGTTACCAGGCGCAATTGATCGACCTGGAAAAGACCCGTCCGCTGTTGTTCGGCCAGCGTGACCGGGTCAAGGACCTGGAGCCGCTGTTGCGTCGCGCCCCGGTCTGGAGTGAGGGCGATGTGCGCGCCTTGCTTGCGACCTATCTGGATCAGCCGCGGGACAGCTCGCTGGTCGATGCCTGGCTGAACCGCCTGAGTGCGCGCCGCAGCCACAAGGAGACTCGTTGATGCGTCTGTCCGAACTTGAACGGGCCGGCCGCGCGCCAAGCCTGCCGTTGAGTCTGGAGCTGGCCGACGCTGCCGGGCCGGCCACGCTGCAGTTGCTCAGCCTGCTGCGGGTGCTACCGGGGCAGCGCTACGTCGGCGCCGGTGTATGGCGCGGGCGTCCGGTGCTGGCCAAGTTACTGGTGGGGCCCAAGGCGGCGCGGCATTTCCAGCGTGAGCTGCAGGGTGTGCGCCTGCTTGAAGAGCAGGGCATGACCACGCCGCTGTTGCTGGCCGACGGCCTGAAGGAAGGCGAGGGCGGCTGGCTGCTGTTCGAGTTCCTGGAAGGCTCCGAGAGCCTGGGCGATGCCTGGAAACAGGTGGAGTCGTTGCCGGCGCTGGCCGATGAGCAGCAGGCAGTACTCGCCGAGGCCCTGGCCGCCATTGCCGAACTGCATGGCAAGGGCCTGTGGCAGGAAGACCTGCATCTGGACAACCTGCTGCGTCATCAGGGCAAGCTGTATCTGATCGACGGTGCCGGGATCTGCGTGGAGCAGGCGGGCAAACCGCTGTCCCGGCAGAAAGTCCTGGAAAACCTCGGGGTGTTTTTCGCCCAGTTGCCCAAGAGCCTGGAGCCTTTTACCGAAGAGCTGCTGGTGCATTACCTGCTGAATAATGCCGAGCATGCCTTGCCGCTGGAAGCCTTGCAGAAGCAGGTGGACAAGGTGCGCAGCTGGCGCTTGAAGGATTTCCTCAACAAGGTCGGTCGCGAGTGCACCCTGTTCAGCGTGCTGCGCGGGCCCTTCGCCTTGCGGGCGATTCGGCGCGAGGAAGAGGCGGCAATGCTGCCGGTGCTGGAGCAGGCCGACGCGCTGCTGGACCGCGGGCACCTGTACAAGACCGGTGGCGCCGCCAGCGTCGGCCGGGTCGAAGTGGCGGGCCGCACCCTGGTGGTCAAGCGCTACAACATCAAGGGTTTTGCCCATTGGCTCAAGCGCTTCTGGCGCCCCAGCCGGGCCTGGCATTCGTGGCAGGAGGGCAATCGCCTGGCATTCCTCGGCGTCGCCACGCCCAAGCCGCTGGCCTTGCTGGAGAAGCGTTTTCTCTGGCTGCGCAGTCGGGCCTATCTGGTGACCGAATACCTGGCGGGGCCGGACATTATCGAACGCTTCGCGCCCTATATCGACAGCGGCGCGGCTCCGGAAGCGGAGTTGCAGGCGCTGGACCGGCTGTTTGCCGAGTTGATCCGCGAACGCATCAGCCATGGCGACTTCAAGGGGCACAACCTGTTCTGGCAAGAGGACCGTTGGGCGCTGATCGACCTGGACTCAATGTGCCAGCACCACAGCCTCGGCAGCTTCGCCCCGGCCTACGCCCGCGACCGTGCGCGCTTCATGCGTAACTGGCCAGAAAGCAGCGCGCTGTATCAGGTCATCGACCAGCGCCTGCCTAAAACCGCCGAATCGTCCATGGGCTGACCTGCGACTTGTAGCCGCTGCCACAGGCTGCGATCGACTCCGCAGGAGGCGCTGCTTTTGAGGCCCTCGGAAGGCCCTGCGGGCCTTATCGCAGCCTGCGGCAGCGGCTACAGGGAGTGAGGCGCTTCAGCCTTGGCGCTTGTCGCTAGAGGCTTGCCCCTTCTTTTACGTTATAATCCCGCCCTTTCGTTGTTTCTCGCCCCTTGCGAGCACACATCATTTTCAAGGCGCATCGCGCCCGCATGCAGACTAAACGAGGCTAGACCCCTGTGGCATTGACGATTCTTGGCCTGTCCGGCGCCCTTAGCCATGATCCTTCCGCAGCGCTGTACATCGACGGCAAGCTGGTGGCGGCTGCTGAAGAAGAGCGCTTCGTACGCGATAAACATGCAAAGAACCGCATGCCCTACGAATCGGCGAAGTTCTGTCTGGAACAGGCCGGCATCAAGCCTTCCGACGTTGACGTGGTGGCGATTCCGTTCGCCCCGATCAGCCTGTTCGGCAAGGCCCGCTGGCACTACGCCAAGCGTTACTGGTACGCCCCGGACCGCGCCCTCGACGCGATCCTGATGGGCAACCGCCGCTACAAGCGTTATCGCAACAAGATCGTCTGGTGCCTCGAGCAACTGGGCTTCGATCCGAAGAAGATCAAGATCGAGCCGGTCGAGCACCACCTGGCCCACGCTTCCAGCGCCTACCACTGCTCCGGCTTCAAGGAGAAAACCGCGATCCTCGGGATCGACGGCAAGGGCGAGTACGCCACGACCTTCTTCGGCTACGGCGAAAACGGCAAGATCCACAAGATCAAGGAATTCTACGACCCGGACTCCCTCGGCGGCCTGTACGGCGCGATCACCGAGTTCCTCGGCTTCGAAATGCTCGACGGCGAGTTCAAGGTCATGGGCATGGCACCGTACGGCGATGCCAGCAAGTACGACTTCTCCCGCCTGGCCAGCTTTGAAAACGGCGAACTGGTGATCAACACCGATTACGCCAACGTCATCGGCCTGCGCCGTTATAAAGAGAAGGGCAAGGGTTTCTACTTCTCGCCGAAACTGATCGAGTGGCTGGGTCCGAAGCGCGAAGGCGACATCGCCGACGAGCCGTACATCCACTACGCGGCCAGCATGCAGGCGCTGTTCGAGAAGCTGGCGCTGCAGATGATCGACCACTACCTGGGCGACATCCTCAAGGAAACCGGCAAGCTGGCCTTTGCCGGCGGCTGTGCGCTGAACGTCAAGCTGAACCAGAAGATCATTGCCCGTCCGGAAGTCAAAGAGCTGTTCGTGCAGCCTGCGTCCGGCGATGCCGGTACCGCGGTCGGTGCCGCGGCCTATGTTTCCCACGCTCGCGGCGTGCCGGTGGAGAAGATGGAACACGTCTATCTCGGCCCGTCCTACAGCAACGAAGACGTGATCGCCGCCTGTGCCCGCCACCCGAACAAGCCGGCCTGGCGCCAGATCGACAACACCCCCGAGCGTATCGCCAAGATCATGGTCGACGGCAACCCGGTGGCCTGGTTCCAGGGCCGCATGGAGTTCGGTCCGCGCGCCCTGGGCGGTCGTTCGATCATCGGTTGCCCGAGCGCCACCGGCGTGGCCGACCGTATCAACGAGCAGATCAAGTTCCGCGAGCGCTGGAGGCCTTTCTGCCCGTCGATGCTCGACACCGTCGGTCCGCAGATGATCAAGGTCGATCACCCGGCGCCATTCATGACCTTCACCTTCGAAGTGGCGGAGGAGTGGAAGACCCGCGTGCCGGAAGTGGTCCACGAAGACGGCACTTCCCGGGCCCAGGTGCTCAAGCGCGAATACAACCCGCGCTACTACGACATGATGAAGGCCCTGGAAGTCCTGACCGGCAACGGCGTGTCGCTGAACACCTCGCTCAACCGCCGCGGCGAGCCGATGATCTGCTCGCCGACCGACGCCCTGAACATGTTCTTCGGCTCCGATCTGCAGTACCTGATCATGGAAGACATCCTGGTGGTCAAAGACGGCGTGGATCCTTATGACACGCTCGGCTGAGCGCCACGTCCTGCAGTTCTGCCACGGCTATGACGGGCCGTTCCTCGACTGTGCCCGGCAATACGCCAGCCTGTTCGCGGGCAGCGGCTATCGCGTGACCACGGTGTTCCTCACCGGGGTTGCCGATGCCGAGGTGGCCGATGCCTGTGCCAGCGACGAAGTGCTGTTCATGGAATACAGCTCCAAGGCCATTCGTGGCCTGAAGCTGGGGGCGATACGCGACCTGCGCAAGATCGCCGCGTCGCGCAACTTCAGCTTCTGCATCGCCCACCGTTTCAAGCCGATCTACATCGCGTTGCTGGGCACCGCGTTGCCGGTGATCGGCGTGCATCACGCGTTTGGCGATTACCAGCGCGGCAGTCGCCGCCTGTTCGCCAACCTGTTCCGCAAGCGCCTGAGCCTGCTCGGCGTGTCCGACGCGGTGCGCGATGACATGCGCAGTTGCCTGCCACAATGGCCGGCGGCGCGGATTCAAACGCTGTACAACCGGATCGACGTCGAAGCCTTGCAGGCGACCCAACTGCCCAAGGCCGAAGCGCGCCAGGAGCTGGGGCTGTCGTCTTCGGCCTGGATCGTCGGCAATGTCGGGCGTCTGCATCCGGACAAGGACCAGGCCACCCTGCTACGCGGGTTTGCCGCGGCATTGCCGGGGCTGCCTCGGGAAAGCCAGCTGGCGATTCTCGGCAGCGGGCGCCTGGAGCAGAACCTCAAGGACCTTTCCCGCGAGCTGGGCATCGCCGACCGCGTGCTGTTCCTCGGCCAGGTCCCGGAAGCCCGGCGTTATTTCCGTGCTTTCGATGCCTTTGCCCTGAGTTCCGACCACGAGCCATTCGGCATGGTGCTGTTGGAGGCCATGGCCGCTGGCGTGCCTTTGCTGGCGACGGCCTGTGGCGGTGCCAAGGAAGTGGTCGAAGGGGTCGGCATCCTGTTCCCGCTGGGCGATGCCGAGCATATGGCCCAGGGTCTGCAACACCTGGCCGGGATGGATGAGAACCAGCGCTTGCTGTGCGCCGAGTTGATGTTCGAGCGCCTGCGCGAGCGCTTCTCCGACCGTGCTGTACGCGACGCCTTCTGGCGTCTGCCGCAAGTTACCGATCTGACCGCGAGGCCCTGATGCTCAATCGATTCCAAGGCTGGCGCGAGCGTGGCTGGTCGGTCGTCGACGCCTCGACTTATGCCGCCGCCTGGCAGCGTTTTGGCGGCAGCGTCGCCACCCATCCGCTGGTGGTGGAGCGCCTGGCGAACCTGGCGGGCATCCCGGTCCGCTACCTGGCCTGGGAACACGCCGGCGAACTGCGGGCGGCGATCCCGACCTGGGGGCGCGACCTGGCGCTGTCCAAGGACGTGCTCAAGCGCCGTGGCAAGAAAGGCCTGTTCGACCTGGGCAACGCCGAGTTGATCCTGCCGGCGGCGCCTGAGACCCAGGCCCCGCTGCGTCATCGTGGCCGTTACCTGTCGGCCTTGAACCAGGGCCGGTTCAGCACCCTCAAGCTCCAGGCCGAGCAATTGGCCATGGCCCGCACGCCTGAAGAGCTGTCGAAGAAGTTTCGCTACAACCAGCGCCGCGAACTGCGCCTGCTGGAAGAGGCGGGCGGCGTGGTGCGCCCGGTCAGCGAGTTCTCCAGCCAGGAGCTGGCGGCCATCTACTGCGATCTGTTCCAGCGGCGCTGGGGGTTCCCGGCCACCGGTGCCGAGCGCATGGCCGACGTCATCGAGTTGCTGCGCGAGTTGCTGATCGGTTCGGTGATTTTCCTCAACGATGCGCCGATCGCCATTCAGCTGGTGTACCGGGTCGAAGCGCCGGAGTGGATCAGCGTCGAATACATCAACGGTGGCGTCGATCCTGAAACCCGCGAGTTCAGCCCCGGCAGCGTGTTGAGTTTCCTCAATACGCAAAGCGCCTGGGAGCAGGCGCGGGCCATCGACAAGCCGCTGCGTTTCTCCTTCGGTCGCGCCGATCGCGAGTACAAGGATCGCTGGTGCAACCCCGTTCCGGTGTTCACGGTATGAATCAGCCGCCGAGTCGCAAGCAACAGTTGCTCAAACGCCATCGCCGGCAGAAGCGCCTGGGCCTGCTGATCGGCCTGCTGGTACTGGTGGCTATCGGTGTGCTGGTGGCCTGGTGGCTGCCGCTGCTGCTCGCGGTGCTGGCCTGGGTGGCCCATGAGGCCTGGTTTGCCGACCACCTGTTTTATTCGCCCCGGGACGATTATCAGTACAGCTTTCCGTTCGGCACCGAGCAGCCCAAGGTCCACCTGGACAAGCAGCGCTTGGTGCTGGACCAGGCGGTCGACCTGGCGGGGGACGAAACCCTGATCCTCGCGGTAAAGGTCAGCAGCAGCTGGCTGGGACGCTTTTTCGACCCCTCCGTCTCCTTGGCGGGGCAGGATCGGCAGACGTTCGAGCGGGGCGTGAACGGCCTGCGTTACCTCAATCTCAGTGGGTTGGCACGACCTCTGGCCAGCGGCGAGCTGCAATTGCGCGGACGTTTCTGTCGGGTGCACGGCGAACCGCTGTTGTCGGTGTTCCGTGAGCCGGACTATCGTCACCAGCGGGTGATGGTCATCGCCCCCCACGCCGACGATGCCGAACTGGCTGCCTTCGGCCTGTACAGCCAGGCTGACGAAGCCTGGATCGTCACGTTGACCGCGGGCGAGATCGAGGCCGAGCATTACCGGCGGATGGGGATGAGCGCTGCGGATGCGGCGCGGATCAAGGGGCGTCTGCGGGCCTGGGACAGCATTGCGGTGCCGCGTTGGGCCGGGGTCGCCGAAGAACGTTGTGTGCAGCTGGGGTATTTCTGCCTGCAACTGCCGGCCATGCAGGCGGCGCCGAACCGGCCTGTGGCGTCCCGTGAGGCCGAACTGTCGGATATCCGCCTGTTCCGCCAGTTCAACCCGTTCCCGCTGCCGGCGGATGCCGATGGCGCGCCGACCTGGAACAATCTCCTGGCCGACCTGCGGGCGCTGCTGCTCAAGGCGCGCCCCGAGGTGATCGTGCTACCGCATCCGACCCTCGATCCGCACCCGGACCACATCTGCGCCCAGCAGGCGGTACTGGAAGCGTTGCAGGGGCTGGAGTGGCAGCCGACCACCTTGCTCGGTTATGCCAACCATTTGCATGACAACGACCGCTGGCCGATGGGCGATTCAGGGGCGGGCATTGCCCTGCCGCCGGTGTTCGACTCGGCCCAGGTGCTCAGGCCCTGCTGCTTGCAGCTATCGATCGAGCAGCAACGGGACAAGGCGATGGCCCTGGGCATGATGCATGACCTGCAGCCGCGGGCGCCGTTCAAGCGCCGCCTGCGCCGGGTCCTGCAGCGTGTGCTGGCTGGCCGCGCCGCTTCGCCTTATGGCGAGAACGAGTTTTTCCGCAAGGCGGTACGCCGGCATGAGCTGTTCTGGCGTTTGTAAATTGATATTGCATGACACCCTTTTGCCTGTCGGCCAGGGTAGTTTCGCTCTTTTGTCCGGTTGCTCACGGCTGCAAGGAAGATGATGAAGGTTCTATTTCTGGTGCAGAAAGAACAGCGGGCCATTCTGGACCGCCTGTACGAAGGCGTTGCCGCTCATTGCGAATGCGACCTGCGGTGGTTGAGCAGCGACGAGCAGCGCAACCTGCGTGGCTATTTCCGCCGTGAGGTGGATGTATCGCGCTACGACCGCATCGTGTTCTTCCTGCGTTTCAAGCAGGAAATCCGCCAGGCGAGCTTCATCCGCAGCATTCCCAACCTGGTGATCCTCGAGCACGACGCCTACCAGAACTACATCCCCTGCAAGTACACCGGCAAGTTCAGCGCGCACTACCGCCGCCTGCCGTGGGCACGGGTGATCAGTTCGGGGTTCATGGTCAGCGAGCGCCTGCGCGAGGAAGGTTTCGACGCGGTATTCGTGCCCAAGGGCTACGACCAGACCCTGCTGCAGGATCAGGGCCGCGAGCGGGATATCGAACTGGCATTCGTCGGCAGCACCAACAGCGTGGCCTACAGCGGGCGCAAGGCGCTGCTCGATGAGCTCGGCCAGGTCGAACCCTTGGTGGTGACGCGGACCAAATCGGGCGAAGAGTATTGCGACACGCTCAACCGTATCCGCTTTTTCGTCAGTGCCGACGTCGGCATGGGCGAATACATGATCAAGAATTTCGAGGCCATGGCCTGTGGCTGTGTGTTGCTGGCATTCGACCAGGGTGAGGCGGAAAACCGCGCGCTGGGTTTGCAGGACCTGCACAACGTGGTCTTTTATCAGAACATCCCGCAATTGCAGGAAAAGCTCGCCATGTTGCGCGCCGACCCGGCCCTGGCGCAGAGCATCGCGCGAAACGGACGCGATCTGGCGGTCTCTCGGTTCAGCTTCGCCCGTATCGGTCAGCGTATCGTCGAGGAACTCCAGCCCGCATTGCGGCCTCGTGCACCCTTGAGCTTTATCGAGCGTGTACGCTCGAAGCTGGGTGTTTGACAGCGGTCACCTAGCCCTTAATAGTGATCGCACTTTGTCGTAGGTGAGAATCAAGTGCAGTTTAGTCAAGAGAGTGACATCACGTTGGTGGTCACCAGTTGCGGTCGCCTGGACCTGCTCAAGCTCACGCTGGAGAGTTTCGATCGCTTCAACAGTGCGCCGATCCGCGAAGTCTTCATCACCGAAGATGCGGGCGACGAGCGGGTGCGCACGACTGTGCCCGCCCACTGGAAAGATCACTGTACCTTCTTCGTCAACCGGCCGAAGCTCGGGCAGTTGGCGTCGATCGACCTGGCCTACGAGCAGGTCAAGACCCCCTATATCTTCCATTGCGAAGACGATTGGGAGTTCTACCGCCCGGGTTTTGTCGAGGATTCGAAAGCGATTCTCGAGCAGCGCCAGGACATTCTGCAGGTCTGGTTGCGCAGTTATGCCCACGACCTGCGAGTCCATAGCCCTTACATCCACTTGGGGGCCCGCGAGGTGATCGGCGGTGTGCCCTGTTATCCGCTGATCTCCGACAAACCCGAGTGGCAGAGCTTTTCCCTGAACCCGGGCCTGCGCCGGATGGCGCAATATCGGCTGTGCGCGCCTTTCGCCGGGCACGGCGGCGAGAAAGCGCTGTCCAAGCGCTATGCTGAGCTGAACCTGACGGCTGTCAGCCTGGAAGGCGATGCGGTGTTGCATACAGGTTTCGGTCTGCATGTGGAGACTGCCGCTGAGCGGCAGCGTAAGGCTCGGCGCAGTCGTCGCGAGCAAATCAAGCTTGTTTTAGTCCTGTTGGCTGGAGTCGGTATTGGCTGGTTTATCCATTAGTTCTACCGGTTTCACTTTCCCGAATACCGCGAAAGGGCTGTGCGCCCAATGAGCATTCTCAACGTCATGTGGGCAGGCGGCAGTGCGTTTGCCTCCGTTCACAAGGTTCACCAGCAGATCCTCTCTCAGGCCGAGCCAGGTACTGTGGTCAAGACCTGGCTGCTGCAAGGCTCGTCCACCGGATGCGTTGCCGAAGTGGGGGAGTGCCGGGAGTGGAACCTGTCGTCGGCGCGGCTGAAGGGCAAGCATTTCTGGCGCTTGCTCAAACCCTGGTTGCGGGCCAGTTTTCGCAAGGCGTTGCAGGAGAGCGACGCCCAAGTGCTGTTGCTCGATGGCCTGGGAGTGGCGCGTACCTTGTTGCCGGTCCTCAAGTCATTACCGCACATGCGTGCGGTGGTGGTGATCCACGGCTCCACGCGCTTGCACCGCGAGGATCAACAGCTGTTCCGGCAGTTCCCCGCCTCGCAGCTAACCCTCGCGGCTGTTTCGCAGACCCTGGCTTCATCCCTCGAATACGATCTGCAGATGCCGGTGACGGCCTTGCGCAGCGCGTTCAATCCGCACGAGTTCAACGCAAGGCTGCTACCGCGTGCCGAGGCCCGGGCCACCCTCGGCCTGCCCGCGGACGATGCGCCGGTATTCGGCGCGGTCGGGCGTCTGGTGGACGATAAGGGTTTTGCTTGCCTGCTGGAGGCCTTCGCCAAAGCCCTGGCGAGCCGGCCGGAGATGCGTCTGGTGATTATCGGCGAGGGTTCGAATCGCGCAGCGCTCGAGGCCCGCATCAACCGGCTGGGCCTGCAAGACAAGGTCTCGCTGCCTGGGCATCTGAAGCATGCGGCGATGCTTTACAAGGCATTCGACTGGGTGGCCATCCCGTCGCTGGATGAGGGCCTGGGGTTGATCCTGCAGGAAGCGGTGATGTCCGGTGTACCGGTGCTGACCAGCGATTTGCCCGTCTTTCGTGAGCAGTTGGCTGAAACCGGGCGTTATGCGCCGGTGAATGACATCGACGCTTGGCAGGAGGCCATCCTTCAAGCCCTTGGCCTGCCCGCCCAGGGCATCGCGGCGGATCAGTACGCTGCTCTGGCCCCCGACCTGGCCTGGCAGCGCTTCAGCCAGGCGGCCACTACCCTGCTGTCATGCCGAAAGTAGGGCCTGTTCCAATGCTTGCAGCGGAAAGCTCCCATTCAGCTTCTCCCGGGCAATATAGCGGGCGAAGTGTTGCAGGTTGCGTTTGATCAAATGGCGCGGCAATGGCCCGCGGAAGAAGCGCATATCGGCCACATCGATCAGGCCGAAGCGGTTATCCGGGGTGATGACGATGTTGCCCAGATGCAGCGAGCGAAAGTAAATCCCCGAGGTATGCAGGCTACGAATCAGCTCGACCAAGGCCGGCAAGGTCTGTTGCCAGTCGAAACCTTCCTTGCTGGCGACCTGGCGCAGGGTTTCGCCTGGCAGCGGTTGGTAAAGCACCGCGGTCATGCCGGGTTGTTCCAGGCGGTAGAAGTCCAGAACCTGCAGCGTGGGAACGCCGAGTTGTTCCAGACGTGCGGCGTTGTCGATGAAACGCTTCGAATAGGGCCGAAACAGGGCGGATGAAAAAAGACGCTTGCGCCGGAACAGTTTCAGAATATTCCCATCCTGCAACAGGTAGACTTTCGGGCCGTAACTGTCGGCCTCCAGAATCCTGGCGCCTTCAATCATCTGATTCAAAGTGGCTTGGGGAAGCCGGGAGCATTGCATCGTAGGAAGCCTTGTCGAAGTGGCGGGCACAGTGACGGGCAATGATGCCGAAAAGTTGTTGTTTTAACCATGCCGGGTTGGCTGGGTGATCCATTTAGGAGCGAGTAGATGCAGGCCACACGTTGGGCGCAAGTATGGATGACAGTCGGGTTGCTATGGTTTTTGCTAGCCATCGCACTGGCGCCCACCAACAAACTCTACCAGCAGGGGCTGGTGGCCTTCTTGTGGTTGCCGGCAATGATTCTGGCCTGGCCCGCGCGCCAGCGACTGGTCGAATGGTGGCATGCCCAGCGTTGGCTTGGCCTGGCGTTGCTGGGGCTGGCGATATGGGGGCTGGTCAGCCTGCTTTGGACGCAAGCGGCGGACCCGTCGCGCGAGGCCAAGCGCCTGTTGTACATCGCTGTATTCCTGCTGTTCTTCCCGGTTTTCGCCAATGCCCGGACTGAGCAGGTGATCCGCGCCATGCAGTGGGGCGGGCTGGGGCTGGCGGTGACGGCACTGATGGCCATCATCCAGTTCTACTGGATCAACGGAAATGTCTGGTGGGCACGCCTTGTAGGGTTGGGGGAGCTGGCTCATCCGATCCTGGGCGGTTATGTCATTGGCCTGGCCGCTATCTGGCTGCTGCACTGGGTGCCGCGTACTCGCGGTCTTCAAGCCGTATGGCTGGTGGCGTTGGCGCTGCTTGGTGGGTTTGTCGTGCTGTGCCAGAGTCGCGGTGCTGCCCTGGCCCTGTTCCTGACCGTGCTGGCGATGCCGATCTGGTGTCGTGACCGACTCAGCCGAATTTTCGCGGCGGCGGCGTTGTTGCTGGCAATGTCGGCATTCTGGTTTCTCGAACCTTTGGTCCTGGCGCGTGGTGTTTCCTTTCGTCCGCAGATCCTGATGGCCAGCCTGCAGATGATCGCCGAACATCCATGGACAGGCCTCGGCCTGGGATCAGGTTATAGCGTGCATGCCGAAGGACAGGCCTTCGATCACGCCCACAACCTGTTCAGCCACATCGCCATCGAACTGGGTATCCCCGGGCTGCTGCTCTGGGTCGTGGCCTGGTTTGCCGTCCTGCGCGAAGCCTGGCGCGCCCGTGAAACGCTTTATGGCCGGGGCGTCATCGGGATCTGGCTGTTCTCTTTCCTGGCCATGCAGTTCGATGCTGCGAGCCTGACCGGAACCCCTCGTGCCGAATGGTTCATCAGTTGGCTGCCGATCGGTCTGGCCACTGTTTTGGTCTGGGCACGGGGCGGTCACACAGGCTGTGATAAAATCCCGCGTTCCTCCTAAACAGTGAGCTCGACGATGAGTGATGCACCGCTCAAAGCGGAACAGGATTCCAGCCTGAAAATCTATTTTCGGCTCTTGGGGTATGTAAAACCCTACATAGGCATTTTCCTGCTGAGTATCGTGGGCTTCGTGATATTTGCATCCACCCAGCCGATGCTGGCGGGCATTCTCAAATATTTCGTCGACGGCTTGAGCAATCCCGAAGCGGTGCTCTTCCCCAACGTTCCCTATCTGCGGGACTTGCAGCTATTGATGGCGGTGCCGCTGCTGATCATCCTGATCGCGGCGTGGCAGGGGCTCGGCTCTTTCCTCGGCAACTACTACCTGGCGAAGGTTTCCCTGGGGCTGGTGCATGACCTGCGGGTCGAGCTGTTCAACAAGCTGCTGGTCCTGCCGAACCGCTATTTCGATACCCATAACTCCGGGCATCTGATTTCCCGCATCACCTTCAACGTCACCATGGTCACCGGTGCCGCCACCGACGCCATCAAGGTGGTGATTCGCGAAGGCCTGACGGTAGTGTTCCTGTTCGTCTACCTGTTGTGGATGAACTGGAAGCTGACCCTGGTGATGCTGGCGATCCTGCCGTTGATTGCGGTCATGGTTGGCAGCACCAGCAAGAAATTCCGCAAGCAGAGCAAGAAGATCCAGGTGGCGATGGGCGATGTGACCCACGTGGCCTCCGAGACCATTCAAGGCTATCGCGTGGTCCGCAGCTTCGGTGGCGAAAGCTACGAGCAGCAGCGTTTCGTCGACGCCAGCCAGAGCAACACCGACAAACAGCTGCGCATGACCAAGACCGGTGCGGTCTACACGCCGATGCTGCAGTTGGTGATCTACTCCGCCATGGCGGTGCTGATGTTCCTGGTGCTGTTCCTGCGTGGCGATGCCACCGCGGGTGACCTGGTGGCCTATATCACCGCGGCGGGCCTGCTGCCCAAGCCGATTCGCCAGCTCTCGGAAGTCAGTTCGACCATCCAGAAAGGCGTGGCGGGCGCGGAAAGCATCTTCGAACAGCTGGACGTCGAGCCTGAAGTCGATCGGGGACAGATCGAGCGTGAGCGTATCGAGGGTCGCCTGGACGTGCGCAACCTGAGCTTCACCTATCCGGGCACCGACCGGGAAGTACTGAAGGACATCAGCTTCTGCGCGGCTCCCGGGCAGATGATCGCGCTGGTCGGCCGCTCCGGCAGCGGCAAGTCGACCCTGGCCAGCCTGATTCCACGCTTCTATCACCACGAAACGGGGCAGATTCTCCTCGATGACGTGGAGATCGAGGATTACCGCCTGCGCAACCTGCGCCGGCATGTGGCCCAGGTGACCCAGCATGTGACCCTGTTCAACGACAGCGTGGCCGCCAACATTGCCTATGGCGACCTGGCCGGGGCGCCGCGGGAAGACATCGAGAAGGCGGCGACGGATGCCTATGCCATGGACTTCATTTCGCAGTTGCCCGAAGGCCTGGACACCCAGGTCGGCGAGAACGGCGTGCTGCTCTCCGGCGGTCAGCGTCAGCGTCTGGCGATTGCCCGGGCCCTGTTGAAGAATGCGCCGTTGCTGATTCTCGACGAAGCCACCTCGGCCCTGGATACCGAGTCCGAGCGGCATATCCAGGCGGCCCTGGACAAGGTGATGAAGGGGCGCACCACCCTGGTGATCGCACACCGCCTGTCGACCATCGAGAAGGCCGACCTGATTCTGGTCATGGATCAGGGGCGGATCGTCGAGCGCGGTACTCATGTCGACCTGCTGGCACAGAACGGCTACTACTCGCGGCTGCATGCCATGGGCCTGGACGAGCCTGCTTCCGAAGGCATTGCCTGAGCCAACGCCAGGGTGGGCACTGCCCACCCTGGAACGGCCCCGGCGTGCAATGCGCCGGCGGTCTTTGTATCCCGCCCCTTACAGTCTTGACCAAGCCTAAGTAATCCAGCATTTCGTGCTTGTTATGGTTCCAGCCTCAATCGTCGACTGAATCGAGGTCTCTATCAGGCGGCGAGCGAAGGGCGTATCCGGGACTTCGCCGGGCTCGACAGCCCCTATGAAGCGCCATTGGATCCTGACTGCGAGATCGATACCGAAACGGTTGGATTGGCCTGCGCGACAGACCGGCTCATGGCGATTTTGCTCAATAAATGAACAGTTTGGGTCGATCGCGAATACTCGTGCAGCGGTAGAACTAGGCAGCGTTCACCCTGTGTTAATATCGCGCCCCTGTTCATTTTGTATGTGGGTTGCTCCATGAAGTTGTCCATGCCGCGATTCGATCAAGCCCCTGTCTTGGTGGTCGGCGATGTCATGCTCGACCGTTACTGGCATGGTGGTACCTCACGGATTTCCCCTGAGGCGCCGGTACCGGTAGTCAAGGTCGAGCAAATCGAGGACCGCCCGGGCGGTGCCGCGAACGTTGCCTTGAACATTGCCGCGCTCGGCGCACCGGCCTCGCTGGTTGGCGTCACCGGCGACGATGAGGCTGCCGACAGTCTCTCCAACAGTCTTGAGGGGGCGGGCGTACGCGCCTTGTTCCAACGCATTGCCCACCAGCCGACCATCGTCAAGCTGCGGGTCATGAGCCGGCACCAGCAACTGCTGCGTATCGATTTCGAAGAACCTTTCGCCACCGACGCCCTGGCGTTGGGCGCTGAAGTCGACCGGTTGCTGGACGGCATCAAGGTGTTGGTGTTGTCCGATTACGGCAAGGGAGCCCTGAGGA
The DNA here is from genome assembly GCF_900109505.1 of Pseudomonas sp. NFACC41-3. Taxonomy (NCBI): domain Bacteria; kingdom Pseudomonadati; phylum Pseudomonadota; class Gammaproteobacteria; order Pseudomonadales; family Pseudomonadaceae; genus Pseudomonas; species Pseudomonas sp. NFACC41-3. The sequence continues at coordinate 480,591 of NZ_FOAE01000006.1, forward strand.
ATCATCAGGCGCTGATCCAGGCCGCACGTGCCCGTGGCATCCCGGTGCTGGCGGACCCGAAAGGCAAGGACTTTTCGATTTACCGCGGCGCCAGCCTGATCACCCCGAACCTCAGCGAGTTCGAAACCATAGTCGGCGGTTGCATCGACGAGCACGACCTGGTCAGCAAAGGCGCGAAGCTGATGCACGACCTGGAGCTGGGTGCCTTGCTGGTGACCCGTGGCGAGCACGGCATGACCCTGCTGCGTCCCGATCACCCGGCGCTGCACTTGCCGGCCCGGGCCCGTGAAGTGTTCGATGTCACCGGTGCCGGCGATACGGTGATTTCCACCCTGGCGGCGGCAATCGCGGCGGGTGAAGAGCTGCCGCACGCGGTGGCCCTGGCCAACCTGGCCGCCGGCATCGTGGTCGGTAAGCTGGGTACCGCAGCCATCAGCGCACCGGAGTTGCGTCGCGCGATCCAGCGTGAAGAAGGTTCCGAGCGCGGTGTGCTGAGCCTCGACCAGCTGCTGCTGGCGATCGACGATGCGCGTGCGCACAAAGAGAAGATCGTCTTCACCAACGGCTGTTTCGACATCCTCCACGCCGGCCATGTGACCTACCTCGAGCAGGCGCGGGCGCAAGGCGATCGCCTGATCGTGGCGATCAACGACGATGCCTCGGTCAGCCGCCTGAAAGGGCCGGGCCGTCCGATCAACAGCGTCGACCGGCGCATGGCGGTACTGGCTGGCCTGGGCGCGGTGGACTGGGTCATCAGTTTCCCCGAGGGTACGCCGGAAAACCTGCTGGCCCAGGTCAAACCGGACGTGTTGGTCAAAGGCGGGGATTACTCGGTCGACCAGGTGGTCGGCGCCGATATCGTCAAGGCTTATGGCGGTACGGTGAAGGTGCTGGGCCTGGTGGAAAATAGTTCCACCACGGCCATAGTCGAGAAGATCCGCAAGACCGAGTAAGGCTTGCCGCCAAGCCGCCCACTCTCGCGAAAGCTGGAGTGGGCGGATTGGCGCTCAACGTTGCCGGCTGGTCTTGGTCGGTACCATCTTGCGCAATATCTGCCGTGCCTTGCCGGTAAGGCGCTGGAGTTTGGAGTCCTTCTCCGGCGCGCTCAATCCCTGCTGCTTCAGCCAGTCCTTCCAGCGAATCCGCTCGTCACGCACCAGCCAGCCTTGCTGCCGGGCGAAGCTTTCGGCCAGATACAGGCCGCGGGTGCTCGCCGGGTGCAACTGATCCTTCTTCAACGTATAGAGCTCGGCGCAGGGCTGACCGTCCTTGAGTGGCATCAGGTACAGGTCCGGGCGCTTGCGATCCAGGCGCGCCACCAGTTGGTCGCCTTCCAGGCGTTCGTCGACATGGAACAGGCTCAGGGACTTGGCCTCTTTCGGCACGTCCAGGCGCAGGTCATAGATCAGTTGCAGTGAAGCGGTGGGCAGGTGCACATAGGCCCGCGGCCGTTCCAGCAATTGCAGGTTGGCGCAGCGCACCGGGCGTGCCGCGCCTGACAGCGGCGTCAGGCGAAAGGGCAGGGCCTCGCGATAATGCAGGGCCGCCGAGTAGGGCGCGGGCAGCCAGGTGTCGTTGAAGCGCCCGCCAAGCCAGCCTTCCGGGGTTTCCAGCAGGCATTCCTCGGCGATTTCCTGGATGGCGGTATGCAGCGGCAGGTTCAGCTCATGGGCCGGGACGTAGCCGGAAATCAGCTTGAGCACCACATCGCCGCGGTCCTGCCGGCGCTGGCGGACCAGCACCCAATAGTCGCGGTTCTGCCAATGCAGGGTCAGGCGTACCGAGACACCGAGGTTGGCCAGTTCCAGGGCGAAGCGCTCGGCGTCGGGCACTGCGACCGGGCGCCGGCGCTGCAGGGTCTGCGCAAAGTTCAGCGGCATGCCGACGCTCTGGTAGCTGAGGCCTTCGGGCGTCGCTTCGACGAACAGCGGCAGGGTCTTGAAGTTGCTGGGGTTCTTTCTTATGAGCGTACGCGGCATGTCGGCTCCTTCTTGCGTCGGGGTCGGCCGCGTGGGCGGCATCAGTTCTTGCGCAACACCTGCGCGACAGTGGCGACATTATGGGCCAGGTGCAACGGATTGATGGTCCCGACAATAGCACTGGCGACGCCCGGTTGATCGAACAGCAGTTCGAAGCTGGCGCGCACCGGGTCGACACCGGGGCTCAGGCACACATGGCCGCTGGCCAGGGCTTTTTTCACCAGAATGCCCTTGCCGTGGGCTGCGGCGTAATCGATGACGGCTCGCTCGTTCTGTTCGTTCAGATTGTAGGTGACCATGGCACAGTCGCCTTGTTCCAGGGCCTTGAGGCCACCCTCGACGGTTTTCCCGGAGAAGCCGAAGCCACGGATCTTGCCTTCCTGCTTGAGCTCGGCCAGCGTCTGGTAGACCTCGCACTGCTCAAGGATGTGCAGGTCATTGCCGTCGGAATGCACCAGCACCAGGTCGATGAAGTCGGTTTCCAGGCGCTGCAGGCTGCGTTCCACCGACAAGCGGGTATGCGCGGCGCTGAAATCATGGCGCGACAGGCCGTTTTCGAACTCTTCGCCCACCTTGCTGACAATCACCCAGTCCTGGCGTTGCCCGCGCAGCAGCGGGCCCAGGCGCTCCTCGCTGCGGCCATAGGCCGGCGCGGTGTCGATCAGGTTGATGCCCAGGTCGCGGGTCAGCTTGAGCAGCATGCGGGCTTCGGCGTCATCCGGAATCTGGAAGCCGTTGGGGTACTTCACCCCTTGGTCGCGCCCGAGCTTCACAGTGCCCAGACCCAGTGGGGAGACCAGCAGCCCGGTGCTGCCGAAGGGGCGATGCAGGTCGTGCAGGGTCGCTTGGCTCATGGCAGCAGTTGCTCCCAGGCCGGTTGCGCGATGGCGGGTTTGGGCAGCGTCGGCAACGCAGTCGCGGGGCCCGGCTTGATACCGTCGCGCTCGAGGGCGGCGAACACCCGGTCGGCGAAGTCCGGGGCCAGGGCCAGCTTGGTCGGCCAGCCGACCAGCAGGCGGTCCTGTTCGGCGAGGAAGGCATTGTCCGGACGGGTCAGACCCGACTGCGCGGGCTCGGCGCGGTCCACCCGCAGGGTGGCCCATTGCGCCTGGCTGAGATCGACCCATGGCAACAGGTTGCCGAGTTCTTTCTGGGCGGCCGCGATCTGCGCCGCCGGCTCGCGCGCCACGCCTTCGGCTTCGGCGATGTCGCCGCCGAGGTACCAGACCCACTGGCCGTCGGCCGCCGGGTGGGTGGTCACGGTGATCCGTGGCTTCGGCCCGCCGCCCAGGCAGTGGGCGTACAGCGGTTTCAGGCTCGGGCCCTTGACGATCACCATGTGCAACGGCCGGCGTTGCATGGCCGGCTGGCTCAGGCCGAGGCTGCTCAGCAACTCGGCATTGCCGGCGCCAGCGCTGAGCACGATGCGTTGCGCGCGGATTTCCCGCTCATCGACCCGCAGGCCCAGCAATTGTCCGTTTTCCAGCAGGGGTTCGATCTTCTGCCCGGCCAGCAGGCTATCGCCGCCCAGTTCGGCCAGGCGCCCGATCAGGCTCGGCACGTCCACCACCAGCTCGGCCAGGCGATACACCTTGCCCTTGAAGCGGCGGTCCTGTAGGGCCGGCGGCAACTGGTCGCCCTTGACCTGATCGACACGGCCACGCACAGCCTTGCTGGCGAAAAAGCTGGTGAGGTTGCCGGCCAGGGTGCCGGGGGACCACAGGTAATGGGCCTCGGACAGCAGGCGCACACCGGACAGGTCCAGCTCGCCGTTGCCGGCCAGGGCCTCGCGCCAGCGGCGCGGCATGTCGGCGATGGCTTCCGAGGCGCCGGTCAGGGCGCCGTGCAGGGCGTACTTGGCGCCGCCGTGAATGATTCCCTGAGACTTGACGCTTTGTCCGCCGCCGAGGCTGGCGCTCTCCACCAGCACGGTGGAAAAGCCCTGGCGACGCAGGCGGGCGTTCAGCCAGAGGCCGGCGACTCCGGCGCCGACAATCAGCACGTCGGTGGAAATAACGGATGGCATGCAGCGACCTCAGTGTTCAAGACTAGGGGCGCAGTATACAGGCTCGAGCCGCGCAGGCTTTGTTGGCGATCAAACAGGCGAAGGCGTGCTTGGCGGAGCGCTTTGTGTAGCCGCTGCCGAAGGCTGCGATCGAGCGCGAAGCGGTCGCGCTCTTGAAGGGCCTGCGGCAGCGGTCATGGATCAGTGCCCGGCAGTCTTGGAAAACAGCTGGATCACCACCACGCCCAGGACGATCAGGGCCATGCCGAGCATTGCCGGGATATCCAGCTTCTGCCCGTAGAGGAACAGCGCGGCCACGCTGACCATGACAATGCCCATGCCGGCCCAGACCGCGTAAGCCACGCCCACCGGCACGGTGCGCACCACCAGGGTCAGCATCCAGAAGGCCACGCCGTAACCGACGATGATCAGCAGCAGCGGCAGTGGGGTGCTCAGGCCTTTGACCGCTTTCATCGAAACAGTGGCGATCACTTCGGCGCAGATGGCGATGGCCAGGTAGGTGTAAGCGTTCATGGGAGAGTCCTCGTGTTTGGGCTTGCTTGATGAGGTCGGCATTCTAGAGATTGTGCAGATGGGGTAAAGTCATTACCTATCTGTTTTGAAGATGGGTTGCCTTATGAATGTGCAGTGGAATCTGGAGCAGATACGGCTGTTCGTCAGCGTCGCCGAGCAACGTTCGTTTTCCGCGGTGGCCCGTGACCAGCACAAGGCGCAATCGGCGGTCAGCAGCGCGATTGCGCTGCTCGAGGCCGATCTCGGCGTGCTCCTGTTCGAGCGCAGCAGCGGTCGCCAGCCGAAACTCACCGAGGCGGGTCGTGCCTTGCTTGCGGAGGCGCGGGAAGTGCTGCGCCAATGCGAGCGCTTGAACGGGCGGGCGCTGGCGTTGATGCGGGGTGAGGAGGCGCGCTTGCGGCTGGCCCTGGACGAGGCGATGCCTTTCCAGCCGGTGCTCGATAGCCTTGAGGCGTTGTCCGAGCGTTTCCCCAGTCTTGAGGTTCAACTGGCCAGCAGCGCCCAGGGTGATGTGGCGCGCAAGCTGCTGGACCGTCGGGCCGACCTCGGTTTGCTGTTTCACCATGAACAGATGTCCGAGGCCCTTGAGCGACGGGCCCTGGGCAGCGTCGAGATGGTCACGGTGTGCGCGGTCGGGCACCCGTTGGCCGGTGAGAAACAGGTGGATCGCCAGCAACTGGGGCAGCATCGACAGTTGTTGATTTCCCCGCAGTTGAGCACTTACCCCAGTGGCGAGCAGGTCAGCCCGCAAGTCTGGCGCGCCGACAGCTTCTACGCGATGGCCGAGCTGCTGATGCGCGGCCTGGGCTGGGCCTGGCTGCCGCGGCATGTGGTGCAGTACCCGGCCTATCAGAACCAGATGGTTGAGTTGGCCAGCGAGTGGACGCCGCCGGCGCTGGTGGTGGAACTGGTCTGGCGCCGCGATGAACCCCTGGGGCCGGCGGCGCATTGGCTGGCGGAGCGTTTTGCCGTGCACTTGCGGGCGATTGGCTGAAAAAGCCGATAAACTCCGCCGCCATGAATAGAACTCTCTACACCGCGCTGTTTTACCTGGGGCTGCCATTGGTGGCGATTCGTCTGTGGCTGCGGGCGCGCAAGGCGCCGGCCTATGCCAGGCGGATTGGCGAACGTTTTTCCTGGGGGCTGCCGGCGATGCAGCCGGGCGGGATCTGGGTGCACGCGGTGTCGGTGGGCGAGAGCATCGCCGCCGCGCCGATGATCCGTGCCTTGCTGGCGCGTTATCCACAGCTGCCGATCACGGTCACCTGCATGACCCCCACTGGCTCGGAACGTATCCAGGCGCTGTTCGCCAACGAGCCGCGCATCCAGCACTGCTACCTGCCTTACGACTTGCCTTGCGCCGCCGCGCGTTTTCTCGATCGGGTCCGGCCGAAGCTGGCGGTGATCATGGAAACCGAGCTGTGGCCCAACCACATTCACCAGTGCGCCAAGCGCGGGATTCCGGTAGCGCTGGCCAATGGGCGGTTGTCGGAGCGCTCGGCCCGGGGTTATGGGCGTTTTGCCAAGCTGACCGCACCGATGCTCGCTGAAATGAGCCTGTTTGCGGTGCAGACCGAGGCCGAGGCCGAGCGTTTTCGCCAGTTGGGCGCGCGCCCGGAAACAGTCGAGGTGACGGGCTCGATCAAGTTCGACCTGAGCATCGACCCACAACTGCTGGTGCGCGCCAGCGAGCTGCGCGAGCAATGGCAAGCCGGCGAGCGTCCGGTGTGGATCGCCGCCAGTACCCATGAAGGCGAAGACGCCGTGGTGCTGGATGCCCATCGCCAACTGCTGGCCAGCCACCCGGATGCCTTACTGATCCTAGTGCCGCGTCATCCGGAGCGTTTCAATCCGGTGTTCGAGCTGTGCCGGCAGCAGGGCTTTGAGACCATTCGCCGCTCGAGCGCCGAGCCGGTCACCGCCAGCACCTCGGTGCTGCTGGGCGACACCATGGGCGAGCTGCTGTTTCTCTATGCCCTGGCGGACAGCGCTTTTGTCGGTGGCAGCCTGGTGCCCAATGGCGGGCACAACCTGCTGGAACCGGCGGCCCTGGCCAAGCCGGTGCTGAGCGGGCCGCACCTGTTCAACTTCCTGGAGATCGCGGCAATGCTGCGCGAGGCGGGCGCCCTGCAGGAAGTGGACGATGCCCATGGCCTGGCGGTGGCGGTGCAGCGCCTGTTCGAGTTGCCTCGGGATGCGCAGAAAATGGCCGATGCCGGGCTGCGGGTGATGCGTAGCAATCAGGGCGCCCTGCAGCGCCTGCTCGACGGGTTGGATCGCTTGCTATAGCCGCTGCCGCAGGCTGCGATCCTGTCCGAAGGACAGGCAAAAAGGCCACCGCGATTCTGTTGAATGGCGGTGGCCTTTTTTACGACTGTTCCGGTCGATCGCAGCCTGCGGCAGCGGCTACAGGTTACTGCCCCGGCCGGGCCTTGAGCTGTTCCGCCGCGGCCTTGGCCAGGTCCGGCGGGAGGAAGTCGCGGTCCGGGTTGTAGTCGGCTTTCAGGTAGCGCGACAGGTCCTGCAGATCGCCCGGATTGAGGGTGCCGGCGGCTTGCTTGAGGCGCAGGTTGTCGAGGATGTAGTCGTAGCGGCTGTTGTTGTAGTTGCGCACCGAGGTGTACAGCTGGCGCTGGGCATCGAGCACGTCGACGATATTGCGCGTGCCGACCTGGTAGCCGATTTCCGTGGCTTCCACGGCGCTCTGGTTGGAGATGATCGACTGGCGCCGGGCCTGGACCTGCTCGACATCGGTGTTCACCGCGCGGTGCAGGTTGCGGGTGTTTTCCACCACCTGGCGCCGCAGGGCTTCACGGCGCTGCTCGCTCTGGGTCAGGCGCGAGTAGGACTCGCGGACCTGGGAACTGGTCAGGCCGCCGCTGTAGATCGGAATGCTCAGTTGCAGGCCGATGCTGCGTTGTTCGACGTCACTGCCGTAACGCTGGCCCAGTGGGGCCGGGTTGCTGAAGCCGAGGGCGTCGTTGTCGCCTTTCTTGTATTGCGCCACGGCGTCGAGGGTCGGGGCGTGGCCGGCCTTGCGCTGCTTGAGGGTTTCCTCGGCGGCGCTGACTGCGTAGTTGCTGGCCAGCAGGTTGAGGTTCTGCTTGGCCGCGGTATCGACCCAGGCCTTGGCGTCATTCGGGGCCGGCGCCAGCACCGGCAGGCTGTGGACGATGCCCTGGATCGCGTTGTACTGACGGTTGGTCAGGGTGATCAGGGCTTCGAAGGCGTCATCGACCTGGCGCTGGGCGAGGATCCGGTTGGCCCGCGCGGTGTCGTAGCTGGCCTGGGATTGCAGGACGTCGGTCTTGTCCGACAGGCCGACGTCGAAGCGTTCGTTGGACTGGTCGAGCTGACGCTTGAAGGCGGCCTCTTCGGCCTTGGTCGAGGCCAGGTTGTCCTGGGCGCGCAGGACCGAGAAGTAGCTCTCGGCGCTTTGCAGGATCAGGTTCTGCTCGGTGGCCGAGAGTTCCAGCGCGGCTTGTTCGTTGACGTCCTTGGCCGCCTGCAGCTGGAACCAGCGGTCGGCGCGGAAAATCGGCTGGGCCAGGGTCGCCTGGTACACGGTGCCGCTGCGGGTGGCGGTCATCGACGGCTCGTCGAACTTGGTCCGGGTGTTGTTCAGGTCGGCACCGGCCGAGAGGTTGGGCAACAGCCCGGCGCGAGCCTGCGGCACCACTTCCTTGCGTGCGTCGTAATCGGCGCGGGCGGCGGCGAGGTCGGCGTTGTTGTCCACCGCCTCCTGGTAGACGCTGACCAGGTCGGTTTTGGTGGTCAGGGGCGCTTCTGCTGCCCAGGCCATTCCATTGGACGCACAAGACACGGCGATGGCCAGTGAGAGTTTGCGCAGCATTCGGCGATCCCTAGAGTTGATATTACGAGGATAATTCTGGCGCCAAGGCTAAGTCTCGGCCTGTGCAGCGTCAAGGTTCGACGCAACCTGAGCGAGTGTAGATGCGCCTGCGAAGGGCAACAATCCTGCATTTACGCCATTCATCACGCTGTTTGCCGTGGGGTTGGCGTTCTGCACCGGCTTTGTCTAGACTGGCCGGGTTCTTGTCGGGGTGCCTTGCTATGAGGCTGAGATCGGATAATCCGGATCCCGTTGAACCTGATCAGGTTAGCGCCTGCGTAGGGAACAAGATTTCTCGTCACCCGGCGAGTCCTCTTGTGCTTCGTCCGGGATGTTGTTCGACAATCGAACACCCCTCGAGCACCAAGCACTGCACCAGCTGGTTTTCGCCTCTGGCTCCAGCCATGGTTGCGTCCGTTCGTTACAGGTTCGCTCCGACAAAAATCCACTGCCTGGATGCTGTCTGGAGAGCCCGTGATGACTACAAAATTAAAAAACGCTACCCACCTTAGTGAATCGGCCAAGGTCGATGAGCAGTCGGTTCAGCCCTTTACCCGCTCGCAAAAAATCTATGTCCAGGGTTCGCGCCCGGACATTCGCGTGCCGATGCGCGAAATCAGCCTCGACGTGACCCCGACCGACTTCGGCGGCGAGATCAACGCGCCAGTCACCGTCTATGACACCTCCGGCCCGTACACCGACCCCAACGTGGTCATCGACGTGCGCAAAGGCCTGGGCGATGTACGCTCGGCCTGGATCGACGACCGTGGCGACACCGAGCGCCTGCCGGGCCTGAGCTCCAACTTCGGCCAGCAGCGCCTCGCCGATCCCGAGCTGACCAAGCTGCGCTTCGCCCACGTCAATAACCCGCGCCGGGCGAAGGCCGGGGCCAACGTCAGCCAGATGCACTACGCGCGCAAGGGCATCATCACCGCCGAGATGGAATACGTCGCCATCCGCGAAAACATGAAGCTGCAAGAGGCTCGCGCCGCGGGTCTGCTCGATCAGCAGCACGCCGGCCACAGTTTCGGCGCCAGCATCCCGAAAGAAATCACCCCCGAGTTCGTCCGTGAGGAAATCGCCCGCGGTCGCGCGATCATTCCGGCCAACATCAACCACGTCGAACTGGAACCGATGATCATCGGCCGCAACTTCCTGGTGAAGATCAACGGCAACATCGGCAACAGCGCCCTGGGCTCGTCCATCGAAGAAGAAGTGGCGAAACTGACCTGGGGCATCCGCTGGGGTTCGGACACGGTCATGGACCTGTCCACCGGCAAGCACATTCACGAAACCCGCGAGTGGATCATCCGCAACTCGCCGGTGCCGATCGGCACCGTGCCGATCTACCAGGCGCTGGAGAAGGTCAACGGCGTGGCCGAAGACCTGACCTGGGAGCTGTTCCGCGACACCCTGATCGAGCAGGCGGAGCAGGGCGTCGACTACTTCACCATCCACGCCGGCGTGCTACTGCGCTATGTGCCGCTGACCGCCAAGCGCGTGACCGGCATCGTTTCCCGCGGCGGTTCGATCATGGCCAAGTGGTGCCTGGCGCATCACAAGGAAAACTTCCTCTACACCCATTTCGACGAAATCTGCGAAATCATGAAGGCCTACGACGTCAGCTTCTCGCTGGGCGACGGCCTGCGTCCGGGCTCGATCGCCGACGCCAACGACGAAGCGCAGTTCGGCGAGCTGGAAACCCTCGGCGAACTGACCAAGATCGCCTGGAAGCATGACGTGCAGTGCATGATCGAAGGCCCCGGCCACGTGCCGATGCAACTGATCAAAGAGAACATGGACAAGCAGCTGGAATGCTGCGACGAGGCGCCGTTCTACACCCTCGGTCCGCTGACCACCGACATCGCCCCAGGCTACGACCACATCACCTCCGGTATCGGCGCGGCGATGATCGGCTGGTTCGGCTGCGCCATGCTCTGCTACGTGACGCCGAAGGAACACCTGGGCCTGCCGAACAAGGATGACGTGAAGACCGGGATCATCACCTACAAGATCGCCGCGCATGCTGCGGATCTCGCAAAAGGCCACCCGGGCGCACAGATCCGTGACAACGCACTGTCCAAGGCGCGCTTCGAGTTCCGCTGGGAAGACCAGTTCAACCTCGGCCTCGACCCGGACACCGCGCGCGCCTACCACGACGAGACCCTGCCCAAGGATTCGGCCAAGGTCGCGCACTTCTGCTCCATGTGCGGGCCGAAGTTCTGCTCGATGAAAATCACCCAGGAGGTCCGTGAGTACGCGGCTAACCAGCGCATCGAAGCGGTGGACGTGGATGTCGCCAAGGGGCTGGCGGAGCAGGCCGAGCGCTTCAAGCAGGAAGGCAGCCAGCTGTACAAGAAGGTTTAAGCGACAAGTAGCAAGCTGCAAGTTAAAGGCAAAAGTGGTCCTGCTTTTTCTTGCAGCTTGAGGCTTGCAGCTAACGCGCCCTTTTCCCATCCCGAGATAACCGTCTTGAACACTTATTCACCAGACACCGCGGTCCCCGCCGACAGGCGCGTATTCGGCGCGCGCGACCTGTTTTCCCTGTGGTTTTCCCTCGGCATCGGCCTGATGGTGTTGCAGACCGGCGCGCTGCTGGCGCCAGGCCTGGGCCTGTCCGGTGCCTTGCTGGCGATCTTTCTCGGTACGGCGGTCGGCGTCTTGCTGCTCGCGGCGGTCGGGGTGATCGGCAGCGATACTGGCCTGTCGTCCATGGCGGCGCTCAAGCTCAGCCTCGGTACGTACGGCGCGAGCCTGCCGGCGTTGCTCAACCTGTTGCAACTGGTGGGCTGGGGCTCGTTCGAGATCATCGTCATGCGCGATGCCGCCAGCCTGTTGGGTACTCGTGCGTTCAGCGAGGGCAGCCTGCTGGCCAGTCCTTTGCTCTGGACCCTGTTTTTCGGCGCGCTGGCGACTTTGCTCGCGGTCAGCGGGCCGCTGGCCTTTGTGCGCCAGATCCTGCGCAAGTGGGGCATCTGGCTGCTGTTGGCGGCCTGCCTGTGGCTGACCTGGAACCTGTTCGCCAAGGCCGATCTTGCCGCGCTCTGGGCCCAGGCCGGCGACAGCTCCATGCCGCTCGGCGTGGGCTTCGATATCGCGATCGCCATGCCGCTGTCGTGGTTGCCGCTGATCGCCGACTACTCAAGGTTCGGCAAGCGTGCGCGCAATGTCTTTGGCGGTACGGCGCTGGGCTTCTTTATCGGCAATTTGTGGCTGATGAGCCTGGGCGTGGCCTACACCCTGGCCTTTGCGCCGAGTGGTGAAGTCAATGCTCTGTTGTTGGCCCTGGCTGGCGCGGGCCTGGGGATTCCGCTGTTGCTGATCCTGCTGGACGAGTCGGAAAACGCCTTTGCCGATATCCACTCGGCCGCAGTTTCCAGTGGCATTCTGCTGCGCCTGAAAGTCGAGCACCTGGCTTTGGCCATTGGCGTGCTCTGTACCCTGATCGCCTGCCTGGCGCCATTGGCTCAGTATCAGAACTTCCTGCTGCTGATCGGCTCGGTGTTCGCGCCGCTGTTCGGCGTGGTGCTGGTGGATCACTTCATCCTGCGCAAGCGCGGTGCCCAGGTGCCGTCCGTGGGCTTGCGCTGGCCGGCGTTGCTGGCTTGGCTGGGCGGGGTCAGCACCTATCACCTGCTGGCCAACTTCTATCCGGATGTTGGCGCAACCCTGCCGTCACTGGTGCTGGCAGGGCTGCTGCAAGGCCTGCTGGGACGAGCCTTCAGTTACGGCCAGGAAACAGCTCGGGTTTGAGAATGCCGTTCAGGCGGTTGTAAGGGATCTTCAGTTCGATGTGGCCCAGCGCGTAAGGCGCGATCACCGACACGTTGTACTTGAGGATCACGCCGCCGTAGGTCAGTGCCACGTTCGGGGTTTTCTGGAACGGCCAGCTCTTGATGAACTCCGGCTCCTGGTCCAGCTTGGTGCTGATCAGCCAGCTGTTATGGGCCACCTGGGCAGCTTTCCAGAACGCAGCTTCCTGGCCCGGGCGCAGCATGTCGGACAGGGTCAGCTCCTTGTGCAGCTCGCGGGAGTAGTTGATGAAGCCGCGACCGGGCGTGCCGTGGGCGCCGCCGGTGTCCAGGTAGCTGGCCAGTTCGATGATCACCAGGCCGTCATGCTGTTCGCGTACCTTGGCTTGCAGGTACATGCTGTTGCGGCTGTCGGCCTCGCGCAGGAACTTCTCCCGATAGGCACTCAGCGTCGCTGGCACGGCCTGGTCCGCGGTGGTGCGGGTCATCTGCAGCAGGCGCTTTTCAATCAGCGCATCCAGCTGCGGCTCGTCGGCAAAGTGCACGGTGTCGATGTTCACCAGCGGGCAATCCTGATTGCTGCAGCCGGGCTTGATCTGTTCCGACTTGTCGCTGGTGCTTTGCAGGGGCTTTTGATAGCTGGGTTGGAACAGGCTTTGGCAGGCGCCCAGGGTCAGGGCCAGGCAAGCCACGGAGGCGATTTTAAGAAGCGACATGTGCGTCCTTGATAAACCAGAGGTAGGCAAAAGTTACCGGCTTCGACTGCCTGCGGGGCAATCAGTTCGCCACTAAGCTCAATAGAGGCAATTAGATTAGGTTTGCCCCCTTGCCGTCTATCCCGCTGATGGCAAAGGGGCTGCATCATCGGTCAGCAGCGCGTTAGGATGGCGCGATATCGAGGGGGAGCCTCGAATCGGACAGCAGGATACGAGGATTGCTATGACGGACTTTGCCAACACCACGCCGACCACTGTCGATATCGTTCGGCGCGAGAAATGCTTCCAGGGTTTTTATCAGCTCGACCGTGTGCACCTGCGCCACGAACTGTTTGCCGGTGGCATGGGGCGCGAGATCAGTCGTGAAATCTTTGTCCGTCATGATGCTGTCTGCGTGCTGCCGTACGATCCGCAACGCGATGAAGTGGTGTTGATCGAGCAGTTTCGCGTCGGCGCCATGGGAAAAACCGCGACTCCCTGGTTGATCGAGCTGGTCGCCGGTCTGATCGACAAGGACGAGCAGCCGGAAGAAGTTGCTCACCGCGAGGCGCAGGAGGAAGCTGGACTGACATTCTCCGCGCTGTGGCCGATGATCCAGTATTTCCCGTCGCCGGGGGGCAGCACCGAGTTCGTGCATCTGTACCTGGGGCGCTGCGACAGCAGCGGTGCCGGTGGCCTGCACGGACTGGAGGAAGAGGCGGAGGATATCCGTGTGTCGGTCTGGGCTTTCGAAGACGCACTGCAGGCGGTAAGGGATGGGCGGATTTCCAACGCGGCGAGCATTATTGCCTTGCAATGGCTGGCTTTGAACCGCGTTGAAGTGAGGGGGTTATGGTCGTAAACAAAGTGCGCGATCGCTATCGGGTCGATCTCGTGGGGCTGCAAGCGTCCTGCGAGGCGAACTATGCCCGGCTGATGCGCCTGCTGCCCGACATGCGCAACCAGCCGGTGGCGCGGCGGATCGCGGTGACCCAGGGCGACCAGATGCTTGGCGTGCTGGCGCTGGAAGTGCTGCTGGCCTGCCCCTATACCACCACCCTGCAGGTGCGTCAGGAGCACAGCCTGCCCTGGCTGCCGGTGCCGCAGCTGGAGGTCCAGGTCTACCACGACGCGCGCATGGCCGAGGTCGTCAGTGCCGAGCACGCTCGGCGCTTTCGTGGCATTTATCCGTATCCGAATGCCTTCATGCACCAGCCGGACGAGAAGGCCCAGCTCAATGTGTTTCTCGGTGAATGGCTGAGCCACTGCCTGGCTTGCGGTCATGAGTTCGAGGCCGTGCGGTAGATGTGAACTGCGTCCGGTTCGCCGGTTTCCTCTTTTGAGCTTCCCCCAGCATAATTGCCCCCATTCCTCACTTCCCGTGACACGCCCTGGGAGGCCGCCTTGCCGAGCGTATCCACTCTGACCACCGACGATCCCGTGTTGCTGGTGCAGTTGTCCGACAGCCATCTGTTCGCCGAAGCGGACGGCACGCTGTTGGGTATGAATACCCGCGACAGCCTGCAGCGGGTGATCGACCTGGTGCTGGAACAGCAACCGCGGATCGACCTGATGCTGGCCACGGGCGACCTGTCCCAGGACGGTACGCTGGAGTCCTATCAGCTGTTTCGTGACATGACCCGGCAGATTCCGGCGCCGGCGCGCTGGATTCCCGGCAACCACGACGAGCCGCAAATCATGGCGCAGGCGGCGACCCAGAGTTCGTTGCTGGCACCGGTGGTGGACATCGGCAACTGGCGGATCACCCTGCTCGACTCGGCCGTACCCGGTTCGGTGCCGGGCTATCTGCAGGACGATCAATTGCAGCTGCTCGCCAGTGCCCTGAGCGAAGCCCCCGAACGCCATCACCTGATATGCCTGCACCATCATCCGGTCTCCATCGGGTGCGCCTGGATGGAGCCCATCGGGCTGCGCAATCCGCACGCGCTGTTCGCCGTGCTGGAGCGCTTTCCACAGGCGCGCGCGGTGCTCTGGGGCCATGTGCATCAGGAAATCGACCGTCAGCAGGGGCCTTTGCGCCTGCTGGCGTCGCCCTCGACCTGCATCCAGTTCGAGCCGGGCAGCGAGGATTTCAAGGTCGGCGAGACTGCGCCGGGTTATCGCTGGCTGCGCCTGCTGCCCGACGGGCGCCTGGAAACCGGTGTCGAGCGGGTCACCGGCTTCGACTTCGAGGTCGATTACGGCAGCGACGGCTACTGATTCCGGCCCGGAGCCGCAGTTGGCGGCGGCAGGACAAAGGGATACACCTGAACACAAGTCAAGCGGCGATACACCCTGTAAACTGCGCCTTTTTGCACGATGCAAAGGGAGTGCGCATGTCCGGTTCGATCCTGTATATCCACGGCTTCAACAGCGCACCGGCGTCGAAGAAAGCCAGCCAGCTGATCGCTGTCATGGAGGCGATCGGTAGCGGTGAGCAGCTGCGGGTGCCGGCCTTGAACCATCATCCACGCGAGGCCATTGGCCAGTTGGAGCAGGCGATTGCCGAACTCGGACGGCCGCTGCTGGTCGGCAGCTCTCTCGGCGGCTACTATGCGACTCACCTTGCCGAGCGTCACGGCCTGAAAGCCCTGCTGATCAACCCCGCGGTCAGTCCGCACCGGATGTTCGACGGCTTTCTGGGCACGCAGACCAACCTCTATACCGGGGAAACCTGGGAATTGACCCACGACCACGTGATGGCCCTGGCCGAGCTGGAAGTGCCGGCGCCCCAGGACCCGCAGCGGTTCCAGGTCTGGCTGCAGACAGGTGACGAGACGCTGGACTATCGCAGTGCCCAGCTGTATTACCGAGCCTGTGCCTTGCGCATCCAGGCCGGCGGCGACCATAGTTTCCAGGGTTTTGCCGGACAATTGCCGGCGTTGTTGAATTTTGCCGGCATCGGCCCGGATCAGTACCAGGCGATCGATTTCACCTCGCTGTGAACCCTCGCTTCTATTTCATTGAACGACTAACGACGAGACCCCATGGCCACTCCCAGCGCTAGCTCTTATAACGCAGACGCCATCGAAGTCCTCTCGGGCCTCGACCCGGTGCGCAAACGCCCGGGCATGTACACCGATACCACCCGGCCGAACCACCTCGCCCAGGAAGTCATCGACAACAGTGTCGACGAAGCCCTGGCGGGGCACGCGAAGTCGATCCAGGTCATCCTGCATGCCGACCATTCCCTGGAAGTGTCCGATGACGGTCGCGGCATGCCAGTGGACATTCACCCCGAAGAGGGCGTGTCCGGCGTCGAGCTGATCCTCACCAAGCTCCATGCGGGCGGCAAGTTCTCCAACAAGAACTACCAGTTCTCCGGCGGTCTGCACGGGGTGGGTATTTCCGTGGTCAACGCCTTGTCGACCCAGGTGCGGGTGCGGGTCAAGCGTGATGGCAACGAATACCAGATGACCTTCGCCGACGGCTTCAAGGCCACTGAACTGGAAGTGGTCGGCAGCGTCGGCAAGCGCAATACCGGGACCAGCGTGTATTTCGCCCCGGATCCGAAATACTTCGATTCGCCGAAATTCTCCGTCAGCCGCCTCAAGCATGTGCTCAAGGCCAAGGCCGTGTTGTGCCCGGGGTTGCTGGTCAGCTTCGAAGACAAAGGCACCGGCGAGAAGGTCGAGTGGCATTACGAAGACGGCCTGCGCTCCTATCTGGTGGACGCGGTCAGCGAATTCGAACGCCTGCCGGCCGAACCTTTCTGCGGCAGCCTGGCCGGTAACAAGGAAGCGGTGGACTGGGCCCTGCTGTGGTTGCCGGAAGGCGGCGACAGCGTGCAGGAAAGCTACGTCAACCTGATCCCGACCGCCCAGGGCGGTACCCACGTCAATGGTTTGCGCCAGGGCCTGCTGGACGCCATGCGCGAGTTCTGCGAATTCCGCAACCTGCTGCCGCGTGGCCTGAAGCTGGCACCGGAAGACGTCTGGGAGCGCATCGCCTTCGTTCTGTCGATGAAGATGCAGGACGCGCAGTTCTCCGGCCAGACCAAGGAACGCCTGTCGTCCCGCGAGGCGGCCGCCTTCGTTTCGGGCGTGGTCAAGGACGCGTTCAGCCTGTGGCTCAACGCCAACCCGGAACTGGGCATGCAACTGGCGGAGCTGGCCATCAGCAACGCCGGCCGTCGCCTCAAGGCCAGCAAGAAGGTCGAGCGCAAGCGCATTACCCAGGGCCCGGCATTGCCAGGCAAGCTGGCCGATTGCGCCGGCCAGGACCCGATGCGTTCCGAGCTGTTCCTGGTGGAAGGTGATTCCGCCGGTGGTTCGGCCAAGCAGGCGCGGGACAAGGAATTCCAGGCGATCCTGCCGCTGCGCGGCAAGATCCTCAACACCTGGGAAGTCGACGGTAGCGAAGTCCTGGCCAGCCAGGAAGTGCACAACATCGCCGTGGCCATCGGGGTCGATCCGGGCGCCGAGGACATGAGCCAGCTGCGCTACGGCAAGATCTGCATCCTCGCCGACGCCGACTCCGACGGCTTGCACATCGCGACGCTGCTCTGCGCGCTGTTCGTCCAGCATTTCCGCCCGCTGGTGGATGCCGGTCACGTCTACGTGGCGATGCCGCCGCTGTACCGTATCGACCTGGGCAAGGAGATCTACTACGCCCTCGACGAAGCCGAGCGCGATGGCATTCTCGATCGCCTGGTGGCCGAGAAGAAACGTGGCAAGCCGCAGGTCACCCGATTCAAAGGCCTGGGTGAAATGAACCCGCCGCAACTGCGCGAAACCACCATGGACCCGAACACCCGGCGCCTGGTGCAGTTGACCCTGGGTGAAGACTTCGCCGCGACCTCGGAAATGATGGACATGCTGCTGGCGAAGAAACGCGCCGGCGATCGCAAGAGCTGGCTGGAGTCCAAGGGCAACCTGGCCGAGGTTCTGGCCTGATGCGCAGAGGCTTTGCCCTGGCATTACTGCTATTGGCAACCTCGGCGATGGCCGACCCCTTGCCCGAGTTGAGGCTGCTGGCCGAGCATCCGGTGGACGGCATGCGTGGCGGCAACCTGTCGGGGCTGGCGTTGTGCGGCAAGGAGCTGTGGACGGTCTCCGACCGCGACGATGACCAGATCTATCGGCTCGATACCAGCGACCGCGTCTGGCAGGCCGAAACTGTGCGCATCGACGTGCCGCCGGTGCCGGACAGCGGTTTGCCCTGGGGCTTGAATTCGCGCACCTGGGTCGCGTCGTTCGTGCGCGGCGGCGACCTGGATTTCGAGGGCATTACCTGCGACAGCGCCGGCAACAAGTATGTGGTCAGCGAGTCCCACGCGGCAGTGTTGCAGCTGCCGCCGACGGGTTCGGCCGCCTGGCTGAAGATTTCGCCGATCATGGTGCGCGAGGCGCGGGCCAGCGTTATGTTGCTGCACTTCAATGCTTTGTTCGAAGGCCTGGCGGTCAACCCGGCCGGCGACCGGATCTGGCTGGCCGCCGAGCGCGAGCGCCGCGGGCTGCTGTTGATCAAGCGCCAGCAGAGTGTCTGGGACTGCGACGGTGGCTGTGTGCTGCTCAGCGAGGCCGGGCTGGAAATGCAGCCGCCGCAGATGCCCAAGGCCAAGGCGGTGTCCCGGGATTTCGCCGACCTGTCGCTGTTCGAGGGCAAGTTGTTCACCCTCGAGCGCAATGCGTTCCAGGTCTGTCGTCGTGATGCGTCGACGGCCAAGGTCGAGCGTTGCTGGTCGTTTGCCGCCGAGGCGTTGCAGGAAAACCGGCGTTATCCACAGGCCTATGGCCTGACCGAGGCCCTGGTGGTGGATGCCGACGGCGCCTGGATCGGTGTGGATAACAACACCGGAGCCCGTGCCGACGGTGAAAAACGCCCGATCGTCTGGCGCTTCGCCGCGCCCGAGGGTGGTTGGAGTGCCAAGTCGTGAGCCAGCAGCCACCGGGTAAACGTGCCGGGCGCGTGCTGCTGGTGCTGGCCTGGGGCGCCGGGCTGTTCCTGGCGACACGGTTTTTTGGCGAGTGGGAACAGCGTCAGGAGAACCCCAATGCTGTCGTCACTTCGCAACAACATGAGGGTTACATCGAAGTGAAACTGGTCGGCAACGGCCAGGGGCATTTCGTCGCCAGCGGCCAGATCAACGGCCAGCCGGTGAATTTCATGCTCGATACCGGAGCGACCGATGTGTCGATCCCGTCCGGGCTGGCCGAGCGTCTTGGCCTGGAGAAGGGCGCACCGGTGACCCTGAGTACCGCCAACGGTCGTAGCGAGGGTTATCGAACCCGCCTCGACCGCCTGCAACTGGGCGATATCGTCCTGCGCGATGTCCGTGCGCTGGTCGCGCCGGGCCTGGGTGGCGAGCAGGTGTTGCTGGGCATGAGCGCTTTGAAAAAACTTGAATTTACCCAGCGCGGCGGCACTTTGCTGCTGCGCCAGACAACGAACTGATGAGGCCCGCATGAGCGACTCCCTGGATCTCAGCCTGGATGGCGTAGAACGCCGATCGCTGGCTGACTTCACTGAAAATGCCTACCTCAACTACTCCATGTACGTGATCATGGACCGTGCTTTGCCGCATATCGGCGACGGCCTGAAACCGGTACAGCGGCGTATCGTCTACGCCATGAGTGAGCTGGGGCTGGATGCCGACTCCAAGCACAAGAAGTCCGCCCGTACGGTCGGTGACGTGCTGGGTAAGTTCCACCCCCACGGCGACTCAGCCTGCTACGAAGCCATGGTGCTGATGGCGCAGCCTTTCAGCTATCGCTACACGCTGGTGGACGGCCAGGGTAACTGGGGTGCGCCGGACGATCCCAAGTCCTTCGCCGCCATGCGTTACACCGAAGCGCGCCTGTCGCGTTACTCCGAAGTGCTGCTCAGCGAGCTGGGCCAGGGCACCGCGGACTGGGGGCCGAACTTCGACGGTACCCTGCAGGAGCCCCTGGTATTGCCGGCACGTTTGCCGAACATCCTGCTCAATGGCACCACCGGTATCGCCGTGGGCATGGCCACTGACGTGCCGCCGCACAACCTGCGCGAAGTCGCCACGGCCTGCGTGCGCCTGCTGGATGAGCCCAAGGCCACAGTTGAACAGCTTTGCGAGCACATTCAGGGCCCGGACTATCCGACCGAAGCGGAAATCATCACGCCGCGCGCCGACCTGCTGAAAATCTATGAAACCGGTCGCGGTTCGGTGCGCATGCGTGCCGTCTATCGCATCGAGGATGGCGACATCATCGTCACCGCGCTGCCGCACCAGGTGTCCGGCGCCAAGGTGCTGGAACAGATCGCCGCGCAGATGCAGGCCAAGAAGCTGCCGATGGTCGCCGACCTGCGCGACGAGTCGGACCACGAGCACCCATGTCGGATCGTGATCATTCCGCGTTCCAACCGGGTCGATCCCGACGAGCTGATGCAGCATCTGTTCGCCACCACCGAGCTGGAATCCAGCTACCGGGTCAACGTCAACATCATCGGCCTGGACGGCAAGCCGCAACTGAAGAACCTGCGCGCCCTGCTGGTGGAATGGCTGGAGTTCCGCGTACTGACGGTGCGCCGCCGCCTGCAGTTCCGCCTGGACAAGGTCGAGCGCCGCCTGCACCTGTTGGACGGCTTGCTGATCGCCTACCTCAACCTGGATGAAGTGATCCACATCATTCGTACCGAGGACCAGCCGCGGGCCAAGTTGATCGAGCGTTTCGCCCTGAGCGAAGTGCAGGCCGACTACATCCTCGATACCCGCCTGCGTCAGTTGGCGCGGCTGGAAGAGATGAAGCTGCGCGCCGAGCAGGACGAGCTGCTCAAGGAGCAGGCCAAGCTGCAAGCCTTGCTCAACAGCGAAGCCAAGCTGAAGAAGCTGGTGCGCACCGAATTGCTGCAGGACGCTGAAACCTACGGCGACGACCGTCGTTCGCCGATCGTCGAGCGCGCCGAGGCCAAGGCCTTGTCGGAAAACGAGCTGATGCCGACCGAGCCGGTCACCATCGTTCTGTCGGAAAAAGGTTGGGTACGCTGCGCCAAAGGGCATGATATCGACGCCACGGGGTTGTCCTACAAGGCCGGCGACGGCTTCAAGACCTCGGCCATCGGGCGCTCCAACCAGTTCGCGGTGTTTATCGACTCCACCGGGCGCAGTTATTCGGTGGCGGCGCATACGCTGCCATCGGCCCGTGGCCAGGGCGAGCCGCTGACCGGACGCCTGACGCCGCCGCCTGGGGCCAGTTTCGAATGCGTACTGCTGCCGGACGACGAGGCGCTGTACGTGATCGCCTCCGACGCGGGTTACGGCTTCGTGGTCAAGGGCGAGGATCTGCAAGCCAAGAACAAGGCCGGCAAGGCGTTGTTGAGCCTGCCGAACAACGCCAAGGTGCTGTTGCCGCGGCCGGTGAGCGATCGTGAACAGAACTGGCTGGCTTCGGTGACCACCGAAGGGCGTTTGCTGGTGTTCAAGATCAGCGACCTGCCGCAGCTGGGCAAAGGCAAGGGCAACAAGATCATCGGGATTCCGGGTGAGCGAGTGGCCAGCCGCGAGGAGTACGTGACCGATATCGCGGTACTGCCGGAAGGCGCGACACTGGTGCTGCAGGCCGGAAAACGCACCCTGTCGCTCAAGGCCGATGACCTCGAACATTACAAGGGCGAGCGCGGTCGCCGGGGGAACAAACTGCCACGGGGCTTCCAGCGAGTGGATGCGTTGTTGGTAGAAACTCTCAATTGATGCGGGTTAGAGCGTCCGATCTGCGATTTAACCGGTAGATCGGCGCTACAACACTGGAGTCATGGCGCATATTCACGGATGATATGCGCTTTCAAGCGCCGGCGTGGCTGAGCGTTATTCAGGGTTATTTTGAGTATTTACACTGTGGCTAGCCTTGTGGCCGCCACCTGGATGGGATGATGACTGCTCTGCGCCTTCCTCTTGTTTTCTTGCTCGCTGGCGTTCTTGGCCTGGCGGGTTGCAGCGTACACCAGCCGGTGTCGCTGTATCAGCTGGACAGCGGAAGTCCAGCTCAACCGGCACAAAGCGCCGGCATGGCCGTATTGCTGGGGCCGGTACTGGTTGCCGACTACCTGCAACGTGAAACCTTGCTGCAACGTCAGAACGACGGCAGCCTGCAGGCTTCGACCGACGGTCGCTGGGCCGGCAGCCTGTCTTCCGATATCGATCAGTTGCTGTTGCGTCAGGTCGCCGGCCAGCTGGACAGCCAGCGTGTAGTGCTGGCGCCGGCGAGCACCGGTTTCACTCCGGATGTGCAGGTGTTGCTGTCGATCACTCGCCTGGATTCGGGCGCCTCGCAACCGGCGGTTCTCGATGCGCAATGGCGCCTGATCGATCGTCGTGGGCAGGTTCGCGACAACCGTATCGTTCATCTGCAGGAGCAGCATGCGGGTACCACCGCGTCCCAGGTCCAGGCCCAGGGTGTATTGCTGCAACGCCTGGCCGAGCAGCTCTCGGGTGCCCTCAAGCCGCTGGCCAACCAGCCTACGGTAGCCGAGGTACCCCGCAAGGCGGCGCCTGCGCCGGCGGCAAAGCCGGCCGAGCAGGAGAAGCAGCCGAAGATTCCAATGGCCACGCCTATCCGCACGGATATGGAAGTGTTCCGCTTCTGAGTGTTGTGCTTCCAGGACAAAGCCCGCTGATCAGCGGGCTTTGTCGTTTCTGGGGGGCAGGTTGAGCCTGAGGTAATGGTGCGCCCTTGATGGAGTATCGCGAGCAAGCTCGCTCCTGCAGAGGGGCGACTGGCTTGCTCGCGACGACTGTGCCGCAGCCACAAAAAAGCCCGCATCGCTGCGGGCTTTTTGTTGGGCGGCTGGCTTACAGCTTGGCGCGGGTCTCGTGCATCCGCGCCAGTTGCCGTTCCAGCATCGATGGGTAGGGCTCCATCAGGCGTTCGACGCAGCAGGCGCCTTCCGGGCTGGCGATCGGACGGATGCGCGCGCGCTGACGAATCAGGGCGTCATCGTTGATCTTGCGCTCGACCAGCAGCAGGTTGCGGCTGTGCTGGGACAGCGCCAGGGCGTCCTGGGCGGTCTCGGTCAGCAGCAGGTCGATCTGGCTCAGGCCGAACAGCTCTTCGCCAAGGGTCAGGCCCAGTTGCAGCTGCAGGGTGATGCCGCTGTCGGCCACTTCGATTTGCAGGGCGTGGCCCAGGGCACGCAGCAACTCGCCACAGCAGATGGCGTTGGTCAGGTAGTCGTCGCCGCTGTCTTCGCTGTGGAACAGCATCAGCGTGCTGCCGTCGTTCAGGGTATGCAGTTCGCTCTGGTATAGCGAGGCGGCCTGGTCGAGGCAGTCGCGATAACGTTCCAGCAATTCCGTCAGGCGGGCGCGTGGCAAGCGGCGCAGTTGCTCCTGGGCGCCCAGTTGCACGGCCAGGACCGCGCTGTGCTGCGGCTGTGCCGGTACCGTGGGTTTCACGATCGGCTTGGCAGCGGTCGCGGTGGCCGAGCTGTCGCGAAGATCGGCGAACGGGTCTTCATCGTCGGCCAGGTCTTCTTCGGCATTGACCACGTGCCGTGGCGCGGGCTTGAGGCCGGCCACCGGAGCACTTTCATCGAAGCTCGGGTCACGCAGGTTGCGCACCTCGAAGGTCGGTTCCGCGTCTTCGCTGTCGTCGTAGTCGGTATCGTCGAGCTCGGCTTGCGGTTCGGGTTCCGGCTCGACCTTCTCTGGCGCGAAGCTGGCGTGCAGCTGGCGCGCCAGGTCGCCGATCTCGTCCTGGCGCTGGGTGGCCGGGGTGTTCTCGTCGATATCCCGCAGCCAGACCCGCAGTTGCATCAGCGGTGTGGAGATGTGCCGTCCCAGGCGCAGGCTCAAGGCCAGGGCCAAAGCCAGCAGGATCGCGCTGAGAATGCCCATGCTCTGCAGGCTGATGGTCATCGGCTGCTGGAATTGTTCCATGTCCAGGCTGATGCGCAGGTTGCCCGCGGTCACGTCCTGGAAGGTGATCTTGGTCTGGTAGACGCCTTCGGTTTCACCCAGCAGGCTGCTTTTCGGGCGCTGACCGGCTTCGGCGAGGATGCGGTTGTCCACGCTGTAGATCGCCGCATGGGCAACCAGCGGGTTCTTGGTCAGGTTATTCAGCAGCACGTTGAGGCTGAGGATGTCGTTGGACACCAACAGCTCGGTGGCCGAGGTCGCGGTCTGGGTGGTCAGGCTCTGACCCAGGGCGTCGGCTTGTTCGTGCATGGCCTGCTTGAACTGCAGGCCCATCACGCAGGCATAGATCACCAGGGCCAGGGCGACCAGGATCACGTTATGGCTGGCAATGCGCAATGCAATCGGTACACGGCGGTGACGCAGTGCACGGAAGATCAGCAGGAAGAAGTTATCGGTTTTAACTGGCGTGGGCCGGTTCACTGAGCTCGGCTCTTTTGTCCGTGAAGTTGAGGCGCAGTATAGCGACAGGCCC
This sequence comes from Pseudomonas sp. NFACC41-3, assembly GCF_900109505.1. Taxonomy (NCBI): domain Bacteria; kingdom Pseudomonadati; phylum Pseudomonadota; class Gammaproteobacteria; order Pseudomonadales; family Pseudomonadaceae; genus Pseudomonas; species Pseudomonas sp. NFACC41-3. Next base: position 504,769 of record NZ_FOAE01000006.1, read on the forward strand.
TAGACCGGCAAAGCGCTGGCTGTGCCCGATGGTCACTGAAAGTGGGTAGAATGCGTTTTTTTTCCACCTGCGGGGGTGCGCCTTGCGCGAAATCGTCCTGATAAACATCACTGGTGAAGACCGTCCGGGTCTCACTGCGGCCATTACCGGTGTTCTGGCCCAGGGTGGTGTGAACATTCTCGACATCGGTCAGGCGGTGATTCACGACACTCTGTCGTTCGGCATCCTGGTTGAAATTCCGGACAACGAGCAGAGTTCGTCGGTGCTCAAGGACATTCTGTTCACCGCCTATGAGCTGGACCAGCAGGTCCGTTTCACGCCGGTTTCCGAAGAGGATTACCAGCAGTGGGTCGGCGGTCAGGGCAAGAAGCGCCATATCGTCACCTTGCTGACCCGCAAGGTCACGGCCGAGCAGTTGCAGCGCGTCAGTTCGATCACCGCCAAGTACGGCTTGAACATCGACCACATCGATCGCCTCTCCGGGCGCATGCCGCTGGACACCCCGGCCGACAAGGGCAAGGGTTGCATCGAGTTCTCCGTGCGGGGCGAAGCGGCCGATCCGCAGGCATTGCGTGCCGAGTTCCTCAGCGTCGCCCAGGAGCTGAACGTCGATATCGCCTTCCAGGAAGACTCGCTGTTCCGTCGCAACCGCCGCCTGGCGGTGTTCGACATGGACTCGACGCTGATCGAGGCGGAAGTCATCGACGAACTGGCCAAGGCGGCCGGCGTGGGTGACCGCGTGGCGGAAATCACCGAGCGGGCCATGGCCGGCGAGCTGGATTTCCGTGCCAGCTTCAAGGAACGCCTGGCCTTGCTCCAGGGCCTGGACATCAAGGTGCTGGACTCCATCGGCGCATCGCTGCGCCTGACCGAGGGTGCCGAGACCCTGTTCGCCGAACTCAAGCGCCTGGGCTACAAGACTGCGATCCTCTCGGGTGGCTTCACCTACTTCGCCAAGCAACTGCAGGCCAAGCTGGGGATCGACTACGTATTCGCCAACGAGCTGGAAGTGGTCGACGGCAAGGTGACCGGTGTCGCGGTCGAGCCGATTGTCGACGCCCAGCGCAAGGCCGATCTGCTGCGCGAGCTGGCCGCCAAGGAAGGGTTGCGCCTGGAGCAGACCATCGCGGTCGGTGACGGCGCCAACGACCTGCCGATGCTGGCGATTGCCGGCCTGGGCGTGGCCTTCCGCGCCAAGCCGCTGGTCAAGCAGTCGGCCAAGCAGGCGATTTCCACCCTGGGCCTGGATGGGGTGCTTTATCTGCTGGGTTTCCGCGATCGCGACGGCCAGCTCTGAGCCGAATCCAAGGCAAAAAAAACGCCGCGATCCGCGGCGTTTTTTTATGTCCGGCTTTTTATGCCCAAGGCTCAGGACTTGGCCAGGCCGATGCCCTGGCCCATCTGCACCGGCGAGCCGGCCGCCAGTTCTTCGGCCCACTGCACTTGCTCTGGCCCGAACAGCACGATCGCGGTGGAACCCAGCTTGAAACGGCCCAACTCGGCGCCTTTTTCCAGGTGGATCGGCGCGCGGGCGGCTTCGTCGTAGCGCACGGTCTTCAGTTCGCGCTTGGGCGGAGTCACCAGGCCGGCCCAGACGGTTTCGATCGAGGCCACGATCATCGCGCCCACCAATACCACGGCCATCGGGCCGCGCTCGGTATCGAAAACGCATACCACGCGCTCGTTGCGGGCGAACAGTTCCGGCACGTTTTCCGCGGTGGTCTGGTTGACCGAGAAGATCCGTCCCGGCACGTAGACCATTTCCCGCAGGGTGCCGGCCAGTGGCATGTGCACGCGGTGATAGTCCTTCGGCGACAGGTAGATGGTGGCGAAATCGCCGCCCATGAACGGGGCTGCCAGGGCCGAGTCGCCACCCAGCAGTTCCAGCACGCTGAAGCTGTGGCCCTTGGCCTGGAATACCCGACCGTGCTCGATCGGGCCAAGTTGGCTGACCGCGCCGTCGGCTGGGCTGAGGATCGCGCCCGGGGTCTGGTCCAGCGGGCGGGCACCGTCTTTCAACGCGCGGGTGAAGAAGGCGTTGAAGTGCTCATAGGCGGTCAGGTCTTCCACCAGCGCTTGAGACATGTCCACCTGATAACGCTTGGCGAACCAGGCGGTGAAGGCATTCTTGAACCAGCGCACGCGGCACTCGGCAATGCAGCCGGCCAGGCGCGACAGCAGGTGGTGAGGCAGCAGGTACTGGCTGAGGATAAACAAACGCTTTTTCATTAACTGTCCTTAAAACCTTAAATCTCTACGGGCGTGTCAGGGTGGTTGCCCCATTCGCCCCAGGAACCGGCATAGCCTTTGACTCGCGGATAACCGAGCGCCTTGGCCACCAGATAGGTGAAGCCAGAGCGATGGTGAGTCTGGCAGTGGGTGATCACTTCTTTGTCTTTGCTGATGCCGAGCTGTTCGAGGATCTGCGGCATGTCGCTGCGGATCCGCAGGTTGCGCGCCGGGTCCATGCCTGCCGTCCACTCGAAGTTGATCGCGCCGGGAATGTGCCCACCCTTGGCGGCGAGAACTTTCTCCCCCGAGTACTCCAGGGGGCCGCGGGCATCCCAGATCGCCAGGTCGGCCGCGCCAAGACGGCTTTGCAGGTATTCGCGGGTGGCGGTCGGCTCGTCGTGCAGGGTCAGGGCGACAGGGCCGCCGACGGCCGTCGGGACTTCGTTCGAGACCGGCAGGCCGTCTGCCAGCCAGGCCAGCAGCCCGCCGTCCAGGTAGTGGTAACGGGAGTGGCCGATGACATCCAGCAGCCAGATGAACCGTCCGGCCCAGCCGCCGCCTTCGTCGTCGTAGACCACGTAGACCGCGTCCGGGTTATGCCCCAGTTCGCCGAACAGGGCTTCAAGGGCTGCCTGTGGCGGCATCAGCCCTGGCGCCGGTGCCTGACCGAGCTGAGTACGCTTGGGGTCGACGAAGTGCGCGCCGGGGATATGGCCCGCGGCATAGCGGGCGGCGCTGGTCAGGTCCACCAGAATCAGTTCGCGGGCGTCGAGGCGAGGGAGCAGGTCGCTCGGCTCGATCACCAGCGGCAAGCCAGAGAAGTCAGGCATGTGAGGTCTCCAGGGCACAAAGGGAGGGATTGTAGCGCAAGCGTCAGCGGCTGCGGTTGGTAAAGCTGTGCAGGGCCTTTTCGATGCACTGCGCGGTCTTGCCGAACCCCTGTACGGAGATTTCCGAGAAGGGTTGGCCGCCCTGGTCGGCGACGATCAGCATGATCACCCGGCCATTGCTGGGCACCGAGCGCATCAGCAGGTGCTCGCCACGAAACAGCGTGCGCAGGCTGGCGGGCAGGCGGGCGGAGAACTGGGCGTTGTTGGTCGGCGTCAGGCGCACTTGCGCCGGAGCGTCCAGCAGCCTTTGCAGCACGCTGCTCTGGTTGATCGTCAATGCCAGGTTCATGGCGGGCGCAGGCAGCCCGGCGATCTGATGCACGCGCAACTGGGTCCGCGTGCGGTCGACCATCAGCAGCATCACCCGGCGCATGCCGCACGCCACCAGGGCGTCGCGGGCAAAGGTGGTCAGGTGCATGGCATTGCTGAAGCGGCTGGGTTCCACCAGCAATTCGCTGCATTGCTTGCGCCACTTGGCCAGGTCTTCTGCGGTTGGTGCGGGAACCGGGAGCTCGCCGCGATGCACGCGCCGGGCCTCCCAGGGCCAGAGCAGCGCCTCGGCGGGATGCCACAGGTCGGGCATGCGGTGATGCCGGGCACTCTGCGCGGCTTGCTGGTGCAACTGTTGTTGCAGTTCGTCCATTGGCATTTGCAGATACAGGCTGGTCAGGTATTGCCAGCGCATGCAGTGCGGGCCGGTCCAGGACTCTTGCGCCGACAGGGCCAGGGCGTTGGCCAGCAGCACGCTGTTGGCCGGCTGGTTCAGCCAGCGCTGCAGGGCCGGATCGGCATCCAGGCATTGTCGCTGGTGCAACGGGTGGGCGTTGTCCCGGGCGATATGCAGTGCCTTGACCAATTGCTCCTGCTCGTCGATCAGCAGGCGGTAGCCTTGCTGTACCCAGATCGGCAAGTGCCAGACCTCGACCAGGGCCTGGCCCAACTGAAGCAGGCCGACGCCGAACAGTTCCTGCTCGACCTCCTGGGCCGGTTCGGCTTTATGGACGACACGCAGCTCCCACTCTTCGAGCAGTTTTGGATAGGTCAGCGCCAAGGGCCACAGCGGCGAGAGAAACAGCAGGCTGCCCCAGTGAATGTCCTGCCAGAGCCTGGCCAGGCGCCCGGCGAAAAAGCCGTTGGCCTGTTGGGTCGCGTGCTGGCTGATCAGTTGCAACTGGCGCAGTCCGACCGGGATCTCCTCCTCGGGCTGGGCGGGCAGGCGGGCGAGCAACTCTTCGGTGCGCGCGAGGCCCAGGCGGTTGAGGGCGACCTCGAGGTTCTCGGCCGGCTCGCTCATGCTGCCGTGGGTGTGGCGATTGGCTTCGCGAATCACGCTCAAGGCCAGCGCGGGGCTGTCCTGCATCAGGTCGGCAATGTCGCGCAACGAGCTGCGATTGTCCCTGATGGCTTTGCAGACCCGGTCATGGCTGGCCTGCGGTACCGGCAGGCGGACCGCGTCAAGCAGCTTTATCCAGGATTCGAGGGAGTGGGGGGCGGTAGTTGGGACTGTCGTTTCATTAGACATGGCTGGGCGCAATCATCGTCTGCTGTAAACACGCCCAGAGCGGGCCAAACTGGCTTTTCGCCTTAACGGCCTATAGTCTGGCGCAGTTTTGCCGATAAGTAGAAGAAGAGTTTTAAGAACTTCCGAATATGACCTTGAACCCGACTCAGTAAGTACCTTCCTACCTATGGCTAAAATTATCGGCATCATCGTCGTGTTCGCGAGCGTGCTCGGCGGATACGTGCTTTCTCACGGCAAGATTGCCGCCCTGATCCAGCCTTTCGAGGTCTTGATTATCGGCGGCGCCGCGCTGGGGGCGTTCCTGCAGGCGAACCCTGGCTACATGACCATGCACGTGCTCAAGAAGTCCTTGGGGATGTTCGGTTCGCGTTTTTCCCAGACCTTCTACCTGGAAGTGCTGGGCCTGATCTACGAGATCCTCAACAAGAGCCGCCGCGAAGGCATGATGGCGATCGAGGGCGATATTGAAGACGCCGCCGCCAGCCCGATTTTCGCCAAGTACCCATCCGTGCTCAAAGACGAGCGCATGACCGCGTTCATCTGTGACTACCTGCGCATCATGTCCTCCGGCAACATGGCTCCCCACGAGCTGGAAGGCCTGTTCGACATGGAGCTGTTCAGCCTCAAGGAAGACCTCGAACATCCGTCCCATGCGGTCAACGGTATCGCCGACGGCATGCCGGGTTTCGGTATCGTTGCGGCGGTACTGGGTATCGTGGTGACTATGGCATCCCTGGGCGATGGCGACCAGAAGTCCATCGGCTTGCACGTAGGTGCGGCACTGGTCGGTACCTTCTTCGGTATTCTCGCGGCCTATGGCTTCTTCGGCCCGCTGGCCCACTCCCTGGCCCACGACGCCAAGGAAGAGCTGAACGTCTACGAAGCCATCAAGGCCTCCCTGGTGGCCTCGGCTTCCGGCATGCCGCCCTCGCTGGCTGTGGAGTTCGGGCGCAAGGTCCTGTACCCGGCGCACCGTCCGAGCTTCGCCGAGCTGGAACAAGCGGTTCGCGGTCGCTAAGCCATGGAAAACAATCAGCCGATTATCATCAAGCGCGTCAAGCGCTTTGCCGGCGGGCATCACGGCGGGGCATGGAAGATCGCCTTCGCCGACTTCGCCACGGCGATGATGGCGTTCTTCCTGGTGCTGTGGCTGCTGTCCACTGCCACCCCGGAACAGAAGATCGCCATCGCCGGTTACTTCAAGGACCCGATCGGCTTCTCGGAAAGCGGCACGCCCTACATCATCGACCTGGGCGGTTCTCCCGAGCTGGCGCCGGAAAACACGCTCAACCCCGAGATCAAGTCGCAGCCGCAGCCGCAGCCGGACAAGGTCACGGTCGACACCGATCAGGTCGAGAGCATGGCCGAGCAGGTGGAAAGAGAGCGTCTGGAACTGTTGCTTCAAGAGCTGCAGAACAAGGTCGAAGAAAACCCGCAATTGCAGAAGTTCAAGGACCAGATCCTGTTCGAGATCACTCCGGACGGCCTGCGTATCCAGATCATCGATTCGGAAAACCGGCCGATGTTCGACTCCGGCAGTGCGCGCCTGAAGCCGTACTTCGAGGACATCCTGCTGGCCATGGCCGACACCATCAAGGCGGTGCCGAACAAGATCAGCATCAGCGGTCACACCGATGCCAAGCCTTACTCGGGCACCGGCGATTTCGGCAACTGGGAGCTTTCGGCCAACCGTGCCAACGCCGCGCGTCGGGCGCTGGTGGCGGGCAGCTATCCGGACGGCCAGGTGGCTCGCGTAGTGGGGTATGCCTCGTCGTCGCTGTTCGATCGCAAGGACCCGTTCAACCCGATCAACCGGCGTATCGACATCGTGGTGCTGACCAAAAAGGCCCAGCGCGCGATCGAAGGCGAAGTCGCTCCCGAGGCCCCGGCACCGACCCAGGGCCAGGGCGCCCCGGGCGAAGTGCCGGTCGACCCGAATGCCTTGCCGCCAGAGCAGGAGCCGCTGCCGGCCCATGAGCTGCGCGAGCGCCTGAATATCTTCGACGACGCCGCACCGAAGACCGAAGGCGCAGCTGCACCCGCAGCTACGCCTCCAGCCACGCGGTGAGGTAAAAGCAGGCTCTGTATAAAGAGTGCTCGATAAAAAAGGCCGCGATCATCGCGGCCTTTTTTGTTTCAGCGTGGTGCTACCTATTAATAGCTGCTGTCCGGCAGGCTGGCGATGATCGAGCGATAGCTGTTCATCCGCTGCTGCTGGATCCGGCCGTCTTCCAGGGCCTTGAGCAGGGCGCAGCCCGGTTCGCGGTCGTGCTTGCAGTCGCGGAAACGGCAGGTGCCCAGCAGGTCGTTGAACTCGATGAAACCCGCTTCGACATCGGCGCGGCTGACGTGGCCCAGGCCGAATTCGCGAATCCCCGGGGAGTCGATCAGTTCGCCGCCGCCCGGGAAGTGGAACAGGCGCGCGGTGGTGGTGGTGTGGGTGCCCTGGCCGGACAGTTCCGACAAAGGCCCGACGCGGGTTTCGACTTCCGGCAGCAGGCTGTTCACCAGCGACGACTTGCCCACGCCCGACTGGCCGACGAACACGCTGATCCGCCCGTCCAGCTGCGCTTGCAGCTGTTCCATGCCGTCGCCGTGGTGCGCCGAGACTTCCAGCACCGGGTAGCCCAGCTGACGATAGACCGCCAGCAAGGCATTCAGGGCGGGGGCATTCTGCTCGTCGATCAGGTCGAACTTGTTGAGCAGCAGCAGCGGACGGATGCCGGCATGTTCGGCGGCTACCAGGTAGCGGTCGATCAGGTTGGCATGGGGTTCGGGCAGCGGGGCGAAGACGATCACGATCATGTCGACGTTGGCGGCCACCGGCTTGAGCTGGCCGCGGCTGTCGGGACGGCACAGCTCGGTGTGGCGCGGCAGTTGCGCGACGATCACGCCGATACCCTGGTTGCCCGGACGCCAGACCACCTGATCGCCGGTCACCAGCGCCGGCAGGTTGGCCCGCAAGTGGCAGCGGAACACCTGGCCGGCCAGTTCGCCCTCGCGCGCCTCGACCTCGACCTGCACACCGAAGTGGGCGATCACCAGGCCGGTCTGTTCGGGGCCGAGATCGCCGCCTTCCAGTGCTTCCACGGCAGAGGATTCACGTTTGGCGGCGCGGGCGGCGCGTTCGCCTTGAATCTTTTCGATGCGCCAGTTTTGGCGACGATTGAGCTGGCGTTTGGCCATTGGTGTTCCGTGTCGATAATGCGGCGGTTAGGTAAAACGGCCGCGAGTTTAGCACGCCGGCAGGTCCCTCTAGGCTAAACTGCGCAACTACGCCGAGGAGCCCACACATGCAAAACCCGCAGAATCTGATCTGGATCGATCTGGAAATGACCGGTCTGAACCCTGATACCGACGTCATCATCGAGATGGCCACCATCGTCACCGATAGCAATCTCAATACCTTGGCTGAAGGTCCGGTCATCGCCATCCACCAGAGCGATGAAGTTCTCGCCGGCATGGATGAGTGGAACACCCGCCAGCACGGCGGTTCGGGGCTGACCCAGCGCGTGCGTGAAAGCCGCATCAGCATGGCTGAAGCGGAAGCGCAGACCATCGCCTTCCTGGAGCAGTGGGTGCCCAAGGGCAAGTCGCCGATCTGTGGCAACAGCATCTGCCAGGATCGCCGCTTCCTGTACCGCCATATGAAGGCACTGGAAAGCTACTTCCACTACCGCAACCTCGACGTTTCCACCCTCAAGGAACTGGCGGCCCGCTGGGCGCCGGACGTGCGCGACAGCTTCAAGAAAGGCAGTACCCACCTGGCCCTGGACGACATCCGCGAGTCGATCGCCGAGTTGCAGCACTACCGCAAGCACTTCATCAAGCTCTGATGGTGCGCTGGCGTCTGTCTGACGCCATCGTGGGCAAGCCTCGCTCCTACGGGTTCGCGCAAGGCTTGCTCGCGATAGATCGCTCCAGGGACTCCAGCAATTCCAGGCGGTGCCCCCTTTTGGTGCCGACAGCAACTGAGTAGACTGCGCGCCTTCCTGTAAGGACCGCCATCATGCTGCTGATGCTTTACCTGATTGCCATTACCGCCGAAGCCATGACTGGCGCCTTGTCCGCCGGTCGTCGCGGCATGGATTGGTTCGGGGTGGTGTTGATCGCCTGCGTCACTGCCCTGGGTGGCGGTTCGGTGCGTGACGTGCTGCTGGGGCATTACCCGCTGACCTGGGTCAAGCACCCGGAGTACCTGGTGTTGACCTCGGTTGCGGCCCTGGTGACGATCTTCATCGCGCCCTTGATGCGCCACTTGCGTTCGCTGTTCCTGGTGCTCGACGCCGTGGGGCTGGTGGCGTTCACCCTGATCGGTTGCATGACCGCCCTGGAAATGGGCCACGGCATGGTGGTGGCTTCGGTCAGCGGGGTGATTACCGGGGTGTTCGGCGGCATCCTGCGGGACATCTTCTGCAACGATATTCCGCTGATCTTCCGTCGTGAGTTGTATGCCAGCGTCTCGTTCGCCGCGGCCTGGTGCTACATGCTCTGCATCTATCTGCAGTTGCCTGGCGAGCAGTCGATCCTCATCACCCTGTTCGGCGGTTTCCTACTGCGCCTGCTGGCGATCCGTTTTCACTGGGAAATGCCCAAGTTCGTCTACAACGACGAGCAATGACGGCTGGCGTGCTGCTTCAGCGCCCATTCCACGTGTTCGCGCACCAGCTCTGACGGGTAATCCCGCCGGGCTTTCAGGGCTTCCAGCACCGGAATGCTCGACGGCGCGTTACCCAGCCCCACTGCCAGGTTGCGCAGCCAGCGCTCATAGCCGGCGCGGCGCAGCGGCGAGCCTTCGGTGCTGCTGAGAAACTTGTCCTCGTCCCACATGAACAGTTCGGCCAGCTCGGCATTGTCGAGGTTGTGGCGTGGCTTGAAATCGCCTTCGCCGGAAGGGCGGGCGAAGCGGTTCCACGGGCAGACGATCTGGCAATCGTCGCAGCCGAACACCCGGTTGCCGATCAGCGGGCGCAGGTCTTCGGGAATGGCGTTTTTCAGTTCGATGGTCAGGTACGAAATGCAGCGCCGGGCGTCCAGTACATAAGGGCCGACGAAGGCCTTGGTCGGGCAGATGTCCAGGCATGCCGTGCAGCGGCCGCAATGCTCGGTGGCGTGTGGCGCGTCCACCGGCAAGGGCAGGTCGACGAACAGTTCGCTGAGGAAAAAATAGCTGCCGGCCTTGCGGTTGAGTACCAGGGTGTTCTTGCCGATCCAGCCGAGCCCGGCTTGTTCGGCGATGGCTTTTTCCAGCACCGGGGCGCTGTCGACGAAGGCGCGATAGCCGAACGGACCGATTTCTTTCTGGATGCGCTCGGCCAGTTGCTGCACGCGCTTGCGGATCAGCTTGTGATAGTCGCGGCCCAGGGCGTAGCGCGAGACATAGGCCTTTTCCGGCTGGGCCAGGCGCTGCGCCATCTGGGTGTCGCCGGGCAGGTAATCCATGCGCAGGGACACCACGCGCAGGGTGCCGGGCACCAGTTCATCCGGATGGGAGCGTTTGCTGCCGTGGGCGCCCATGTAGTCCATTTCGCCGTGGTAGCCGGCCTCGAGCCAACGTTCCAGGTGCTGCTCATGCTCGGCCAGGTCCAGGCCGCTGATGCCGACTTGCTGAAAGCCCAGCTCGCGGCCCCAATCCTTGATCGATTGGGCGAGGGCGGGCAGATCGGTGGTAATGGCAGGCATGAGGCGAGAGAAACCGGAGCTGAGGTGCGTATAATTCTGCCAGACATCGGAGCCCGAAGACGCATGCCGCAGACAAAACACCCTTTACCCGACATTCAGCCGTTGACGCCCGACACGCTACCGCGGCTGGCTGCCCGTTCGCCAAGCGCCCATAAAGGCCAGTTCGGGCACCTGTTGCTGATCGGCGGCGATCGCGGTTTTGGCGGCGCGGCGCTGCTCTGCGCCGAGAGCGCCCTGCGCAGCGGTGCCGGGATGGTTTCTCTGGCGACCCGCAGCGAGCACGTTGCAGCCGCTCTGGCGCGGGTCCCGGAGGTCATGGCCCTGGGTACCGACTCGGCCAACCAGCTGATGGGCATGCTGGAGCAGGCGTCGGTCATCGTGGCGGGCCCCGGGCTGGGGCAGGCGGCCTGGGGGCGTAGCCTTTTATCTGCCGCCGCCAATGCGCCGCGGCCCCAGGTCTGGGATGCCGATGCGCTCAATCTGCTGGCCAAGGGCGGTTTGACCTTGCCGTCGGGCAGCGTGATCACCCCGCACCCGGGGGAGGCCGCCCGGCTGCTGGGGATTTCCACCGCGCAGGTGCAGGCGGATCGCCCCGCCGCCGTACGGGCACTGAGCAAAAAATACACAGCTGTCGCCATCCTGAAGGGCGCCGGAAGTCTGGTGGCCAGCCCTGATAGCCACCTGGCCCGTTGCGACCGGGGGCATCCGGCCATGGCCACGGCGGGACTGGGGGATGTGCTGGCCGGTCTGGTCGGGGCGCTGCTGGCCCAGGGGATGCCGGCGTTCGATAGCGCTTGCCTGGCGGTCTGGCTGCATGCCGTCGCGGGCGAGCATCAAGGTAAATTGGGCCGGGGGCTGGCGGCCAGCGATCTGATCCCGGTCATTCGTCAGTTGCTGGAGGAGCAATCACCGTGTCTGAAATAACCCTGTATCTGGCAGACGAAGACGCCATGATCGCCTTTGGCGCGCGCCTGGCGCAGGTCACTCAAGGGGTGGGTGTGATCTTTCTGGAAGGCGATCTGGGGGCGGGGAAAACCACATTGTCCCGGGGCCTTATCCGTGGCCTGGGACATGCCGGCGCGGTGAAAAGCCCGACCTTTACCCTGGTCGAGCCTTACGAGATTGGCGATGTGCGGGCCTTCCACTTCGATCTTTATCGCCTGGTCGATCCGGAAGAGCTGGAGTTTCTCGGCATCCGCGATTATCTCGAGGGCGATGCACTGTGTCTGATCGAGTGGCCCCAGCGTGGTGCGGGCTTTTTGCCAAAGCCGGACCTGACCATTACCATTAGCCCGCATAACAGCGGGCGCTCCCTGCATTTGTTGTCGCAAGGCTCGCGTGGCGAGGCCTGGTGTGCCGCTTTGGCGTTGGAATTCAAATAATTGATGGGGTTAGGTATGCGCATTCGCGCGTTGGTTGCTGTCGTAGGACTGTTGCTTACGGCATTGGCCGTCGACGCTCTGGCCGCTACACAGGTCCGCAGCGTTCGCCTGTGGCGGGCACCGGATAACACTCGACTGGTATTTGACCTGTCCGGGCCGGTCCAGCACAGCGTCTTCACCCTGACGGCCCCTGATCGTCTGGTGATCGATATCAACGGTGCGACCCTCGGCGGGCCGCTGAATGTCTCCACGGCGAATACGCCGATTACTGCCATGCGTTCGGCCCAGCGCACGCCTACCGACCTGCGGGTGGTCATCGACCTGAAAAAGGCCGTCACCCCCAAGAGTTTTACCCTGACGCCCAATGCCCAGTACGGCAATCGCCTGGTGGTCGACCTGTTCGACAACCCGGCCGATGCCGCGCCGACTCCGCCACCCGCGCCGAATGTCGCGACTGTGCCGGCGGTCCCGGTAACGCCGACCAAGCCTGAGATCAAGCTGCCACCGGCCCCGGCCGGCAAGCGCGATATCGTCGTGGTCATCGATGCCGGTCACGGTGGCGAGGACCCGGGTGCCTCCGGCTCGCGCGGCCAGCATGAGAAAGACGTGGTGCTGGCCATCGCCCGTGAACTGCAGCGCCAGATCAATGGCCTCAAGGGCTTCCGTGCCGAGCTGACCCGTACCGGCGACTACTTCATCCCGCTGCGCGGCCGCACCGAGATCGCCCGCAAGAAAGGCGCCGACCTGTTCGTCTCGATCCACGCCGACGCGGCACCGTCCCGCGCGGCCTTCGGGGCCTCGGTGTTCGCGCTCTCCGACCGTGGCGCCACGTCCGAGACGGCCCGCTGGCTGGCGGACAGCGAAAACCGTTCCGACCTGATCGGCGGGGCCGGCAACGTCAGCCTCGATGACAAGGACCGGATGCTCGCCGGCGTATTGCTGGACTTGTCCATGACGGCCTCGCTGACTTCCAGCCTCAACGTCGGGCAGAAAGTGCTCAGCAACATCGGCCGGGTCACCCCGCTGCACAAGCAGCGCGTCGAACAGGCCGGGTTCATGGTGCTCAAGTCTCCGGACATTCCGTCGATCCTGGTGGAAACCGGCTTTATCTCCAATGCCAACGAGGCGTCCAAGCTGGCCACGGTCAGCCACCAGCAGGCATTGGCGCGCTCCATCAGCAGCGGTGTGCGGCAGTTCTTCCAGCAGAATCCACCGCCGGGCACCTACATCGCCTGGCTGCGTGATTCCGGGAAGATTGCCCAGGGACCTCGCGACCACCGCGTGAGCCCGGGGGAAACCCTGGCAATGATCGCCGTGCGTTATCAGGTTTCCGCCGCCACCCTGCGCAGCGCCAACAACCTGAGCAGCGATGAGCTGAAAATCGGTCAGACCCTCACCATCCCGGGTACAGAACTGGCGGCCAAGGAATGAATGACGCAGTCATCAGCAGCGCCCGCATCGAGCTGCTCAGCCCGCGACTGGCGAACCAGATTGCCGCCGGTGAGGTGGTCGAACGTCCGGCCTCGGTGATCAAGGAGTTGCTGGAAAACAGCCTCGACTCTGGAGCCAAGCGCATCGATGTGGATGTCGAGCAGGCGGGTGTCAAGCTGCTGCGGGTGCGCGACGACGGCAGCGGCATCTCCGCGGACGATCTGCCGCTGGCCCTGGCGCGCCACGCCACCAGCAAGATTCGCAATCTCGAGGACCTGGAACAGGTCATGAGCCTGGGCTTTCGTGGAGAGGCACTGGCTTCCATCAGCTCGGTCGCGCGCTTGACCCTGACTTCCCGCACCCGCGATGCCGATCAGGCCTGGCAGGTGGAAACCGAAGGCCGCGACATGGCGCCGCGAGTGCAGCCGGCGGCCCATCCGGTCGGTACCTCGGTGGAAGTCCGCGACCTGTTCTTCAATACCCCGGCCCGGCGCAAGTTTCTCAAGGCCGAGAAAACCGAGTTCGATCACCTGCAGGAAGTGATCAAGCGCCTGGCCCTGGCGCGTTTCGACGTGGCCTTTCACCTGCGCCATAACGGCAAAAGCGTCCTCAGCCTGCATGAAGCCAACGATGATGTGGCGCGCGCGCGGCGGGTAGCGGCAGTGTGCGGTTCGGGTTTTCTCGAGCAGGCGCTGCCGATCGAGGTCGAGCGTAACGGCCTGCATCTGTGGGGCTGGGTAGGCTTGCCGACTTTTTCCCGCAGCCAGGCGGACCTGCAGTATTTCTACGTCAACGGCCGCGCGGTGCGCGACAAACTGGTGGCCCACGCGGTGCGCCAGGCTTACCGCGACGTGCTGTTCAACGGTCGGCACCCGACCTTTGTGCTGTTCTTCGAAGTCGACCCGGCGGTGGTCGACGTCAACGTGCACCCGACCAAACACGAAGTGCGCTTCCGTGACGGGCGCATGGTCCATGACTTCCTTTATGGCACCCTGCACCGCGCCCTTGGCGATGTCCGGCCGGAAGACCATCTGGCGGCGCCGGCCGCGGTCGCTGGCATCGTGCGGCCGAGCGGGATCGAGGCTGGCGAGTTCGGCCCCCAGGGCGAAATGCGCCTGGCGGCGAACATGACGCTGGAGCAGCCGCAGGCCCAGCCGGCGTTCAATCCACCGGGGTCTGGCTCGGGTGCGGGTTATCAGTATCAGTACACGCCGCGTCCGCAGCCAGTGTTGCCGGCGGCCGAGGCGCAAAGCGCCTATCGTGAGTTCTTCGCGCCACTGCCGGAATCCGGCGCAGCGTCCTTGCCGGATGCTCAGGGCGATATCCCGCCGCTGGGCTATGCGCTGGCGCAGCTCAAAGGCATCTATATCCTCGCGGAAAACGCCCAGGGCCTGGTGCTGGTGGACATGCACGCGGCCCACGAGCGGATCATGTACGAGCGCCTGAAGGTGGCGATGGCCAGCGAAGGCCTGAGTGGTCAGCCGCTGCTGGTACCGGAATCGATCGCGGTCAGCCAGCGCGAAGCCGACTGTGCCGAGGAGCATGTCAGCTGGTTCCAGCGCCTGGGCTTCGAGTTGCAGCGCCTGGGCCCGGAATCGCTGGCGATCCGGCAGATTCCGGCCTTGCTCAAGCAGGCGGAAGCCAATCGCCTGGTGCATGACGTCCTGGCCGACCTGATGGAATACGGCACCAGCGACCGTATCCAGGCGCACCTCAACGAGTTGCTGGGTACCATGGCTTGCCACGGTGCGATCCGTGCCAATCGCCGCCTGGCCCTGCCGGAAATGAACGGCTTGTTGCGCGACATGGAAAACACCGAGCGCAGCGGTCAATGCAACCATGGCCGACCGACCTGGACCCAGCTGGGCCTGGACGATCTGGACAAACTCTTCTTGCGCGGTCGTTGATGAGCCAGCTTCCTCCAGCGATCTTCCTGATGGGCCCGACTGCCGCTGGCAAGACCGACCTGGCCATCGAACTCACCAAGGTTCTGCCTTGTGAACTGATCAGCGTCGATTCGGCGCTGGTCTACCGTGGCATGGACATAGGCACCGCCAAGCCGTCGAAGGAAATCCTGGCCGAGTTTCCACACCGTCTGATCGATATCCTTGACCCGGCCGAGAGCTATTCGGCGGCGGATTTCCGCACCGATGCGCTGGCCGCCATGGCCGATATCACCGCGCGCGGCAAGATTCCGCTGCTGGTGGGCGGCACGATGCTCTATTACAAGGCTCTGCTCGAAGGCCTGGCAGACATGCCGCCGGCCGACCCACAGGTTCGCGCGGAGCTGGAAGAAGAGGCCGCGCGCCTTGGCTGGCAAGCCTTGCATGACCAACTGGCGATGATCGACCCCGAATCGGCGGCGCGGATTCATCCCAATGATCCGCAGCGCCTGACCCGGGCGCTGGAAGTCTATCGGGTCAGCGGCCTGAGCATGACCGCCCACAGACTGCGACAATCTGCGCAAAGTACTGAAGCAGCCGCTTCGGGACGGGGACAATTGCCCTATACTGTCGCGAACTTGGCCATTGCCCCGGCAAACCGTCAGGTACTGCATGAGCGTATTGCACAAAGATTCACAATTATGTTGGAACAGGGATTCGTCGACGAGGTCGTAGCTCTGCGTTCTAGAAGTGACCTGCATGCCGGGTTGCCGTCTATACGTGCTGTAGGCTACCGACAGGTCTGGGATCATCTGGATGGCAAGCTGACATTCGCCGAGATGCAGGAGCGCGGCATCATTGCCACGCGCCAATTGGCGAAGCGCCAGTTCACCTGGTTACGCAGCTGGGCTGATTTACACTGGCTGGACAGCCTGGATTGCGACAATCTGCCACGCGCCTTGAAATACCTGGGAACGGTCTCCATATTGAGCTGAGTCCTTGCAATTGCCGTCTATCCTTGGGGGTGGGGCGGTTTTAGCCATCTGTTTTCCGATTTTTTATTATTGATCCTTAAAGGAGTGCGGCACATGTCAAAAGGGCATTCGCTACAAGACCCTTACTTGAATACTTTACGTAAAGAGAAAGTTGGGGTTTCCATCTATCTGGTCAACGGGATCAAGCTGCAAGGTACGATCGAGTCTTTCGACCAGTTCGTCATCCTGCTGAAGAACACCGTCAGCCAAATGGTTTACAAGCACGCTATCTCGACAGTGGTGCCGGTTCGTCCAATTCGCCTGCCTAGCGCATCCGAATCCGAACAGGGTGACGCTGAGCCAGGTAACGCCTGATAGGAGTCTCCTTTGTTCTTTGAGCGCCACGGTGGTGGTGAACGTGCAATTCTCGTTCACTTGGATGGTCAGGACCCTGAGGCGCGCGAAGATCCGCAGGAGTTTCAGGAGTTGGCAATATCGGCCGGCGCCGAGACCGTCGCGTTTGTTAACGTGCCGCGTCATCGGCCAACCGCCAAGTACCTGGTTGGCAGCGGCAAGGTCGAAGAATTACGCGACCTGGTCAAAGCCGAACAGGTCGACCTGGTGATTTTCAATCACATCCTCACACCCAGTCAGGAACGTAACCTCGAACGTGCTTTCGAGTGTCGCGTGATTGACCGCACGGGTCTGATTCTCGATATTTTCGCTCAGCGCGCCCGCACTCACGAAGGCAAGCTCCAGGTAGAACTGGCCCAGCTTGAATATATGAGTACCCGTCTGGTTCGCGGCTGGACTCACCTTGAACGGCAGAAGGGCGGTATCGGCCTGCGTGGTCCGGGTGAAACCCAGCTCGAGACCGACCGGCGTCTTCTGCGGGTTCGCCTGCGGCAGATCAAGGCCCGGCTGGAGAAGGTCCGCAGCCAGCGCGAGCAGGCTCGTCGTGGGCGCAAGCGTGCCGACATTCCTTCGGTATCGTTGGTGGGCTACACCAACGCCGGCAAGTCCACCTTGTTCAACTCCGTGACCGAGTCCGATGTGTTTGCGGCCAACCAACTGTTCGCCACCCTCGATCCGACCTTGCGCCGGCTCGAACTGGACGATCTTGGTCCGGTCGTGTTGGCCGACACCGTGGGGTTCATTCGTCATCTGCCGCACAAACTGGTCGAGGCGTTTCGGGCTACGCTCGAAGAGTCGAGCAACTCCGACCTGCTGCTGCATGTGATCGATGCTCATGAGCCGGAGCGCATGGCCCAGATCGAACAGGTCATGGTGGTGCTCGGCGAGATCGGGGCCCAGGACTTGCCGATACTGGAGGTCTATAACAAACTCGATTTGCTCGAGGGGGTCGACCCGCAGATCCAGCGCGATGCCGATGGCAAGCCGCAGCGGGTCTGGTTGTCGGCTCGTGAAGGGCAAGGGCTGGACCTGCTCAAGCAGGCCATTGCCGAGTTGCTCGGCGAGGATTTGTTTGTAGGTACCTTGCGCTTGCCGCAGCGTTTTGCTCGACTGCGAGCGCAGTTCTTCGAGTTGGGCGCAGTGCAGAAAGAAGATCACGACGAGGAAGGTGTCAGCCTGCTGGCTGTCCGCTTGCCGCGAGTCGAGCTGAATCGACTGGTAAGCCGCGAAGGCATGCAGCCGCTGGAGTTCATCGAGCAACACACTTTGCAATAAAAGCCTGAGAAAGCGGTTGTGCCGCTGTAGCAGGCATTCTGTAGCATTGGTCGGCGCGCCGTGGGTGCGTCTTTGCTTTATCAGATGGAGAGCGCTATGGCTTGGAATGAGCCGGGTGGCAACTCGAATAATCAGGATCCTTGGGGTGGTAAGCGCCGCAACAATGGCGACCGCAAGGGGCCACCGGATCTCGACGAGGCCTTCCGCAAGCTGCAGGAAAGCCTGAATGGGTTGTTCGGTGGTGGCAAGAAACGTGGTGACGATGGTGGCAGTTCCGGCAAGGGCGGCGGTCTCGGCCTGCTCGGTATCGGTCTGGTCGTGCTGGCGGCCGTGTGGCTGTACAGCGCGGTGTATGTCGTGGACGAGCAGGAGCAGGCCGTGGTGCTGCGCTTCGGCAAGTACTACGAAACCGTCGGCCCGGGCCTGAACATCTACTTCCCGCCGATCGATCGCAAGTACATGGAAAACGTCACGCGCGAGCGTGCCTATACCAAGCAGGGTCAAATGCTGACTGAAGACGAGAATATCGTCGAAGTGCCGCTGACCGTGCAGTACAAGATCAGCAACCTGCAGGACTTCGTGCTGAACGTCGATCAGCCGGAAATCAGCCTGCAGCACGCCACCGACAGTGCGCTGCGCCACGTAGTGGGTTCCACCGCGATGGACCAGGTGCTGACCGAAGGTCGTGAGTTGATGGCCAGCGAAATCAAGGAGCGTCTGCAACGTTTCCTCGATACCTATCGCACCGGTATCACCGTTACCCAGGTGAACGTACAGAGCGCAGCGGCACCGCGTGAAGTGCAGGAGGCCTTCGATGACGTGATCCGCGCCCGTGAAGACGAGCAGCGTTCGCGCAACCAGGCTGAAACCTACGCCAACGGCGTCGTGCCGGAAGCCCGTGGTCAGGCCCAGCGCATCATCGAGGATGCCAACGGTTACCGTGGCGAAGTGGTTTCCCGCGCCAAGGGTGAGGCCGATCGCTTCACCAAACTGGTGGCCGAATACCGCAAGGCGCCTGAAGTGACCCGTGAGCGTCTGTACCTGGACACCATGCAGGAAGTCTTCAGCAATACCAGCAAGGTTCTCGTGACCGGCAACAAGAACGGCCAGAGCAATCTGCTGTACCTGCCGCTGGACAAAATGGTCGAAAGTGGCCGCAGCACCAGTGCTCCGGTGACCGGCGCAGCAGCCAGCAGCAACGAAGCGAATGCGCGTGCGGCAGCTGATCTGCAGCAACAGCAAGCGCGTACCAGGGAGAGTCGCTGATGAGCAATAAATCGCTGATCGCCCTTATCGTTGGCGTCGTCGTGGCGATCGCTGCCTGGAACTGCTTCTACATCGTCGCTCAGACCGAGCGCGCGGTGTTGCTGCAGTTCGGTCGTGTGGTCCAGGCTGACGTTCAGCCGGGCCTGCATGTGAAAGTGCCCTATGTGAACCAGGTGCGTAAGTTCGACGCTCGCCTGATGACCCTGGATGCACCGACCCAGCGTTTCCTGACGCTGGAAAAGAAAGCCGTGATGGTCGATGCCTATGCCAAATGGCGCGTGAAGGATGCGGAGCGTTTCTATACCGCGACTTCCGGCCTCAAGCAGATCGCCGACGAGCGTCTTTCCCGTCGTCTGGAGTCGGGCCTGCGTGACCAGTTCGGCAAGCGCACCCTGCACGAAGTGGTTTCCGGTGAGCGTGATGCGCTGATGGCGGACATCACGGCTTCGCTCAACAAGATGGCCGAGAAAGAGCTGGGCATCGAAGTGGTCGATGTCCGGGTCAAGACCATCGACTTGCCGAAGGAAGTGAACCGCAGCGTCTTCGAGCGTATGAGCACCGAGCGTGAGCGTGAAGCGCGTGAGCATCGCGCCAAGGGTAACGAGCTGGCGGAAGGTATTCGTGCCGACGCCGATCGTCAGCGCCGCGTACTGCTGGCCGAAGCCTATCGTGAGTCGGAAGAGATTCGCGGTGATGGCGACGCCCAGGCTGCGGCCATCTACTCCAAGGCCTACGGTCAGGATCAGGAGTTCTACGGTTTCTACCGTAGCCTGCGTGCCTATCGTGAAAGCTTCGCGAACAAATCCGACGTCATGGTCCTGGACCCAAGCAGCGACTTTTTCCGTTACCTGGAAAAGGCCAAGCCTTGATGCGACGTTGACCTGAATCGCCCCGCCCGGCGGCTAAAGTGTCTGGCGGGGTGATCCTTTGGGAAAACGAGTGTATGATGCGGCAGCCGGGAAATTCCCGGCTTTTTTGCGTCTGCACGTTTGATTGTGGTTGTTGGTGCAAGACGGCGAGTTGAACGACTCGACAGTTTTTTTCGAGGAAAGTGAGTGGCGAAGCCGGTTTCAGGCTTTTCGCCCCGTCGCCCATGCGCGTGGTTTGCACATGGGCCGATCATTTTCTGCTTCACTCAAGGCCCGCCCATAGGCTGGCCGCCTGGATCACAGGGGAATGGCGTAATGGCAACGGTAGACCGCTGGCTGCTGCCAGATGGCATCGAAGAAGTACTGCCACCTGAGGCGGCGCGCATTGAAGTTGCGCGTCGCCAGGTGTTGGATCTGTTCCAGAGCTGGGGTTACGAGTTCGTCGTGACCCCTCATATCGAGTACCTGGAATCCTTGCTGACTGGCGCGGGCCAGGACCTCGATCTGCGTACCTTCAAGGTCATCGACCCGCAATCGGGTCGGCAGATGGGTTTCCGCGCCGACATTACGCCGCAGGTGGCCCGTATCGATGCGCATACCCTGCGTCGCGAAGGCCCGAGCCGCCTGTGTTACGCCGGTAGCGTGCTGCATGCGCAGCCGCGTGCCTTGTCGTCCTCGCGCAGCCCGATCCAGCTGGGTGCCGAGTTGTATGGCGATGCGAGCCCGAGCAGCGACGTGGAAGTCATCAGCCTGATGCTGGCGATGCTGCAACTGGCCGATGTGCCGGATGTGCACATGGATCTGGGGCATGTCGGTATCTACCGTGGCCTGGCCCGCGCGGCCGGTCTCTCCGGCGAAGTGGAACAGCAACTGTTCGACGCCCTGCAACGCAAGGCCATCGACGAAGTCATTACCTTGACCGAAGGCCTGCCGGCCGACCTGTCCGGCATGCTGCGGGCGCTGGTCGACCTGTGCGGCGGCCGTGAAGTGCTGGCTGCAGCCCGCGAGCGCCTGGCCAATGCGCCGGCGCCGGTGCTGGCGGCCCTGGACGACCTGTTGGCGATTGCCGAGCGTCTTTCCGTGCGTTTCCCTGAATTGCCGCTGTACTTCGACCTGGGCGAGTTGCGTGGCTACCACTACCACACAGGTGTGGTATTCGCGGTGTTCGTGCCGGGCGTTGGCCAGTCCATTGCCCAGGGCGGTCGTTACGACGACATCGGCGCCGACTTCGGTCGCGCCCGTCCGGCAACCGGCTTCTCTACCGATTTGAAAACCCTGGTGACCCTGGGGCGTGCTGAGATCGAGCTACCGTCTGGCGGTATCTGGATGCCGGACAGTACGGATGCAGCCCTCTGGCAGCAGGTTTGCCAGTTGCGCAGTGAGGGTCAGCGCGTGGTTCAGGCCTTGCCTGGACAACCATTGGCCGCCGCCCGTGAAGCGGACTGCGACCGGCAATTGATTCAGCAGAACGGGCTTTGGCAAGTATTGCCGCTGGCTTCTTGAGTTTTCCCGCCGGCCGTTGCCGGCACCAAGTTTGCGCGAATGAGGACAAGTGTTATGGGTAAGAATGTCGTAGTCCTGGGCACCCAGTGGGGTGATGAGGGCAAAGGCAAGATCGTTGATCTGCTGACCGAACATGCTGCCGCCGTAGTGCGCTACCAAGGTGGCCACAACGCTGGCCACACCCTGGTGATCGACGGCGAGAAAACCGTCTTGCACCTGATCCCTTCGGGTGTGCTGCGCGAAGGCGTCCAGTGCCTGATCGGCAACGGCGTGGTGGTTGCGCCGGACGCCTTGCTGCGTGAAATCGTCAAGCTGGAAGAGAAAGGCGTACCGGTGCGTGAGCGCCTGCGTATCAGCCCATCCTGCCCGCTGATCCTGTCCTACCACGTAGCGCTGGACCAGGCGCGTGAAAAGGCCCGCGGCGAGCAGAAGATCGGTACCACCGGTCGCGGCATCGGCCCGGCTTACGAAGACAAGGTCGCTCGTCGCGGCCTGCGTATCGGCGACCTGTTCCACCGCGAGCGTTTCGCCGCGAAGCTGGGCGAGTTGCTGGACTACCACAACTTCGTACTGGTCAATTACTACAAAGAGCCGGCCATCGACTTCCAGAAGACGCTCGACGAGTGCATGGAATACGCCGAGCTGCTCAAGCCGATGATGCTGGACGTGACCGCCGAGCTGCACCAGCTGCGTCGCGCGGGCAAGGACATCATGTTCGAAGGCGCCCAGGGCTCGCTGCTGGACATCGACCACGGTACCTATCCGTACGTCACCAGCTCCAACACCACTGCCGGCGGCATCGCCACCGGTTCGGGCGTTGGCCCGATGTACCTGGACTACATTCTCGGTATCACCAAGGCTTACACCACTCGTGTAGGTTCGGGTCCGTTCCCGACCGAACTGTTCGATGACGTGGGCGCTTTCCTGGCCAAGCGTGGCCATGAGTTCGGTGCAACCACCGGCCGTGCCCGCCGTTGCGGCTGGTTCGATGCCGTCATCCTGCGTCGCGCCATCGACGTCAACAGCATCTCGGGCCTGTGCCTGACCAAGCTGGACGTGCTGGATGGCCTGGAAACCATCAACATCTGCGTGGGCTACAAAAACCAGGATGGCGCAGTCATCGACGCGCCAACCGATGCTGACAGCTACATCGGCCTGGAGCCGGTATACGAGCAGATGCCAGGCTGGAGCGAGTCGACGCTGGGGGCCAAGACCCTGGAAGAGCTGCCGGCCGCTGCCCGTGCCTACATCAAGCGTATCGAAGAGCTGGTCGGCGCGCCGATCGACATTATTTCGACAGGCCCGGACCGCAACGAGACCATCGTTCTGCGTCACCCGTTTGCTTGATAAGTCGTTGATGTAAAAAACAAAGGCCCCTCCTCAGGGGCCTTTGTCGTTTCTGCCTGCCAGGCGGCACGACCCTTGCTGTGATTTGCCCTTCCAGAGTGCCATCAATTTGATGGCGTTGAAGTAGAGGGATTTCCTGTGTCGGCCGTTCTCTCACTGTTACAAAGCCGTTTGTTGCGGCCTGTGTTCGTTACCCTTGGTATCGCTCTTTTGGTGCAGGTGTTGGTTGCCGTTGCCCTGACCCGGAGCACGGTGACGGCGCTGGAGGCGGATCTGGCCATTCGTCTGGGCGTCGATAGCCAGAAGCTGTCCGGCGAACTGGAACAGGCGGCTCGCGAGGTCACTTCGAGCCTGGAAAGCCTTTCCAGCAGCACCCGGCAACGCTTGACCGCCGGGCTCTCCTCGCGCCTGGAAGAGGAGCAGGCGCAATTGCGCACGACGCTGGAGAAGGATCTCAAGGATTCAGCCAATGATATGGCCCAGTTGCTCGCTTCGGTGGCCCCACGCGCCATGTGGGACAGCGACGTTCCGACCCTCTCCGAGTTCGCCCGGCGCGCCCAGCGCAATCCCAACGTGCTGTTCGTGGTGTACGACGACGCCAATGGCGAGCACCTGACCCGCTATCTGAACCGGGAAAACCCGATCAACAAGGCGCTGCTGGAAAAGGGCAAGGGCGACCGTGCCTTGGACAAAGTGCTAGACGCGGCCAAGAACGATCCATCGGTCTACTACCTGGAAGCCTCCATCAGTCCTAACGGCGTGGAGATCGGCAAGGTGCTGATGGGGGTTTCCACGGCGTCGGTCGAGGCGGATGTGGCGGCGCTGGACAAGCGTTTCGAGGCCTTGATCGCCAATAGCGCCCAGCTGGTCGGCGATAGCCTCAAGGGCGCTTCGGCGGGCAGTTCTGCGGCCATGCGTGCGCGCCTGCAGTCGGCGCAGACCAGCGCTTCGGACATGCAGGCCAACACCGCGGGTACCGTGCAGGACGCGGCGGCCACCCTGCGCTGGCGCATCGGCATGGGCCTGGCGTTGGTCGGCTGCGGGGTCTTGCTGTTGCTGGCGGTGGTGCTGGGGCGGCGAGTGGTCAGCAAGCTGCATCTGCTGATCGCCGCGCTAAACGATCTGGCGGCCGGTGAGGGCGATCTGACCAAACGGGTCCAGCTCAACAGCAATGACGAGATCGGCGACATGGCCTCGGCGGTCAATCGCTTTGTCGACAAGTTGCAGCCGATCGTGCGTGAGGCCGGCGATGTGGCGCAGCGTACTGGCGTCGAAATCGGCGCGATGAGCCTGCGTAATGCCGGGGCGGATGCCGCGGCCGAGGCCCAGCGTGACGAGGTGGCGGAGAGTTTGCGGGCGCTGTCGCAGATGGCTGACGAGGCCCAGGCGGAAAGCCAGGCGATGCAGGCGGCCTTGCAGCAGGTGGTGGAGATCCGTCAGGCGACCGACGAAAACACCCGGACCTCGGCCCAGGTGGGCGGTCTGATCGAGGCACTGGCGGGGCAGGTCGACACGGGGGCCAAGGTCATCGAACGCCTGGCGCAGCAGAGCGAACAGATCGAGGTGGTGTTGACGGTGATTCATGGGATTGCCGAGCAGACCAACCTGCTGGCTTTGAATGCGGCCATTGAAGCGGCGCGGGCCGGGGAAACCGGGCGCGGCTTTGCGGTGGTGGCCGATGAGGTCAGGGCGCTGGCGAGCAAGACGCAAAGCTCTACCGGCGATATCCAGGCGCATATCGGTGCGCTGCAGCAGGGCGCGCGCGAGGCGGTGGCGGCGATCGGCCAGGCTGGAAGGCAGGCTAGCGAAGGGTTGCTGGTGTTGCGCGACAGTGCGCGGCTGCAACAATCGGTGCAGTCGTCGGTGGAGCAGGTGCACGCGGCGATTGGCCTGGCGACCCAGGCGGCCGCCCATCAGGCTCAGGGCGCGCAAGCGGTGCGCGGCCGGGTCGAGACCATCCATGCCCAGGCTGAGCGTGCCGCTCAGGCTGTGGTGGAGACCACGGCCAGCGGCAAGGTACTGGATAGCCTGGCAGCCCAACTGAAGGCCAGCCTGGGGCAGTTCCGGGCTTGAGTGTTCACGAGGCTGAATGCTCGGGGCGGGGCTCCTACAGAAGGCTTTCTGTAGGAGTAGGCTCAGCGGCTCAGATACATCCGTGTCGTCAGCAGATAGACCGGTAGTCCCGATACCAGAATCAACAGCGCCGCATAAGGCGCTGCGGCGGCAAACTCCACATTCGCCGTGTGCGCCCAGACTTCCGTTGCCAGTGTATTCAGTCCGGTCGGGCTGAGCAGCAGGGTAGCCGTCAGTTCCTTCATGGCATCCAGGAATACCAGGGCAAAGGCGGCACCCAATGCCGGGAAAATGATCGGCAGGGTCACGCGGCAGAAGGCCGTGAATGAGGAGGCGCCCAGGGTGCGGGCGGCTTCCTCGAGTTGCGGCGCCGCCTTGTTCAGGGCGGTGCGGATCGGCGCCTGCGCCAGGGGCAGGAACAGCAGGGCGTAGGCAATCAGCAGCAGGGCTGAGGTCTGATACAGCGCCGGTACGTAGTGCAGGGCAAAGAACACCAGCGTCAGGGCGATTACCAGGCCTGGCAGGGCGTGCAGCAGGTAAGGCAGGCGTTCGGCCCAGAGTGCCAGGCGACCTTTGTGGCGCACTACCAGCAGTCCGACCGGTACCGCCAGCACCAGGCACAGCGCCGCGCCACCCAACGATAGCGCCAGGGAGGAGAGCAGGGCTTCGCTGATGGCGGCCACCGGGAAAGCGGCTGATGAACCGACGGCCAGCCAGTACGCCAGCATGCCTAGCGGAATGCCGCTGCCGATCAGGGTCAGTAGCGCGCAGTACAGTTGCCCGCCAATCGCCCACTTGCCGAGGCGCACCTGCTCGGCATGTCGCGCCGCGCCTTGGCCGGTTCGTACATGGCGGCCTTTGCCGCGAACCCGCAACTCCAGCCACAGCAGGGCCAGGCACAGCGCTAGCAGCACGGCGGAAAGCATCGCCGCGTTGGCATTGCTGAACTCCAGTTCGAACTGCTGATAGATCGCGGTGGTGAAGGTTTGCAGGCCGATAATCGACAGTGCGCCGAACTCCACCAGCATGTGCAGGGCGATCAGTAGCGAGCCGGCCAGCAGCGACGGCCAGAGCAGGGGCAGGGTGATCCGGAAGAACACGCCCCAGCGATTCTGCCCGAGGGTGCGGGCCGATTCCTCCAGGGAGGGATCGAGATTGCGCAAGGTGGCCGCGACGGGCAGGAATACCAGCGGGTACTTGGACAGGCTCATGACCAGGATGGCCCCGCCCAGGCCTTCGAAGCTGGCGCTGAGGGAGACCCAGGTGAAGCTGCTGACAAAGGCCGGTACGGCAAAGGGCAGGCACAGGATCACGCCCCAGAGGCGTCGCCCCGGCAAGTCGCTGCGTTCCAGCAGCCAGGCCAGGGACAGGCCGACGATGGCGCAGGTAACGGTCACGCCAATGAGCAGTAGCAGGGTGTTGCGCAGCAGGCCGAATACATAGGGTCGCCACAGCAGGTGCAGGGCTTCGGCCCAGCCGGCCTGCCAGGCCTTGAGCCCGACATAGAGCAATGGCAGCAGGCTGAGCCCGACCAGCAACAGGACCGGTAGCAGCAGCCAGATCGATGGTCCCTTGCGCCTCGGTATGTAGTTCGTGCGCGAGGCGGGGGCGGGCAGCGTTGGGCTCATCAGTTCAGGCCGACTTCGCGTTCCAGTTCCAGGGCTTCTTCGGCATTGCCGAGGTCGGCCGGGGTGACTTTCGGCGCTTGCAGCTCACTGAACGGCTTGAGGCCTCGATCCGACTCCAGGCCTTTGCGCAGCGGATATTCTGCGGTGGTCTGGGTGATGACGCGCTGGCCTTCTTCGCTGGCCATATAGGCGAGGAATTGCTGGGCTTCTTTGGGATGTTTGCTGGACTTGAGTACCGCGGCGCTGG
This sequence comes from Pseudomonas sp. NFACC41-3, assembly GCF_900109505.1. Classification (NCBI taxonomy): domain Bacteria; kingdom Pseudomonadati; phylum Pseudomonadota; class Gammaproteobacteria; order Pseudomonadales; family Pseudomonadaceae; genus Pseudomonas; species Pseudomonas sp. NFACC41-3. The sequence goes on from NZ_FOAE01000006.1 coordinate 531,387, forward strand.
ATACGGTGATCAATCCGCCGGCATCGCCGCCGGTGAAATAGTGCAGCTTCGAGTCAAGCTGGCCTTTTTCACGTTGCAGGGCGAACCAGTAGTAGTTGTTCACCAGCACGGTGGCGACTTCGCCGTTTTCCACGGCCTTCAAGGCCACCATATTATTGCTGTAGGTCTTGCCGAAGGCGCGCAGGCCGGTCAGCCATTCCTCGGCGGCGTCCATCCCGTGCAGCTTGATGATTGCCACGGCCTGTTCCTGGAATGCGCCGCTGGTAGGAACGAAGCCTACCTTGCCTTGCCATTGTGGCTGGGAGAACTCCATCACCGATGCAGGCAGGTCTTTTTCGTCGATCAGCTTCGGGTTGAACGCCACCACGCGAACTCGGGCGGTAATGCCAATCCAGGTGCCGTTGCCGGCGACATAGTCCTTGGGCAGGACTTCAAGGGTCGCAGCATCGGTCTTGGCCAGCAAGCCTTGCTCGCCGAGTTTGTTCAAGGGTGGCGATTCTTCGGTGTAAATCACATCGGCGGGGGAGCGCTCGCCTTCTTCCACGATCTGGCTGGCTAGCTGGTTGCTGCTACCTTTGCGCACATTGACGTGAATGCCAGTCTTGGCCTCGAAAGCCTTGGCAATGGCGTCGCCGACTTCCTTGTGCTGGCCGTTGTACAGCGTTAGGGAAACCGGATCGGCTGCTTGAGTGAATGGAGATGCCAGGGCCAGGCCCAGCAAAGTGATGGTCAAGCCGCGCAGAAGGGATGTTGGAAGGGGGGTGTTTCTAAACATCATTCGCAGGGTTCCTCACTGTGGTGCCGCAAAAACTTGTAACAATCATAAACGATATTGTTTCTCATGTGCGGCTTGGCGGGCTGGATAGCCCTGGAGGAGGGGGGGCGTTTTGGCGGGGGAAATGATTGTTGTGAGCCAGAAACGCAAAAACCCGCTTTCGCGGGTTTTTGTGAGACTTCACAGCTATGCTACGAAGCTTGAATGTGGTGCCCAGAAGAAGACTCGAACTTCCACGGCCTTGCGGCCACCAGCACCTGAAGCTGGCGTGTCTACCAATTTCACCATCTGGGCAGTATCAGCAGCGTTGCCGCTGTTGATGGGGCGAACTATACGGAGCGCCTTTGAATCTGTAAAGCCCTGTTTTAACTTAGATTCAATAAATCAAACACTTAGAATGCAAAAACCCGCTTTCGCGGGTTTTTGGAGGAGTCTGAAGATTCAAACAATCTGCAGCTCTGAATTGGTGCCCAGAAGAAGACTCGAACTTCCACGGCCTTGCGGCCACCAGCACCTGAAGCTGGCGTGTCTACCAATTTCACCATCTGGGCACTATCGACAGCGTCTCCGTCGTCGATGGCGCGCACTATACGGACCACCTTTTGGGCTGTAAACCCCTGATCTTGAAAATATTGAAAAAAATTCGCCGACGGCTTTTACAGGATGGTTCTGAAGCCACTAAAGGACTTTTCGGAGCCTGTCTTAGCCTGAAATTTCCCGTTTCAATACGTGTATGCCAAACTAACCCGCATATAGACAAGGTGAAATTTATCTAATGGCCGATTGGCAGTCCCTCGATCCCGAGGCCGCTCGTGAAGCGGAAAAATATGAAAACCCTATCCCTAGCCGCGAACTGATCCTTCAGCACCTTGCTGATCGGGGTTCGCCTGCTAACCGCGAACAGTTGGTCGAAGAGTTTGGTCTGACCACAGAAGACCAGATCGAAGCCCTGCGCCGCCGCCTGCGCGCCATGGAGCGCGATGCCCAACTGATCTACACCCGCCGTGGCACATATGCGCCGGTGGACAAGCTCGACCTGATCCTCGGCCGCATCAGCGGTCACCGTGACGGCTTCGGCTTCCTGGTTCCCGATGACGGCAGCGACGACCTGTTCATGAGCCCGGCGCAGATGCGCCTGGTGTTCGATGGCGACCGTGCACTGGCCCGGGTTTCCGGTCTGGATCGCCGCGGTCGCCGCGAAGGCATGATCGTCGAAGTAGTGTCCCGTGCCCACGAGAGCATCGTCGGCCGTTACTTCGAAGAAGGCGGAATCGGTTTTGTGGTGGCGGACAACCCGAAGATCCAGCAGGAAGTGCTGGTGACCCCGGGTCGCAATGCCGGCGCCAAGATCGGCCAGTTCGTCGAGGTGAAGATCACCCACTGGCCGACTCCGCGCTTCCAGCCGCAAGGCGACGTGGTCGAGGTCGTGGGCAACTACATGGCCCCGGGCATGGAAATCGATGTTGCCTTGCGCACCTACGATATTCCTCATGTCTGGCCCGAGGCGGTGCTGAAGGAAGCCGGCAAGCTCAAGCCGGAAGTCGAGGATAAGGACAAAGAGAAGCGCATCGACCTGCGCGATCTACCGTTCGTCACCATCGACGGCGAAGACGCTCGCGACTTCGACGACGCGGTCTATTGCGAAGCCAAGCCCGGCAAGCTGCGCCTGTTCGGCGGTGGCTGGAAGCTGTACGTGGCGATCGCCGACGTTTCCAGTTACGTGAAGATCGGTTCGGCGCTGGATAACGAGGCGCAGGTGCGTGGCAACTCGGTGTACTTCCCCGAGCGCGTGGTGCCAATGCTGCCGGAGCAGCTGTCCAACGGCCTGTGCTCGCTGAACCCGAAAGTCGATCGTTTGGCTATGGTGTGCGAGATGACCATCTCCAAATCCGGCGAGATGACCGACTACCAGTTCTACGAAGCGGTGATCCACTCCAAGGCGCGCCTGACCTACAACAAGGTCAGCACTATCCTCGAACAGCCGAAAACCAGCGAGGCTAAGCAGCTGCGTGGCGAATACGCCGATGTCGTGCCGCACCTCAAGCAGCTTTATGCGCTGTACAAGGTTCTGCTCGGTGCCCGTCATACCCGTGGCGCCATCGACTTCGAGACCCAGGAAACCCGGATCATCTTCGGTTCCGAGCGCAAGATCGCGGAAATTCGTCCGACTACCCGCAACGATGCGCACAAGCTGATCGAGGAATGCATGCTGGCGGCCAACGTGGCCACCGCCGAATTCCTCAAGAAGCACGAAATCCCCGCGCTCTATCGCGTTCACGACGGCCCGCCGCCAGAGCGCCTGGAAAAACTGCGCGCCTTCCTCGGCGAGCTTGGCCTGTCCCTGCATAAAGGCAAGGACGGTCCGACGCCGAAGGACTACCAGGCCTTGCTGGAAAGCATCAAGGATCGTCCGGACTTTCATCTGATCCAGACCGTGATGCTGCGCTCCTTGAGCCAGGCGGTGTACAGCGCTGACAATCAGGGCCACTTTGGCCTGAACTACGAAGCCTATACCCACTTCACTTCGCCGATTCGCCGTTACCCGGACCTGCTGACGCACCGGGCGATTCGCAGTGTCATCCACTCCAAGCAGAACACGCCTCACGTGCGTCGTGCCGGTGCGATGACCATTCCGAAGGCGCGCATCTATCCCTACGACGAGGCGATTCTCGAGCAGCTTGGCGAGCAGTGCTCGATGAGTGAGCGGCGTGCCGACGAAGCGACCCGCGACGTGGTGAACTGGCTCAAGTGCGAATACATGAAAGACCGCGTGGGCGAGGCGTTCCCGGGCGTGATCACTGCAGTGACCGGTTTTGGCCTGTTCGTCGAACTGACCGATATCTATGTCGAAGGTCTGGTGCATGTCACGGCGCTGCCGGGCGACTACTACCACTTCGATCCCGTGCATCACCGCCTCGCCGGTGAGCGCACCGGCCGCAGCTTCCGCTTGGGTGACAGCGTGGAAGTGCGGGTCATGCGCGTCGATCTGGACGAGCGCAAGATCGACTTCGAGATGGCGGAAAAAACCATCAGTGCGCCGATCGGTCGCAAAAAACGTGGCGCAGTCGATGTGCCTCCGGCCAAGACGGCTGCCGAGCCCGCCCCAGCCAAGGCCGGGCGTCGTGGTCCGGCCAAGGAGAAGCCGGTCGAGGCCTACCGCTCCAGCGATGCGGCGGCGAAAAACGCCGAAGTGCGCAAGAGCCGTGAAATGAAGCAGGCGCTGCTGGCCGAAGCCAAGAGCGGCGGTAAAGCGGCGTCTGGGGGAAAGTCTGGCAAGCCGGCTTCCAGCAAGCCGAGCAAACATCGTAAAGGTCCGCCGAAAGCGGGCGCAGGTCCTGCGGCGAAAAGCGGCGGGGCGCGTAAACCCAAGGCCAAGTCATGAGTCAGTTGGAAAAGATCTACGGCGTGCACGCTGTAGAAGCATTGCTGCGTCACCACCCCAAGCGCGTCAAGCAGATCTGGCTGGCCGAAGGCCGCAGCGATCCGCGCGTGCAGGTGCTGGTGGACCTGGCCGGGCAGAATCGCGTGGCGGTCGGTCAGGCCGAGCGTCGCGAAATGGATGCCTGGGTCGAAGGCGTTCACCAGGGCGTCGTGGCTGAAGTGAGCCCAAGCCAGGTCTGGGGCGAAGCGATGCTCGATGAGTTGCTCGACCGTACCGAGGGTGCGCCGCTGCTTCTCGTGCTGGACGGCGTGACCGACCCGCATAACCTTGGCGCCTGCCTGCGCACTGCCGATGCGGCCGGTGCGCTGGCGGTGCTGGTGCCGAAAGACAAATCGGCGACCCTGACCCCGACCGTACGTAAAGTGGCGTGCGGCGCCGCGGAAGTGATTCCGCTGGTAGCCGTGACCAACCTCGCGCGCACCCTGGAAAAGCTTCAGCAGCGCGGCCTGTGGGTCGTCGGCACGGCTGGCGAAGCCGAGCAGGAACTGTATGACCAGGACCTGACCGGGCCGACCATCCTGATCATGGGCGCCGAAGGCAAGGGTATGCGTCGCCTCACCCGCGAGCATTGCGATTTCCTGGTGCGCCTGCCGATGGCCGGTAGCGTCAGCAGTCTCAACGTTTCGGTGGCTACCGGCGTGTGCCTGTTCGAAGCCACGCGCCAGCGTGCGGCCAAAGCCAAGAGCGCAACCAAGAAGGCCTGAGTTTCCTCCCTTCATGCAGGCGCGAGCTTGCTCGCGATAGCGGCCCGACCGAGGCGCCGCAATCGTGAGCAGGCCTGCTTGGCAGGTTTGGCGCGCCCTGGCGACCAGTTGTTCAAATAATCACCAATTGCCTTGCGCCGCTGTTCCCCCTTCTCTACAATTGCGCCCCTTGCCGTTGCGGCAGGCGCATATGTGCCTATCTCTGAGGCAAGACACACAAGTGTCATTCACTCCTTGTCTGACCGCTTTTGAGCGGCAGGCTACAACCCGTAAGGAGCATTCATGCGTCATTACGAAATCATCTTTCTGGTCCACCCTGACCAGAGCGAGCAAGTCGGCGGCATGGTTGAGCGTTACACCAAGCTGATCGAAGAAGACGGCGGCAAAATCCACCGTCTGGAAGACTGGGGCCGTCGTCAACTGGCCTATGCAATCAACAATGTTCACAAGGCTCACTACGTGATGCTGAACGTTGAGTGCACCGGTAAAGCCCTGGCTGAGCTGGAAGACAACTTCCGTTACAACGATGCTGTGATCCGTAACCTGGTCATCCGTCGCGAAGAAGCCATCACTGGCCAATCCGAGATGCTCAAGGCTGAAGAGAACCGCAGTGAGCGCCGTGAGCGTCGTGACCGTCCTGAGCATTCTGACAGCGCCGATGGCGATGACAGCGATAACAGCGACGCCAGCGATAACGCTGACGAGTAATCCACGGACCTTTTGAGGAGCCAATTACATGGCACGTTTCTTCCGTCGTCGTAAATTCTGCCGCTTCACCGCTGAAGACGTGAAAGAGATCGATTACAAAGATCTCAACACTCTGAAAGCCTACGTATCCGAGACCGGCAAAATCGTTCCAAGCCGTATCACCGGTACCAAAGCTCGTTATCAGCGTCAGCTGGCCACCGCTATCAAGCGCGCCCGCTTCCTGGCCCTGCTGGCCTACACCGACAGCCACGGCCGCTGAGACCGGGCAGTCGACAAGTAGTAAGGGATTGAATGCATGCGCGCCTTAGCTGAGTTCATCATGCGCGGCCGTATGCAGGCCACTCTGGTAGTGGCCGGATGTGCGGCATTGCCGTTGTTGTATTGGTTGGGTGCTGCTGCGGGAAGCCTGGTGCTCCTGCGGCGCGGTTTGAGCGACGCCCTTGGTGTCCTCGCCCTGGGATTGCTGCCGGCATTGTTCTGGTGGCTGTATTCCGACGACCCACGCGCACTCATGGTGTTGCTCGGGTCTTCGGGCCTTGCGTTGGTTTTGCGCGCAAGCGAATCCTGGAACCGTGTGCTGCTGGTCAGCATAGCGCTGGGCCTGGTGTTTGCTGGAGTGCTGGGTGTGGCTTACCGCCCCCAGATCGAGATGCTCTCGCAGGAGTTGGTAAAAATCCTGCCGTTGGCCCTCGGTGATCTCTACCAGCAGCTGTCGGTTGAAGAGCGGGCTCGTCTCGCCTCACTGATTGCACCGGTCCTGACCGGCCTGATTGCGGCTTTGTTGCAGGTCGTCAGTGTGCTGAGCCTGATTGTCGGGCGCTACTGGCAGGCGTTGTTGTACAACCCGGGTGGTTTTGGGCGCGAGTTTCGCGCTATCAAGCTCCCGCTGGGACTGGCGATGTTGCTGCTGGCCTGCATGCTGCTGGGACCGAACCTCGGTCCACAGATGGCGATGCTGACGCCGTTGTGCAGCGTACCGCTGGTGTTCGCCGGGCTGGCCCTGATTCACGGGCTGGTGGCGCAAGGGCGACTGGCCAGGTTCTGGCTGGTGGGGTTGTACGTAACGCTGTTGCTGTTTATGCAGCTGATCTATCCGTTGCTCGTGGTGTTGGCCATAGTCGACAGCCTGATTGATTTTCGCGGTCGTTCGGCGCCGAAAGACGCCGATAACGGTCCTGCGAACGGTGAAGGTTAAAAGTTAAGAGGTTATTACCAAATGGAACTGATCCTGCTGGAAAAAATCGCCAACCTGGGCAACCTGGGCGATAAGGTAAACGTTAAGGCTGGTTACGGCCGTAACTACCTGCTGCCTTTCGGCAAAGCCACCGCTGCTACCGCTGCCAACCTGGCTGCGTTCGAAGCGCGTCGTGCCGAGCTGGAAAAACTGGCTGCAGAGAAAAAGGCTTCTGCCGAAACTCGCGCTGCCCAACTGGCTGAGCTGGAAGTGACTATCACTGCCACCGCTGGTGACGAAGGCAAGCTGTTCGGTTCGATCGGCACCCACGACATCGCTGATGCACTGACCGCCTCCGGCGTTGAAGTTGCAAAAAGCGAAGTTCGTCTGCCGAACGGCACCATCCGCAACGTAGGTGAATTCGACGTAGCCGTGCACCTGCACGCTGAAGTTGAAGCCACCGTACGCGTTGTCGTGGTAGCAGCTTAAGCAGTACTTGTCGGCTGGCACCCTCGGGAGCTAGCCGGTAACATCGGGCACGATCCTGTTTACAGGTCGTGCCCTTTGTCTTTCTGTACCCTCAGTTTTTCAAACCCCTGCTTTTCCTAAAAAACCAAGTGGCCATGAACGATATCTCCGCTCCCGAGCAATACGATCTGCAAACCGCTGCCCTGAAGGTGCCGCCACATTCCATCGAGGCCGAACAGGCCGTGCTCGGTGGTCTGATGCTGGACAACAACGCCTGGGAGCGGGTGCTCGATCAAGTCTCCGACGGCGATTTCTATCGACATGACCATCGCCTGATCTTCCGTGCGATCGCCAAGCTGGCCGATCAGAACATGCCGATCGACGTCGTGACCCTGTCCGAACAGCTGGACAAGGAAGGCCAGACGTCCCAGGTCGGCGGCCTGGGTTACCTGGGCGAACTGGCGAAGAACACGCCGTCGGTGGCCAACATCAAGGCCTATGCGCAGATCGTTCGCCAGCGCGCCACCCTGCGCCAGTTGATCGGCATCAGCACCGAGATCGCTGACAGCGCCTTCAACCCCGAAGGCCGCACCGCCGAAGAGATTCTCGACGAAGCCGAACGGCAGATCTTCCAGATCGCCGAAGCGCGTCCGAAGACCGGCGGCCCGGTGGGCGTCAACGAGTTGCTGACCAAGGCCATCGACCGCATCGACACCCTGTTCAACACCGACAACGCCATCACCGGCCTGTCCACCGGCTACACCGACCTCGACGAGAAGACCAGCGGCCTGCAGCCAGCCGACCTGATCATCGTCGCCGGTCGTCCGTCCATGGGTAAGACCACCTTTGCCATGAACCTGGTGGAAAACGCCGTACTGCGCAGTGACAAGGCAGTGCTGGTGTACTCCCTCGAGATGCCAGGCGAATCGCTGATCATGCGTATGCTGTCGTCCCTCGGCCGTATCGACCAGACCAAGGTGCGTTCCGGCCAGCTGGAAGACGACGACTGGCCGCGCCTGACCTCGGCGGTCAACCTGCTCAACGACCGCAAGCTGTTCATCGACGACACCGCCGGTATCAGCCCTTCGGAAATGCGCGCGCGGACCCGCCGCCTGGTGCGTGAGCACGGCGACATCGCCCTGATCATGATCGACTACCTGCAGCTGATGCAGATCCCGGGTTCCAGCGGCGACAACCGGACCAACGAGATTTCCGAGATCTCCCGTTCCCTCAAGGCCCTGGCCAAGGAATTCAACTGCCCGGTAGTGGCCCTGTCTCAGCTCAACCGCTCCCTCGAGCAGCGCCCGAACAAGCGCCCGGTAAACTCCGACTTGCGGGAATCCGGAGCGATCGAGCAGGACGCCGACGTCATCATGTTCGTGTACCGGGACGAGGTGTATCACCCCGAGACCGAGCACAAGGGCATTGCCGAGATCATCATCGGCAAGCAGCGGAACGGCCCCATCGGCTTTATCCGCCTGGCGTTCATCGGCAAGTACACCCGCTTCGAGAACCTCGCGCCGGGCAGCTACAACTTCGACGACGACGAGTAAACAGCCGTAGCCGCTGCCGCAGGCTGCGATAAGGGCCGCAGGAGCTTCGTTCGATGGGTGAGCGTTGCGTCTGCCGCGCAGCCGATCGCAGTCTGCGACAGCGGCTACAGGCCACCGATTTCCGACCATAGTCGTCGGAATTGGTCATTTTTTGTGCTATATTCCGCGCCCGCGAATTTCTCTGTAAATAAACGCGCCCTCATCTACACCTATACCGGTCATCGACATGCAAGCAGCCAAGCCGTTATTTGACTATCCCAAGTACTGGGCCGAATGTTTCGGACCGGCGCCGTTCCTGCCGATGAGCAGGGCGGAAATGGATCAGCTCGGCTGGGATTCCTGCGACATCATCATCGTCACCGGCGATGCCTACGTCGATCACCCGTCGTTCGGCATGGCGATCATCGGCCGGCTGCTGGAGTCCCAGGGCTTCCGCGTCGGGATCATCGCCCAGCCGAACTGGCAGTCCAAAGACGACTTCATGAAGCTCGGCGAGCCGAACCTGTTCTTCGGCGTCGCGGCCGGCAACATGGACTCGATGATCAACCGCTACACCGCGGACAAGAAAATCCGCTCCGACGACGCCTACACCCCGGGTGGCCTGGCGGGCAAGCGTCCGGACCGCGCCAGCCTGGTCTACAGCCAGCGCTGCAAGGAAGCCTACAAGCACGTGCCGATCGTCCTGGGCGGCATCGAAGCCTCCCTGCGCCGCATCGCCCACTACGACTACTGGCAGGACCGGGTGCGCAACTCGATCCTGATCGACGCCAGCGCCGACATCCTGCTCTACGGCAACGCCGAGCGGGCGATTGTCGAAGTCGCTCAGCGCCTGTCCTACGGGCACAAGATCGAAGACATCACCGACGTGCGCGGCACCGCGTTCATTCGCCGTGACACGCCGCAGGGCTGGTACGAAGTGGACTCCACGCGTATCGACCGGCCGGGCAAGATCGACAAGATCATCAATCCGTACGTCAACACCCAGGACACCCAGGCCTGCGCCATCGAGCAGGAAAAAGGCCCGGTCGAAGATCCCCAGGAAGCCAAGGTCGTGCAGATCCTGGCCAGCCCGAAGATGACCCGCGACAAGACCGTGATCCGCCTGCCGTCCATGGAAAAGGTGCGTAACGATCCGGTGCTCTACGCCCACGCCAACCGCGTGCTGCACCTGGAAACCAACCCGGGCAACGCCCGTGCGCTGGTGCAGAAACATGGCGAGATCGATGTCTGGTTCAACCCGCCGCCCATCCCGATGACCACCGAAGAGATGGATTACGTGTTCGGCATGCCGTATCAGCGCATCCCGCACCCGGCGTACGGCAAGGAGAAGATCCCGGCCTACGACATGATTCGGTTCTCGGTGAACATCATGCGTGGTTGCTTTGGCGGCTGCACCTTCTGCTCGATCACCGAGCACGAAGGCCGCATCATCCAGAACCGTTCCGAAGAGTCGATCATTCGCGAGATCGAAGAGATTCGCGACAAGGTTCCAGGTTTTACCGGGGTCATTTCCGACCTCGGCGGCCCGACCGCGAACATGTACCGCATCGCCTGCAAGAGCCCGGAAATCGAATCCGCGTGCCGCAAACCGTCCTGCGTGTTCCCTGGCATCTGCCCGAACCTGAACACCGACCACTCGTCCCTGATCCAGTTGTATCGCAGCGCCCGTGCGTTGCCGGGGGTGAAGAAAATCCTGATCGCTTCCGGCCTGCGCTACGACCTCGCGGTCGAGTCGCCGGAGTACGTCAAGGAACTGGTGACCCACCACGTTGGTGGCTACCTGAAGATCGCCCCGGAACACACCGAGGAAGGTCCGCTCAACCAGATGATGAAACCGGGCATCGGTAGCTACGATCGGTTCAAGCGGATGTTCGAGAAGTACTCCAAGGAAGCGGGCAAGGAGCAGTACCTGATTCCGTACTTCATCGCTGCGCACCCGGGCACCACCGACGAAGACATGATGAACCTGGCCCTGTGGCTCAAGGGCAACGGTTTCCGCGCCGACCAGGTGCAGGCGTTCTACCCGTCGCCGATGGCCACCGCCACCGCGATGTACCACTCGGGCAAGAACCCGCTGCGCAAGGTCACCTACAAGAGTGACGGGGTGACCATCGTCAAGAGCGAGGAGCAGCGTCGCCTGCACAAGGCGTTCCTGCGTTACCACGACCCGAAAGGCTGGCCGATGCTGCGTGAAGCGCTGACCCGTATGGGCCGCGCCGACCTGATCGGGCCGGGCAAGAACCAGTTGATTCCTTTGCATCAGCCGTCGACCGACAGCTACCAGAGCGCTCGTCGCAAGAACTCGACGCCGGCTGGCAGCCACAAAGTGGCCAAGGAAACCACCAAAATTCTCACCCAGCACACCGGCCTGCCTCCACGCGGCAGCGACGGTAGCAACCCGTGGGACAAGCGCGAACAGGCCAAGGCCGCCGCGATGGCCCGCAACAAGCAGGCCGCCAAGGAACGCACGGATGCGGCCAAGGGCAAAGGCAAGAAGCCGGCCCGCAAACCGGTCGTGCCCCGCTAAGGCCACTGCTGTACGGACACAACGCCAACCCCAGGGTTGGCGTTGTGCATTTCGCCGTTCGGGTTTGTTAAGGTGCGCCCCCAGGATTGGCATCAACTCAAGGAAGCGCCGCGTGTTACGTCGCCGCAAAACCCCGCAACAACGGCAGGTCGAAGACCGGCTGCTACGCCTCAAGACCGCCGAATGGCTCGCCTGGCAGCCCTATGTGCGGCGTTTCGGGGTGATTCATATCGCGGTGATGATGACGACGGTCTTCAGCATCTCGCTGACCGCCGCGCAGGTGCCCCATCTGTATTTCCCCCGTGACTTCCAGGTCGCCAACTACGCTGCGATGGCCATGCTGGGCGCTGGGCTGCTGATGAGCCTGTGTTTCCTGCTGGTGATCCGCGGCTACCCGCGCGGCGCCTGGGCCTTGTTCGGCGCGCTGGTGTTCTGCCTGGCATGCGCGCTGCTGGTCCTGCTGGACTCCCGCCAGCGACTGTTCCCGGCCTTTGTCCTGAGCATTCCCCTGGCCGGGCTGTACCTGATGAGCACCCGGCGCTACCAGCGCGGGCTCAAGGTGCTGCAAGTGGCGGCGCGCAAACGCCGGCGCCTGCAGCGACTGGAAGCCGGCCTGAAGCGGGTGCGCTGACCGCCGGTTACATCCTGTCGCCACATTTATGTGCAACCCTGCGCACGCCGAAGCACGCACCGCTCGCTTTTGGTGCTGTACTGCCCACAGCCGTTGGGGAAAGCCCCGGGACTGGTGCTCTGGCATAAGTCTTGCGCGCTTTCGTGTACGTTCAGGTCCGCAGGAGGCACGCCGTGTCGATCCATGTCGCATTGCACCATGTCACGCATTACCGCTACGACCGCGCGGTCGAACTCGGCCCACAGATCGTTCGCCTGCGTCCGGCGGCCCATAGCCGCACGCGGATTCTCTCCTATGCGCTGAAGGTTCAGCCCGAGCAGCACTTCATCAACTGGCAGCAGGACCCCCAGGGCAACTACCTGGCGCGCCTGGTCTTCCCGGAGAAGACCGACGAGCTGCGGATCGAAGTCGATCTGCTGGCGGAGATGGCGGTCTTCAATCCGTTCGATTTCTTCCTCGAGCCCTACGCCGAGAAAATCCCCTTCGCCTATGCCGCCGACGAGCAGCGCGAGCTGGCGCCTTACCTGGAAACCCTGCCACTGACGCCGAAGTTCAAGGCTTACCTCGAGGGCATCGACCGCACGCCGATACCGGCGGTGGATTTCCTGGTGGCCCTGAACCAGCGCCTGAGCGAAGACATCGGCTACCTGATCCGCATGGAGCCCGGTGTGCAGACGCCGGAGCAGACCCTGGACAAGGCTTCCGGCTCCTGCCGCGACTCTGCCTGGCTGCTGGTGCAGCTGCTGCGCAACCTGGGGCTGGCCGCGCGCTTTGTTTCCGGCTATCTGATCCAGCTGACCGCCGACGTCAAATCCCTCGACGGCCCGTCCGGCACCGAGGTCGATTTCACCGACCTGCACGCCTGGTGCGAGGTGTACTTGCCCGGCGCCGGCTGGATCGGCCTGGACGCCACTTCCGGGCTATTTGCCGGGGAAGGCCATATCCCGTTGGCCTGCAGCCCCGATCCGTCCTCGGCGGCACCGATCAGCGGCCTGGTGGAGCCTTGTGAATGCGAGTTCGGCCACGAGATGTCGGTGGAGCGGGTGTGGGAAGCGCCGCGGGTCACCAAGCCCTACACCGAGGAGCAATGGCTGGCGATCCAGGCCCTGGGCCGGCAGATCGATGCCGACCTGTTGGCGGGCGACGTGCGCCTGACCATGGGCGGCGAGCCGACCTTCGTCTCGATCGACGACCCGGATGGCGCCGAATGGAACACCGCGGCCCTCGGGCCGAACAAGCGCCGGTTGTCCGCCGAGCTGTTCCAGCGCATGCGCAACCACTACGCGCCCAAGGGCCTGGTGCACTTTGGCCAGGGCAAGTGGTACCCGGGCGAGCAACTGCCGCGCTGGTCGCTGAACTGTTACTGGCGTCGCGATGGCGTGCCGATCTGGCACAACGCCGCGCTGATTGCCGACGAGCATGAAGACTATGGCGCCGACAGCGAGCTGGCCGGGCGTTTCCTCGCCAGCGTCGCCGAACGCTTGAAGCTGCCCGCGCGCTTTGTATTCCCGGCCTATGAAGACAACTTCTACTACCTGTGGCGCGAAGGCACCTTGCCGCAGAACGTCAGCGCCGAGGATTCGCGGCTGGCGGACGAGCTGGAGCGGGCGCGCCTGCGCAAGGTCTTTAGCCAGGGCCTGGACAAGGTCATCGGCCAGGTCCTGCCGCTGGCCCGTACCGCGAGGGGCGACCAGTGGCAGAGCGGCCGCTGGTACCTGCGCGACACCCATTGCCGGTTGATCCCGGGGGATTCGCCCCTGGGTTATCGCCTGCCGCTGGCGTCCCAGCCCTGGGTGACGGCGGCGGAGTATCCCTATGTGCACCCCACCGACCCGAACCAGGAGCTGCCCGAGCTGCCGGACAGTGCGCAACTGCGCGAACACGGCGAAGCGGCCGCAGCCGATGAGCGGGTGCCGCAGATCGACCAGTCCGCCGACTGGCTGACCCGCACCGCGTTCTGCGCCGAGGCGCGGGGCGGGCGCTTGTACCTGTTCATGCCGCCCCTGGAGCGCCTGGAGGATTACCTGGAGTTGGTCAGCGCCATCGAGGCCACCGCCGAGGAGTTGCATTGCCCGGTGCTGCTGGAGGGCTACGAGCCGCCGAGCGATCCGCGCCTGAGCAACTTCCGCGTCACCCCCGATCCAGGCGTGATCGAGGTCAACGTGCAGCCGTCCGCCAGTTGGGACGAACTGGTGGAGCGCACCGAATTCCTCTACGAGGAGGCCCGGCAGACCCGCCTGACCACCGAGAAATTCATGATCGACGGGCGCCATACCGGCACCGGTGGCGGCAACCACTTCGTACTGGGCGGCGCGACGCCGGCGGATTCGCCGTTCCTGCGCCGGCCGGATCTGTTGCGCAGCCTGATCAGCTACTGGCACAACCACCCGTCGTTGTCCTATCTGTTCTCCGGGCTGTTCATCGGCCCCACCTCCCAGGCACCGCGGGTCGACGAGGCGCGCAACGATGCGTTGTACGAGCTGGAAATCGCCTTCGCGCAGATGCCCGAACCGGGCGAAGAGTGCCCGCCGTGGCTGGTCGACCGGCTGCTGCGTAACCTGTTGATCGATGTCACCGGCAACACCCACCGCGCCGAGTTCTGCATCGACAAGCTGTACTCGCCGGATGGCGCTACAGGCCGCCTGGGCCTGCTGGAACTGCGCGCCTTTGAAATGCCGCCCCATGCGCGCATGAGCATGGCCCAGCAACTGTTGCTCCGGGCCTTGGTCGCGCGCTTCTGGCGCGAGCCCTACGCCCCGGCCAAGCTGGCGCGCTGGGGCACCGAGCTGCACGACCGCTTCCTGTTGCCGCACTTCATCGAGCAGGACTTCGCCGATGTCATAGTCGAGCTCAATGCCGCCGGCTACCCGCTGCGGGCCGAGTGGTTCGCCGCGCACCTGGAGTTCCGTTTCCCCAAGGTCGGCGATTACGCGGTCGGCGGTGTCGAACTGGAGCTGCGCCAGGCCCTGGAGCCTTGGCACGTGTTGGGAGAGGAGGGCTCCGCTGGCGGCACGGTGCGTTATGTCGACTCGTCGCTGGAGCGCTTGCAGGTCAAACTCACCGGGCTGGCGCCGCAGCGCTACCTGTTGACCTGCAACGGCGTCGCGGTGCCGCTGCAGCCCACCGGGCGAGTCGGGGAGTTCGTCGCCGGCGTGCGCTATCGGGCCTGGCAGCCGTTCAACTGCCTGCAACCGACCATCCCGGTGCACGCGCCGCTGGTGTTCGACCTGCTCGATACCTGGATGCAGCGTTCCCTGGGCGGCTGCCAGTACCACGTGGCCCATCCGGGCGGGCGCAACTACGACAGCCTGCCGGTGAATGCCAACGAGGCCGAGAGCCGGCGCATGGCGCGCTTCTTCCGCCTGGGGCATAGCCCCGGCACCTTGTCGGTGCCGAGCCTGACGATCAACGACGAGTTGCCGATGACACTCGATTTGCGACGTTTCTAAAGCAGACGCGACGCCCGGATGTTTCGCATATCCGGGCGTCATGTGTCTGCGTTAATCTGACTTACCTTGCCGTCTGCCGAGCTTTCCATGCCTGACCTGCTTGACCACTACCCGCTGACGGCGGGTACCTACCATGAACTGCTCGACGCCAGCGGCGCGGTGCGCCCGCACTGGCGCCGGCTGTTCGACCAGTTGCAGCGCAGCACGCCGGCGCAGTTGATGCAGCGCCAGGCGCTGCTGACCCGGCAGATCCAGGAAAACGGCGTCACCTACAACGTCTATGCCGACCCCAAGGGCGCCGACCGGCCGTGGGAACTGGACTTGTTGCCCCATGTGATCGCCGCCGATGAATGGCAGCAGCTGTCCGCCGGGATCGCGCAGCGGGCGCGTTTGCTCAATGCGGTACTGGCCGACCTGTACGGGCCCCAGCGGCTGATCCGCGAGGGCCTGCTGCCGGCCGAACTGGTCTTTGGCCATAACAACTTTCTCTGGCCGTGCCAGGGCATCCAGCCGCCGGATGGCGCCTTCCTGCACCTGTACGCGGTCGACCTGGCGCGCACCCCGGACGGGCGCTGGTGGGTCACCGCCGACCGCACCCAGGCGCCGTCCGGTGCCGGCTACGCCCTGGAAAACCGCATGATCGTGTCCCGGGCCTTTCCGGACCTGTACCGCGATCTGCAGGTGCAGCACCTGGCCGGGTTCTTCCGCACCCTGCAGGAAACCCTGGCCCGCCAGGCGCCCCGGGACGACGAAGCGCCACTGATCGTGCTGCTGACCCCGGGACGTTTCAACGAGAGCTATTTCGAACACCTGTACCTGGCGCGCCAGCTCGGTTATCCGCTGGTGGAAGGCGGCGACCTGACGGTGCGCGACGCCACGGTCTACCTCAAGACCCTGAGCGGCCTGCGGCGGGTGCACGCGATCATGCGCCGGCTCGACGACGACTTCTGCGACCCGCTGGAACTGCGTACCGACTCGGCCCTCGGCGTGCCGGGGCTGCTGGAGGCGGTGCGGCGGGGGCGGGTGCTGGTGGCCAATGCCCTGGGCAGCGGCGTGCTGGAGTCGCCAGGTCTGCTGGGTTTCCTGCCGAAGATCAGCGAGCACTTGTTTGGCGAAGAACTGATTCTGCCGTCTGTCGCCACCTGGTGGTGCGGCGAGGCGCCGGTGCTGGCCCAGGCCCTGGAGAAACTCCCGGAACTGCTGATCAAGCCGGCGTTCCCGTCCCAGAGCTTTGCTCCATTGTTCGGTCGCGACCTTTGCGAGAAAGAGCGCCAGGCCCTGGCCGAGCGCATGCGGGCGCGACCTTATGCCTATGTCGCCCAGGAACTGGCGCAACTGTCCCAGGCGCCGGTCTGGCAGGCCGAGGACGGCCAGCTGCAACCGCGGGCTATTGGCATGCGGGTGTATGCCGTGGCCAGCCGCGATGGTTACCGGGTACTGCCGGGCGGCTTGACCCGGGTGGCCGCCGAAGCCGATGCCGAGGTGGTATCGATGCAGCGCGGCGGCGCCAGCAAGGACACCTGGGTGCTGGGCGAACGTGCGCCCAGCGGCGAACAGTGGAAAGGCCAGCGGACCATTGGCGTGCATGAACTGGTGCGGCGCGATCCGTACCTGCCGTCGCGGGTGGTGGAAAACCTGTTCTGGTTCGGCCGTTACTGCGAGCGTTGCGATGGCAGTGCACGGCTGTTGCGAATCATGCTGGCGCGCTATGTCGACGGCGATGACCCGCAGGCCTTGCAGGCGGCGGTCGAGCTGGGCGAAAGCCTGATGTTGCTGCCGGACGAAGGCGAGTTGCCCGAGCGTTTGTTGGCGGCCTTGCAGGGGGATGACTGGTCCTTCAGCCTGCGCTCCAACCTGCAGCGCCTGCAGTGGGCGGCGTCCCAGGTGCGCGGCAAGCTTTCGCGGGAGAACTGGCAGGCGCTGGTGGAATTGCAGCGCGAAGCCTTGGCGCTGGAAGCCCGCGAGCCGGATTTCGGCGAGCTGCTGGACTTCCTCAACCGCCTGGTGATGTCCCTGGCGGCGCTGTCGGGCTTCGCCCTGGACGACATGACCCGCGACGAAGGCTGGCGCTTCTTGATGATTGGCCGACGCATCGAGCGCCTGCAGTTTCTCAGCAGCAGCCTGGCGGCCTTCCTGCGCAGCGCCACCGCGTTCGACCAGGCCGGGCTGGAGTGGCTGCTGGAACTGGGCAACAGCAGCATCACCTACCGTTCCCGCTACCTGGCGGTGGCGCAGTTGATCCCGGTGCTCGACCTGTTGCTGCTCGACGAACAGAACCCCCATGCGGTGCTGTTCCAGCTGAAGCTGGTGACCCGGACCCTCAATCGCTTGAACGACGAGTTCGGCGTACCGCGCGAGGGCGGTTTGCCCAAGCTGGTGGGGCGCCTGGGGCGCTTCGACCTGGGCTGCCTGGAAAACCCGCTGTTCGGCGAGGCCAGCGTGCGGGCGGCGCTCGAAGGCCTGGCCGACCTGTTGCAGGAAATCGCCGATGCCAGCGGGCAGGTCTCCGACCGCCTGGCGCTGCGGCATTTCGCCCATGTCGACGATGTCAGCCAACGAACGGTATCCGTCTGATGAGCGCTCATTACCAGATATTCCACGATACCCATTACCACTACGACAGTCCGGTTTCCCTGGCCCAGCAGCTGGCGCACCTGTGGCCGCGTGCCTGCGCCTGGCAGCATTGCAGCCAACAGGAACTGCTGATCAGCCCCGACCCCACCAGCCGTCGCGACGAGCTGGACGTGTTCGGCAACCCGCTGACCCGGCTAGCGTTCGAGCGGCCCCATGACGAACTGCTGGTCAATGCGCAGCTGACGGTGGAGGTGCTGGCCAGGCCCGCGCTGGACTTCACCCGTTCATTGCCCTGGGACGCCACTCGCAGTGCGCTGACCTACAGCAGCCGGCCGTTGTCCGTGGCCTTGATGGAGGCGTGTCGTTACCGCTTCGAGTCGCCTTATGTGCACTTGAAGAAAAGCTTCGTCGAGTTCTCCGAAAGCTGTTTCCCCGCCGGGCGTCCGTTGTTGCTGGGGGTGCAAGCGTTGATGGAAAAGATCTTCAGCGAGTTCACCTTCGATGCCGAAGCCACCCAGGTGGCGACGCCGCTGGTGGAAGTGCTGGAGCGGCGGCGCGGGGTCTGCCAGGACTTCGCCCACCTGATGCTCGCGTGTTTGCGTTCCCGCGGCCTGGCGGCGCGTTATGTCAGCGGCTACCTGCTGACCCAGCCGCCACCGGGGCAGCCACGCCTGATCGGCGCGGATGCTTCCCATGCCTGGGTTTCGGTGTTCTGCCCGGTGCTCGGCTGGGTGGATTTCGACCCGACCAACAACGTGCAGCCGGCACTGGAGCACATCACCCTGGCCTGGGGCCGGGATTTTTCCGATGTCTCGCCGTTGCGCGGGGTGATTCTCGGCGGCGGCAGCCACGACCCGGAAGTGCGGGTGACGGTGATGCCGCTGAATGAACGGATCTCTCTGTAGCCGCTGCCGCAGGCTGCGATAAGGTTCGCAGAACCTTCCAGCGGTCTAAAAAACACGGCCGCTACGCGCCCGAGCGCAGCCTTCGGCAGCGGCTACAGGCTTTACAGGAGTTACTTATGTTCCCGGTATCGATCAAGGGCGTGTTGCAATCCCCCGAGGGGTTGGTGGTGCTGATGCTCAACGAGCGTGACGAGTGGGAGCTGCCCGGCGGGCGCATCGAGCTGGGGGAGACGGCGCCGCAATGCCTGGCGCGGGAGATCGAGGAAGAGCTGGACGTGCGGGTAGCGGTGGGCGAGCCGTTGGATTCGTACCTGTTCGAGGTCATCCCCGGCAAGCAGGTGTTTATCTCGACCTATCGCTGCCGGCTCCTGGGCGGTTTTGTCCCGACCATCAGCCACGAGCACAAGGAAATCGGCCTGTTCGCGCCGGACCAGCTACCGGCCAACTTGCCACAGGGTTATCGCGATTCGATTGTCAAAGCGTTGGGTATCCGAGGGTCGGCAACGGATGGCCGACCCCAGATCCCGAGGGCCTGATAGAGGTATCGGGCCTGGCGGGTCTCAGGCCTTGGGGGCCTGATCGTCTACTGCATCGGCGTCGTCGACGACCACTTCGTCTTCTGTATCCGGGCTTGGTGCGCCGGCTTCTTCAGCGGCCGCTTTCTTGCGTTGCAGCTTTTCCTCTTTCTTCTGCTCCTTTGCCAGGTCTCGCTGACGTTTGGCGAAGGAGTAATTGGGTTTAGCCATGGGCGATCCTCTGGGGTCGAAGGTGAGGTTTGAGCGGCGCGTATTCTGCCCTGTATCGGGGCCCGGCGGTTAATCGGGTTTCTGCTCGGCCCATTTGGGGGCTACCGTGGGTTGCCAGGCTTCCAGCGCCTCCAGCAGTTTGCGCGGCGATGCGCTCACTTGCAGCATGTCACGGTGCGGGGTGCGAACGAAGCCTTCGCCGACGATATGATCGAGAAAACCCGTGAGCTTCTCGTAGAAACCATTCACTTCCAGCAGCCCCAGGGGCTTGGCGTGATAGCCCAATTGCCCCCAGGTCCAGACTTCGAACAACTCCTCCAGGGTACCCAGGCCGCCAGGCAGCGCGATAAAGGCGTCGCTCAGCTCGGCCATGCGTGCCTTGCGGGCGTGCATGCCGTCGACCACCTCCAGGCGCGTCAGGCCCGGATGGCCGATTTCCTTGTCCTTGAGGCTCTGGGGAATGATGCCGATGACTTCGCCGCCAGCCGCCAGGGCCGCGTCGGCGACTATGCCCATCAGGCCGACGGCGCCACCGCCATAGACCAGGGTCAGCTTGCGTTCGGCCAGTTGGCGCCCGAGGGCTTCGGCGGCCTCGCGGTAGGCCGGGTTGGTGCCGGTGCTGGCACCGCAGAACACGCATACAGACGCTAAAGACATGCCTTACTCCATGGTCGGTGAGGGCCACAGAGTAATGGCTGGCCGGCCGCGCTCCAAGGGTCAATCCTCGCGGCGGGGGCTTTCATAGGTGCCGCTGGCGCCACAGGCATAGGCGGCGAGCAGGCTGCGGAACAGGCTGTTGAGGTGCATGGCGGACACTCCGATAGTGATGTGCGCCGAGCATAGGCCCGGGGCCGATGGCTGGCTGTTTGATTCTCTCGATCAGGCCGATAGCGCAAAGTTGTATACAATTTCTTGATGTAAATCATAGGAACTTGTGAAAAACTCAGGCAGTCTTCACCTTCATGGATTCAGATGGATTTTGTTAACCCTGCCTTGGAGATTCACCATGTTTGCCAAACTCGTTGCGGTATCCCTGTTGACACTGGCCAGCAGCCAGCTGATGGCCGCCGAATGTAAGGTCGATGTCGACTCCACCGACCAGATGTCCTTCAACACGAAGGAAATCACCATCGACAAGAGCTGCAAGACCTTCACCGTGAACCTGACCCACTCCGGCAGCCTGCCGAAGAACGTCATGGGCCATAACTGGGTATTGAGCAAAAGCGCGGACATGGCCGGTATCGCTACCGACGGCATGGCCGCCGGCATCGACAAGAACTACCTGAAAGAAGGCGACAGCCGCGTCATCGCCCACACCAAGATCATCGGCTCCGGCGAAAAAGACTCGGTGACCTTCGACGTGTCGAAGCTGACCGCTGGCGAAAGCTACGAGTTCTTCTGCTCGTTCCCGGGCCACAACTCGATGATGAAAGGCGCCGTGGTGCTGAAGTGATCGGTTGATTCCGTGTAATAAAAAAGCGCCCTGCGGGGCGCTTTTTTTGTGCCTGGAACTGCGTATACAGACTTGTAGCCGCTGCCGAGCCTGCGAGGCTGCGTACGAGGACGCAGTCCTCGCAAAACCTGCCCACGCGGTCCATCGAACCTACCGCGGCGCCTGGTTTGGCGACCGCTCTGCGGCCGTGCGCAGCCTCGCAGGCTCGGCAGCGGCTACGGGCTGTTTATGGCGCGAACGGCATCACGCGTTTGTGATGGGTCTTGTTGTAGGTGTTGCAGATGATCTTGAACGCCTCTTCGCGCACCGGCTGGCCATGGAGGAAGGCGTCGATCTCGGCGTAGGTCACGCCGTGGGACGCTTCGTCCGGCTTGCCGGGAGACAGGTCTTCCAGGTCGGCGGTAGGGATCTTTTCCACCAGCGACTCCGGCGCGCCGAAATGCCGGGCAATGGCCCGCACCTGGTTCTTCACCAGTCCGCTCAGCGGGGCCAGGTCGCAGGCGCCGTCACCGAACTTGGTGAAGAAACCCATCACCGCTTCGGCGGCGTGGTCGGTGCCGATCACCAGGCCATGGGCGGCGCCGGCGATGGTGTACTGCGCGACCATGCGCATGCGTGCCTTGGTGTTGCCAAGGACGAAGTCCCGGCTTACCGCCTGATGACCTTCGAAGGCCGCTACTTCATTGGCCAGGGACTTGACCGCCGGCCCGATGTTCACGGTGTGGCGCTCGTCGGGTTCGATGAAGTCCACCGAGGCCTGGGCATCGTGTTCGTCGAACTGCACGTCGTACGGCAGGCGCACGGCGATGAAACGATAGCCCTGGTCGCCACTGCTGGCGCGCAGTTCGCGCATCGCCCGCTGGGCCAGCAGGCCCGCGGTCAGGGAGTCGACGCCACCACTGATGCCCAGCACCAGGGCCTTGAGCCCGGAATTGAGCAGGCATTGCTGGATGAACGCGACCCGCCGGGCGACTTCTGCCTCGAGATCGGCCTGGTCCTTGAAAGGGGGTTGGACCTTGAGCTGTTCAGCAATCTCACGCTGTACGGCTTGCATGATTCACTCCTTGCTTGATGTGCCAGAAAGGGCGGCAGGTACTTGGAAAACGTGGCGCAAATAAGCGACGAAGTTGGGATCCTTGCAATGGGTCTTGCCCGCTTCGTCGGAGATCTTGGCGACGGGCTGGCCATTGCAGGCGGCCATTTTAAGCACGATGCTCATCGGCTCGACACCGGGAATATCGCACGTCAGGTTAGTGCCGATACCGAAGCTGACATTGATCCGACCGCGCAACGCACGAAAAATCTCCAGGGACTTGGGCAGCGTCAGGCTGTCGGAGAACACCAGGGTCTTGCTCATCGGCTCGATGCCCAGTTTCAGGTAATGGGCGATGGCTTTTTCCGCCCAGGCGATCGGGTCGCCCGAGTCGTGGCGCAAACCGTCGAACAGCTTGGCGAAGTACAGATCGAAATCGTTGAGGAAGGCGTCGGTGGTGATGCAGTCGGTCAGGGCGATCCCCAGCAGGCCGCGGTACTCGCGGACCCAGCAGTCGAGGGCGGCGATCTGGCTGTCGATCAGCCGCGGCCCCAGTTGCTGGTGGGCCATGATCCACTCATGGGCCATGGTACCCAGGGGTTTCATGTCCAGCTCGCGGGACAGGTGCACGTTGCTGGTGCCGACGAAACGCCCGGGGAAGTCGTGCTTGAGCACGTTCACCACTTCTTCCTGGACCCGGTACGAGAAGCGCCGGCGGGTGCCGAAGTCGGCCACCTGCAGGTGCGACAGTTCATCGGCGCTGGCGTTGGCGCTCAGCCAGTCGAACTTGCGATACAGCTGTTCGCGCGCCTGTTCCAGGACGACTTCGCGGTAGCGATAGCGGTTACGCACCTCGCTGACGATCGCCAGCATCGGCACTTCGAACAGGATCACATGCAGCCAGGGCCCGCGCAGGCGGATGAACAGCTCGCCGTTCTCGATACCGGTATGCACATACCGCAGGTTGAAGCGGAACAGCCCGAGAAAACGCAGGAAGTCCGGTTTCAGGAAGCTGATGCGCTCAAGAAAACTCAACTGGTCGGCGCTCAGGCTCAGGTCGGCCAGGCGCTCGAACTGATAGCGGATCTCCGCCAGATAGGGGCGCAGGTCCTCGCTGTTGCGGCAGCGGAATTCCCATTCGACTTCCACATTGGGGTAGTTGTGCAGCACCGCCTGCATCATGGTCAGTTTGTAGAAGTCGGTGTCGAGCAGGTTCTGCACGATGCGATCGGCAAACACACTCTCGCTCATAACGGGAATCTCCATGCTGGCCGCGATGAAGGGCGCGGCTTTCCAGCTTGTTCAATGAAGGCAGTAGTGGCGCATATCCGCCGTGGGTTTTGCCAGTGTTTTTTGCTTGGGGACGATGTCGAGGCTGATGGCCTCATCGCAGGCAAGCCTCGTTCCTACAGGTACGCGCTGCTCTTGTAGGAGCGAGCTTGCTCGCGATGGCGTCCATCCGTCTGGCCCCCATCCCGGATCAGGCCGGCGTCGGGCTGTCGATCTGTTCCAGCATCCAGCGTACGAAGTCCCGCACCTTGGGCACTTCGGCCGCATGTTCGGGGTAGGCCAGGTAATAGGCATCGTGGCTGGGCATGGCGTAGTCCCAGGCCAGCACCAGCTTGCCCTCGGCCAGCTCTTCTTCCACCAGGAACCGCGGCAGCAGAGCCACGCCGCAGCCGACCTGGGCGGCCCGGATGCACATGTAGAAGGTTTCGAAGCGCGGGCCGTGATAGCTGTGCTCGGTGTGGAAGCCCTGGCTGTCGAACCAGTCATGCCAGGCCTGCGGCCGCGAGGCCAGTTGCAGCAGCACCAGCTCGGCCAGCTGCGTCGGGTCGGTGAACGGCTTGTCCGGCAGGCTGCCGGGGGCGCAGACCGCCACCAGCTCTTCGCCGAACAGTTTCAGGCACTCGGTGCCGGGGCGCGAACCCTGGCCAAAGTAGAACGCCATGTCGCTGCGGCCCTGCAGCAGGTCGTCGGCTTCCTGCTCGTTGCACAGGTCCAGGTGGATCTGCGGGTGGCGCAGGCGCCAGCCCTTGAGGCGCGGCACCAGCCAGCGCGCACCGAAGGTCGATGGGGTGGACACCCGCAGGACTTCGGTTTCGCCGCCGTAGGAGCGCAGGTAATGGGTCGACATCTCGATCTGCGAGAGGATCTTGCGCACCTCCACCAGGTACAGGTCGCCGGCCGGGGTCAATTGCAGGCGCCGGCGTACCCGGCGAAACAGCAGGTGTTGCAGGAGTTCTTCCAGCTGCGCGACCTGCTTGCTGACCGCGCTCTGGGTCAGGTTCAGCTCCTCGGCGGCGCGGGTGAAGCTCAGGTGCCGGGTGACGGCCTCGAAACACTGCAGGGCGGTGATCGAGGGCAGGTAGCGTTTGTTCAGCATCGAGGGTTCCTTGTTCGTGTCCCGGCCACGCAGCATGAATAAACGGAATGATATCTCGCCTAATCGTCGTTTGTTGGCAAGTCTCGGGCCGGCTACAACTACAGTCCTGAATAGCTGTGTCAACGGCTACGACTTTTTGCTTTCCATTTGTAAGGAGTGACCCATGGTTGCCGCATTGCTTGATCGTCTTGGTGTGAACCCGGCCCTGTATCAATCGGGCAAGCAGCCCGTGCATTCGCCGATCGACGGCAGCCGCATCGCCTCGGTGAACTGGCAGGGCGCGGCCGAGGTGGAGCAGCAGGTCAGTCGCGCGGAGCATGCCTTCGAGTTGTGGCGCAAGGTGCCGGCGCCGCGGCGTGGCGAGCTGGTGCGCCAGTTCGGCGAAGTGCTGCGCGAATACAAGGCCGACCTCGGTGAGCTGGTGTCCTGGGAAGCCGGCAAGATCACCCAGGAAGGCCTGGGCGAAGTGCAGGAAATGATCGACATCTGCGACTTCGCGGTCGGCCTGTCACGCCAGCTGTACGGCCTGACCATCGCCTCCGAGCGCCCGGGCCACCACATGCGCGAAACCTGGCACCCGCTGGGCATTGTCGGGGTGATCAGCGCGTTCAACTTCCCGGTCGCGGTCTGGGCCTGGAACACCACCCTGGCGCTGGTCTGCGGCAACCCGGTGATCTGGAAACCCTCGGAAAAGACCCCGTTGACCGCCCTGGCCTGCCAGGCGCTGTTCGAACGCGTGCTGAAGAACTTCAGCGATGCCCCCGAGTACCTGAGCCAGGTGGTCATCGGCGGGCGTGACGCCGGCGAAGCGCTGGTAGACGACCCGCGCGTGGCCCTGATCAGCGCCACCGGCAGCACCCGCATGGGCCGCGAAGTGGCGCCGAAAGTCGCCGCGCGTTTCGCCCGCAGCATCCTCGAGCTGGGCGGCAACAACGCGATGATCCTGGGGCCGAGCGCCGATCTGGACATGGCCGTGCGCGCCATCCTGTTCAGTGCCGTCGGCACCGCTGGCCAGCGCTGCACGACGTTGCGCCGGCTGATTGCCCATGAATCGGTGAAGGAAGAAATCGTCACCCGCCTCAAGGCCGCCTATTCCAAGGTGCGCATCGGCCATCCGCTGCAAGGCAACCTGGTCGGCCCGCTGATCGACAAGCACAGCTTCGACAACATGCAGGATGCGCTGGAGCAGGCCCTGAGCGAGGGTGGCCGGGTGTTCGGCGGCAAGCGCCAGCTGGAAGACCAGTTCCCCAACGCCTATTACGTGTCGCCGGCGATCGTCGAGATGCCGGAGCAGAGCGACGTGGTGTGCAGCGAAACCTTCGCGCCGATCCTCTACGTGGTGGGCTACAGCGATTTCGCCGAAGCGCTGCGCCTGAACAACGCCGTGCCGCAAGGCCTGTCGTCCTGCATCTTCACCACCGATGTGCGTGAGGCCGAGCAGTTCATGTCGGCGGTGGGCAGCGACTGCGGCATCGCCAACGTCAACATCGGCCCGAGCGGCGCGGAAATCGGCGGCGCCTTCGGTGGCGAGAAAGAAACCGGCGGCGGCCGCGAGTCCGGCTCCGATGCCTGGCGCGCCTATATGCGCCGGCAGACCAACACCGTGAACTACTCGCTGGAGTTGCCATTGGCGCAGGGTATTACCTTCGACTGATCGACCCCGATCGCGCCCGCCTGCCGGGCGCTGTAGCCGCTGCCGAAGGCTGCGATAAGCTCCGAAGGAGCTTGGTTCTCGATCTCCTGTCGGGCCTGCGGCGGCCTTCAGTTCGCCGCGACCGTACCGGTCGATCGCAGCCTGCGGCAGCGGCTACAGGGAGGTGCTGGTTCATGGTCTGTGGTTCGTTGATTTCGGAGTCTGGCAATGTCGTTACGCGAAGAATGCCTGTGGGAAAAACTGACGCCGCAAAGGCCTGACAATGCTGCGCTCAAGGGCGAGGTCAGGGTGGATGTCTGCGTGATCGGCGCGGGCTTTACCGGCCTGTCGGCCGCCGTGCACCTGCTGGAGCAGGGCAAAAGGGTTTGTGTACTGGAAGCCCATCGCACCGGTCACGGTGGTTCGGGACGCAACGTGGGGTTGGTGAATGCCGGGATGTGGATCCCGCCGGACGAGATCGAGGCCGGTTTCGGCGAGGCGGTCGGCAGCCAGCTCAACCGCATGCTGGGGGCGGCGCCGGCCCTGGTGTTCAGCCTGATCGACAAATACCGCATCGATTGCCAGCTGCGCCGCGAAGGCACCCTGCACATGGCGCACAACGCCCGGGGCGAGGCCGACCTGCGCAGCCGGGAAGCCCAGTGGAAACGCCGGGGTGCGCCGGTCGAACTGTTGACCGGCGCGGCCTGTGAAACCGCCACCGGCACCAGGAAGATCGCCGCCGCTTTGCTCGATCGCCGGGCCGGTACGGTCAATCCGATGGCCTATGTCAGTGGCCTGGCCAAGGCCGCGGTCGACCTGGGTGGCCAACTGTTCGACCATTCGCCGGTGACCCGTCTCGAACGCCAGGGCCAGCGCTGGTCGGTGCAGACCGCCCAGGGCTCGGTGCTGGCCGAGCAGGTGGTGATTGCCTCCAATGCCTACACCGAGGGCGACTGGACCGAATTGCGGCGCAATTTTTTCCCCGGTTACTACTATCAGGTCGCCTCCAGGCCGCTGACCGAGGAAGCCGCGCAGCGGATCCTGCCGGGTGGCCAGGGTTCCTGGGATACCCGCCAGGTGCTCAGCAGCATTCGCCGGGACGCCGACGGTCGCCTGTTGCTGGGCAGCCTGGGCAATGGCAACCAGAAGCCGGCCTGGTTCCTCAAGGCCTGGGCCGACCGGGTACAGCAGCACTATTTCCCTTACCTGAAAACGGTGGAGTGGGAGTGCACCTGGACCGGTTGCATCGCCTTTACCCCCGATCACCTGATGCGTCTGTTCGAGCCGGCGCCCGGTCTGGTGGCGGTCACCGGCTACAACGGCCGGGGCGTGACCACCGGCACCGTGGTCGGCAAGGCGTTCGCCGATTACCTGTGTAACGGAAATCCTCAGGCCTTGCCGATTCCCTTCGCCCCCATGCAGCCCCTGGCCGGCGTGGGCTTGCGCAGTTGCCTGTACGAGGCCGGGTTCTCCCTGTATCACGCGGGCCAGTGCCTGCGGATCGTTATCTGACAAAGGAAATATGTTGCCGGGTGCGGCGCTTTTCGGCGCAGCGACTAGCCTGTAGTGGTGCGGGGCGTAGCAGTCCTGCACCAGTAGTGTGCAGTTCGGTTACGCAGGCTGTTACAGGCTGGTTGCACGTTGATTTGCGCTGCGGTTGCAATGATGGCGCAGGCGGGTTGCGCCTGATGTTTTGTAAGGTTTTACCTTCCGCGGTTTAGACGGTTGCACGCCCAATAAAAAAGGGCTCGAAACAGTCGAAATAACAATAAAAGAGCGACTTTTTTCAGAATAAAAAACCAATGGCACGGCCCTTGCTCTGAGCATTCGGTGAAGTCGCAGTGCCAACTAAAAAAACCTTGGAGCACCACCTCATGTCCCAGACGTTTTACAAGAAAGGCTTTCTGGCCCTCGCAGTGGCAGCTGCGTTGGGTGTTTCTGCGTTTGCTCAGGCCGACCTCAAGATCGGCGTAGCGGGTCCCATGACAGGCGCCAACGCGGCATTTGGCGAGCAGTACATGAAGGGTGCACAGGCAGCGGCTGACGAGATCAACGCCAAGGGCGGCGTCAACGGCGAGAAGATCGTCCTGGTCAAGGGCGATGACGCCTGCGAACCGAAGCAGGCCGTGGCCGTGGCCAACCGCCTGGTGGACCAGGACAAGGTGGCCGGTGTGGTCGGTCACTTCTGCTCGTCGTCGACCATTCCGGCTTCCGAGGTTTACAGCGATGCGGGCGTGATCGCCATCACCCCGGGCTCCACCAACCCACAGGTCACCGAGCGCGGCCTCTCCGCCATGTTCCGCATGTGCGGGCGTGACGACCAGCAGGGCATCGTCGCCGGCGACTACATCGTCGACGTGCTCAAGGGCAAGAAAGTCGTGGTCCTGCACGACAAGGACACCTACGGCCAGGGCCTGGCGGATGCCACCAAGGCCCAGTTGAGCAAGCGCGGCGTGACGCCCGTGCTGTACGAAGGCCTGACCCGCGGCGAGAAAGACTTCAGCGCCGTGGTCACCAAGATCCGCGCTGCCGGTGCCGATGTCGTCTACTTCGGCGGCCTGCACCCGGAAGCCGGTCCGCTGGTACGCCAGATGCGCGAGCAGGGCCTCAAAGACGTCAAGTTCATGTCCGACGACGGTATCGTCACCGACGAACTGGTGACCACCGCCGGCGGTCCGCAATACGTCGATGGCGTGTACATGACCTTCGGCGCCGACCCGCGCCTGCTGCCGGACAGCAAGACCGTGGTCGACGCTTTCCGCAAGGCCGGCACCGAGCCTGAAGGCTACACCCTGTACGCCTACGCCTCGGTCCAGGCACTGGCCGCCGGCTTCGGCGGGGCCAAGTCCAACAAGGGCGAGGACGCCGCCAAGTGGCTCAAGGCCAACCCGGTGAAAACCGTGATGGGCGAGAAGACCTGGGATGCCAAGGGCGACCTGAAAGTCTCCGACTACGTGGTTTACCAGTGGGACAAGGACGGCAAATACCACCAGCTGGAAAAACAGAAGTGACATGAGCGTCTGGGCAGGCCGGCCCTTCCTCCAGGGGAGGGCGCAGGCCTGCTGCATGCGTGTCCGTGCAGTACCTGTCTTTTCTCGTAGAGCTGCACAACTGTCGTGTTGCGCGGGTGGGTGAACCCCAAGGCCGTCGTATCCGCTGTGTGCAGTCTCTCAAATGCGTGAGATTGCGTTATGGATGGTATTTTCCTGCAGCAACTGATCAATGGACTGACCCTCGGGTCCGTCTATGGTCTGATCGCCATCGGCTACACAATGGTCTATGGCATCATCGGCATGATCAACTTCGCCCACGGCGAGGTTTACATGATTTCCGCTTACCTCGCGGCAATCAGTCTGGCTCTGCTGGCCTACTTCGGCATCGAATCCTTCCCGCTACTCATTCTCGGCACCCTGGTCTTCACCGTCGTCGTGACGGGGATCTATGGCTGGGTCATCGAGCGCGTCGCCTACAAACCCCTGCGTAACTCCACCCGCCTGGCGCCGCTGATCAGCGCCATCGGTATCTCGCTGATCCTGCAGAACTACGCGCAGATCAGTCAGGGCGCCAAGCAACAAGGTGTACCGACGCTGCTGGCCGGCGCCTGGAAGGTCGACATCGGCACCGGTTTCGTCCAGCTCACCTACACCAAGATCTTCATCCTGGTGGCGGCATTCGCCGGCATGGCGGTGCTCACCTACATCATCAAGTACACCAAGCTCGGCCGCATGTGCCGCGCCACCCAGCAAGACCGCAAGATGGCCTCGATCCTCGGGATCAACACCGACCGGGTGATTTCCTACGTGTTCATCATCGGCGCCGCCATGGCGGCGCTGGCGGGCGTACTGATCACCATGAACTACGGCACGTTCGACTTCTATGCCGGCTTCATCATCGGCATCAAGGCGTTCACCGCGGCGGTACTCGGCGGCATCGGCTCGCTGCCGGGCGCGATGCTCGGCGGGATCATCCTCGGGATCTCCGAGTCGCTGTTCTCCGGTCTGATCAACTCCGACTACAAAGACGTGTTCAGTTTCTCGCTGCTGGTGCTGATTCTGATCTTCCGTCCCCAAGGCCTGCTGGGTCGCCCACTCGTGGCGAAGGTATAAGTATGTCTGCTGCCAATAAACCGATTGATATCAAAAAGAGCCTCATCGACGCCGTACTGGCCGGGCTGATCTCGCTGATCGTGTTCGGTCCTATCGTGGGCGTGGTACTCGAGGGCTACAGCTTCAACCTGCAACCAGCCCGCGTCGGCTGGCTGGTGGCGATCGTGATGATCGGCCGTTTCGCCTTGAGCCTGTTCCTGCAGACGCCCAAAGGGTTGAAGATCCTCCAGGGTTTCGAAAGCACCGGTTCCGGTGTGCATGTGCTGGCGCCGGACTACAAGTCGCGGCTGCGCTGGATCATCCCGGCGCTGATCGTGATCGCCATCGTCTTCCCGTTCTTCGCCAACAAGTACCTGCTGACCGTGGTCATCCTCGGCCTGATCTACGTGCTGCTCGGCCTGGGGCTGAACATCGTGGTCGGCCTGGCCGGGCTGCTCGACCTGGGGTATGTGGCGTTCTACGCCATCGGTGCCTACGGCCTGGCGCTGGGCTACCAGTACCTCGGCCTGGGTTTCTGGACCGTGCTGCCCCTGGCGGCCCTCGCCGCGGCGCTGGCGGGATGCATACTCGGCTTCCCGGTGTTGCGCATGCACGGTGACTACCTGGCCATCGTGACCCTGGGCTTCGGCGAGATCATCCGCCTGGTTCTCAACAACTGGCTGTCCTTCACCGGCGGCCCGAACGGCATGCCGGTGCCGTCGCCGAGCATTTTCGGCCTGGAATTCACTCGGCGGGCGAAGGATGGCGGGGTGCCGTTCCACGAGTTCTTCGGTCTGGAATACAACCCCAACCTGAAGTTCCTGTTCATCTACATCGTGCTGTTCATCGTTGTACTGCTGGTGCTCTACATCAAGCATCGCCTGACCCGCATGCCGGTCGGCCGGGCCTGGGAAGCGCTGCGCGAAGACGAGATCGCCTGCCGCGCCATGGGCCTGAACCACGTGCTGGTGAAACTCTCGGCCTTCACCATCGGTGCCTCCACCGCGGGCCTGGCCGGGGTGTTCTTCGCCAGCTACCAGGGCTTTGTGAATCCCTCGTCCTTCACCTTCTTCGAGTCGGCGCTGATCCTGGCCATCGTGGTCCTGGGCGGCATGGGGTCGACCGTGGGCGTAGTGATCGCGGCGTTCGTCCTCACCGTGGCGCCGGAACTGCTGCGCAGCTTCTCCGAGTACCGGGTGCTGCTGTTCGGCATTCTCATGGTGTTAATGATGATCTGGCGGCCGCGAGGCCTGATTCGTATCAGCCGTACCGGGGTGACCCCGCGTAAAGGTGCCTTGGTCGAGAGGAGCGCGCCATGAGCGATGAAGTCATTCTCAAGGTAGAGAACCTGATGATGCACTTCGGTGGCATCAAGGCCCTGAGCGACGTCAGCCTGGAGGTCAAGCGCAATTCCATCTTCGCCCTGATCGGCCCCAACGGCGCCGGCAAGACCACGGTGTTCAACTGCCTGACCGGTTTCTACAAGGCCACGGGCGGGCACATCGCTCTCAATACCCGGGGCAAGCCGACCAACGTCATCAAGCTGCTGGGCGAGCCGTTTCGCGCGACCGACTTCGTGTCGCCCAGGCGCTTTGCCAGCCGGCTGTTCTACAAGATGTTC
The DNA here is from genome assembly GCF_900109505.1 of Pseudomonas sp. NFACC41-3. Lineage (NCBI taxonomy): Bacteria > Pseudomonadati > Pseudomonadota > Gammaproteobacteria > Pseudomonadales > Pseudomonadaceae > Pseudomonas > Pseudomonas sp. NFACC41-3. Next base: position 563,254 of record NZ_FOAE01000006.1, read on the forward strand.
GGCGGTACCCATCTGGTGAACCGGGCGGGCCTGGCGCGGACCTTCCAGAACATTCGCCTGTTCAGGGAAATGTCGGTGCTGGAGAACCTGCTGGTGGCCCAGCACATGTGGGTCAACCGCAACCTGGTGTCCGGCATCCTCAACACCAAGGGTTACCAGAAGGCTGAAAGCGACGCCCTGGACCACGCCTTCTACTGGCTGGAGGTGGTGGACCTGGTGGACTGCGCCAACCGCCTGGCCGGCGAGTTGTCCTACGGCCAGCAACGCCGCCTGGAAATCGCCCGCGCCATGTGCACCCGGCCGCAGATCATCTGCCTCGACGAACCGGCCGCCGGCCTCAACCCCCAGGAAACCGAAGCGCTCAGCGCGATGATCCGGCTGCTGCGCGACGAGCACGACCTGACCGTGGTGCTGATCGAACATGACATGGGCATGGTGATGAGTATTTCCGACCATATCGTGGTGCTCGACCACGGCAACGTGATCGCCGAGGGCGGGCCCGAAGCGATCCGCAACGACCCGAAAGTGATTGCTGCCTATCTGGGTGCGGACGAAGAGGAACTGGTATGACGACTGCGCCTATCCTCGAACTCAAGGACCTGGACGTGTACTACGGGCCGATCCAGGCCCTGAAGAAAGTCTCGCTGCACATCAACGAAGGTGAAACCGTGAGCCTGATCGGCTCCAACGGTGCCGGCAAGTCCACGCTGCTGATGTCGATTTTCGGCCAGCCGCGGGCCGAGTCCGGGCAGATCATCTATCGCGGTGTGGACATCACCCACAAGTCCTCGCACTACATCGCCTCCAACGGTATCGCCCAGTCGCCGGAAGGGCGCCGGGTGTTTCCGGACATGACGGTGGAAGAGAACCTGCTGATGGGCACCATCCCCATCGGCGACAAGTACGCCAGCGAAGACATGCAGCGCATGTTCGAACTGTTCCCGCGGCTCAAGGAACGTCGAACCCAGCGGGCCATGACCATGTCCGGCGGCGAGCAGCAGATGCTCGCCATCGCCCGCGCGCTGATGAGCCGTCCCAAGCTGCTGTTGCTGGACGAACCGAGCCTGGGGCTGGCGCCGATCGTGGTGAAGCAGATCTTCGCCACCCTGCGCGAGCTGGCCTCCACCGGCATGACCATCTTCCTGGTCGAGCAGAACGCCAACCACGCGCTGAAGCTGTCGGACCGCGCCTATGTGATGGTCAACGGCGAGATCCGCCTGAGCGGCACCGGCCAGGAACTGCTGGTCAACGAGGAGGTGCGTAACGCGTATCTGGGCGGTCACTGAGCCTGAGTACCGTGGATAAGACATGCCCCGCCGGTTCGCGCCGCTGGGGCATTTTTTATCTCCTTGATCTTGTAGGAGCGAGCTTGCTCGCGATGCTCGTCAACGGTGACGCTGGCTGTCTGGATATACGCGTTGTTCTCGGGTTCTTCGCGAGCAAGCTCGCTCCTACAGAGGCTGGATGACCTTCTCCACAGCAGAAAACGCAAATTGTGGAAAACATTCTGCGCAAGCTGGCAAAGCGCGGCATAAAGACGCTGCAAATAGTTGTTTTGCCACGGTTTTGACTTGTCCCCGTTTGCTGTGGAACTGGCTGTGGGTAACGTGGGAGTAGCTGGCTGGACGCCTTGAATGGCGTGGCCTGCAGGCCGGCGATCGTTTTTTGATCAGACGTTTTTGCCTGACCTTGAGCGGCCGTTGTCAACCTTTTTATTGTCGCAGGCAAAGGGCGGAAATCCCCTGGGCAAGCCTGTGGATAAGTCTGTGATTAAACTCTGGAAAGACTCGCCGAGGCAGCGTCGTTACTGGCTTGAAGCCATCCCTTGCTTGACCGTCCGGTCGCCTGTATCGGCCGGGGCTGCATGGACGCCATGCCCAGGTCAAGCAAAAAACTTTCTAAAATCGCCTGCAGCCCCTGTGGATAGCGGCTTGCGGACTTTTGCACTTGCCCCCAAAGACTGTGGAGCGTCCTGTGGATAAGGTGCGTGCATGTGGCTGCGGGCCACGATTTGCCTGGCTTGGCGGTGGTTGGTTGTTTTTTGTACAGTTGCGTCTCTGTAGCCGCTGCCGAAGGCTGCGATAAGGCCCGGAGGGCCTTTCAACGATCTTGAAGAGCACGCCCTCTTCGAACGGAATGCCGCCCAGACCGATCGCAGCCTTCGGCAGCGGCTACAGGGGAGGCTGATAGCCTGGCTCGCACAACCTCCGGTTGCCGCTGCGATTCAGGCCGGGCATGCTGCGAAACGATTTTTCATTTCCACGGCGGTTCGACGCCCAGCAAGGAGAACACCATGACTTCCACCCTGTTTATTACCGGCGCGACCTCCGGTTTTGGCGAAGCCTGTGCCCGTCGTTTTGCCGAGGCCGGCTGGTCGCTGGTGCTGACCGGTCGCCGCGAAGAGCGTCTCAACGCCCTGTGCGCCGAGCTGTCGAAGCAGACCGAGGCGCACGGCCTGGTGCTCGATGTGCGGGATCGCAAGGCCATGGAAGAAGCGATTGCCAACCTGCCGCCGTCCTTCGCCAAGCTGCGCGGGCTGATCAACAACGCCGGCCTGGCCCTGGGGGTCGACCCGGCGCCCAAGTGCGACCTGGACGACTGGGACACCATGGTCGACACCAACATCAAGGGCCTGATGTACAGCACCCGCCTGCTGCTGCCACGGCTGATCGCCCATGGCCGCGGCGCCGGCATCGTCAACCTCGGCTCCATCGCCGGTAACTACCCGTATCCGGGCAGCCACGTGTATGGCGCGAGCAAGGCGTTCGTCAAACAGTTCTCCCTGAACCTGCGTTGCGACCTGCAAGGCACCGGTGTACGGGTGACCAACATCGAGCCGGGCCTGTGCGAAAGCGAGTTCTCCCTGGTGCGCTTCAAAGGCGACCAGGAGCGTTACAACGCTACCTACGCCGGTGCCGAGCCGATTCAGCCGCAGGACATCGCCGACACCATCTTCTGGGTGCTCAACACCCCGGCCCACGTCAATATCAACAGCCTGGAGCTGATGCCGGTGAGCCAGACCTGGGCCGGTTTCGCCATCGAGCGCAACGCCAAGGGCTGAATGCTCCGCCTGTAGCCGCTGCCGTAGGCTGCGATGGTCCGGGCCACGTTGGTCGCAGGACCTTCAGCGATCTTGAGTCCTGCGACCGGTTCCCGGTCGATCGCGGCCCGCGGCAGCGGCTACACTCCGCGTGCCGATGCGTTTGGCAACACAGCCGTTCAGGCCTGAATCAGCCCGTACAAGGTAGACTCCCGCTCCGCAACCCACCGCAGCCTTGCATCAAGGCCGCGAATTCAAAGGTTCTCGAGGAGGAAATGTGAGTAACCGAGGTGAGCAGGTACTGCTCAAACAATCGACCGTCCTGATGTTCGCCGTGGCGATCGCCGCTATCGTCACGGGGTTTTTTTCCGGTTCCCAATCGATTCTGTTCGATGGTTTTTTTTCGCTGATCGCGACCGTCATCAAGGTCTTGATGCTGATCACCGCCAAGCTGATCGCCAAGGAAAGTAACCAGCGTTTTCAGTTCGGCTTCTGGCACCTGGAACCGATGGTGCTGCTGATCGAAGGCAGCTTTTTGTTGCTGATTGCGATCTACGCCTTTCTCAGCGGTATGTTCGGCATTATCAACGGTGGCCGCGAGATCGAACTGGGCCTGGTGATCCCTTTTGCGATGGTGCTTAGCGTCGTCTGTTTCGCCTATTTCTTCTACGTCCGTTATCGCAATCGCACATTGAAATCCTCGTTGATCCAGTTCGACAACATCAGCTGGCTGGTGGACGCGATGCTCTCGGTCGGCTTGCTGGTGAGCTTTCTCATCGCGTTGCTGCTCAAGACCCAGGGGTATGGCCAGTGGGCCGCTTACGTCGACCCGTCAATCCTGATCCTGCTGGCCCTGAGCATGCTCGCGCCGGCCTTCAATATTCTCAAGCCAGCGTTACGCGATGTACTGGGAATTGTCCCGGACCAACTGGATGACAAGGTTCGCCAAGTGATGGACGAGGCGAAAGTCGAGCACGGCTTTGCCGACTACGTCTCGTATGTGCAGAAGCACGGACGGGCGCGGTTTATCGAGATTCACATTGTGCTGCCGCAGGACTATCCATTGCAGGGCGTGGCGACGCTGGACAAGCTGCGCGAGGAGATATCCACACAGCTCGGCAAGGCGGATGCGGCGCGCTGGCTGACCATCAGCTTTACCGGCGATCGCAAGTGGATTGCCTGAGGCCTTCCTGAGCGCAGGCGCGCAATCGCGAGCTTCGCTCCTACAGAGGCATGCTCGTTTTTCTGTAGGAGCGAAGCTTGCTCGCGATAGCGATGTAAAGATCAGCCGAAGTATTCAGCCAGGCCGAGATAACAGGTCGCCAGGTGATAAGGCGTGGTCGACGGCATGTCCCGGCGGCTGAGCACGCCATGGGCGTCCAGGCATTCGTTCCAGCCCTTGGCATGCAGGAAGTGTTGTTGCAGCGCCAGCAATTGGTGTTGCAGGCGTTCGGCGTTGTCCTGGCGCAAGGTCAGGGCGCGCAGGTATTCGGCCTGGGCCCAGATGCGTTGGGTCGGGTCGAGCACATCGCCATCGACACTCAGCATCCCGCTCACCGCATCGCTGGAGTTATCCACACCAACCTGCTCGGCATAGGCAAAGGCCCGCTCCAGCGAGGCGTGCAGCGGGCAGCCACGCAGCAAGGCCGAGGATTGCAGCAGGAAGAACCATTCGAACTGGTGCCCCGGCTCGAACCAGTTATCCACAGCCCCCAGCGGTTTCTCCATCATCAGCCCATGCCGTGGCTCGATGAAGCGCTGCTGCATGGCCGTGCACAGGGCCAGCAGTGCGCTTTGCACGGCGGCGTCGTCACGCACGGCCAGGGTGGCGAGGAAGGCCTCGGCCAGGTGCATCAGCGGGTTCTGCAAGGGGCCGCAAGCCAGGGACGACCAGTCCTCGGCGAGGGCCGCTTCGTACAAGCCATCGCCGCTGGCAAAACGTTCGGCCACCACTTTCAGCGCGGCATTGAGCACCGATTCCACCAGCGGCTCGCGGACCTTGGCCCAGTAATGGGCGCAGGCAAAGACGATGAAGGCGTGGGTGTAGAGGTCCTTGCGCCTGTCCAGCGGCGCGCCCTGGGCATCGATGCTGTAGAACCAGCCGCCGTGCTCGGCGTCGTGGAAGTGCCGTTGCAGGGAACGGAACAGCGCCGCGGCGCGCTCTTCGGCAAGCGGTGTACGGCCATCGCCGATCAGGCTGGAAAACAGGTACAGCTGCCGGGCGCAGGCCATGGCCCGATAACGCTGAGGCGGCAGCGGGGCATGCTCGGCGTCCAGCGCCTCGAAGGGCAGCGCCAGTTCCGGATTCCAGCCCGGCCCCTGCCAGAGCGGCACGATCACGCTGTGGAAATGCTGTTGCACGGCCGTAAACAGGGCGGTCGATTCAGACGGGGAAGTAGGGCTGGAAACATCGGGCATTGGCTGGCGTCGTCACGGCAGGGTGGAATGCGCGACATGGTAGCAGAGAAGGCCCTGGGGATCGTGGTTGGGCCGGAGCCCTTAATCGCGAGCAAGCTCGTTCCTACAGTGGCGGCGTTGTTCCTGCAGGAGCGAGCTTGCTCGCGAAAAAAAGCCTCAAACGACGTGCATCAGCCGGCCAGCAACCACACGCCAGTCGCAGCGGACGCCGCGCCCGCCAGGCGCACCAGCGGCGCAGCGGCTTGTGGCAGGAGCCGGACCACGGCATAACCGACCGCGTGCAGTGCCGCGGTGGCAGCGACGAAGCCTGCGGCATAGGTCCAGGGGCTGGACATGTCCGGCAGTTCCAGGCCGTGGGCCACGCCGTGGAACAGGGCGAACAGCGCGGTGGCGGCCACCGCCAGGCTCAACGGCGGACGCACCGCCAGGGCCACGGCCAGGCCGAGGGCCAGGACCGAGGCGGCGATCCCGCTTTCCAGGGCCGGCAGGTTCAGCCCTGCAAAACCCAGCACGCCGCCGATCAGCATGGTGCCGACGAAGGTGCAGGGCAGTGCCCAGCGCGCCGCGCCTTGCTGCTGCGCGGCCCACAGGCCGACCGCAACCATCGCCAGCAAGTGGTCGAGGCCACCGATCGGGTGGCTGATGCCGGCCATCAGGCCGTTGTCGCCGTGGCCCGGGTGAGCGAAGGCCAAAGCTGGAGTCAGCAGCAGGGCGAGGGTGCCGAGAATGCGTTTGAGTGTCATGGACAGGCTTCCTTGTTGAGCTTTTTGAAAAGAGCGATCAGGCCGCGATCAGCAGTCCCTGGCGTTCGATAAAGGCGATGATTTCCTCCAGGCCCTGGCCGGTCTTCTGATTGCTGAAGACGAACGGCTTGCCACCGCGCATGCGCTGGGTATCGCCGTCCATCATCTCCAGCGAAGCGCCAACCAGGGGGGCCAGGTCGATCTTGTTGATCACCAGCAGGTCGGACTTGCAGATGCCCGGGCCACCCTTGCGCGGCAGCTTGTCGCCCGCCGACACGTCGATCACGTAGATGGTCAGGTCGGACAGCTCGGGGCTGAAGGTCGCCGACAGGTTGTCGCCGCCGGACTCCACCAGAATCAGGTCGAGGCCGGGAAAACGCCGGTTCAGCTGATCCACCGCCTCGAGGTTGATCGAGGCGTCTTCGCGAATCGCTGTGTGTGGGCAGCCGCCGGTTTCCACGCCGATGATGCGCTCGGGCGCCAGGGCCTGGTTGCGCACCAGGAAGTCGGCGTCTTCGCGGGTGTAGATATCGTTGGTCACCACCGCCAGGTTGTAGCGTTCGCGCAGGGCCAGGCACAGGGCCAGGGTCAGGGCGGTCTTGCCGGAGCCCACCGGGCCGCCGATGCCGACGCGCAGAGGTTGTGCGTTCATGTGACTCTCCACAATAAAAGGCACCAAGTAAAAGGCGCCAAACTAAAAGGACCTAGGAACGGAACAGGCGGCTGTACTGGCGCTCATGGGCCATGCACGCCAGGGACAGGCCGAAGGCGGCGCTGCCGTAATGTTCGGGGTCGAGGTTCGAGGCATTGCGCTGGGCCTCTTGCAGCAACGGCAACAGTTCGCTGGTCAGGCGCTGAGCAGCCTGCTGGCCCAGGGGCAGGGTTTTCATCAGCACCGCCAGCTGGTTTTCCAGCCAGCTCCACAGCCAGGCGGCCAGGGCGTCCTGCGGGCTGATCCGCCAGGCCCGCGCGGCCAGGGCCCAGCCCAGGGCCAGATGCGGCTCGGCGATCTGCGCGAGAAAGGCGCGGGCCGGCGGATCCAGCTCCGGCAGGCCGTTCAGCAGCTGTTGCAGGGAATAGCCCATTTGCCGGCTTTCCTGGTGCAGCTCGCGGGTTTCGCGGCTGGCGCGATGTTCCTGGCACAGCTGCAGCAATTGCGCCCAGTCCTCGTCCGCGGCCGCCTGACAATGGGCCAGCAACAGCGGTGCTTCGAAGCGCGCGAGGTTGAGCAGCAACTGGTCGCCGATCCAGCGTCGGGCGCTGTGCGGATCGTTGACCGTGGCCTGTTCCACGGCCATTTCCAGGCCCTGGGAATAGCTGTAGCCGCCAATCGGCAGCTGTGGGCTGGCCAGGCGCAGCAGGGCCCAGGCCGGGTTCATGGGCGCACGCCAAACTGGTGCAGCCGCGGCGCGTAGTTGAAGTCCTCGTCGCCGTGGCGGGAATGATGATGGCCGCCGCCGTAGGCGCCGTGTTCCGGCTGGAACGGCGCCTCGATGGTTTCGGTATTGGCGCCGAGCTGTTCGAGCATGGCCTTGAGTACATAGTCGTCGAGCAGGCGCAGCCAGCCATCGCCGACTTGCAGCGCGACGTGGCGGTTGCCCAGGTGGTAGGCGGCGCGGGTCAGTTCGAAGGCATTGCGGCAGGTGACATGCAACAGGGTTTCCGGACGCGCGCAGACCCGCACGATCCGGCCATCCTCGGCCTGCAGGCATTCGCCGTCGTGCAGCGGCGGCTGGCCACGCTCCAGAAACAGCCCGACGTCTTCGCCGTCGGCACTAAAACAGCGCAAACGGCTTTTGCTGCGGGCTTCGAAGGTCAGGTGCAACTCGGCGGACCAGTCGGGTTGCGGCGCGATTCTGCGATGAATCACCAGCATTGGAAGGCTTCCAGCTATGAGCGATGCAGGGTGTAGAGCAAGTGCCTTGCCAATCGCCCGGTCTGATCGGAAACGGGTGGAAAGCGCCTGAAAATGGGGCGGGCTTATGTTTTATTTTGTTACAAATTCAGGGTGTGCGCTGATTTATAGCACTGACTTGGTGCGTTGTGCTGTTTTTTGATGCGCGGCGAAGCGCCGCTCTGGCGCAAGCCATGGCGGGCAGATGAGGCGGTGGAGGAGGCTGTGCGGTTGAGCACAGCGGCGGGGGGTTATTCGGTGCTGCCCAGCCCTTGCCAGTGCTTGAGGCCGATAAAGATGAAGCGCAGCTGCTGGGTGATTTTCGCCTGCGGCGTAAGGTGCTCGGGCAGGGCTTGCGCGGGCGGGTCGATGATGTCCGGCAAGGTGGCGAACACACTTTTGACGATCAGGTCGGCCATCACCGTCAGGTCGGCGATGTTCAGGTGTTGCAGCTTGGGCATCAGGGTCAGGTCGGCCGCCAGGTCGGCGCTGATGTTTTCCCGCAGGCTGGCGATCGCTTGGCGCACCGGCAGCGAACCGCCGTACTGCTCGCGGGCGAGGAACAGGAACTGCGAGCGGTTGGCTGCCACTACATCGAGGAAGATCCGCACCGAGGCATCGATGATGCCGCCCATGACAAATTCGTTATGGCGCACCAGGCGGATGGTTTCGCGGAAGGTCTGGCCGACTTCGCTGACCAGTACCAGGCCAAGTTGGTCCATATCGTCGAAATGCCGGTAGAAACCGGTCGGCACTATGCCGGCGGTTTTCGCCACTTCGCGCAGGCTCAGGCTGCCGAATCCGCGGCCGCATTCCATCAGGTGGCGGGCAGCGTCCATCAGAGCGTTGCGAGTCTGTTGTTTCTGTTCGGCGCGGGGCAGCATCGGCGGGCTGGTTTTCTGATCAAGAGAGCGGCGCACTCTAGCAAATCAACTTTGCCGGCGTCGAACCTGGTGGGGGCGGTGAGCTGAAGGCGAGACCTGGATCGGAGCGGTGGACGCAGAAAAAAACGGCGCGGCTCAGGAAAAAACAAAGCCCGATCCAGGGACCGGGCTTTTCTGTAGAGGCATCATAGGCTTGACTCACAGCTGGGTTGCGTTAGGCCAAACGGTCGTTGCCGTCTTAAACCAGACCTTTCTCTTCCAGGCGATCACGGCCGCCTTCGGCTACAGCCTGGCCCAGGGGAGTGCGATCGAAGCCGTCTTCAGCCAGGGTCTGACCTTGTGGGGTACGGTCGCCGCCATCGGAAGCCAGGGTTTGGCCTTGTGGGGTGCGGTCGCCGCCATCGGAAGCCAGGGTCTGACCTTGTGGGGTACGGTCGCTACCGTCGGAAGCCAGGGTCTGGCCTTGTGGAGTGCGGTCGCTGCCATCGGAAGCCAGGGTTTGGCCTTGTGGAGTGCGGTCGCCGCCATCGGAAGCCAGGGTTTGGCCTTGTGGAGTACGGTCGCCGCCATCGGAAGCCAGGGTTTGGCCTTGTGGAGTGCGGTCGCCACCGTCGGAAGCCAGAGTCTGGGTGAATACCGAGGTGCTGGCTTTGACTTGTGGGGTAGCCTGTTCAGCGGCTGGCAGGGCGAAAGCGTTGGCTGCCAGGATCGAGAGGGTCAGGCTAAGCAGTAATTGGCGTTTCATGATGGGTTGCTCCTTGGGAGGGCGATAAAGTGGGTACGGAGCCAATGTTACGCGCGCAAAATCGATATAAAAGTTCATAAAGACAATGGTAATAATCAACAGAATTGATTGTTCTGCCCGAGGGCTCTAGAACGGGCGTTTCCGAAGAGAGGTTTTGCACCGGGGTGGGTATTTTCGACCCATCTGCGCCTCGCAAAAGTGCGGCGGCGGTAACGCCAAGCTGGCGCTTCGGTCAGGAAAAACCGTGCTTTTGTGTCTGATTCGCGGCTTTGGGTTAAACCTGCGGGCCGTTTGTCAGTCCTAGTTTTCATGACCGGTGGATTTCAACCCCGGCCGTTCACAGGGGCGTCGTTATCCCGGCGTCCTTCAGTAGTCAGGAGCCCTGTGCATGACGCGCACTCGTAAAATTCTCGCCTGGACAGTCGGTAGCCTTTTCCTGCTGCTGGCCGTGCTGGTACTGATCATCGCGTTCTTCGATTGGAACCGGATCAAGCCGCCACTCAATGCCAAAGTCTCCGAAGAACTGCGTCGCCCCTTCGCCATCAACGGCAACCTGGCGGTGATCTGGCAGCGCGAGCCCGACGAAGGCGGCTGGCGGGCCTGGGTGCCGTGGCCGCATGTGGTGGCCGAAGACCTGACCCTGGGCAACCCCGACTGGTCCAAGGCGCCGCAGATGGTCAGCCTCAAGCGCGTCGAGTTGCGCATTTCACCCCTGGCATTGCTGGCGCAGCGCGTGCGCATTCCGCGTATCGACCTCACCGAGCCGAACGCCGCCCTCGAACGCCTGGCCGACGGCCGCGCCAACTGGACTTTCCAGTTCGACCCAAAAGACCCGAACGCCGAACCCTCCAACTGGGTGGTGGACATCGGCGCCATCGGCTTCGACAAAGGCCATGTCATCCTCAATGACCAAAGCCTGAAAACCCGCCTCGACCTGCTGATCGACCCGTTGGGCAAGCCGATTCCGTTCAGCGACATCGTCGGCGACAAGGCAGCGAAGAAAGCCGAGGAGAAGGGCGCAGCTCCCCAGTCCTACGCCTTTGCCTTCAAGGCCAAGGGGCAATATCACGGCCAGGCGCTCACCGGCTCCGGCAAGATCGGCGGCTTGCTGGCGCTGCAGGACGCGAGCAAGCCGTTCCCGCTGCAAGTCCAGGCAACGATCGGCGATACCCGCGTCGAACTGGCCGGCACCCTGACCGACCCGCTCAACCTTGGCGCGCTGGATCTGCGCATGAAGCTCGCCGGCACCAGCCTGGGCAACCTGTACCCGCTGACTGGCGTGACCCTGCCGGACTCGCCGGCCTATGCCACCGATGGCCACCTGAGCGCGCAGTTGCGCGACCCGGCCGGGGCGAAGTTCCAGTACCAGGATTTCAACGGCAAGATCGGCGACAGCGACATTCACGGCAACCTGACCTACGTCGCCAGCCAGCCGCGGCCCAAGCTGACCGGTGCGCTGGTGTCCAATCAGTTGCTGTTCAGCGACCTGGCGCCGCTGATCGGCGCCGACTCCAACGCCGAGCAGAAGGCCCGTGGCGGCGACAGCAAGCAGCCGGCGGACAAGGTGCTGCCGGTGGAAGAGTTCCGCACCGAGCGCTGGCGCGACATGGACGCCGATGTCGAGTTCACCGGCAAGCGCATCGTCCACAGCGCCGATTTGCCCTTCACCGACCTGTACACCCATCTAGTGCTCGACGACGGGCGCCTGAGCCTGGAGCCGCTGCGTTTCGGTGTGGCCGGCGGCAAGCTGGATGCGCAGATTCGCCTCAACGGCCAGGCCACGCCGCTGGAAGGCCGGGCCAAGCTGACCGCGCGCAACTTCAAGCTCAAGCAGCTGTTCCCGACCTTCGAGCCGATGAAAACCAGCTTCGGCGAACTCAATGGCGATGCCGATATCGCTGGGCGCGGCAACTCGGTGGCGGCCCTGCTCGGCAGCGCCAACGGCGAGCTGAAGATGCTGATCAACGACGGTGCCATCAGCCGCAGCCTGATGGAGATCGCCGGGCTCAACGTCGGCAACTATGTGATCGGCAAGATGTTTGGCGACAAGGAAGTGAAGATCAATTGCGCCGCCGCCGACTTCGGCATCAAGACTGGCCTGGCCACCACTCGCCTGTTCGTGTTCGATACCGAGAACGCGATCGTCTACATCGACGGCACCGCGAACATGGCCAGCGAGCAGCTGGACCTGACCATCACCCCGGAATCCAAGGGCTTGCGCCTGTTCTCCCTGCGCTCGCCGCTCTATGTGCGAGGCAAGTTCATCAAGCCGGAGGCCGGGGTCGAGGCCGTGCCGCTCATGTTGCGCGGCGCCGGCATGGTGGCGCTGGGGGTGATCGCCGGGCCGGCGGCCGGATTGCTGGCGCTGGTGGCGCCGAGCGGCGGCGAGCCGAACCAGTGCGCGCCGCTACTCGAGCAGATGCGTTCGGGCAAGGCGCCGGTGGCGGTCAAACCGACGCGTTGAGAGCAAACGGAGTTTTCCTGTAGGAGCGAGCTTGCTCGCGATAGCCGCGAAGCGGCGACCTGTCTGCCAAAACTGGTCATCCTTGGCGATCTTTTCGCGAGCAAGCTCGCTCCTGCCTGGTCCCTGGGGCATTAGCCAGCGGCGAGCATCGGATGCCCGGCTGCCTGGGCCTCTTCGCGCAACCACTGGAAAAATGCCCGCACCGGCGGATGCCGTTCGCGCCCGGGCACGCACAAGGCGCTGTAGCCCGCGCCGTCGACATGGATCTCCGGGTGATACGGCAGCAGCAGGCCGCTGGCCACGCTTTCCGACACCAGGATATTGCTGGCCAGCACCAGGCCCTGGCCGGCAATGGCCGCCTGCAGGGCGTAGTGTTCCTCGTCGTATTCACGAATCACCGGACGGCCCTGCATCCAGCTTTCCTGCGCCTTGTCGCACCAGGCCTCCCAGCCATGGGCGTAAAGCTTGGAATTGTGCCAGCGCACGCTGATCAGTGTCGGCGTTTGCTCGCGGGCCAGGGCCACCTGCTCCGGCGAGCCGTAGACCGCGAAGCACTCGTCGAACAGGCACAGCCCATAGAGATTCGGGTAGTCGTCCAGGCTGTAGCGGATCACCAGGTCGACGCTGGCATCCTGCTGCAGGTCGATGACCTCGCAGTTAGTGTCCAGGCGCAGGTTGATGTTCGGGTGCCGGGCATAAAAACGCCCCAGGCGCGGCACCAGCCACAGCGCGGCGAAGGCCGGCGTGGTGGAGATCATCAGGTTCGCGCCGCTGCGTTGCGGGCGCAGGCTGTCGACGCTCTGCGCCACTTCCAGCAAGGCGCCGTGCAGGCTGTGGAACAGCCGTTCGCCGCATTCGGTCAGGCGCACCTGGCGCGGCAGGCGCTGGAACAGCGGCACGCCCAGCCAGCTTTCCAGGGAGCGGATCTGGTGGGAAATCGCCGTGGGTGTAACCGACAGTTCCTCGGCGGCGGCCTTGAAACTCAGGAGCCGGGACGCCGATTCGAAGGCGCGCAGGGCGGTCAGCGGCAGGTTGGCAAACATACTGGGTCACCTTATGGGTGAAATGGATTCATCCTGATCAACTATTGCTCATTTGTTCCAGGGGGCCTGCATCAATAGCTTTATTCCTCGCCCAGGAAGGCTTTTACGGTCTTCCAGAATGATCCAGGATGAGGAATGACAGATGAGCAGAATTCTAGCAGTACATGGCAGCCCCCGTGGCGAACGCTCCCATTCGCGGCGGCTGACGGAGCGCTTTCTCCAGGCCTGGCTCGAGGCCCATCCCCAGGGCCGGTTGACCCGTCGGGAAGTCGGCCGTGCCTCGCTGCCCCACGTCAGCGAAGCCTTCGTCGCCGCGGCGTTTTATCCCGAACCCCAGGCACGGCCCTTGTCGATGCAGGCCGACCTGGCCCTGAGCGACGAGCTGGTGACGGAGTTGCTGGAACATGAGCTGCTGGTGATCTCGGCGCCGATGTACAACTTCAGCGTGCCCAGCGGCCTCAAGGCCTGGGTCGACCAGATCGTGCGCCTGGGCCTGACCTTCAATACCGTCCAGGACAACGGTGTCGCCCAGTACGAGCCGCTGGTGCGGGGCAAGAAAGCGCTGATCGTCACCAGTCGCGGCGGCTTCGGCTTCGGCCCGGGCGGCGAACTGGAAGCCATGAACCATGCCGATCCATGGTTACGCACGGCGCTGGGCTTTATCGGTATCGACGATGTCACGGTGATCGCGGCCGAAGGCGAGGAATCGGCCGAGCGCACGTTCCAGGTGTCCTGCGCCGAAGCCGAGCAGCGCCTGCTGGCACTGGCGCGGACCTTCTGAGGAGGCGACATGGCCTGGCTGTTCTTGCTGATCGCCGCCGCCTTCGAAGTCACCTTCGCCATGGGCATGAAGTACGCCGAGGGGTTCACCCGGCTCTGGCCGTCGCTGCTGACGGTGGTGGCCGCGCTGGGCGGCATCTACTTCCTGACCCTGGCGATGCGTGAACTGCCGGTGAGCATCGCCTACCCGATCTGGACCGCCATCGGTTCCCTGGGCACGGTGTTCCTCGGTTTCGCCTTGCTGGGGGAGAGCCTGACGCTGGTCAAGCTGCTGTCGGTGGGGCTGATCGTGGCCGGGGTGGTGGGGTTGAAGTAGAAGGGATGGAGCCCGGGGAATGTCATACAGTGGTCGTGAAGCTGTCATCTTGGCTGTCGATGCTCTTGGCTGCTGTCTGCATCCAGCCTTGGGCGCCGCGGTCCCTGATACAAGTCCGATCACAAGGATGTTCCCATGTCCCAAGAGCTTGCCACGCGTTACCCGCTGGTCCTGGTCCCCGGCATGCTGGGGTTTATCCGGCTGGTGCTGTACTCCTACTGGTTCGGCATCGAGTCGGCGTTGCGCCGCGGCGGGGCCACGGTGATTGCCGTGCAGGTCTCGCCGCTGCACTCCACCGAGGTGCGCGGCGAGCAATTGCTGGCGCGGATCGAGGAGATCCGCCGCGAAACCGGCGCCGACAAGGTCAACCTGATCGGCCACAGCCAGGGCTCGCTCACCGCCCGCTATGCCGCGGCCAAACGGCCGGACTGGGTGGCCTCGGTGACTTCGGTGGCCGGGCCCAATCATGGCTCGGAGCTGGCCGACTACATCGAACGCCACCATTCCATCGACACCCTGCGCGGGCGCGTGCTGAGTTTTATCCTGCGGGTGATTGCCGTGCTGATGAGTTGGCTCGACACCGGCTATCGTGGGCCGAAGCTGCCGGCGGATATCCATGCTTCGCACCGCTCGCTGACCAGCGAGGGCGTGGCGCTGTTCAACCGCCAGTATCCCCAGGGCCTGCCGGACACCTGGGGCGGGCAGGGGCCGGAAGAGGTCAACGGGGTGCGCTACTACTCCTGGTCCGGCACCTTGCAGCCGGGCAAGACCAATCGCGGGCGCAACCTGTTCGACGGCACCAACCGCACCTGCCGGCTGTTCGCCAGGACCTTTGTCCGCGAGGCCGGGCAATGCGATGGCATGGTCGGCCGCTACAGCTCGCACCTGGGCACGGTGATTGGCGACGATTACCCCCTGGACCACTTCGATATCGTCAACCAGTCGCTGGGGCTGGTGGGCAAGGGCGCCGAGCCGATCCGGCTGTTCGTCGAGCATGCGCAGCGGTTGAAGGCGGCGGGGGTATAGCCAGAGAGGGATGTGGCGGTCTTGAGATTTATCGCGAGCAAGCTCGCTCCTACAGGATCGAGCGGTCCCTGGCGAGCTTGCTCGCGATGACGATCTGTCAGACGACGCTGGCCTTGCGCCCCAGCGCGGTGGTCCAGCGTTCCGACAGGATCACCCCGCCCAGGGTCAGCACCCCACCCACCAGGTGATACAGCGCCAGCTGTTCATGCAGCACCACGGCGGCGATCAGCGCGGTGATCAGCGGCAGCAGGTTGAAGAACAGTGTGGTGCGGCTCGGTCCCAGGCGTACCACCGCCTGCATCCAGGCCAGCGGCGCGAGCATCGAGGCCAGCAGGCAGGCATAGAGCACCAGGGGAATGTTGTGCAGGGTCAGGCCGGTTTTCGGCGAGGCCAAAAACAGCGGGAACAGCACCACCACGGCCACCAGCACCTGCAGGTACAGCAGCACCAGCGGCGGCAGGCGCAGCTGCCATTTTTTCAGCAGGGTGCTGTAGATCGCGTAGGCCAGGGTGGCGATCAGCATCATCGCGTCGCCCAGGTTCACCCCCTGTTCCAGCAGCACCTCGAGGCTGCCGGACGACACCACCACCAGCACCCCGGCAAACGACAGCACGGCACCGGCCAGGGCGCCGGCCGTCAGGCGCTGGCCGAGGCTGGCGATGGCCATGGCCAGCGACATCAGCGGCATCAGCGAGAGGATGATGCCCATGTTGGTAGCCGAGGTCAGGGTCGCGGCGAAGTAGGCCAGGCTCTGGTACACCGCCATGCCCAGCACGCCGAGGATGAAGATCTTGCCCAGGTTCGGGCGGATCACCGCCCAATGGGCGACCACTGCCTTGAGCATGAAGGGCGTGAACAACAGGCCGGCCAGCAGCCAGCGATAGAAACCGATCTCCGCGGGGAAGATCGCCCCGACCGCCAGCTTGTTGATGACGGTATTGCCGGCCCAGATAAAGACGGCCAGTAACGGATAAGCGTATTGCATGAGGAAAAACCAGAACGTTGATGAAGGGTGATTATCCCTCTGTCTGGATCCAGGCCTATACTTCGATCCAGACAACCCACCCCTGAATCCGGACAGCATGAGCAAAAAACACATCGACCTGCTGCCCTTCAGCGGTCTGCCGGCGCCGGTGTACTTCCGCTATGCCGATTTCGACGCCCACAGCCATGCGCTGGAACATCGCCACCCCTGGGGCTGCCTGGAATATTCGGCCCATGGCGTGATGCACATGGAAATCGCCGGCCAGCGCTTTATGTCGCCGCCGCAGTACGCCATCTGGATTCCGCCGGGCACCGAGCATAGTTTCTACAGCCCGCAGCCGATCGTGTACCGCGCCGTGTGCCTGGCCCCGCAGTTGTGCCAGGCGCTGCCGCAGCAGGCCTGTACCCTGGCCATCAGCGATATCCTCAAGGCGATCCTCAAGGACTTCGCCGCGCGCGATGTGCAGATCCCCGAGCAGGAAGCGGACAGCCGCCTGGCCCAGGTAATGCTCGACCAGTTGCAACAGGCGCCGGTGCATGACGGTTACCTGCCGTATGCCAGCAGCCCGGCCTTGCTCGGTGTGCTGGAAGCATTGCAGGCCGCCCCGGGGGATAACCGCGCGCTGGCCGATTGGGCGCGGCAGATCCACGTCAGCGAACGCACCCTGGCCCGGCAATTCGTGCGCGAGCTGGGCATGAGTTTCGGCGAGTGGCGCCAGCGCCTGCGCTTCCTGGCATCCATCGAGGCGCTGGACAGCGCGCGCAGTGTCCAGGAAGTGGCGTTCGACATGGGCTACAGCAGCGCCTCGGCATTTATCGCGATGTTCCAGCGCCAGGCCGGTTGCACCCCCGAGCAGTACCGGCGCACCAGCCTACAGAACAGGTGAACCTGTAACAGGGTTTGTCTACACTGCGCTGGAGGCCGCGCCCGTCGGTGCGGTAACAAGGAGAAAACTCCATGAAGATGCTGCGTATCCCTTTGTTGATGGTTGGTCTGCTGCTCTGTTCCCAAGGATTTGCCGCCACCGCCCAGCAGAACAAGATGACCACTTGCAACGCCGACGCCACCGCGAAAGCCCTCAAGGGCGATGAGCGCAAAGCCTTTATGAGCACCTGCCTGAAAGCCACCCCGGCTGCCGCGGCAACCCCGCAGGAACGGATGAAGACCTGCAACGCCGACGCCACTGCCAAAGCCCTCAAGGGCGATGAGCGCAAGACCTTCATGAGCACGTGCCTGAAGAAGCAATAACCTTCTCCTTCGCAGGCGCGAGCTTGTTCACGATCCGGTCGCGGCGGTTTGCCTGACACACCCTGTATCGTTGATCGCCAGCAAACCCGCGCCTGTCGGCCTCGCATCGCCAGTGCAACGCTGGCAGACTGCCAATCCTTTCACGCTGTTTGTTTGAGGCTGTATGCCAACGTTTTCTCAGCGTCATCTGTTGTTGTTCAGTTGGGTGATTATCTTCGGCGGCCTGTTGCTGGTAATCCCGTTGCGGCTATTACCGAGCCTGCTGGCGGGCCTGCTGGTGTTCGAACTGGTCAACATGCTCACCCCGCAACTGCAACGGTTGATCGAAGGTCGGCGGGCGCGCTGGTTGGCAGTGGCCCTGCTCGGCACCCTGGTGGTCAGCGTGCTGACGCTGCTGTTCGCCGGCGCCATCAGCTTCCTGCTGCACGAAGCGGAGAACCCGGGGGCTTCCCTGGACAAATTCATGACGGTGGTGGACAAGGCGCGCGGCCAGTTGCCGCCGTTCCTCGACTCCTATCTGCCGGCCAGCGCGGCGGAGTTCCAGGTGGCCATCGGCGCCTGGGCCAGCAAGCACCTGAGCGAGTTGCAACTGGTGGGCAAGGACGCGGCGCACATGTTCGTGACCTTGCTGATCGGCATGGTGCTGGGGGCGATCATTGCCTTGCAGCGCGTGCCCGACCTGACCAAGCGCAAGCCGCTGGCGGCCGCGCTGTTCGACCGCCTGCACCTGCTGGTCCAGGCCTTTCGCAACATCGTGTTCGCGCAGATCAAGATTTCCCTGCTCAACACTTTCTTCACCGGGATCTTCCTCGCGCTGATCCTGCCGATGTTCGGGGTCAAGCTGCCGCTGACCAAGACCCTGATCGTGCTGACCTTCCTGCTGGGGCTGTTGCCGGTGATCGGCAACCTGATCTCCAACACCCTGATCACCATCGTTGGCATGTCGCTGTCGATCTGGGTGGCCGCGGCGGCGCTGGGCTACCTGATCTTTATCCACAAGCTGGAATACTTCCTCAACGCGCGGATCGTCGGCGGGCAGATCAGTGCCAAGTCCTGGGAGTTGCTGTTGGCGATGCTGGTGTTCGAGGCGGCGTTCGGCCTGCCGGGGGTGGTGGCCGGGCCGATCTACTACGCCTACCTGAAGAGTGAATTGAAGCAGGCGGGGTTGGTTTGACCTGACGCTATCCCTGTAGCCGCTGCCGCAGGCTGCGATCGGCCGAAGGCCGTAGCGATCTCAAAATCGCTGAAGGTCCTGCGGACCTTATCGCAGCCTGCGGCGGCGGCTACAGGCGATGCTTTTTTAGCCGTAGCGTTTCTTCGCTTCGATCGCCAGGCCGCTGCCGATGCTGCCGAAGATGTTGCCTTCGACGTGGCGCGCGTTGGGCAGCATGTCCGCGACGCTCTGGCGCAGGGCCGGAATGCCGCTGGAACCGCCGGTGAAGAACACCGTATCGACCTGGCCGACGCCGACATTGGCATCGCCCAGCAGTTGCGTGACGCTGCCGCGGATGCGCTCCAGCAGGCTGTCGATGGACGACTCGAACAGCGCCCGGCTCAGGTCCACGCTCAGGCCGGCCTCGATACGGTCCAGGGGTACCACGCGGTTGTCGGCGTGGGTCAGCTGGATCTTGGTCTCTTCCACCTCCATGGCCAGCCAGTGCCCGGCGCGCTGCTCGATCAGCTTGAACAGGCGGTCGATGCCGCCGGTGTCTTCGATGTCGTAGCGCATGCTGCCCAGGGCCAACTGGGACTTCTGCGAGTACACCGAGTTGATGGTGTGCCAGGTCGCCAGGTTCATGTGGGTGCTGGTGGGCATGTAGGCGCCGCTCTTCATCCGGCTGCCGTAGCCGAACAGCGGCATCAGGCCCTGCAGACTCAACTGCTTGTCGAAGTCGGTCCCGCCGATGTGCACGCCGCCGGTGGCGAGGATGTCCTCGTGGCGGTTGTCCAGGCCACGGCGCTCGGGCGACAGGCGCACCAGGGAGAAGTCGGAGGTACCACCGCCGATGTCGACGATCAGCACCAGCTCTTCGCGCTCGATGGTCGACTCGTAGTCGAAGGCCGCGGCGATCGGCTCGTACTGGAAGGAGACTTCCTTGAAGCCCAGCTTGCGCGCCACTTCCACCAGGGTGTCCTGGGCCTCCTGGTCGGCGGCGGCGTCGTCATCGACGAAAAACACCGGACGACCCAGCACCACTTCCTCGAACTCCCGACCGGCGGCGGCTTCGGCGCGGCTCTTGAGCTGGCCGATGAACAGGCCCAGCAGGTCCTTGAACGGCATCGCCGTGCCCAGCACGCTGGTGTCGTGCTTGATCAGCTTGGAACCCAGCAGGCTCTTCAGCGAGCGCATCAGCCGGCCTTCGTAGCCTTCCAGGTATTCGTGCAGCGCCAGGCGGCCATACACCGGACGGCGTTCTTCGAGGTTGAAGAAGACCACCGACGGCAGGGTGATCTTGTCGTCTTCCAGCGCAATCAGCGTTTCCATGCCGGGGCGCAGCCAGCCGACCGTGGAGTTGGACGTGCCGAAGTCGATACCGCAGGCACGGGCCGCAGATGCGTTTTTCATGTCTTTCGAGTTCCGGTTGGAAAAAACGGCCGCGCAGTGTATGCCAGTCGTTCGCAGAATCGAAGGCCGACTATCCGCTAAATCGTAACCCGCAAGCCTTGAAAGACTATTCTTCACCCCAAACTTGCAGGCATGGGCCGGGCAGCCATCGGGCGGTCGCAAGAACCGCCGCCAGCTGCCGATAAACTTCTGCTGCGCCGCGTGAGTCACAGTATTGAGATCGATCAGCCTTGACGCTGTTCAAGAGTGCATGCTGTACATCCCGCCGCGCCACATTGATAACGGATGGTGATCCTTAGATGGACTTCAAAGACTATTACAAGATTCTCGGGGTGGAGCCGACGGCGGACGACAAGGCGATCAAGGCCGCCTATCGCAAGCTGGCGCGCAAATATCACCCGGATGTCAGCAAGGAAAAAGACGCCGAAGCCAAGTTCAAGGACGCGTCGGAAGCCTACGAAGCGCTGAAAAGCGCGGACAAGCGGGCCGAATACGACGACCTGCGGCGTTATGGCCAGCACGGCCAGCCGTTCCAGGGCCCACCGGGCTGGAAGGGCCACGCGGATGCCGGCGGTTTCGGCGATGGCGGGGATTTTTCGGACTTCTTCAGTTCGATCTTCGGCAACCGCGGGCCGGGTTTCGGCGGTGGACAATCGCGCAGCGCCGGGCGCAGGGGGCAAGACGTGGAAATGGAATTACCGATCTTCCTGGAAGAGACCCTGTCGGCCGAGTCGAAAAAGGTCAGCTTCAAGGTGCCGCAATACAACGCTGCCGGCCAGCACGTCAGCAACACCAGCAAGAGCCTGAACGTGAAGATCCCGGCCGGCGTCACCGACGGCGAGCGCATCCGCCTCAAGGGCCAGGGCGCGCCGGGTGTCGGCGGCGGGGCCAATGGCGACCTGTACCTGACCATTCGTTTCGCGCCCCATCCGAAGTTCGATATCGAGGGCGAGAACCTGATCATCACCTTGCCGCTGGCCCCTTGGGAGCTGGCGCTGGGGACCGAGGTCGCGGTGCCGACCCTGACCGGCAAGATCAACCTCAAGGTGCCGGCCGGCAGCCAGAACGGCCAACGCATGCGCGCCAAGGGCCATGGCCTGCTGAACAAGGCCGGGCATCGCGGTTATCTGTTCGTGCAGCTCAAGGCCGTGATGCCCAAGGCTTCCGGCGACGACGTCAAGGCGCTGTGGCAGGAGCTGGCGAAAAAGGCCGCCTTCAATCCGCGGGAGCATTTCTGATCTGCAACCCATTCTGATCTGAAACAAGGAGTCGCTAACCATGAGCACCCTGATCGTTCAGCTGGATATGGAAGAGTTCTGCGAGGTGGCCGATCTGCCGGCCGCCTATGTGATGGAAATCGTCGAGCACGGGATCCTCGATCCCCATGGCTCGGCGCCACGGGACTGGCGTTTCACCGATTACGAACTGGCGGTCGCCAAGCGCGCCGCCAAGTTGCGGCGCGATCTGGAATTGGAGTGGGAAGGCGTCGCCCTGGCGCTGGAACTGCTCGACGAAGTCCGCGAGTTGCGCACGGAAAACCAAATGCTCAAGCAACGCCTGGGGCGTCTGCTCAGCGACTGACGAGCGTCTGTAGCCGCTGCCGAGCCTGCGAGGCTGCGTTCGAGGACGCAGTCCTCGCAAAACTTGCATTAGCGGTTTACCTGAAGGAAAGCAGTGCCCGGTTTACGACCGCTTCGCGGTCGAGCGCAGCCTCGCAGGCTCGGCAGCGGCTACAGATGTGTCGGCAGTTTGCTCTCTACGACTATTCGGCGTGGGACACCCGCGGCAGGGTCACGGTGAAGGTGGTGCCATCGGCCTCGCTGGAGCTGACCTCGATGCTGCCCTGGTGGGCGGTGACCACTTCCTTGACGATGAACAGGCCCAGGCCGAGGCTGGTGGAGGGGCTGCCGAGTTCTTCGTTGGCGCTGCGCACCAGCGGATCGAAGAGGCTACTCAAGGCTTCCTTGGGTATCGGCGGGCCGTAGTTGTGGATGGTCAGCAGCACCTGTTCGGCGCCACCCGTGAGGGTAACGGTCACGGTGCGGTTGCCGTTGCCGTGCTGCAGGGCATTGCCGATCAGGTTCTGCAGCATCTGCTCGATGCGCCCGCGATCCCAGATGCCGTGGCTGTCGCCATGGAAGTTCAGCGCTGGCGTGCAGTCCGGCTGGCCGGCGCAGGCTTCGTCCATGGCTGCCTTGATGGCACTGGCCATGTCCATGGGCGCCGGCTCGATGGGCAGGCTGCTGCCCAGGCGGCTGCGGACGAACTCCAGCAGGTCGCCGACCATCGCCGCCATGTGCCTGGCGCCACTCTTGATCCGCGACACATAGGCCAGCGCATCGGCATCCAGCGCGACTTTGCGCGCCAGCATCTCGGTGGACATGCTCACCGCCTGCAAGGGGGTACGCAGGTCGTGTCCGAGAATCGCCAGGAAAATATCCCGCGAACGGTTGACCTGTTCGGCATAGGCCGCGGTGGACTCGGCCAATGCTTCGTCGATGGCTTCGTTGAAACGGATCATGTCCTGGAAATAGGCCAGTTCCGGCGACTCCAGGCTGGCGACCCAGAGGCGGATCACGCAGGCGCGCAGGTGGCGGAATTCCGAGGTCATCTGCACCAGGTCGAAGCCCACGTTGTGGCGCAACTCGCCATGGCTGGCGGCGGCTTCGTCGAGGCTTGGGCTGTTCTCCGGGCCTTCGCCCCTGGCCTTGGCCGCCTGTTCGCTGGCAGTCTGGGCGGTGCGCATGTCGCGAGCGGCGGCCAGCAGGATGGACTTGGCGTGGTCACGCAGTTGCAGGCGGGTCAGGGAGTCGGTTTCGGGGGCGATGGATCGGGCGAATTGCTCCCACTCATCAACGATTCGATCAACGTGTTGCACGATGAAGTCGGGTAGACGCATGGCCGGGAACCTTGTCAGGCAGCAAGAGTGAGGACGGCCTGTCGAATTCTAGCCGCGATTGAGCCGTTCAACACAGCAAGACGTCCGGCTTTGCTGACCGTTGGGCGGCCCGGATGGGCGCCCGTTGGATCCAGGTTTCTAGAACAGCCAGCTTTCTAGAACAGGAAGTAGCGCTGCGCCATCGGCAACACGTCCGCCGGTTCGCACCAGAGCAGCACGCCGTCGGCCTTGACCTGATAGGTCTGCGGGTCGACCTCGATATCCGGCAGGTAGTCGTTGTGGATCAGGTCGCTCTTTTGCACGTTCCGGCAACCCTTGACCACCGCGATCTGCTTTTTCAGCCCCAGTTGCTGCGGCACCCCGGCCGCCAGCGCGGCCTGGCTGATAAAGGTCAGGCTGGTGGCGTGCCGGCTGCCGCCGTAGCTGGCGAACATCGGCCGGTAATGCACCGGCTGCGGGGTCGGGATCGAGGCGTTGGCATCGCCCATCAGGCTGGCGGCGATGGCCCCGCCCTTGAGGATCAGCGTCGGCTTGACCCCGAAGAACGCCGGCCGCCAGAGCACCAGGTCGGCCCATTTGCCGATTTCGATGGAGCCCACTTCGTGGCTGATGCCGTGGGTGATCGCCGGGTTGATGGTGTATTTGGCGATGTAGCGCTTGACCCGGAAGTTGCTGTTGCCGGCGCCGTCGCCCGGCAGCGGGCCGCGCTGGCGGTGCATCTTGTCGGCGGTCTGCCAGGTGCGGGTGATGACCTCGCCGACCCGGCCCATGGCCTGGCTGTCGGAGCTGATCATCGAGAAGGCGCCCAGGTCGTGGAGGATGTCTTCGGCGGCGATGGTCTCGCGGCGGATGCGGCTTTCGGCGAAGGCCACGTCCTCGGCGATGCTCGGGTCGAGGTGGTGGCAGACCATCAACATGTCCAGGTGTTCGTCGATGGTGTTGCGGGTGAACGGCCGGGTCGGGTTGGTCGAGCTCGGCAGCACGTTGGGCAAACCGCAGGCCTTGATGATGTCCGGGGCGTGGCCGCCGCCGGCGCCTTCGGTGTGATAGGTGTGGATGGTGCGGCCCTTGAAGGCGCCGAGGGTGGTTTCGACGAAGCCCGATTCGTTGAGGGTGTCGGTGTGGATCGCCACCTGTACGTCGTACTGGTCGGCGACGTTCAGGCAGTTGTCGATGCTGGCCGGGGTGGTGCCCCAGTCTTCGTGGAGCTTGAGGCCGATGGCCCCGGCCTTGACCTGCTCGATCAAGGGTTCCGGCAGGCTGGCGTTGCCCTTGCCGGTGAAGCCGATGTTCATCGGGAACGCGTCCGCCGCCTGGAGCATGCGCGCCATGTGCCACGGCCCCGAGGTGCAGGTGGTGGCGTTGGTGCCGGTGGCCGGCCCGGTGCCGCCGCCGATCATGGTGGTGACGCCGCTCATCAGCGCCTCTTCGATCTGCTGCGGGCAGATGAAGTGGATATGGGTGTCGATGCCGCCGGCGGTGAGGATCATGCCCTCGCCGGCGATCACTTCGGTGCTGGCGCCGACGGCGATGGTCACGTCGGGCTGGATGTCCGGGTTGCCGGCCTTGCCGATGGCGGCAATGCGCCCATCCTTGAGGCCGACGTCGGCCTTGACGATGCCCCAGTGATCGATGATCAGCGCGTTGGTGATCAGGGTGTCGACCACCTCGGCCGCCAGCAGCTGACCCTGGCCCATGCCGTCGCGGATCACCTTGCCGCCGCCGAACTTCACTTCTTCGCCGTAGGTGGTGAAGTCCTTCTCGACTTCGATCCACAGCTCGGTGTCGGCCAGGCGCACCTTGTCACCGACGGTGGGGCCGAACATGTCGGCGTAGGCTTGGCGGGAAATCTTCATTGCACCTTCCTAAGAATTGAGTCGGGCACCTGTAGCCGCTGCCGAAGGCTGCGCTAAGGGCCGAAGGACCTTCGTTCGCTTTGAAATGCAGGGGCCGCTGCGCAGCCATCGCAGCCTGCGGCAGCGGCTACCGGGATTGCATCAGTCCAGGTCGCCCATGACCCGCCCGGCAAACCCGAACACCCGGCGATGCCCGGCCAGGTCCACCAGTTCCACCTCGCGGGTCTGCCCCGGCTCGAAGCGCACGGCGGTGCCGGCCGGGATGTTCAGGCGCATGCCACGGCTGGCGGCGCGGTCGAAGGTCAGGGCGTCGTTGGTTTCGAAAAAGTGATAGTGCGAGCCCACCTGGATCGGCCGGTCGCCGCTGTTGGCGACGCTCAGGCTGAGGGTGCGGCGGCCGGCGTTGAGTTCGATGTCGCCGGGCTGGATCTGGTATTGGCCTGGAATCATACGGGTTGCCCCAGAGTCTTGAAGTAAATGGCGGTCGGGCTGTAGGTGCCGTCCGGGCTTTGGCAGTAGTTCGGCAGTTCGCCGACGCGGGTATAGCCTAGGGCGCTGTAGAAGGCTTCGGCGTCCGAGCCGGCCTGGGTGTCCAGGTACAGCAGGCCGCGCTTGTGCTGGCGCGCCGCCTGTTCCACGGCGTGCATCAACTGCTGGCCCATGCCACGGCGGCGGGCGTCGTGGCGCACCTGCAGCTTCTGTACCTCGGCGCGATTGAGGCCGTTGGGCTTCTGGCACAGCGCCAGTTGCACGCTGGCCAGGACCCGCTCGTCCTGCACCACCACCCACAGCAGCAGGCTGCCGTCGGCCACGCTGGCCTGGACGCTGTTGACGTAGGCGCGGGCCTGTTCCTCGTCGAGGTCGGCCATGAAACCGACCGAGGCGCCGTGGCCCACGGCGTCGAACAACAGATCAATCAACCCCTGGCGATAGTGGGCAAAGCTCTCCGCATGGACTCGACGCAGTTGGGCGGCGTTCATCGGGTATCACTCCTTGTGGATGGTGGGCGGTGGCGCCCCCGGATCGAGGGTCAGCTGCATGAACGTCAGGTCCAGCCAGCGCCCGAACTTGGTGCCCACTTGCGGCATCTGTCCGGTGGTGACGAAGCCCAGGCGTTCGTGCAGGCGGATCGAGGCGGCATTGCCGCTTTCGATGGCCGCGACCATCACGTGCTTGTCGCAGCTTTTGGCGCGTTCGATCAGCGCTTGCATCAGGCGCGGGCCGAGGCCGTTGCCGCGCTGGTCGTTGCGCACATAGACCGAGTGCTCGACGGTATGGCGGAAGCCGTCGAAGGGCCGCCAGTCGCCGAACGAGGCATAACCGAGCACGCTTTCGTCGGCGTCGACCGCCACCAGGATCGGATAACCCTGGGCCTGGCGGGCGCTGAACCAGGCCTGGCGATTGCCCAGGTCCACGGCCTGTTCGTTCCAGATCGCCGTGGTGTTGAGCACGGCGTCGTTATAGATATCGCGGATCGCCGGCAGGTCGGCATGCACCGCATCGCGGATGGAATACGTCATGGGCGGCCTCAGGCGATCGGTTGGTGGACGGTGACCAGCTTGGTGCCGTCGGGGAAAGTCGCTTCCACCTGGATTTCCGGAATCATCTCCGGGATGCCTTCCATTACCTGTTCGCGGGTCAGCAGGGTGGTGCCGTAGTGCATCAGCTCGGCCACGGTCTGGCCGTCGCGGGCGCCTTCGAGCAGCGCCGCGGAGATGTAGGCCATGGCTTCCGGGTAATTGAGCTTTACGCCACGGGCCAGGCGCCGTTCGGCCACCAGGCCGGCGGTGAAGATCAGCAGTTTGTCTTTTTCGCGTGGGGTCAGGTCCATCGTTCAAAATCCGTTGTTGAGCAGTTGAAAGAGGGCATGGCGCGATGCATCCGTAGCCGCTGCCGCAGGCTGCGATCGGCTCCGCAGGAGACGCACCCTGGTTGACACGATCTGCCTGATACGCCGCGGCGTCTGGTTTGGCGCCCGCTACGCGGACGATCGCAGCCTGCGGCAGCGGCTACAGGAAAGTCGTGTCGCTGTGTCATGTGTTCCAGATCCTCGGCGGCAGCGCCTCGCGCCCCAGCAGGGCCGGGCGCAACAGGCGCCACAGGTCGATCAGCCAGGCGCGGGCCAGCAGCGCTTCGCTGGCCAGGCAGCGGGCCACCAGCAGGCCGGGCAGTTGCGTCAGGTCGCCGTGCACGGCATGAGGCAGCGAACGGCAACGCTCCAGCAGCTGGCTGTCGATCTCGCCGGTGGCCAGCAGGGTGGCGAAGACCGGCTGGCCGTCCAGGCCGATCGGTGAGTCGAGCAAGCCGTCGCCGCCGCCGATGCGCTGGCGTTCGTGCCAGAGCAACTGGCCCTCGCGGCGGATGTCCAGGTGCGACTGGAAATGCCCGAGGTCGAAGCGCTCGTCGCTGGCCGGGCGGCCGAGCGCCACCACGTCCCAGTAGAACAGCCGGGCGTCGCCTTGCAGCTCGATACGGGTGCTCAGTTCGGCCTGGGCGGCGCTGAACACGATGGTTTCCTGGGGCAGCCATTCCAGGGTGGCGCCGGCGGCAACGTTCAATTCCAGGGTCTGATAGGCGGGCCCGTTGGCGCGATACCACTTGGCGGCGCCGGGGCTGGTCAGCTGCGCCCAGGCATCGCGGTCGACGCTGGCGCGGATCTGCAGGCGGTCGCCGCCGGCAATTCCGCCGGGCGGATGCACGATGATGTGCTGGCAGACTTCGGGGCCTTCGGCGTACAGGTGCTTCTGCACCCGCAGCGGGCCCTTGTGCCGGCGCTGCACCGGGCGTGTGCTGTCGCCAAAGCGGGCGTAGCCGAGTTCCAGCTCGGCGTGCCAGCTGGGGGTGAACAAGGCGGTGTGGGCTGGCAGGTTCATGGTTTGTGCTTAGTGTCTGGACGTTACAGGCTAGATCGTAACTTAGATGGTAACCAGGCCGCGTACACCCTCGGCTTGCATATTTTCACCGCGGCCCTGCTGGACGATTTCGCCCCGGGACATCACCAGGTACTGGTCGGCCAGTTCGGCGGCGAAGTCGTAGAACTGCTCCACCAACAGGATCGCCATATCGCCGCGGGCCGCGAGTTTCTTGATCACCGTGCCGATTTCCTTGATCACCGACGGCTGGATGCCCTCGGTGGGTTCGTCGAGGATCAACAGCCGTGGCCGGCTGGCCAGGGCCCGGCCGATGGCCAGCTGCTGTTGCTGGCCGCCGGACAGGTCGCCGCCGCGCCGCTGTTTCATTTGCAGCAGCACCGGGAACAGCTCGTAGATGAAGGCCGGCACTTCCTTGGCCTCTTTCGCGCCAAAACGGGAAAGCCCCATCAACAGGTTTTCTTCCACGGTCAGGCGGCCGAAGATCTCCCGGCCCTGGGGCACGTAGGCGATGCCGGCATGCACCCGTTGATGGGGCTTGTAGGCGGTGATGGCCTGGCCTTCCCAGTTCACCGTGCCTTCCTTGGCCGGCAGCAGGCCCATCAGGCATTTGAGCAAGGTGGTCTTGCCCACCCCGTTGCGCCCGAGCAGGCAGGTGACTTCGCCGACCTTCGCCTCGAAGCTCAGGCCCCGCAGGATGTGGCTACCGCCGTAGTACTGGTGCAGCGTGTCGACTTGCAGCATGTCTGGTTTTTCCTTCAATTCTTTTTGTAGGAGCGAGCTTGCTCGCGAAGAGCCTGAGAACGGCGCGCTCATCCAGGTAGCGCGCGTTATCGTTGACCTCCATCGCGAGCAAGCTCGCTCCTACAAGGAGCCGTCAGCGGCCGAGATAGACCTCGATCACCCGTTCGTTTTCCTGCACCTGTTCCAGCGACCCTTCGGCCAGCACGCTGCCCTGGTGCAGCACGGTGACGTGGTCGGCGATCGAGCCGACGAAGCCCATGTCGTGCTCCACCACCATCAGCGAATGCTTGCCCGCCAGGCGTTTGAACAGCTCGGCGGTGAACTCGGTCTCGGCATCGGTCATGCCCGCCACCGGCTCGTCGAGCAGCAGCAACTGCGGGTCCTGCATCAGCAGCATGCCGATTTCCAGGAACTGCTTCTGGCCGTGGGACAGCAGGCCGGCCTGGCGTTCCACCGAGGCGGTCAGGCGAATGGTTTCCAGCACTTCGTCGATGCGGTCTTTCTGCTCGCCGGAGAGTTTCGCCCGCAGGCTGGCCCACACCGACTTGTCGGTGTTCTGCGCCAGCTCCAGGTTTTCGAACACGCTCAGGGCTTCGAACACCGTGGGCTTCTGGAACTTGCGGCCGATGCCGGCCTGGGCGATCTGCACCTCGCTCATCTGCGTCAGGTCCAGGGTTTCGCCGAACCAGGCCTTGCCGTGGGTGGGCCGGGTCTTGCCGGTGATCACGTCCATCAGGGTGGTCTTGCCCGCGCCGTTGGGGCCGATGATGCAACGCAGCTCGCCGACGCCGATGTACAGGTTCAGATCGTTGAGCGCCTTGAAGCCATCGAAGCTGACGCTGATGTCTTCCAGGGTCAGGATGGTGCCGTGGCGGGTGTTCAGGCCCTTGCCGGCGGCCTGGCCGAGACCGATGGCGTCGCGGCTGCTGCCGGCGTCTTTGTTGGGCTCAAGGATAGGTTCGAGCATGAATTCGGCCGTCGCTGTGATTCTCATGATTCGCCCCTTTTCTTCAGCAAGCCGATGATGCCTTTGGGCAAATACAGGGTGACGATGATGAAGAGCGCCCCAAGGAAGAACAGCCAGTATTCCGGGAAGGCCACGGTGAACCAGCTCTTCATGCCGTTGACCACGCCGGCGCCGAGCAGCGGCCCGATCAGCGTGCCGCGACCGCCCAGGGCGACCCACACGGCGGCCTCGATGGAGTTGGTCGGCGACATTTCGCTGGGGTTGATGATGCCCACTTGCGGTACATACAACGCCCCCGCCAGGCCGCAGAGCACCGCGCTCAGCACCCAGACGAACAGCTTGAAGCCGCGTGGGTCGTAGCCGCAGAACATCAGGCGGTTCTCGGCATCGCGCAGCGCGGTCAGCACCCGGCCGAACTTGCTCCGGGCCAGGCGCCAGCCGATGTACAGGCTGGCCACCAGCAACAGCACGGTGGCCAGGAACAGCACCGCGCGGGTCCCAGGCTCGGTGATGCCGAAGCCGAGGATGGTGCGGAAGTTGGTGAAGCCGTTGTTGCCGCCAAATCCGGTCTCGTTGCGAAAGAACAGGAGCATGCCGGCGAAGGTCAGGGCCTGGGTCATGATCGAGAAATACACGCCCTTGATCCGCGAGCGGAAGGCGAAGAAGCCGAACACCAGTGCGAGCAAGCCTGGCGCCAGCACCACCAGGCACAAGGCCCAGAGGAAGCTGCCGGTGCCGCTCCAGTACCAGGGCAGCTCGGTCCACGAGAGGAAGGTCATGAACGCCGGCAGGCTGTCCCCCGCGGCCTGGCGCATCAGGTACATGCCCATGGCGTAGCCGCCGAGGGCGAAGAACAGGCCATGGCCCAGGGACAGCAGCCCGGCATAACCCCAAACCAGGTCCAGGGCCAGGGCGACGATGGCGTAGCAGAGGATCTTGCCCACCAGGGTCAGGGTGTAGGCCGAGACGTGCAGCGGGTTGTCCGGCGCCAGCAGCGAGAGCAGCGGCAGGGCCAGCAGCACCGCCAGGATCAGCGCGCCGACGGCGACCGAGACCTTGGGCCCGGCCTTTTGTGTAGCGGTAACCAATAGAGGCTGATTCATCAGTCGATCACCCGTCCTTTCAATGCGAAGAGGCCTTGCGGACGTTTCTGGATAAACAGAATGATCAGCGCGAGGATCAGGATCTTGCCGAGCACGGCGCCGATCTGTGGCTCCAGAATCTTGTTGGCTACCCCCAGGCCGAACGCGGCGAACACGCTACCGGCCAGTTGGCCGACACCGCCGAGCACCACCACCAGGAACGAGTCGATGATGTAGCTCTGGCCCAGGTCCGGGCCGACGTTGCCGATCTGGCTCAGGGCCACGCCACCAAGGCCGGCGATGCCGGAACCGAGGCCGAAGGCGAGCATGTCGACCCGTCCTGTCGGTACGCCGCAGCAGGCGGCCATGTTGCGGTTCTGGGTGACCGCGCGCACGTTCAGGCCCAGGCGGGTCTTGTTCAGCAGCAGCCAGGTCAGCACCACCACAAACAGCGCGAAAGCGATGATCACGATGCGGTTGTAGGGCAGCACCAGGTTGGGCAGCACCTGGATCCCGCCCGACAGCCAGGCCGGGTTCGACACCTCGACGTTCTGCGCGCCGAATACCAGGCGCACCAGCTGGATCAGCATCAGGCTGATGCCCCAGGTGGCGAGCAGGGTTTCCAGCGGCCGGCCGTAGAGATGGCGGATCACCGTGCGTTCCAGGGCCATGCCGATGCCGGCGGTGACGAAGAACGCCACCGGCAGGGCGATCAGCGGGTAGAACTCGATGGCCTGCGGGGCGTAGCGCTGGAACAGCAGCTGCACCATGTAGGTGGAGTAGGCGCCGAGCATCAGCATCTCGCCGTGGGCCATGTTGATCACCCCGAGCAGGCCGAAGGTGATTGCCAGGCCCAGGGCCGCCAGCAGCAGGATCGAGCCCAGGGACATGCCGCTGAAGGCCTGGCCGAGCACCTCGCCCACCAGCAGTTTGCGCTTGACCTGGGCCAGGCTGGTTTCGGCGGCGGTGCGCACCCCGGCATCGGCTTCCACGCCGGGTTCGAGCAGGCCCTCGAGGCGGGTGCGGGCCAGCGGGTCGCCGGTTTCACCCAGCAGGCGCACCGCGGCCAGGCGCACGGCCGGGTCGCTGTCCACCAGTTGCAGGTTGGCCAGGGCCAGGCTCAGGGCGTCGTGTACGGCCTGGTCCTGCTCAGCGGCCAGGCTGGCATCGAGGAATTTCAGCTGCGCCGGCTTGGCGCTTTTCTGCAACTGCTGCGCGGCGGCCAGACGGATCTTTGCGTCGGCGGCGAGCAGTTGGTGGCTGGCCATGGCGGTGTCGATCAGACCCCGCAGGCGATTGTTCAGGCGCAAGGTCTTGGCTTGCCCATCGACGGTCAGCTGGCCTTGCTGCAAGGCGCCGAGCAGTTCGAGGCGCGCCGGGTCGGGCTGCGCGGCCCAGCTTTCCAGCAGCCTGGCCTGTTGCGTGGCGTTGGCCGCGACGAAGTCTTCGGCGTCGCCGGCCCTGGCGGCCAATGGCAGCAACAGCAGGCAGGCGAGGATGAAACGGTAGAGGGCAGTGGGCATGTCAATGGCCTTGCGCGGAGCGTGGGTCTGTAGCCGCTGCCGCAGGCTGCGATCGGCCTCGCAGAGGACGTGCTCTTGAGGGCCTCAAGGTCCTGCGGACCTGTCGCAGCCTGCGGCAGCGGCTACAGAGGTTGTGCCGGACGCGGGAGCGGCGGCCGGCATCCATCCGTTGCTTAGTTGCTCTTCACCGCGTAGTCCGGCTTCTTGTCGTTGCCCGGGATGAACGGGCTCCACGGCTGGGCGCGGATCGGGCCTTCGGTCTGCCAGACCACGTTGAACTGACCGTCCGGCTGGATCTCGCCGATCATCACCGGCTTGTGCAGGTGGTGGTTGGTCTTGTCCATGGTCAGGGTGTAGCCCGACGGCGCGGCGAAGGTCTGGCCGGCCAGGGCTTCGCGGACCTTGTCGACGTCGGTGGACTTGGCTTTCTCCACCGCCTGGGCCCACATGTGGATGCCGACGTAGGTGGCTTCCATCGGGTCGTTGGTCACGGCTTTATCCGCGCCCGGCAGCTTCTTGGCCTTGGCGTAGGCTTTCCAGTCGGCGACGAACTTCTGGTTCACCGGGTTCTCCACGGACTCGAAGTAGTTCCAGGCCGCGAGGTTGCCCACCAGCGGCTTGGTGTCGATGCCGCGCAGTTCTTCCTCGCCCACGGAGAAGGCCACCACCGGTACGTCGGTGGCTTTCAGGCCCTGGTTGGCCAGCTCTTTGTAGAACGGCACGTTGGAGTCGCCGTTGACCGTGGAGATGACCGCGGTCTTGCCGCCGGCGGAGAACTTCTTGATGTTGGCGACGATGGTCTGGTAGTCGCTGTGGCCGAACGGGGTGTAGACCTCTTCGATGTCCTTGTCGGCCACGCCCTTGGAATGCAGGAACGAGCGCAGGATCTTGTTGGTGGTGCGCGGGTAGACATAGTCGGTGCCGAGCAGGAAGAAGCGCTTGGCGCTGCCGCCGTCTTCGCTCATCAGGTATTCCACCGCCGGGATCGCCTGCTGGTTAGGCGCCGCGCCGGTGTAGAACACGTTCGGCGACATCTCTTCGCCTTCGTATTGCACCGGGTAGAACAGCAGGCCGTTGAGTTCCTCGAACACCGGCAGCACCGATTTGCGCGATACCGAGGTCCAGCAGCCGAACACCACGGCGACCTTGTCCTGGGTCAGCAGCTGGCGGCCTTTCTCGGCGAACAGCGGCCAGTTCGACGCCGGGTCGACCACCACCGCCTCGAGCTGCTTGCCGTTGACGCCGCCCTTGGCGTTGATCTCGTCAATGGTCATCAGCGCCATGTCCTTGAGCGAGGTTTCGGAGATCGCCATGGTCCCCGATAGCGAATGCAGGATGCCGACCTTGATGGTCTCGGCGGCCTGGACGGTCCAGGTCATGCCCATCGCGGCAATGCTTGCCGTGAGTGTGAAAGCCTTGATCAAGCTGCGACGCTTCATTGTGCGATCTCCATGAACTTATGAGTTTTCTTGGTTGGCAGATGCGGACTACTGAAGGGCTGTTTTGCAAGGGGTGTGCCTAGTCGGCACAGGGCATGAAAACGTCGCTTTTACGGAGCAGGGGAGAGGGCTGGCGCACCAATGCGGGGCCATCAGGCGTCTTTGGTGCGCACGAATGCGCCGCGCTGGTGCCAGTGATGACCTGTAGCCGCTGCCGCAGGCTGCGATCGCGACCGAAGGGCGCGCACGGCTTCAAGATCGCCAAAGGCCTTCGGCCTTATCGCAGCCTGCGGCAGCGGCTACAGGGCTGCGTCGGACATTGTTCTTCTGTAGGACGCCTTTCAGCGGCGGCGCATCAGGCCGATAAAGAACAGCCCGCCAATGGCTGCCGTGGCCACGCCTATGGGCAGGTCTTCGGGGGCGATCAGGGTGCGGGCGGCGACGTCGACCCAGACCAGGAACACGCTGCCCAGCAGCACGCACACCGGCAACAGCCGACGATGCTCGGCACCCACAAGGCGCCGGGCAATGTGCGGCACCATCAGCCCGACGAAACCGATGGAGCCGCTGATGGACACCAGCACCCCGGTCATCAGCGAAGCGATCAGGAACACCCGCAGCCGCACGTTGCGGGCATTCAGGCCGAGGGTCACCGCGGTCTGCTCGCCGGCCATCAGCGCGTTCAACGGCCGCGCCATGCCCAGCAGCAGGACCAGCCCGAGCAGCACGCTGGCCGCCGGCACCGCGAGCAGTTCCCAGCGCGCCAGGCCCAGCCCGCCGAGCATCCAGAACATCACCGCCGAGCTGGCGCGGTGGTCGCCCATGAACAGCAGCAGGTTGGCCACCGCCATCATCACGAAGGACACCGCCACCCCGCACAGCAGCAGGCGGTCGCTGTCGAGCCGGCCGTGGCGCGCGGCGATGCCGAGTACCAGCAGCATGCTCGCCAACGCGCCGATAAAGGCGGCGATGGGCAGGGTCAGCAGGCCGACGATTTCACCCACATGCAGTACCACGATCACCGCGCCCAGGGTGGCGCCGGAGGTCACGCCGAGCAGGTGCGGGTCGGCCAGCGGATTGCGCGTCACCGCTTGCAACACCGCGCCGATCAGCGCCAGCCCGGCGCCAACCAGGGCCCCGAGCAACATGCGCGGCACGCGGATCAGCCAGACGATATGCTCCTGCCCGGCGCTCCAGTCCGCCTCGCCCAGGTCGAGGGTCTTGTGCAGCAGGATCCGCCACACCACGTCCACCGGCACCCGCGCCGAGCCGAAACCCAGGGACAATACGCAGGACGCCAGCAGCAACGCGCCGAGGGCAGTCAGCAACAAGGCATAACGACGATCGATCATGCGCCGTGGAAACCCTTGGCCAGGGTTTGCACCGCTTCGACGTTATCGATGCCCGGCGTGGCCTGCACGTAGGGGATCACGATGAAGCGCTGGTTACGGATCGCATCCACCGATTGCAGCGCCTTGTTGTTGAGCAGGAACTGCTGTTTCTGTTCGGCAGTGACTTCGCTGTAGTCGACGATCACGATCACCTGCGGGTTGCGTTCGACCACGGTTTCCCAGTTGACCCGGGTCCAGCTGGCCTCGACGTCGTCGAGGATGTTGCGCCCGCCGGCGGCATCGATCAGCGCCTGGGGCATGCCCAGGCGGCCGGAGGTCATGGCGCGGTCTTCGCCGCTGTCGTAGAGGAACACCCGCGGTTTTTCCGTGGGCAGGTCCTGCTGGATCGCGGCGACCTGTTGCTGCATCTCGGCGATCAACTGGTTGGCACGGTCCTGCACATCGAAGATCCGCCCGAGGTTGCGCAGGTCGTTGTAGGTGTCGTCGAGGCTGGCGGCCGGGCGCTTCATCACGAAGGCGCAGGACTCGGTCAGCTCCAGCACATTGATGCCCAGCGGCGTCAGGGTCTGTGGGGTCAGGTCGCCGCCAACGCGCATGCCGTAGTCCCAGCCGGCGAAGAAGAAATCGACATTGGCGTCGAGCAGGGTTTCCACCGACGGGTACTTGGCCGCCAGCTCCGGCAGGCCGTCGAGGATGGCCTGCATCTCGGGCGTCACCGCCTTCCAGCCGCTGATGCCGCTGTAGCCGACCATGCGCGACTTGAGGCCCAGGGCGAGCATCATCTGGGTCATGTTGATGTCGTGGCTCAGGGCGTGCTTGGGTGCTTCCTTGAAGGTCACCTCGCGGTTGCAACTGTGGACGGTCAGCGGGTAACGGGTGGCTTCGGCGCAGGCCTGGCCGGCGAGCAGCGACAGGGCCAGGCCGGCAGGGATCAGGCAGTTGAGTGAGACGCGCGGGGTCATGGTTGGGTTATCCAGGTGATTCGTGGGTAGCCGGACAGCGGGTGTTGGTCGACCAGGGCGTCGACGCCGAACACCTCGCGCAGCAGCGTGACCGTCAGCACTTGCTCGGGTGTGCCGCTGGCGACGATGCGTCCGTGATCGATCACGTACAGGCGATCGCAGAAGGCGGCGGCCAGGTTCAAGTCGTGGATGCTGGCGAGGGTGCCGATGCCCAGGCGCTTGACCCGTTGCAGCAGCTCCAGCTGGTAGCGCGGGTCGAGGTGGTTGGTCGGTTCGTCGAGGATCAGCAGTTGCGGTTGCTGGGCCAGGGCGCGGGCCAGGATCACCCGCTGCTTTTCCCCGCCGGACAAGGTGGCGAAGGCATGCGCCTCGAAACCCAGCAGGCCCACCGACTCCAGCGCCTGGCGGGCGATGGTGCGGTCTGCGGTGCTGTCGCCGTCGAACAGGCCCTTGTGCGGGGTGCGGCCCATGGCGACCACTTCTGCGACGGTCAGGCCGAAGGCCTCGGGGAACTCCTGCAACACCACGGCAATGCGCTGCGCGCACCAGCGCGGCGTCTGCTTCCAGACGTTGTAGTGATCGAGCCGGACTTCGCCCTGGTCCGGCCGGCTGAAGCGATAGCTGCAGCGCAGCAGGCTGGTCTTGCCGCTGCCGTTGGGCCCGATCAGCCCGACGAACTCCCCCGGCGCCACGCGCAGGCTGGCCTCACGCAGCTGGAACTGGTGATGACAGTGGCCCTGGCCCAGGGGTGTCCAGGCCAGGTTGGTGAGGTTCAGCGAGGTCATGCGGGGTCCATATGATTCCTTGTAGCCGCTGCCGAAGGCTGCGATAAGGCCGAAGGCCTTCGGCGATCTTGAGGCCTTGCGCGCCCTTCGGTCGCGATCGCAGCCTTCGGCGGCTACAGGTATTGGTTAAAAGGTGTAATCGGCGGTCACGAAAAACGACCGTGGTTCGCCGAGGATCCATTGCTGGCCCTCATTGTATTGGCTTTGCGCGTACTGCCGGTCGAACAGATTGTTCAGCTGCAAACCGAAGGTGGTGTCGCGCAGGGCTTTCCACGACAACACCGCGTCGACCACGGTGTAGCTGGGCAGCTCGTTGCGGTTGGCCAGGTCGGCGTAGCGGGCATCGACATAACGCACCCCGGCGCCGGCCCGCAGGTTATCGGTCACCGCCTTGTTCAGCCACAGGTTGGCGGTACGCCGTGGCACGTCCACCGGGCGATTGCCGCTGCGCGAGACGAACTGGTTGCCGACCTGCTCTTGGAAGTCGTCGTACCGGGCCTTGACGATGGCGGCATTGGCTTGCAGTTGCCAGGCGTGGGGCAGTTGCAGGTCGAGGCTGGCCTCCAGGCCGCGGGACGACTGCTGGCCGACCTGCTGCTTGAGCGTCGGGTTGCCCGGGTCGTCGGTCAGCAGCTTCTTCTTGACGATGTGATAGGCCGCCAGGGTCCATTCGCCGCGCTGGTCCCAGAACATCTGCTTGAGGCCGATCTCGCTCTGCCGGGCGCGGGCCAGGTCGTATTGCTGCTGGCTCGGGCTCAGGGAAATCAGGCCGCCGACGCCGTCGGTGCTGGTGGCGTACTGGCCGTAGAGCGAGGTGTCCGGCGTCAGCGCGAACACTAGCCCGGCCTTCCAGTTGTTGCCGGTCAGGGTCTTGTCGCTCTGGCTGCCGTCCACCAGGTTGTCGCGATCCACCTGCACGTAGTCGCGGCGCACGCCGGTCACCAGCGACCAGCGCTCGCTCAACTGGGTACGGTTTTCGGCGAAGGCCGACATCTGTTTGGTGGTGCTCTGGAATTGCGGGCGATAGGCCGAGGCGCTGTCGAAGCGGCCCTTGTCCGGGTGTTGCAGATCCAGTGGCTGGCCATCCGGCAGCGCATCCTTGAACGGTGAGTTGCTGTTGAGCTGGAAGCGGATGCGGTTGTAATCGACCCCGGCCAGGGTCTGGCTGTCGAGGCCGAACAGGCTGTGCTTGAAGGTGAAGGTCTGGCGATCGCCGACCTGCTCCTGCTGGTGCTTGATGGCGAAATTGCCGCTGCGCAGAAGCTGCTGGCCGGCGGTGTCCCAGCTGTAGTTTTCGGCGTTCTGCCAGCGGCGCTGGGCCTTGAGGTAATACAGCTCGTTGCTGGCGCTGACGGCGTCGGAGAGCTGCCACTCGCTGGTCAGGCGCGTCCACTGATCGTTGTAGTGCTGCTTGTCGTTGCCGATGTTGTAGTTCTTGTCCCGCAGGCCCTCATGGAAGCGGCCATTGACCAGCGGGGTGCCGAAATCATTCATCGGCTGCTGGTCGCCGTAGTCGTGGGCGAGGGTGAACGCCAGGTCGTCCGTGGCCTGCCAGCGCAGCGCCGCGCTGATGAAGTCGCTGGCGCTGTCGCCGCGATCGATCCAGCCATTGCTGCGCAGGCGGTTGAGGTTCAGGCGATAGCTCAGCGTGTCGCTCAGCGAGCCGCCGCTGTCGAGGGCCTGCTGCTGGCTGTCGTAGGAACCGTAGCCGAGGCGCAGGTGGTTTTCGATCTCGCCGGTGAAGGGTTTCTTCGGGATCACATTGACCACCGCGCCGGTGGCGCCTTCGCCATACAGCACCGAGGCCGGGCCGCGCAGCACATCCACCCGTTCCACCGACCAGGTGTCCACCGGGAAAGTCACGGTGCCCATGCCGCTGTACAGGCGATTGCCGTCATACAACTGCATCACCGAACCCTGGCCGGTAAAGCCGCGCGCCGACAACGAAGTGCCGCCGTCGCCGGGTGTGCCGGTACGGCTGATCCCGGTGCCGCGCGACACCGCGTCCTGCACGCTGCGGTCGCCACGCTGGCGAATGCGCTCGCCGCTCAGGCTCTCGGTGCTGGCCGGGGTTTGCAGGGCGCTCAGGCCCAGGCGCGAACCGGCAGTGGTCGGGGTGTGCAGGCTGATGTCCTGCGCGTCGATGGCGGGCGCGCTGATGGTGCCGGTGGGCAGCGTCAGGGGCGCGTCGTCGGCCTGGGCGGGGTGATTCAGGGCCAGCAGGCAGAGGCTGGACGCCAGGAGCTTAGTTGTCGGGCGGTTCATCGGGGCGGCTGAGTCGCTTCTTCGAGAGGGTTACCCGCAGCATGGGTGGCTGCGGGTAGGGGATCTTACACTTTAATGTTACAAAGTAACATTATGTGTGTCGGAAATTGAACCGACAGCAGTCTACAGATCCCTCTAAACCGCGCATCTCGCCTGATTCATGATGAAGATGAGGCCGATTCAGTCGAGCGGTTCCAGCGCGACAACAGCACGCGATCCAGCAGCCACACGGCCACCAGCGAGGCCCCGACCAGGGGAAAGGCCACGGCCAGCGCGAGCATGATCGCCATCGCGGTTTTCCATTTCGGCAGGTCATGGCGCAGCGGCGGTACACCGAGGCGCCCCTGGGGACGACGCTTCCACCAGATCACCAGGCCGCTGACGGCGCTCAGCAGAATCATCAGGCAGATCAGCAGCACCACGATCTGGTTGAACGGGCCGAACATCTTGCCTTCGTGCAGCATCACCCCGACTTCGGTGGCGCGGGCGACGTTGCTGTACTGCTGCCAGCGCACATCGGCCAGGACCTTGCCGGTGTACTGGTCGACATGCAGGGTGGCGTCGTTGCGTGGGTCGTCGGCGAACACGGCAATGGTGAACACGCCGCTGGCGCTGGTCGGCAAGGTGATGCTGTAACCGGCTTCGACCTGGCGCTGGGTGGCGATGTCCTGCACCTGCTGCAGGCTGACCGCGGGCGCCGCCGGACCTTCGTGCGCGGCGCCGTGGGCCATGTGTTCGGCATGGTCGCCGGACATCGGCAGCGGAGTGTTTTCCATGGCCCAGGGTACGGTCTGGCGGCTGGCGGTGTTGAGTTCGCCGGCCTGCTGGTCGGACTTGGGCACGTCGTTCCACATCGCCGCCGGGAAGCGATTCCACAGCTCGGCGTATTGCTTGCCCCAGAAGCCGGTCCAGGTCATGCCGCTGAGCAGCATCACCAGCAGGAACGCCGCGCCCCAGAAGCCGACCACGGCGTGCAGGTCGCGCCACAGCACACGGCCGCGGCTGCTGAACCGCGGCCACAACACCCCGGCCGAAGACTTGCCGCGCGGCCACCACAGGTACAGCCCGGACACCACCAGGACGATGCCCCAGCCCGCCGCCAGCTCTACCAGCCGGTCGCCGAGGGTGCCGATCATCAGCTCGCCATGAATGGCCCGGGCGATGGCTTGCAGATTGTTCTTGGCGTCTTGCTCGCCAAGGATATTGCCGTGGTAAGGGTCGACGAACGCATTGAGTTCGCCACCTTCCTTCTGCACCACGAACTGCGCGCTGCGTCCGGCTTCGAGCGGCGGCAGGTACTGTTTGACATGGCCTTGGGGATACGCGGCCCGGACCCGCTGGAGCTGCTCATCGGCGCTGAGCATGTGGTGCCCCGCTGGCACCTGCAGCAGGTGGCCGTACATCAGCGGGTCGAGCTGGGGTTTGAACAGGTAGATGATCCCGGTCAGGGACAGCATCACCATGAAAGGGGCCACGAACAGCCCGGCATAGAAATGCCAGCGCCAGGCCAGGTTGTAGAAAGACACTTTCGGTTGGCTCATCAGGGAACGCTCCGCATGGGCAATTATTCTCTGTAGCCGCTACCGATAGGCGGCGATCGGCCGGAACGGCCGCAACGTACTCAATAGCGCTGAAGGCTTTCGGCCTTATCGCAGCCCTTCGGCAGCGGCTCCATTTGTTGTTGTGTTTAGAAGCTCAGATCCACCTTGGTCCAGAGCGTGCGCCCCGGTTCGTTGATGGCTTGCGGGTCATTGGCCGGGTAGCCGAACCCGGCGTTGCCGGCCAGGTTCAGGTGCTCGGCGTAGGCCTTGCCGAACAGGTTGTCGACGCCGGTACTGACCTTCAGGTTCTTGTTGATCCGGTAGGCGCCGTTGAGCGAGAACACCCCGAAGCCGCCGCTCTTGCCGAAGTCCTTGCCGACCACGTTGCCCTTGTTTTCATCGATGCGGTTCTGCGCCGCCACCACCCGCCACAGGGCACCTGCGCTCCAGTTGTCCGCGCTGTAGGTCAGGCCGAAACGCGCGTCCAGCGGCGGCATCTGCGGTAGCGGCGAGCCGTCGCTGCTGTTCTTGCCCCAGGCGTAGGCGAGGGTGGCGTCGGCCTTCCAGTTGTCGGTCAGCTTGTAGGCCGCGCCGAGCTCGCCGCCCATGATGCGCGCGTCGATGTTCTCGGCTTGCGAGGTCATGCCCATCATCCCGGGGCGGTAGTTGAACAGGATGTAGTCGCGTACCTGGCCGATGTAGCCCGAGGCCCAGGCTTCCAGTTCCGCGGTCTTGTATTGCAGGCCGAAGTCGAGCTGGGTGGTCTTTTCCGGCTTGATCGAATCGAAGGCGTTGACCGATCCGGCCGGCCCCATCTTCGGCGAGAACAGCTCCCAGTAATCCGGGAAGCGTTGCGCGTGGCCGAGGCCGGCATAGACCGTGGTCGGGCTGTCGGCCAGGTCATGCTCGTAGCGGATGAAACCGCTGGGCAGGGTGTCGGCGCGGGTATTGCCGGCGGTCGGATTGGGCCGGGTCATCATTCCGGAACCGATGCTCTGGCGGTAGTCCTTGGCCGAGGCGCGGTCCACTCGGGCGCCGCTGATCAGCCGGTCTCGGTCGGCGGCGTACCAGGTCAGTTCGCCGAATGCGCCGTAGTTGTGGAAGTCGGCGTCCTTGGTGCGTGGCTGGTCCTTATAGGTGTCGATCCCCATGCCTTTGCGCTGACGGTGCTCGTTGGTCTGCGCATCGATACCGCTGATCAACTGCACATCGGCCCAGCGCCAGGTGGCCTTGATTCGCGCGCCGAGGGTGCGGCGGTCGACGTTGCTGGCCATGGGGCCGGCCATCATCCCGGTGCCGGACGGCGTGCGCAGGCTGTAGTTGTCCATCACGTGGTCGGCGTAGTTGTAGTAGACCTGCGCCTCGACCTTATCCAGCACCTCGCCGATATTGGAACGCTCGAAACGCAGGCCCAGGCTTTCCCGCTTGAACTGCGAGCCGTCCATGCCGCGCCCGGCGTAACGCGCTTCGCCGTCGCCCTTGCCGGCGGTGAGTTCCAGCAGGGTGTCGGCGTCCGGGGTCCAGCCCACGGCGACGTCACCGTTCCACTTGTCGTAGCGCGACGGCACGGTGTCGTTGTTGCCGTCCTTGTAGTCGTCGGAATGGGCCTGGTTGCCGATCACCCGCACGTAACCCAGTGGCCCACCGGCGGCGGCATCCATCACCTTGTCGAAGCGGCCGTTGGAGCCGGCCAGGACGCTGGCGTTGACCCGGGTACCCAGCTCGCCGAAGTTTTCCGGCTCGCGGTCGAAGAGGATGGTCCCGGCCGAAGCGCCCGGGCCCCAGAGCACGGTTTGCGGACCCTTGATCACCGTCAGCTTGTCGTAGGTTTCCGGCGAGATATAGGAGGTCGGCGCGTCCATGCGGCCGGGGCAGGCGCCGAGCATCATGCCGCCGTTGGTGAGGATGTTCAGGCGCGAGCCGAACATGCCGCGCAGCACCGGGTCGCCGTTGGTGCCGCCGTTGCGCACCAGGGCGAAGCCGGGAATGGTCTTCAGGTAGTCGCCGCCATCGCTGGCCGGGACCGGCTGGCGCGGATCCTTGGGGTTGGTGACCACGGTCAGCGGTGAGCTGGGGGCGATGGCGGTGATCACCGTCGGGCTCAGTTCTTCGCCATGCTGGCTGTGATCCACCGGTTGCTCGGCCGCCAGGGCCAGCGGCGTGAGCAGGGCGCCGCAGAGCAGGGCGATGGCGTGGTTGAAACGTACGCGAGGTTGGTTCAGGGCAAAGGTAGCGGGGGCCTGGGCGGAGCACAGGCGAGTGTCAGCAGAAAACCTGGACATAAAGGTTCCATCAATCATTTCGTAAACAACACGGCCAGCAGCCTGCGGCTGTCTTTTCTACAGTCGGCCGGGTGAAGTGCGGTTGAGGGGTTTACGCAATGACTGGCGGGGCGCGGGTCCGGGCGCCGGGGAACACCGTCTGCCGGGCATGGCCCAGACGCGGCGAGGGGGTGAGGAAGTGGCTGGACGGCGAACTGTCGAGCGCCGTGAACGACAGGCTGCCAGGCAGTGCCGGGCAGTTGAACAGCAGGCTGCAATAGCCGCATTTTTCCCAGAGCGCATGGTGTTCGCCCTGGACCTTGCCGTGCTCCGCGCCGTGAGGGTTTTCACCGTGGCAGCCGGGCTCGCCCATGTTCATGTCCATCGACATGGACAGGTTCATCGGCATGGCCTGATCCATCGGCATCGACTGGGAAATCAGCGGACCGATAAAGATCATCAGCATGGCGAACAGGCTGATCCAGCTGCCGCGCCGTACTTTCACGGGCGTGCGCACGGATCGCCGGGTGCCAGGCGAGCGCAAGGCGTTCACGGTAACGATGGCCGGGGCTTATTGGGCGTGCATGTGTTCCTGGCTGCCCGCGGGCGCCTGCTTCTGCACCGCCACTTCGACCGTGACGTCGCCGGATTTCTCGAAGTGCAGGGTCAGCGGGAAGCGCTTGCCGTCGCTGAGCAGGTTGCGGTCTTTGAGCTCCAGCAGCATCACGTGATAGGCCATGGGGGCGAAGGTGACGGTCGCGCCCGGGGCGATCGCCACGTTGGGCACCTGCTGCATTTTCATCAGGTCGCCCTGCTGCACGTGTTCATGCAGCTCGGCCTTGCCCGAGATCGGCGAGTCGACGCCGAGCAGGCGGTCGGCATTCTTGCCGGTGTTGTGAATGACGAAATAGGCCGCCACCGTCGGTGCGTTGGGCGGCAGCTCCTGTGACCAGGGGTGGGCAATCTGCAACTCGCCAGCCTGGTATTCATGGGCGGCGGCAAAACCAGCG
The DNA here is from genome assembly GCF_900109505.1 of Pseudomonas sp. NFACC41-3. Lineage (NCBI taxonomy): Bacteria > Pseudomonadati > Pseudomonadota > Gammaproteobacteria > Pseudomonadales > Pseudomonadaceae > Pseudomonas > Pseudomonas sp. NFACC41-3. The sequence continues at coordinate 606,962 of NZ_FOAE01000006.1, forward strand.
GGCAACAGCAGGGCGGCCAGCAGCAGGGCTTGCAAGGCCTGTACGGATTTCAACATGGCAGTTCTCCAGAACGATTCGACACGCAGATCAATTGCGAGGTGGAATCAGACCAGAGGTGAGGCGCGGGGATTGAGGCTCGGCCATTGCTGGCGTGGCGTGGGCATGACCTGCGCGGGTGGCGCGACGCTGCGGTTGGACTCGAAACGGGTGAAATACAACTGCGGCGCATGGCCTGGCAGGGCGACCAGGGGCGCCGAGCCGGAACAGCACCAGCAGTGCTGCATGGTGGAGTGATCGTCGTTCTGTGGGGCTTGCTGTTCCAGCTTGCCCAGGGAGATCGCCACCAGCTTGGTGCCGCTGGAGGAACAGAAACTGCCCCACAACAGTTGCTCGGCAGGTGCTCGATCGCTCTGCTGCATGGCTCCCGAAAGCGGCATGGCAAGCATGTTGAACAGCACTGCGAAGCAGGCGATCCAGGCAAATGCGAGCCGTTGTCGGGACATGGTGACGATCCGTCAGGTTGAGCGAACAGGGGGGTATTTAGCCTGATCGCTGTGGATAAGTAAAAAGGCGCCGTGCGGTGTGGTGTCGCAGAGCCACCTGGATTGGCCGTTCCTCAGTGAGCCGGTACCGCGCGGACCTCGATGGCCACGCCGAGCTTGGCGCGGATGGCGGCGAAGATCGCGGCCAGGTTGTCCATGCTCGGGTTGCCGCTGGCGGACAGCATGCGATGCAGGCTCTTGCTGGGCTTGGCGGTCTCGCGGGCCAGGGCTTCGAAGCCGACGGTGGCGTTGACCAGGTCGCGCAGAATGATCCGCGACATCTCCGGTTCGCCGTTGAGAAACAGCGTAGCAGCCTCGTCCAGCAGCGCCTGGGAAAACGCCGGGTCGCGCTCGGCGCGTTCGGCAATGCTGTGCTTGAAGCTTCGAGTCAGTGCCATGGGTGTCACCTCGTTTTCAGTTCGGCCTTCTTGCGGTGATGGAATTCGGCGATCAGTTTCTTCGCCTGCCTGATGTCGGCCTGCTGGGTGGACTTGTCGCCACCGCCAAACAGGATCACCAGGTGCCGGCCTTCCTGGATCAGGTAGATCCTGTAGCCGGGGCCCCAATCGATGCGGTATTCGCCAAGCCCGTCGAACCACTTGATGTTGGATGTGTTGCCCATTTCCAGGCGCAGCAGCGCGGTGGAAACCTTGACGGCTGCCTGGGTATCCAGCGTTTCGAACCAGCGACCGAAGGGGCTGCGCTGGTTCTCTTGCTGGTATTCCTCGACTGTAATCATCGTCGGCCTTAAAGGTAACAAATAAGTTACTATATGGGTAGGCCTTTGATCGTGCCGCAAAGCCTGTCCGTGGCCAACGCCGCAAGTGTTTCCTCTGTCTTCAATACGCGAAGGTCCCGTGGCGCGGCGGCCAGGGCTGCGTCCTACCGTTCAGCGGGGGACTTGGTAACTCGATGTATCGGCCGGGTTTTGCGCGGCCAGGCGGTCAGCGCAGGGCCTGGAGCAATTCGTCCAGGTCATGGAATTCCCGATCGACGGCTGGCAACGACGGCCGTTGCAGGATCAGCACCGGCACCCCACGCTCGCGCGCCACTTCCAGCTTGGGTTCGGTGGCGCTGCTGCCGCTGTTCTTGCTGATCAGCACGTCGATACGGCGGCGTTCGAACAGCTCGCGTTCGCTGTCGATCAGGAAGGGGCCGCGTGCGCCTATCACTTCGCACCGGTCATTGCCGGGGTATTGGTCGAGGGCGCGCAGGGTCCAGAACTGTCCGGCGGGGATCTCATGCAGATGCTGCAAGGGCTCGCGGCCCAGGGTGAACAGCGGGCGCTTGAAGGGTTCGAGTGCCTGGACCAGCTCGGCCCAGTCGCGGACTTCGCGCCAGTCGTCACCGGCCTGCGCTTGCCAGGCCGGTCGGCGCAGGGCCCAGCAGGGGATGTCACACAGCTGCGCGGCTGTGGCGGCGTTCTGGCTGATCCTGGCGGCGTAGGGATGAGTGGCGTCCAGCAGCAGCTCGATGCCTTGCTCGCGGATGAACCGGGCCAGGCCCTCGGCGCCGCCGTAGCCGCCGACCCGCACCTGGCAGTCCAGGTCAGTGGGCACGCGCCCGATGCCCGCCAGGCTATAGATGTGCTCCGGCCCCAGGGTCCGGGCGATGGCCAGGGCTTCGGTCACGCCGCCCAGCAGCAGTACGCGCTTCATCGAAAAGCGCCGGCATGGCCGACGATGCCGCCCTGGCGATCGATGGCGAAGACTTCGACCTGGACCTGTGGCGGCACCACGCTGCGCGCAAAGTCCAGGGCGTGCAGGCACACCGCGTCGCCCAGGGCGATGCCGGCGGCGCTGGCCATGGCCAGCGCTTGCTGGCTGGTGTTGGCGCCACGGATGGCGCTTTGCAGCACCGAGTCGGCGCCGACCGCCGCGGCCCATTCGGCCAGTTGCGGCAGGTCGATGCTGGAGTGGCGGCTGTGCAGGTCCATGTGCCCGGCCGCGAGCTTGCTGATCTTGCCGAAACCGCCGCACAGGCTGAGTTTGTCCACCGGCACTTTGCGCAGGTGCTTGAGCACGGCGCCGACAAAGTCGCCCATTTCGATCAGGGCGATTTCCGGCAGGTCGTAGACGCGGCGCATGGTGTCTTCGCTGGCATTGCCGGTACAGGCGGCGATGTGCAGGTAGCCGTTGGTCTTGGCGACATCGATGCCCTGGTGGATCGAGGCGATATAGGCCGCACAGGAAAACGGCCGCACGATGCCGCTGGTGCCGAGGATCGACAGGCCGCCGAGAATGCCCAGGCGCGGGTTCATGGTTTTCAGCGCCAGGGCTTCGCCATCCTCGACGTTGACCGTGACCTCGAAGCCGCCCTGGTAGCCGCGTTCCCGGGCCAGCGTCGTCAGGTGCTCGCTGATCATCCGGCGCGGTACTGGATTGATCGCCGGTTCGCCCACACCCAGCACCAGCCCCGGCCGGGTCACGGTGCCCACGCCTTGGCCGGCGATGAAACGAATGCCGCTGTCCGGGCTCAGGCGCACCTGGGAATAGAGCAGGGCGCCGTGGGTCACGTCGGGGTCGTCGCCGGCATCCTTGATCGTGCCGGCTTCGGCGCCGGTGTCGGTGAGGCGGCAGAACTCCAGGCGCATCTGCACCTGCTTGCCCTTGGGCAGGACGATCTCCACGGCGTCGCTGCTGGCGCCGCCGAGCAACAGGCGCGCCGCCGCCAGGCTGGTGGCGGTGGCGCAGCTGCCGGTGGTCAGGCCGCTGCGCAGCGGGGCGGGTTGTTCCGCCGTTTCTTCACGCATGCCGCGCGGCCTTGTGTAGGAGCGAGCTTGCTCGCGATAGCGTTCGCCAGACGGACCGTGTGGTCTGGATCGCGAGCAAGCTCGCTCCTACAGGGGAGGGCAGGGTGCTCATAGCGGTTTGACGAGGTCGAGCAAGGTAATGGGCAGGGCCTGGCGCCAGGTGTCGAAGTCCCCCAGGGGCAGGGCCTGGGCAACATGGATGCGGGTCAGCTCGCCGCCATGCCGTTCGCGCCAGGCCATCAGGGTCGTTTCGCTTTGCAGGGTCACGGCGTTGGCCACCAGCCGGCCACCGGGCTTGAGCCGGGCCCAGCAGGCGTCGAGCACGCCGGGGCGGGTCACGCCGCCGCCGATGAAGATCGCGTCCGGGGCTTCCAGGCCATCCAGCGCCTGGGGCGCGCTGCCGCGAACCAGTTGCAGGCCGGGCACGCCGAGGGCGTCGCGGTTGTGTTCGATCAGTTGCTGGCGGCCTGGGTCGGCTTCGATGGCCAGGGCCCGGCAGCTGGGGTGTGCGCGCATCCACTCGATGCCGATCGAGCCGCTGCCGGCGCCGACATCCCACAACAGTTCGCCAGGAACAGGCGCCAGGCGGGCCAGGGTAATGGCGCGGACGTCGCGCTTGGTCAGCTGGCCGTCATGCTGGAAGGCCGAGTCGGGCAAGCCGGCCAGGCGCGACAGGCGCGGCGTATCGGGCTCGGCCAGGCATTCGATGGCCACCAGGTTGAGGTCGGCGATGGCCGGGTCGCTCCAGTCGTTGGCGGTGCCTTCGGTCCGTCGCTCGGCCTCGCCGCCCAGGTGCTCGAGCACGCTGAGCCGGCTTGGGCCGAAGCCGCGTTCGCGCAGCAGCGCGGCGATGGCCGAGGGGCTGAGGCCGTCATTGCTCAGGACCAGCAGGCGCACGCCGCTGAACAGCTGGGCGCTGAGGGCGGCCACGGGGCGGGCGACCACCGAGAGCGTCACCACCTCTTGCAGCGGCCAGCCCAGGCGCGCGGCCGCCAGTGAATAAGAGGAAGGCGCGGGCAGGACGTGCATTTCCTCCCGGGCCACCTGCCGCGCCAGGCTGGCGCCGACGCCGAACAGCATCGGGTCGCCGCTGGCCAGCACGCACACCGGCTCGCCGCGCTTGGCCAGCACCGGCTCCAGTGAGAAAGGGCTCGGCCACAGTTGCCGCTCGCCGCGGATGCACACCGGCAACAGGTCCAGTTGCCGCTGGCCGCCGACGATCCGCGAAGCGCCCATCAGGGCCCGCCGGGCGTTCTTGCCCAGGCCCTTGAAGCCGTCTTCACCGATTCCCACTACTGTCAGCCAGGGCGACATCGCTATTCCTCGAGGGTAAAACCTGTTCTTCCGACAGGCAGGCTTTTCATGCCTTCGGACAAAGCAGGCATAATACCGCGCCTTCGCCCGCGAAGCGCCTTTCCCACACAGCCGGTCACCCCCTTGAACGAACGCCCGATGTCCACCGCCTTACGCCCCTCGGCCTGTCCGGGGTTGCTGCGTATCGTCCCGGCACTGGACGGCGGTATCTGCCGGATCAAGCTGGCCGGCGGGGCGATCAGCGCCGCCCAGGCCCGCGCGGTGGCCGCTGCGGCCGAGCGGTATGCCGGCGGGGTGATCGAGGCGACTAACCGCGCCAACCTGCAGATTCGCGGAATCGGCGCCGAACATCAGGCGCTGATCGCCGATCTGCTGGCCGCCGGCCTGGGGCCGACCAGCGCGGCCGGCGATGACGTGCGCAACCTGATGCTCAGCCCCACGGCCGGGATCGACCGCACGATGATCCTCGACACCCGTCCCCTGGCCGGGCAGATTCTCGCCACTGTGCAAAGCCATCCGCGCTTTCATGAGTTGTCGCCCAAGTTCGCCGTGCAACTCGACGGTGGCGAAGCCCTGGCCATGCTGGAACATCCCCATGACCTGTGGCTTTCGGCGTTCGAAGGCGCGGGCGAGCCCTGGCTGGCCTTCGGCCTGGCCGGCTGCCCAGGGGACCGTCCCCTGGCCAGCGTGGCGCTGGAGGATGGGCTGGCTCTGGTGGTGGCGGTGCTGGAGCTGTTCCTCGACCTGGCCCGCCCCGAACAGACCCGCATGCGCCAGCTGTTGGCGGAGCACTCGGCGGACGCGCTGCTGGCGCAGGTGTCCGCGCGCTTGCCGGGGCCGGTGATCAGGGTGGGCGATTGGCAGCGCGTGGCCCCTTCCGAGCCGCTGCATATCGGCACTTATCCACAGCGGCAACCGGGCCAGGTCTATGTCGGTGCCGTCACGCCCCTGGGGCGGCTGGCCCCGTCGATGTTGCGCGGCGCGGCGCAGTTGGCCGAGCAATGGGGCGATGGCAGCCTGAGGTTCACCCCCTGGCAGAGCCTGCTGCTACCGAACCTGCGGGCCGAAGACGCGCCTGAAGTCACGCGCTGCCTGCAACAGCTGGGGTTTCTCTGTTCGCCGCAGCAGGCCCTGGCCCATATGGTTGCCTGCACCGGTTCCAGCGGCTGCGGCAAGGCCCTGGCCGACACCAAGGGCGACGCGCTGAAGCTGGCCGCCTTGCTCCAGCGCCACGGCCATCAGCTGGACGTGCACCTGTCCGGCTGCTTGCGTTCCTGCGCCGCCGCCCATGTGGCACCGGCTACCTTGCTGGCCGTCGCCCCCGGTCGTTACGACCTCTATTTTCGCGATGCCGCGCAGCCGGGTTTCGGCACGCTGCACGCATGCAACCTTTCCCTTGAAGCGGCCGGCGCATTGCTCGATGCCCGCCCACGGAGCAACACCCATGATTGATTACATCCGCGACGGTCAGGAGATCTATCGCAACTCCTTCGCGATCATTCGCGAGGAGGCCAGGCTCGATCGCATCCCCGCGGACCTGGAAAAGCTCGCGGTGCGGGTGATCCATGCCTGCGGCATGGTCGATGCCATCGACGGCCTGCAGTTCTCCGAAGGCGCGGGTAAGGCCGGGCGCGCTGCCCTGGCCGCTGGCGCGCCGATTCTCTGCGATGCGCGCATGGTGGCCGAAGGCATCACCCGCGCCCGTCTGCCGGCGAACAATCAGGTGATCTGCACCCTGCGCGACGAAAGCGTGCCGGAGCTGGCCCGCGAGCTGGGCAACACCCGCTCGGCGGTGGCCTTGGAACTGTGGCGGCCGTACCTGGAAGGCAGCGTAGTGGTGATCGGCAATGCCCCGACCGCGCTGTTCTACCTGCTGGAAATGCTCGACGCCGGTGCGCCGAAGCCGGCGCTGATCCTCGGCTTCCCGGTAGGCTTCGTCGGCGCGGCCGAGTCCAAGGCGATGCTCGCTGCCGACAGCCGCGGCGTGCCTTTCGTGATCATGCAAGGTCGCCTGGGCGGCAGCGCCATGGCCGCCGCCGCCGTCAACGCCCTGGCCACGGAGATCGAATGATGCAGCAACCTGGACGTTTGATCGGCCTGGGCGTCGGCCCCGGTGATCCGGAACTGATTACCGTCAAGGCCCTGCGCCTGCTGCGCGAATCGCCGGTGGTGGCGTACTTCGTCGCCAAGGGTAAAAAGGGCAATGCCTTCGGCATCATCGAAGCGCATTTGCAAGGCGCGCAGACCCTGGTGCCGCTGGTCTACCCGGTGACCACCGAAGTGCTGCCGGCGCCGCTGTCCTACGAGCAAGTGATCAGCGACTTCTACGACAGCGCCGCCGAAGACTTGGCCAGGCATCTGGACGCCGGCCGCGATGTGGCGGTGATCTGTGAAGGCGACCCGTTCTTCTACGGCTCCTACATGTACCTGCACGACCGCCTGGCCGAGCGTTACCCCGCCGAAGTGGTGCCGGGGGTGTGCTCGATGCTCGGTGGCGCCTCGGTGCTGGGCGCGCCGCTGGTGTATCGCAACCAGAGCCTGTCGGTGCTCTCTGGCGTGTTGCCCCATGACGAACTCAAGCGCCGCCTGGCCGATGCCGACGCGGCGGTGGTGATGAAGCTGGGGCGCAACTTCCCCAAGGTGCGCCAGGTGCTCGAAGAGCTGGGCCTGGCCGAGCGCGCGCTGTACGTCGAGCGCGCGACCATGGCCAACCAGAAGATCGTGCCGCTGGATGAAGTGCAGCCGATGTCCTCGCCGTATTTCTCGTTGATCATCGTGCCCGGTGAAAGGTGGCAAGGTTGATGGCCCGTCCCGCACCGGCCATCGTCATCCTTGGCCAAGGCAGCCTGGCGACTGCACGCAAACTTCAGCAGCTGTACCCGGACGCGCTGATCCACGGCCTGGCCGAACGGGTCGAGGGCGCCGACCGCCCGTACCAGGAGTTTGGCGCGACCCTGCGTCAGCTGTATCAACAGGACACGCCGATCATCGCCCTGTGCGCCGCGGGCATCGTCATCCGCACCCTGGCGCCGCTGCTGCTGGAGAAGGGCGCGGAGCCGCCGGTGCTGGCGGTGGCCGAAGACGGCAGCGCCGTGGTGCCGTTGCTCGGTGGCCTGGGCGGGGTGAACGTCATGGCCCGAGAAATTGCCGCCGGCCTGGGCGTGGCGGCGGCCATCACCACCAGCGGCGAGCTGCGCTTCGGCACCTGCCTGCTCAACTCGCCCAGCGGTTATGCCCTGGGTGATCTGGAACTGGGCAAGCGTTTCGTCTCCGATCTGCTGGGCGGTGAAAGCGTGCGTATCGAAGGTGCCGCGCCCTGGCTGGCCGAGGCCCGGTTGCCGGAAGACCGGCACGCCCGGCTGACCATCCGCGTCGGTTCGGCCGAGCGCGAGCCTGCCGCCAACGAACTGTTGATCTACCCGCGCAGTGTGCTGATCGCCTGCAACGGCAAGATCGCGGGTGCCGATGCGCTGCGCGAGGCCTTGCATCAGAAGAGGATTGCCGTGCAATCCGTTGCCTGCCTGCTGGCTGCTGACGGCGACATGGCCAGCCCGGCCTTGCGCGAAGCCGCCGCCGAGCTGGGCGTGCCCCTGCGTTTCGCCCCGGCGGCGGGCAGCGTCGCTGAGCTGGCGCAACAGGCCGTGCCACAACTGTTGCCCCCGCTCAGCGTGGGTGAAGACATCGCTATTGCCGTGGCCAGCCAGCCGCTGGACCCGCAGCAGATCGGCCGCCCCCGTGGCCGCCTGGCGGTGATCGGCCTGGGCCCAGGCGCCGCCGAACTGATGGTGCCGGCGGTGAAAGCCGAACTGGCGCGGGCCAACGATATCCTCGGCTACGAAACCTATGTGCGCATGGCCGGCCCGTTCCGCGCCGACCAGATCCTGCACTGCACCGACAACCGCGAAGAAATGCAGCGTGCCCGCCACGCCTTCGAGCTCGCGGCCCAAGGCCGTTCGGTGGTGGTGGTGTCCTCCGGCGACCCGGGTGTCTTCGCCATGGCCGCGGCGGTGCTGGAAGCGCTGCATGAATCCAGCGAGCCGGGCTGGCATCAGGTCGAGCTGGAAATCCTTCCCGGGGTTTCCGCTTCCCTGGCTACCGCCGCACAGGCTGGCGCGCCCCTGGGCCACGACTTCTGCGTGCTGTCGCTGTCGGACAACCTCAAGCCCTGGGCAATCATCGAGAAGCGCCTGGACCTGGCGTCCCAGGCCGACCTGGCGCTGGCGTTCTATAACCCCATCTCGCGTTCGCGTCCTTGGCAACTGGGGCGCGCGCTGGAGATCGTGCGCCAGCACCGCACCGCGGATACGCCGGTGGTGCTGGGGCGGGATATCGGGCGTCCGGGGCAGACTTTGCGCGTTACCACCCTGGGTGCCCTGACTCCGGAGCAGGTGGATATGCGCACCATGGTGTTGGTGGGGTCATCCACGACCTGTGTGTTTCCCAAGGCTGGAGGTGGGGAGTGGGTGTATACGCCGAGGTGGTACGGGCAGAAACCTTAGGCAACTTCGAACCGCTGTAGGGGCGAGGCTTGCCTGCGATTTCGGTGGTGGCCTCGCTGGGGGTGTTGGGCGGTGTACATATCCGTTTCTGCGGTAACGGCCACTTAGGGTTCCGCCCTTACGGCGGGTCACTTTTGGCAAACGCCCGGAATGCCGGCCCAGCCAAAAGTAACCAAAAGGTCTCGCCCCTGGCGTACGGCCTTCGCTGCGCTCAGGTTCCCTCGCTCCGGCGTCCATCAGGGGGGCATCGACTCCGGTCGGCTTCGCTTCGACCTCCATACGATGTCCTCGACTGCGTCGAGGGGCGCTGCGCGCCATCCCCCTGATGAACGCCTCCGCTCGGCCTCCCGATGGGGCGGGTAGATCAAGATCAAAAGCCGGGCGCGACCTACCGGTCGGCGCTAAACCTTGTAGCCGCTGCCGAGCTTGCGAGGCTGCGATCGGCCGCGAAGCGGACGCAGGGTCTTGAGACCGCTGGAGGACCTTCGGTCCTATCGCAGCCTCGCGGGCCCGGCAGCGGCTACAGGAAGCGTGGGGCCGTCAGAGGGAAAGAATGGCAACACATTGAGGGTTGTCGCTGGTTTTTTGCGAAGCCATAGTTGCCCGGTCGCCGACGCATCGGCGGCCGATCTTAGCCGGTCGGAAAGCATCTCTATGAATGCTTAAGCGCCATCCATTAACATGCTGGCGCTTTTTGCTGCATGGCACCTTCTATGGCAGCTGTGCGCGGGACACCTTTGGGTGTGCCGGGTTTTTCATAGACTGCACCCGGTCGGCTAACCCTCGTACAGCTGCCACCCTTTTGTTTAGCCGCTCAGGGTGGTTGTTCTTCAGCAATCTATGGAGATATACCCGTGACGGACTTCATCCCCCTACAAAGCAATCTCACCCCCACCCCAATTTTCCACCTCGACCGCAACGCGCCCGCAGCCGATCTGCATGGCGGCGCGGTACAGCGCATCAAGGCTTCGCGGGATTTGATGCATAGCCTCAATTGCCTGAGTGTCAAAGGTGTGGGCGATCAGGATCTGATTCACTTCGTCAACGCCGCCCACCTGTTGCTGCAAGACGGCTGCGACGCGCTGGATGCCTTGCAGTGGCAACTGCAGGCGTAAAAAATCCCACCCCGAAAAAAGCCCAGGCTCACTGTCCCCAGTGAGCCTGCTTGTTCTTGCCGCTTGTAGCTTGCAGCTGCCTCTACCCCAGATACCCCTTGACCCCGGTAAAGATGATCTGCGCCGCCAGGGCGCAGACGAACAGGCCCATCAGTCGGCTGACGATCTGCAAGCCTTGCTCGCCCAGGATGCGTTCGATGCGGTTGGACAGGTAGAGCACCACGCCAACCGTGAAGCTGGCCAGGGCGATGCTGAGGATTGCGGTGAGTTTGTCGTCCCAGTGCGGCTGGCTGACGCCCATCACCAGCAGGGCGCCGATGGTGCCAGGGCCGACAGTCAGGGGGATGGTCAAGGGCACTATGGTCACGTCCTGCTGCACGTTGTCGGTCTGGATCGCCGACTTGCCCTGGGCCATGCCCAGCGCCGAGATGAACAGCACGCTACCGGCGCCGATGCGGAAGGCGTCCACGGTGATGCCGAACACATTGAAGATCACTCGTCCGAACAGATACAGCAGCACGCTGGAGGCCAGGGTCGCCAGGGCGACGTTCCACGCCAGGCGCCGACGCTCCTTGCTGGAGTAGCCACGAGTCAGGCTGATGAAGCAGGACAGGACGAAGAAGGGGCTGTAGAGCACCAGCATCTTCAGGTACACGCTGAACAGCACATGGAGCATGGCGCAAACTCACAGCGAGGGAGGGCGAGCGGAGTTTAACAGGCGTTTGCCGGACTGTCGGCTCAGGACGGTTGCGCCGTGGTGCGGTTCTGCTGATCGCGCTGCGCCACCCAGTGTTCGATCAGTTCGCGCAGTTGCGACAGCTCCACCGGCTTGGCCATGTGCCCGTCCATGCCGGCCTGCCGCGCGCGCTCCTTGTGCTCGGTGAGGATGTGCGCGGTCAGCGCCACCACTGGCGTGCGCACGCGCTGGTTGCCGACTTCCCAGGCCCGCAGCTGCTGGGTGGCGGAGAAACCGTCGAGGATCGGCATTTCGCAGTCCATCAGCACCAGGTCGTAGCGCTGGGCCTTCATCGCTTGCAGGGCTTCTTCGCCGTTGCTCGCGGTATCGGGCTGCAGATTGAGCTTGCCGAGCATGCCGCGAATCACCTTGGTGGAGATGCTGTTGTCCTCGGCCACCAGGATGCGGAAGTCGCTCGGCACCTTGACCGGCACCGGAACCCCGCTCAGCGAATGGGGCTGATGGGGGACCAGTTGGCCCTTGTTGCGCTGGGTCAGCTCGTCGGCCAGGGTGGTCTTGAGGGTATAGCCGGCCACCGGTTTGGCGAGGATGCGCTTGACCCCGGCGTTGCGCGCGATGACCTTGCTCGGCGCGTTGCTGATGCCGGTGAGCATGATCAGCAGGATGTCGTGGTTCAGGCTCGGGTCTTCCTTGATCTTGGCCGCCAGTTGCATGCCGGTCATGCCGGGCATGTTCTGGTCGAGCAGCACCACATCGAAGTAGTCGCGCAGGTGCGCCTTGGTGCGCAGCAGGGCCAGGGCTTCCTTGCCCGAAGGCACGGCGCTGACGTTCAGGCCCCAGGCGCTGCATTGCTGCACCAGGACCTTGCGGCAGGTGTCGTTGTCGTCCACCACCAGCACTCGGGCGCCTTGCAGCGGGCCATCCAGGTCGGACGTCGGGTGCTCCAGGCGCTCAGGGTCCAGCGGCAGGGTCAGCCACAGGGTGCTGCCCTGGTTGGCGCTGGTCTTGACCCCGAACTCGCCATGCATCAGCAGGATCAGCTGGCGGGCGATGACCAGGCCGAGATTGCCGCCCAGGCGGGTGCTGGCGAGGAAGTTCTTGCTGTGCAGTTCCGAATGCAGCAGGGCATCGCGCTCTTCGGCTTCCATCGGCTGGCCGCTGTCCTGCACGGCGATGCGCAGGCGCGGTTTGCTGGTGCGCTCGTCCAGCGCGACCACCACCAGGACCTCGCCTTCGTCGGTCTTCTTCAGGGCGTTTTCCAACAGGCTGAGCATGGCCTGGCGCAAGCGCGTCGGATCACCGCTGATCACGCGCGGCACCTGCGGCTGGATGAAGCTGATCAGCTCGACATTCTGCTGCTCGGCCTTGGCGCGGAAAATACTCAGGCAGTCCTCGATCAGTGCATTGAGGTCGAACTGCACGTCGTCCAGCTCGATCTGCCCGGACTCGAGCTTGGAGATGTCGAGGATCTCGTTGATCAGGGTCAGCAGCTCGTTGCCGGCGCTGTGGATGGTCTGCACGTAGTCGCGTTGCTTGACCGACAGTGGCGTGCCCAGCAGCAGCTCGGTCATGCCCAGCACGCCGTTCATCGGTGTGCGGATCTCGTGGCTGATCTTGGCCAGGAACTCGGCCTTGGCATTGACCTCGGCGTTGCTGGCGGCGAGGTCACGGCTGACGCTGAACTCGTTCTCGGTGATGCTGCGCTGGCGCTCGCCCAGGGCGATGCTCATCGCCCACCCGCTCAGGCACATGATCACCAGCAGGGTGACGATCAGGCCCTGGGGCGCGACCATGGTCAGCCCCAGCAGCGCCGGCAGCACGATCAGCGCGCCGATGTTGAAGATGCCCATGCCGGCCACGAAGTAGCGCGCCGGGCGGTAGCCTTTGTGCCAGTGATAACCGGCGATGAACAGCATGCTCAGGCCGACCAGGGCCACCAGGCCGTAGGTGATGAGGTTCAGCGGGAGCGAATCGACGAACAGTAGCAACAGGCTGCACAGGCCGACCATCAGCATGTCGACCAGCAGCAGCTTGTTCAGCGGGTGCGGGCCCAGCGGGGCAAAAAAGCGATAGACGAACATCAGCCCGCAAGGGGTGGTCAGCAACAGCGCCAGGTAGGCGCCAGGGGTCTGTATCGCGTGCCAGTCCGGCAGCCAGGGGCCGAACAGGTTGAGCATCAGCGCCAGGCTGAGCATCACCAGGGCTTCGCAGGACGCCAGCCACAGGCTGCTGCGCGAACGGGTGTAGGCGTAGCGCACCAGGTTGTGCAGCATCAGCATGCCCATGCAGCCGAACAGCAGGCCGTACAGCACGCTCTGGCCTTGATTGGCCGCGGTCATGACCGCCGGTTGCAGGGTGATGTAAGGGCGCAGCTGATGGTCGGAGACCAGGCGCAGATAGACATCGAGGGTCTTCTGGTTCTGCGGCAGCGGCAGCATGAAGTCGCTGCTGGGCAAAGGCCGTTCGGCCTGGGGCTGCTGGGTGCCGGAGGTCAGTTGCTCGACCAGGTTGTCGCCGTCCAGTACATACATGTCCAGGCGTGACAGGTCGGGCGCGAAGATCCGCAGCAGTTGTTCGTGCTTGCCCGGTTGCAGTTTGAAACGCAGCCATAACGCGCCTCCGGGTTCGGCGGCGGTGATGCGTTCCAGTTCGATCGGGCTGAATTGATTGGTGTAGCGCGGGGAGCGGATATCGCTCAGTTGCAGGTTGGCCTGTTCATCGAGCAAAACGGCCCAGTTACTGCCTTGTGCGGCCTGGGCCGGGATCAAGCAGAGCAGGGTCAGCAGAGTGACGGTGAAACTTATGGCAGTCCTGAGCCAGCGCACGGCGAAATCCCTTCGTAGGTTGATGCCAGATTATAACTATGCGCGGCGCTGGAGCCGTCCGGCAAGGGCCTGGGGCCCCTGCCGGACAGGAAGACAGGATTACTCCTGACTTTCGCCACGCTCGCGGGCAATGGCCCGGTAACCGATGTCTTTGCGGTAGAAGCAGCCTTGCCAATCGATCTTAGCTGCCAGTTGGTAAGCCTGCTGCTGCGCGGCACTTACGCTGTCGCCCAGGGCGGTGGCGCAGAGCACGCGGCCGCCGGAGGTTACCACCTGACCGTCCTTGAGCGCGGTGCCGGCGTGGAAGACTTTGCCTTCCAGTTTGGCGGCCGCGTCCAGGCCTTCGATCACCGCGCCTTTGGCGTAGTCACCAGGATAGCCGCCGGCGGCCAGGACGATGCCCAGGCTCGGACGTGGATCCCATTGCGCTTCGACCTTGTCCAGCGCCTGGGCCAGGGCGGCCTCGACCAGCAGCACCAGGCTCGATTGCAGGCGCAGCATCACCGGTTGGGTTTCCGGATCGCCGAAGCGGCAGTTGAACTCGATGACCTTCGGGTTGCCGGCCTTGTCGATCATCAGGCCGGCGTACAGGAAACCGGTGTAGACGTTGCCTTCGTCGGCCATGCCGCGCACGGTCGGCCAGATCACCTGGTCCATCACACGCTGGTGCACGTCGGCGGTGACCACCGGGGCAGGGGAGTAGGCACCCATGCCGCCGGTGTTCGGGCCGCTGTCGCCGTCGCCGACGCGTTTGTGGTCCTGGCTGGTGGCCATGGGCAGCACGTTCTTGCCATCGACCATGACGATGAAGCTGGCTTCCTCGCCGTCGAGGAACTCTTCGATCACCACGCGCGAACCGGCGTCGCCGAAGGCATTGCCGGCCAGCATGTCGCGCACGGCGTCTTCGGCCTCGCTCAGGGTCATGGCGACGATCACGCCTTTACCGGCGGCCAGGCCGTCGGCCTTGATCACGATCGGCGCGCCCTTTTCCCGCAGATAAGCCAGGGCCGGCTCGATCTCGGTGAAGTTCTGGTAGTCGGCGGTCGGGATCTTGTGGCGAGCCAGGAAATCCTTGGTGAAGGCTTTCGAACCTTCCAGCTGGGCCGCGCCAGCGGTCGGACCGAAGCAGTCCAGGCCACGGGAGCGGAACAGGTCGACCACGCCAGCCACCAGCGGTACTTCCGGACCGACGATGGTCAGGGACACGTTCTTCTCGGCAAAGTCGGCCAGCTGCTCGAGGGCCAATACGTCGATGGCCACGTTCTCGCACTTGGCTTCGATGGCGGTGCCGGCGTTGCCCGGGGCAACGAAGACTTTCTCGACCCGTGGGTCTTGAGCGACTTTCCAGGCCAGGGCGTGTTCACGACCGCCGCTACCAATGATCAGTACATTCATTTCAAAAACCTCGGATGACGCAAATTCGGTGAAGCGCACAAGCCTGACGTTGTAGCCGCTGCCGCCAGGCTGCGATCAACCGCGAAGCGGTTGCAGGATCTCAGATCGCTGAAGACCCTTCGGGTCTTATCGCAGCCTTCGGCAGCGGCTACAGGAGAGGGTGGCGCCCCATTGATACTTAGTGGCGGAAGTGGCGCATACCGGTAAAGACCATCGCGATTCCGGCTTCGTCGGCGGCGGCGATCACTTCGTTGTCGCGCATCGAGCCGCCTGGCTGGATCACCGCGGTGATGCCGACCTTGGCCGCGTTGTCGATGCCGTCGCGGAACGGGAAGAACGCATCGGACGCCATGACCGCGCCCTGCACTTGAAGGCCGGCGTGTTCAGCCTTGATCGCGGCGATACGGGCGGAGTTCACGCGGCTCATCTGGCCGGCGCCGACGCCGATGGTCTGACGGTTCTTGGCGTAGACGATGGCATTGGATTTGACGAACTTGGCCACTTTCCAGGCGAAGATCAGGTCGTGGATTTCCTGTTCGGTCGGCGCGCGCTGGGTCACCACTTTCAGGTCGTCGGCGCCGATCATGCCGATATCGCGGCTCTGCACCAGCAGGCCACCGTTGACGCGCTTGTAGTCCCAGGCCGGAACGCGGTCCGCCGACCATTGGCCGCAGGCCAGCAGGCGCACGTTGGCTTTCGCGGCAACGATGGCACGGGCTTCGTCGCTGACCGAAGGGGCAATGATTACTTCAACGAACTGACGCTCGACGATGGCCTTGGCGGTCTCGGCGTCCAGTTCGCGGTTGAAGGCGATGATGCCGCCGAAGGCCGATTCGGTGTCGGTGGCGTAGGCCAGTTCGTAGGCCTGGCGGATACCGCCTTCGGCGTCCGGGCTCACGGCCACGCCGCACGGGTTGGCGTGCTTGACGATCACGCAGGCTGGCTTGACGAAGCTCTTTACGCATTCCAGCGCGGCGTCGGTGTCGGCCACGTTGTTGTACGACAGTTCCTTGCCTTGCAGCTGGGTGGCGGTGGCGATGCCGACTTCGGCAGGCTTGGCTTCCACGTAGAACGCCGCGCTCTGGTGCGGGTTCTCGCCGTAGCGCATTTCCTGGGCCTTGATGAACTGGCTGTTGAAGGTGCGCGGGAATTCGCTGCGGCCTTCGGTGGTCAGGGTTTCGGCCGCCTGGTTCACGGTGCCCATGTAGTTGGCGATCATGCCGTCATAGGCCGCGGTGTGTTCGAAGGCCTTGAGCATCAGGTCGAAACGCTGGGCGTAGGTCAGGCCGCCGGCCTTGAGGCTTTCCAGCACCTGGCCGTAATCGCTGGCGTTGACCACGATGGCCACGTCTTTGTGGTTCTTGGCCGCCGAGCGGACCATGGTCGGGCCGCCGATGTCGATGTTCTCGATGGCGGTCGGCAGGTCGCAGCCCGGCTTGGAGATGGTGGCTTCGAACGGGTAGAGGTTGACCGCTACCAGGTCGATCGGCTTGATGCCGTGCTCGTTCATGATGGCGTCGTCGATACCGCGACGACCGAGGATACCGCCGTGGATTTTCGGGTGCAGGGTCTTTACCCGGCCGTCCATCATTTCCGCGAAACCGGTGTAATCCGCGACTTCCACTGCGGCCACGCCGTTGTCCTGCAGCAGTTTGAAGGTCCCGCCGGTGGAGAGGATCTCCACGCCCAGGGCTTCCAGCTCCTTGGCGAATTCGAGGATCCCGGTCTTGTCGGAAACACTGATCAAGGCGCGGCGGATCGGCAGGCGGGTAGTCTGGTCGGTCATCTCAATTTCCATCAAAAGCAAAGGAGTCAGCAAAAAAGGCGACCGGTTTTACGCGGGCGCCTTTCTGGTTTGATTGAATGCTTACAGCAAATCGTACTGCTTGAGTTTCTTGCGCAGGGTGCCGCGGTTCAGACCGAGCAGCTCGCTGGCCTTGGTCTGGTTGCCCTTGACGTAGTTCATCACGCTTTCGAGCAAAGGAGCCTCGACTTCGGAGAGCACCAGGTTGTACACGTCCGTGACGGCCGCGCCCTCAAGGTGGGCGAAATAATTGTGCAGCGCCTTCTCGACACTCCCGCGAAGGGTCTGGCCTTCTTCGCTCGGCGTATTGAGGTGCTGTTTCAAATTCACGTTGTCGCTCACGGGTGCTGTTCCACTCACTAAAGTCTCGGTCATCATCGTCATGCGGCCACCCCTTCTCCGTCCCCTGTCACCAGGCTCTTGTAACGCTCGGCAAAGAACTCACGAACGTTGGCGCACTGTGCTTCCGTATCTTCCAAACGATTGAAGTGGGCGCGAAACTCCCTGGCACCCGGCAGAGTTGCGAGATACCAGCCCACATGCTTGCGAGCAATGCGTACGCCCATGACATCGCCATAGAAGGCATGCAGCGCGGCCAGATGCTCAAGCAGAATACGTTCCACCTCGAACAGCTCAGGTGCCGGCAGGGTTTGACCGGTACGCAGAAAATGTTCGATCTCACGAAAAATCCATGGCCGCCCCTGAGCGGCCCGGCCAATCAACAGCCCGTCGGCACCGGTAGCGTCGAGGACGTAGCGGGCCTTCTCGGGCGAGTCGATATCGCCGTTGGCGAAGACCGGGATCGACACCGCCTGCTTGATCGCAGCGATGGTGTCGTACTCGGCAACGCCCGTGTACAGGTCGGCCCGGGTCCGGCCATGGACCGCCAATGCCGTGATGCCTGCCTGTTCGGCGATCTTCGCCACCGTCAGGCCGTTCTTGTTCGCCCGGTCCCAGCCGGTACGGATCTTCAGGGTGACCGGCACATCGACTGCGGCCACCACGGCCTGCAGGATCTCGTTCACCAGATCTTCATCTTTCAGTAACGCGGAGCCGGCGGCCTTGTTGCAGACCTTCTTCGCCGGGCAACCCATGTTGATATCAATAATCTGTGCGCCCAACTCGACGTTGGCGCGGGCGGCATCCGCCAGCATCTGTGCATCGCCACCGGCGATCTGTACCGAGCGCGGCTCGGGATCGCCCTCGTGGATCATGCGCAGACGCGATTTGCGACTGTTCCACAAACTCATGTCGCTGGTGACCATTTCCGAGACTACAAGGCCTGCACCCAGCCGCTTGCAAAGCTGACGAAAGGGCTGGTCGGTGACGCCCGCCATGGGGGCGAGAATCAAGCCGTTGTGCAATGTATATGGGCCGATGCGTACCGCCGACATAGGACTTCCCTGTTGTGGGGCCGGATCATGAGAGTTCGAAAAAGGGTTGGCATGATACCCGCTCTCGATGACTGGATAAAGGCTGAATTGGATAAAATCTGAACAGTTATTCTGTTATTGCCAACGGTTTGGTCCGCTGGACAGCAGTCAGAAAACCGCCG
Source organism: Pseudomonas sp. NFACC41-3 (assembly GCF_900109505.1). Lineage (NCBI taxonomy): Bacteria > Pseudomonadati > Pseudomonadota > Gammaproteobacteria > Pseudomonadales > Pseudomonadaceae > Pseudomonas > Pseudomonas sp. NFACC41-3. The sequence goes on from NZ_FOAE01000006.1 coordinate 625,460, forward strand.
TCAATCCAGAGCGGTCTTTGCTCGGATGGCGCGCCTTACTCAGGTGAGTGGAAGCTCAGGCTGTAGTTGACGGCCTTGGGGCCCGGATCGAGGATGTCCAGCGCGATATGGATCGGTGTCTGCGGCGGCATCTCCGACACCCCTTCGAGCTCACCCTTGACGTATTCGCCGGGCTTGAAGCGACGACTGGCGATCAGATGGCCGTTGAGGTCGGCGAAACGCAGTTCCAGCAGCGGGAAGGGCTGGGAGAACGGCGCGCGGTTGTAGATGATCGCATCCACCACCAGGGCGCCGCTGAAGTCCGGGTGGCTGCGCACCACCAGGTTGCTGCTTTTGATGCGGCCGATATCGACCTTCGAGGGCACCGTGCAGCCCAGTTCCGGGCACAGTTGCTGGAACCAGGGTCGGTACTGGTCCTGGCGCGCCAGTTCGTCGAAGTGATAGGCGATGTACTGGCCCGCCAGGCCGGCGGCGGCCAGCAGGATCAACAGGCTCCAGAGCAGGCGGCGGCCCCAGGGCGAGCGGCGCTTTTGCCAGTCCAGCTGGATCGGGTCGTCTTCCAGGTCCAGCAACACGGCGTCCGGCGCCTCGGGCTCGGCGCGGCCACGTTTGTTGCGTGGCGCCGGGCTGGCTGGTGGCTCGATTTCATCGGGCTCGTCGGCCTTCAGGGAACCGTGCGCTGGCATGGGTTCCAGGTCGTCGTCCAGGAGCAGGGAGGGCGCCTTGGGTTCGTCTTCCAGATCGTCCAGGTTGAAGGACAGCGACGGTTCGGTACGCCCGGAGCGGCTGGCATCGACGGCTGGCTGCTCAGGTTTTTCGTCCAGGTCGCCGCTGGTGCCTGGTGGCTGGCTGAACAGGCTGTCGGGCCAGTGTTCCTCTTCGGCATCCGGCTGGTCGCGGCGGGCGCTGAGGGCGTCTTCCCTGGAGGCGCGCTCCTGGCCGAAGGCCTTGGTCGGCTGGATTTCCCGCTGTTCGAGCTTGGCCAGTTCCTCGTCCAGGTCGAGGCTGTCCAGGTCGAGCTCGGTGGCGCTCCACTGCTTCTGGCTGATGGCGCGCGGTGGCGGCGGGGTCAGCGGTTCAGCAGGGGCAGCCGGTGCGGGAGGTGCGACGACAGCGTCCTTGCCAGCGCGTTGCTCAAGCAACTGCCGTGCGGCGTTGAACACCTGCAGGCACGAGCCGCAGCGCACCACGCCCCGGGCCACGCTCAACTGGGCGTGGCTGACGCGGAAGCTGGTTTGGCAATGCGGACACTGGGTGACGAAACTGTCGGTCATGCGGCGATCCGGTTTATACAGGCGGCCATTCTAGCGCCGACGGCCGGTGATGCGTACCCAGCCATCGAGGTTGGCGATCGGATCCAGATCGAAGTCCCGGGCGTAGGCGGCAGCGACTTCCTCGCCCTGTTCGGCGAGGATGCCCGACAGCGCCAGGCGTCCGCCGCTCTTGACCAGGCTGGACAACTGCGGCGCCAGGGCAACCAGCGGGCCAGCGAGAATGTTGGCGACCAGCACGTCCGCCTGGACCTGCGGCAGGTCTTGCGGCAGATAGAGCGGGAACAGCGCTTCGGCGATGTTGTTGCGCCCGGCGTTGTCGCGGGAGGCTTCCAGGGCCTGCACGTCGATGTCGGTGCCCACCGCCTGTTTGGCGCCCAGCAGCAGGGCGGCGATCGCCAGGATCCCCGAGCCGCAACCGAAGTCCAGCACGTTGCAGCCTTTCAGGTCCTGACCGTCGAGCCATTCCAGGCACAGGGCGGTGGTCGGGTGTGTGCCGGTGCCGAAGGCCAGGCCCGGATCGAGCAACAGGTTGACCGCGTCCGGCTCGGGGGCGGCGTGCCAGCTCGGGACGATCCACAGGCGCTGGCCGAAACGCATCGGCTGGAAGTTGTCCATCCAGCTGCGTTCCCAGTCCTGGTCTTCGATCACTTCGCTGTGATGTTCGGGCAGCGGGCTGCCGGTCAGCAGCTCAAGGTGGGCCAGCACGCTGGCGGCCTCGGTGCCGTCTTCGAACAGGGCCAGCAGGTGAGTGTGATTCCACAGCGGGGTGGTGTTGAGTTCCGGTTCGAAGATCGGTTGATCCTCGGCGTCCATGAAGGTCACCGAAACGGCGCCGACTTCGAGAAAAGCGTCTTCGTAGGTTTCGGCTTGTTCTGGGCTGATGGCGAGACGGACTTGCAGCCAAGGCATGGCGGGCACCTTTGAAATATGTAATGTGCAGCCTAGCGGGCTGCGAGAAGCGCGCAAGTTTACGCGAGCGAGGCGCAGAAGACGACACGCCAGGCGCCATTTCCGCTTGCCCGCACCGCCTCTCTGTAGGCGCGAGCTTGCTCGCGATGCCTGCAAGGGCGTCGCATGACGCCAGGAAAATGCGCGCTGTCGCTGATGGCCCTATCGCGAGCAAGCTCGCTCCTGCAAGAGGGGCAGAAACGACAAGGCCGCTCGAAAGCGGCCTTGTCGGTCTGGTGCGGTGTCGATCAGTGTTGACCGGCCAGCTTGTGCTCCAGGTAGTGAATGTTCACGCCCCCTTTGCAGAAGCCTTCGTCACGGGTCAGGTCGCGGTGCAGCGGAATGTTGGTCTTGATCCCGTCGACCACGATTTCGTCCAGCGCATTGCGCATGCGCGCCATGGCTTCTTCACGGGTTGCCCCGTAAGTGATCAGCTTGCCGATCAACGAGTCGTAGTTCGGTGGAACCGCGTAACCGCTGTACAGGTGCGAGTCGACGCGTACGCCATTGCCGCCCGGAGCATGGAAATGCTTGACCGTGCCTGGGCTTGGCATGAAGGTTTTCGGGTCTTCGGCGTTGATCCGGCATTCCAGGGCATGGCCACGAATGACCACGTCCTTCTGGGAGATCGACAGCTTGTTGCCAGCGGCGATGCTCAGCATCTCCTTGACGATGTCGACGCCAGTGACCATTTCCGATACCGGGTGCTCTACCTGCACGCGAGTGTTCATCTCGATGAAGTAGAAACGGCCGTTCTCGTACAGGAACTCGAAGGTGCCGGCGCCGCGGTAGCCGATATCGATGCACGCCTTGACGCAGCGGGCGAAGACTTCCTGGCGCGCGGTTTCGTCGATGCCCGGAGCCGGCGCTTCTTCAAGCACTTTCTGGTGACGACGCTGCAGGGAGCAGTCGCGGTCGCCCAGGTGGATCGCGTTGCCCTGGCCGTCGGACAGCACCTGGACTTCCACGTGACGTGGGTTGGTCAGGAACTTCTCCAGATAGACCATCGGGTTGCCGAACGCCGCGCCCGCTTCGGAGCGGGTCAGCTTGGCCGAGGAGATCAGGTCTTCTTCTTTATGCACCACGCGCATGCCGCGACCACCGCCGCCGCCAGCGGCCTTGATGATCACCGGGTAGCCGACTTCACGGCCGATGCGCAACGCGGTTTCTTCGTCTTCCGGCAGCGGGCCGTCGGAACCGGGAACCGTAGGTACGCCGGCAGCGATCATGGCGTGCTTGGCCGATACCTTGTCGCCCATCAGGCGAATGGTCTCGGCTTTCGGGCCGATGAAGGCGAAGCCGGAGTTCTCGACCTGCTCGGCGAAGTCGGCGTTTTCCGCGAGGAAGCCGTAGCCTGGGTGAATGGCGGTGGCGCCGGTCACTTCGGCGGCCGCGATGATCGCCGGAATGTGCAGGTAGGAGTGCGCGGCGGAGGCCGGGCCGATGCAGACGGATTCGTCTGCCAGGCCCAGGTGCATCAGTTCCTTGTCGGCCTTGGAGTAAACGGCGACGGTCTTGATACCCATCTCTTTGCAGGCACGCAGAATCCGCAGGGCGATTTCACCGCGGTTGGCGATCAGAACTTTTTCCAACTTCGCAGACATCGTTGGCTCTCCGCGGTTCAAACGATGGTGAACAGCGGTTGGTCGTACTCAACCGGCTGGCCGTCTTCGACGAGGATGGATTCGATCACACCGCTGGTTTCAGCTTCGATGTGGTTCATCATCTTCATGGCTTCGACGATGCACAGGGTGTCGCCTTTCTTCACGCTCTGGCCGACTTCAACGAAGGCTGGCGAGGTTGGCGAGGATTTGCGGTAGAAGGTGCCGACCATCGGCGAACGGGCAACGCTGCCGTTCAGCGCTGGGGCAGCTGGCGCTGCTGGTGCGGCAGCGGCGGCCGGAGCGGCAGCGGCAGGAGCGGCAACCGGAGCAGCCATGGGTGCCGGTGCGTAGTACTGCTGGGCTGGAGTCTTGCTGTGACGGCTGATGCGTACGGACTCTTCGCCTTCCTTGATCTCCAGCTCGTCGATGCCGGACTCTTCCAGCAGTTCGATCAGTTTCTTAACTTTACGGATATCCATGAATCATCAACTCCCAAGGGTCGGTCAGGGGCGTTTAGCTTGTTGTTCAAGCTGCTCTAGTGCGGCCTCCAGGGCCAGTCGGTAACCGCTGGCGCCAAGGCCGCAGATCACTCCCACCGCAACGTCGGAGAAGTAGGAGTGATGGCGGAAAGGTTCGCGTTTGTGCACGTTAGACAAATGCACTTCGATGAATGGGATGCTCACCGCCAGCAGCGCGTCACGTAATGCGACGCTTGTATGCGTAAAAGCTGCTGGATTGATCAGAATGAAGTCCACGCCTTCATCGCGGGCGGCGTGGATGCGGTCGATCAATTCGTACTCGGCGTTGCTTTGCAGGTAGAGCAAATGGTGGCCGGCCTCGCGAGCCCGGCGTTCCAGGTCCTGGTTGATCTCAGCCAGGGTGACTGCACCGTAGACCCCCGGTTCACGGGTGCCGAGCAGGTTCAGGTTGGGTCCGTGAAGAACCAGTAGGGTCGCCATCTGCCGTTCCTTGTTATTGCGCAGTGATTGGAATGTGCGGTTATCAGAACCCGGCGACTATGCCGCAAAGCCTTTGTGACTGTCCAGTTCTCTGCAATAGGCAGCACGATGACCGATGTTTACCTAAAATATGTGACCAACTGGCTAAATCCGGTCATTTGCTGCAGCAATGCGTTCAGCGAAGTCCGCGGCGCTGATTTCGCCGACCACACGCACATCGGCACGTTCGACGCCATCTTTGCCGAAGAACATCAGCGCCGGCGGGCCGAACAGTTGGTAGCGGTCCAGCAGGGCGCGCTGTTCGCGGTTGCTGGCGGTGATATCGAAGCGCACCAGGCGGTAGCCCCGCAGGCGTTCGACGACCTGGCGGTCGTTGAGCACCTCGCGTTCGATGACTTTGCAACTGATGCACCAGTCGGCGTACCAGTCGAGGAGCAGCGGGGTACCGGCATTCCGGGCATCGGCCAGGGCCTGCTCCAGCTCACCGGAGGTGGTGACGGTCTGCCACTGGCCGGCGCTGGTTTGCCCGGTGCTGTTGCTGGTGGCCGCGACCGGTGGGCGGGCGAGCGGGCTGAACGGATCGGTCTGGCCGCTGAACGCGCCGTACCAGCAGGCCAGGGCATAAAACAGCAGGAACAGCCCGCACAGCTGCGCCAGGCGCGCGCGTGGCGCCTTGTAGACAAACTCCAGGGCACCGAGAAACAGGCCGACACCGGCCGCCAGCGCGCCAATCAGCAACAGGCTGACCTGGCCCGGCAAGACCCGGCTCAGCAGGCCGATAGCCAGGCCGAGCAACAGCACGCCAATGGCGTTTTTCACGTAGACCAGCCATAGCCCGCTTTTCGGCAGCCAGGCCGCGCCGCCGGTGGCCACCAGCAACAGCGGCGCGCCCATGCCCAGGCCCAGGGCGAACAGTTTCAGGGCGCCGCCCAGGGCATCGCCGCTGGCGCTGATATACAGCAAGGCGCCCGCCAGCGGCGCCGAAACGCAGGGCGATACCAGCAGGCTGGACACCACCCCGAGAATCGCCGCGCCCCATAGCGAGCCACCTTCGGTACGTCCGGCGATGCGTTCCAGGCGCTGGCTGATAAAGCGTGGAAGCTTGAGTTCGAAGACATCGAACATCGCCAGGGCGAACACGACGAAGAACAACGCAAAGGGCACCAGCACCCAGGCCGATTGCAGGCGTGCCTGCAAATTGAGCTGGGCGCCGAACAGCCCCATCAAGGCGCCGAGCAGGGCGAAACAGGCGGCCATCGGCAACACGTAGGCGAGCGACAGATTGAAGCCGCGCCAGCCGCCGACCTGGCCCTTGAGGACCACGCCGGACAGGATCGGCAGCATCGGCAGGACGCAGGGGGTGAAGGTCAGGCCGATGCCGGCCAGGAAGAACAGCGCCAGTTCGCGCCAGCTCCAGCCGGTTTTCCCATTGTCGGTAGCGGGGCCGCCGGCACTTGAGACATTGGCCGAGGAGGCCGCGCCATCGATCTGCAAACGCTCGGTTTCCGGTGGATAACACAGGCCCTTGTCGGCGCAGCCCTGGTAGGTCACGGCCAGGGTGAAGCCTCGTTGGTCCGTGGCGCTGCGCGGCAGTTCGACATCGACAATGCCGTGGTAGACCTCGACGTCGCCGAAAAACTCATCGTGTTTCTGTTCGCCCTTGGGCAGTTGGGCGGCCCCCAGGGTGATATCGGCGGGCTCGGCGCGGAACTGGAAGCGGTGGCGATAGAGGTAATAACCCTCGGTGGCGACGAAACGCAGCTTGATCGACTGCGGCGTGCTTTGCAGCAGGCTCAGTTGGAACGCTTCGCGCACCGGCAGGAAGTCGGCGCTGTTATTGATCGAGCCCAGGGTCGAACTGGGGCGGCTGTCCAGCAACCCGGCGGCGGTCGCCGGCAGGGCAAGCACAAACAGCATCAGGCAAAGCAGGCGACGCATGGCAATCTCGCGAATCGAAGGTGTGCGCATGATAGCGGAGAGCGGCGGGGTATGCGTATGCGCCCCGTAGCCGCTGCCGAGTCTGCGATCGGTCCGGGCGGCAATCCGACGTAGCGGCCGCAAAGTCTGCGATCGCGTTCCTTCAGGCAAACTGCATAGGCTGGTTTTGCGAGGACTGCGTCCTCGATCGCAGCCTCGCAGGCTCGGCAGCGGCTACAGGGCTACAGGGCTAGACGCGGAACGCCTGCACTGCCGTGTGCAACTGGCCGCCGAGGGCCAGCAGGTTCTCGCCTTGTTCGCGGCCTTCGCCGATGCGTTGCAGGTTATCCCCACCCAACTGATGAATGCGCTCGCTGTGGTCGCGGATTTCGCTGACGGCGCCGCTTTGCTGGGCCGTGACATCGGCGATGCGGATGGCGGTGTCGGAAATGGTCTGGATCGCCCCGACGATTTCATCCAGCGCACCGTCGGCGGCCTGGGCCTGGCTGGCGGTGGCTTCGGCATGTTCGACCTGGGTGCGCATGCCTTCCACCGATTGCCGGGCGGCGGCCTGCAGGCCGGCGATCAGGGTCTGGATCTCGGCGGTGGCACCCGCCGTGCGTTGGGCCAGGGAGCGTACTTCTTCGGCGACCACGGCAAAACCGCGGCCCATTTCCCCGGCCCGCGCGGCTTCGATGGCGGCGTTCAGGGCCAGCAGGTTGGTCTGGTCGGCGATGGAGCGGATCACCGTGAGCACGCCGCCGATGGTCGCCGACTCCTCGGCCAGCTGTTCGATCATCTGCGCGTTGCCCTGCACTTCGCCGACCAGGGCATGCAACCCGGTCAGGCTCAGACCGATCACTTTCTGCCCCTGCTCCACCGCCATTCCGGCGCTGCGACTGGCATCGGCGGCCTGGCTGGCATCGCCGGCGACTTGCTGGATGGTCGCTTCCAGTTCGCCGAGGGCGTCGCGGATCTGCGCGGTGTCGCCGGCCTGGCGCTCGGCCCCGCCGTGCAGGCCACTGCTCAGTTCCGCCAGGGCGCGGCTGCTGCCGGCGACCTGTTCGGCGTTCTGCCGGATGGTGCCCACCAGGTCCACCAGGTAGGCGCGCAGGCGGTTCAGGGATTCTTCGATGTCGTGCAGTTCGCGGTTGGTCCGGCCCAGCTGGATGTCGCGGCTGAAATCGCCTTCGGCCCAGGTCGACAGGGCCGGCGCCAGGTTGGTCAGGACCCGTGCCAGCCGACGCTGCAAGGTGTCGATCAGCAGGGCGATCAGCAGGATCAGGCCGATCATCAAACCCTGCATCAGCCGCACTTCGCCCTGGATCTGCCCGTGCTGGGCGCGCACCACCGGTTCCAGTTCGGCGATGGCCTGCTGCACGGCGGTGATTTTCAGGTGGGTGGCGGCGCTGAGGTCGGCGCGTTTCTGGATCTGTTCGCGGGTGCGGTTCAGCTCGGCGGGGTAGCGGCCGAGCAGGCTGTTGAGTTCGCGCTTGAGGCCGATGCCGGCGTCTTCGGCGGCGGCCTTCTCGGTGTTCTCCAGGCCCATCATGGCCGCGAAGTCATCGGTATTCGACGCATTGCTGGCGGCGACACCCAGCAACGGCAGGGTTTCCAGTTGCTCGGCCTGGGCGCGCATGTTGCTCACTTCGCGCTCGACATCGGCGGCCAGTTCGCTGCGGCCGCTGCTCACCAGTTTGTCGCGGGCCAAGGACAGCTTGCCCAGGTGCTGGGAGGCGGTCAGCAGCAACGGCAGGTAGGTCGCGGCGCTGGGATTGCTGGCCGCCCCGGTCGCGTATTGGCTCAGTTGTTCGAGGCTGGCCCCCAGCTCGCGCTCGGCCTGCAGCAGTAGCGCTTGCGGATCGCCGGCCAGTTTGCCGGCGGCCAGCAGGTCGGTCTTGCTGAACTCGGCCAGGCCCGACAGGCTCGGGCGCAGGCTTTGCGCCAGTTCCGCGGGCAGTTCGTCGAGCTGGTCCTGCTGGGTTTCGATGGCCTGGCTGGCGCTGCTCAGGCGCAGGGCGTCGCCGCTGGCCAGGTAGTCCTCGATGTTGCGCGCCACCTGGTTCTGGAACTGCTGGGACAGCCCCAGGTAGCGCTCCATCAATAGGTAGGGGCGCTCGAGGGCGCGTTGCGACCACCAGAGCGTGGCGCCCAGGGCCAGGCAAACGGCAACTAGTAGCAGGGTATTGAGATTGGTCAGCAGCTTCAGGCGCATCGCGTCCTACCAACGACTTGAATGGTAAGCGCCTGAATTTATTGCGTTTGTATTACAGGGTTATGACCGAATCGGTGGATTCCGGTGAAAAAGTGGCGCTTTGATGGCGCGCCGCCTGGACTCGGTTGCGCCCGCTGTCCTTGGCGCGGTAGAGCGCTTCGTCGGCCTGGCTGGCCATCATCAGGCTGTCGGAGTCTTCCCGCAGTTCGACCACTCCGGCGCTGAAGGTGCACCACAGGTCCTGGGGCTGGGCCGGGTAATGGATTTCGGCAAAGCGCTGGCGGATTTCATCCAGCACCTTGCAGGCCGCTTCCAGGTCGGTGTCGGGCATGACGATGGCGAATTCTTCGCCGCCGTAGCGGCCGATGAAGTCGGTCTTGCGCAGGCGTTGCTTGAGAAACAGCGCCAGGCTCTTGATCACCCGGTCGCCCATGGGGTGGCCATGGCTGTCGTTGACCCGCTTGAAGTGGTCGATGTCGAGCATGGCGAAGCTCAGCGGCTTGTTCTCGCGGCGCGCGCGGAAGCTGCAGTCTTCGAGCAGTTGCAGGATATGGGTGTGGTTGTACAGCCCGGTGAGGCTGTCGCGGACCATGCGCGCCTTGAGGTTGCGTGCGCGGGCGGCGCGGTTGCGCACGGTGGTGATCAGGTGGCGCGGCTTGATCGGCTTGGTCAGGAAGTCGTCGCCGCCTTCGCTCATGGCGTCCAGCTGCTTGTCCAGGTCGTCTTCGGCCGACAGGTAGATGATCGGCACGCTGACATAACGGTCGTTATGGCGGATCACCTTGGCCAGCTCGGTGCCGGTACAGGCCGGCATGTACATGTCGAGGATGATCAGGTCCGGTTGGAAGTCGGCCAGTTCGGCCATGGCCTGGATCGGCTCGATCAGCGTCCGGGTGATGATCCCGGCGCTGTTGAGCAGGCGCTCGGTGTGCAGGGCCTGGGCGCGGGAATCGTCGATGATCAGCACTTTGTAAGGTTCGTACTGGGCGACGCAGGTGAGGATCTCGATCTTCTCCAGCAGGCTCGAAGCTTCCAGGGTGCCGGTGAGGAACTCCTGTCCGCCGGCGCGCACGGCGGCCAGGCGGGTCGGGGTGTCGGTTTCGTGGAGGCTGAAGAACAGCAGGGGTAGCTTCTGCTCCAGGCCTTCCTGGGCTTCGGCGGCCAGTTGCAGGCCCATGCCGTTGCCGCAGAAGTCGACGTCGATGACGATCGCCGCCGGCAGGCGCTCGACCATCGAGGCGCGAAACGCGGCGATACTGTCCAGGGACTGGGCGCTGAGGCCGAAGAATTCCAGCTGCTTGGCCAGGCGCTCGCCGCGATCGTGGTCTTGCAGCATCACGTAGATCGGTTTGCGCAGGGGCGGCAGGAAGGTCTGTTCCAGCTGGTCGCCATGGCGCAGGCCGGTGCGCGACAGGCGTTGCATCAGGCGGTTGAGGTCGGTGATCAGGCCGCTGCTCAGGCGCCCGCGGTTGGCGTCCACCGCTTCCAGCGAGTCGCTGATGCTGCGCGCCAGCTGGGTATGTTCGGGTTGTTCGAAACGTTCGGCAAAACGCAGCAGGCGCAGGTTGGCCTCGCTGAGTTCGGACATGTCGGCGGTCGACCATTCGCTGCGCTGCAGGCGCTGCCATATCTCGAGGATCTGACGAGCCTGGTGAATGACCCGCTGGGCAAAGTGGTGCTTGAGGCGCTCACGGCTGGGGTCTTCTGGCTCGGTCATATCCTGACTACTAGTTAGGGTGCATGCTGAGATCGACTGGTGGCTCTATGCTAGCACCTCTTATGGGTTGTACGAGTGTCGTACGTCAACAATCTGCAAAGCGACCTTATTCAGTTCCCGACCGACTGGTCGCATAGGTTCTGAACTGTGCTTCATTTATAGTGGCCGCTCGATGAACGCCCGGCATGTGGCGCCTTGCGCGGCGGATGATTTTTAATCCGTTCGGTTCGAGGCACGATGGAGTAGGGTTGTGGTCGAACCGATGAACCCAAGTGATTGAAAGGATATAGCCATGCTGGACTGGAAGAACCGCGCGGGCAGCGCGCCGGATCGTGCTGCCGAACCCAAGTCGGCGACACGCAGCTACTTTGGTGGCCTGCTGTTCAGCCGCGCCCTGGGCACCCTGGTGGCCTTGTACCTGCTGGTGGCCGGTGCCCTGGGCTGGTACTGGAGCCAGGAACCGTCGCTGTTCCCCGTCCAGCAAGGCGCGCAAATTGCCGCCGAGAAGGAAGGCAAGCAGATGGTCGTGGGCTACACCACGGTGGAAACCCTCAAGACCGTGGCCGGCACCCTGCTGAACAAGCCGGGCGGCTATATCTCCAACGACCGTTTCCCGCCGGGCCTGTGGATGGACAACATGCCGAGCTGGGAATACGGCGTGCTGGTGCAGGTCCGCGACCTGACCCGCGCCCTGCGCAAGGATTTCGCCCGTTCCCAGTCGCAGTCCGCCGAGGACGCCGACCTGGCCAAGGCCGAGCCGCGCTTCAACTTCGACAACAAGAGCTGGGTGCTGCCGTCCAGCGAGTCCGAGTACCAGGAAGGCATCAACTCCCTGAGCCGCTACCAGGCACGCCTGTCCGATCCGGAGCAGAAGAGCGCGCTGTTCTACGCCCGTGCCGACAACCTGAACAACTGGCTGGGTGATGTCGGGACCCGCCTGGGTTCGTTGTCCCAGCGCCTGTCGGCCAGCGTCGGCCGGGTCAAGCTCAACACCGCGCTGAAAACCGAAGCCCCGGCGCCGGGCCAGTCGCCGCAGGTCGACGAAGAGGTGGTGGAAACCCCTTGGATGCAGATCGACAACGTGTTCTATGAAGCGCGCGGCCAGGCTTGGGCCCTGTCGCACCTGCTGCGCGCCATCGAGGTCGACTTCGCCGACGTGCTGGCCAAGAAGAACGCCACTGTCAGCGTGCGTCAGATCATCCGTGAACTGGAAGCGTCCCAGGAGCCGATCTGGAGCCCGATGATTCTCAACGGCAGCGGCTTCGGCGTGCTGGCCAACCACTCGCTGGTCATGGCCAACTATATTTCCCGGGCCAACGCGGCTGTCATCGACTTGCGTCAATTGCTCAATCAGGGTTGATTCATGGTGGTTACCTCCAATGAGGCCGCGCATCGCGCGGCCTCCGATGCCGAACAAGTCGCCTGGGTCGATGGCGAAGACCAGTTGCTGGGCACGCTGGCACGCTCGGAGTTGCGCGAGCGCGGCCTGATCGGGCGCGGCACCTATATCCTGCTGTTCAATTCCGCCGGTGAGCTGTGCGTGCATCGGCGCACCTTGAGCAAGGCCATTTATCCCGGTTACTGGGACGTGGCCGCGGGCGGCATGGTGCTGGCCGTCGAAAGCTACGCCGAGTCGGCGGCCCGGGAGCTGGAGGAAGAATTGGGCGTGAGCGGGGTGGAATTGACCGCCCATGACCATTTCTTTTTCGAAGACACCGACAATCGTCTCTGGTGCTCGGCCTTTTCGGCGGTCTGGGACGGGCCTCTGCGCCTGCAGCCGGAAGAGGTGCTGGAAGCGCGCTTCATTGCGATCGACGAAGTGATGCGGGAAATCACCGAAAAGCCCTATTGCCCGGACTCCCTGGCGGCCTTGCAGCGCTATCTGGCGCGGCGTCGCTAAAGTTGTATAAATTGGCGCGGTTAGGCTCTTAGCAAGTCGGCTTTTTGCCGTTACACTGCGCGACCTTTTTCAAGCTGAGCCGGCGTTGCTTTTTGTAGGAGCGAGCTTGCTCGCGATGGACGTTAACGATAACGCATGCTCTCAGATAGCCCCCGTTATCCTTGTGTTCTTCGCGAGCAAGCTCGCTCCTACGAAGATGTACCGGTCCAGTAGCGCTGCCCCTGCCTGAGTGGGGCTTCGCGGTCGATGGCACAGGCCATGTGCTTCGACCAGTCTTTGTCCTCCCAAGAGGATTGCCGGTGGCCAAAAAAGCCGCATCCTTCGCCGCCCTTGGCGGCCTGGTATTTTCCACCGACGCAGGTCGACATTGCCCGGACTGTAGCCAGCCGGTGGCAGCCTGCATCTGCAAACAAACCGTTATCCCTGCCGGCGACGGCATCGCTCGCGTGCGTCGCGAAAGCAAGGGCCGTGGCGGCAAGACGGTGACCACCATCACCGGCGTGCCGTTGGCCGAAGACGCGCTCAAGGAACTGGCGACCACGTTGAAGAAACGTTGTGGCACCGGTGGCGCGCTGAAAGACGGTGTCATCGAGATCCAGGGCGATCATGTCGAGCTACTCTTGGCAGAGCTGATCAAGCACGGTTTCAAGGCGAAGAAGTCCGGCGGCTAGCAGCCTCTGTGAAAACCACCCCCGACTTGATGCAGCCCTGATCCGATTCAGGCTCGCCGTCGTCTTCATGGTTTTCACAGAGCCTGTTCATGACCGGTTTCTAAACTCAGCGCTGTAACCGAGGTCTACGTCCTCGTTGCAGGCTAATCGTCATTTTCATTCTTTAGACTGCGCCAGCCCCGGACCGGGGTGGCGCTCTATGACTTCTTTATAGGGGACTTCGATGTCCGTACGACGCACACGCAAAGACGATGGCAGCCAATGGACAGTTGCGGACAGCCGCAGTGTTTATGGGATTCGCCATTGGGGGGCCGGGTATTTCGCGATCAATGACGCCGGTCGCGTCGAAGTTCGTCCGAACGGCCCGAACAGCTCGCCCATCGACCTGTTCGAACAAGTCGAGGAGCTGCGCAAGAGCGGCTTGTCCCTGCCGCTGCTGGTGCGCTTCCCGGATATCCTGCAGGACCGCGTGCGCCAGCTGACCGGTGCCTTCGACGCCAACATCGAACGCCTGGAATACCAGAGCAAGTACACCGCGCTGTACCCGATCAAGGTCAACCAGCAGGAAGCGGTGATCGAGAACATCATCGCCACCCAGAACGTCTCCATCGGCCTGGAAGCCGGCTCCAAGCCCGAGCTGCTGGCGGTGCTGGCGCTGGCACCGAAAGGCGGCACCATCGTCTGCAACGGTTACAAGGACCGTGAGTTCATCCGCCTGGCGCTGATGGGCCAGAAGCTGGGCCACAACGTGTTCATCGTGATCGAGAAGGAGTCCGAGGTCGCCCTGGTGATCGAAGAAGCCGCCTCGCTCAAGGTCAAGCCGCAGGTCGGCCTGCGCGTGCGCCTGTCGTCCCTGGCGTCGAGCAAGTGGGCCGACACCGGTGGCGAGAAATCCAAGTTCGGCCTGTCGGCGGCGCAGCTGCTGTCGGTGGTCGAGCGTTTCCGCGGCGCCGGCCTGGACCAGGGCATCCGCCTGCTGCACTTCCATATGGGCTCGCAGATCGCCAACCTGGCGGACTATCAGCACGGCTTCAAGGAAGCCATCCGTTACTACGGCGAGCTGCGCAACCTCGGCCTGCCGGTGGATCACATCGACGTCGGCGGCGGCCTGGGCGTGGACTACGACGGTACCCACTCGCGCAATGCCAGTTCGATCAACTACGACATGGATGACTACGCCGGTGTCGTGGTCGGCATGCTCAAGGAGTTCTGCGACGCGCAGAGCCTGCCGCATCCGCACATCTTCTCCGAAAGCGGCCGTTCGCTGACCGCGCACCACGCCATGCTGGTGGTGCAGGTGACCGATGTCGAGAAACACAACGACGACGTGCCGCTGATCGAGAACAAGGAAAGCCTGCCGGAAACCGTGCAATGGCTGGTGGACCTGCTGGGCCCGACCGATATCGAGATGGTCACCGAAACCTACTGGCGCGCCACCCACTACATGAGCGACGTGGCCGCCCAGTACGCCGACGGCAAGCTGACTCTCGCCGAGAAAGCCCTGGCCGAGCAGTGCTACTTCGCCGTGTGCCGGCGCCTGCACAACTCGCTGAAGGCGCGCCAGCGCTCGCACCGCCAGGTGCTGGACGAACTCAACGACAAGCTGGCCGACAAGTACATCTGCAACTTCTCGGTGTTCCAGAGCCTGCCGGACACCTGGGCTATCGACCAGGTCCTGCCGATCATCCCGTTGCATCGCCTGGACGAAGAGCCGCTGCGCCGCGCCGTGCTGCAAGACCTGACCTGCGACTCCGACGGCAAGATCAACCAGTACGTCGACGAGCAGAGCATCGAGACCAGCCTGCCGGTGCATGGCCTGAAAGAGGGTGAGGACTATCTGCTGGGCGTGTTCCTGGTCGGTGCCTACCAGGAGATCCTCGGCGACATGCACAACCTGTTCGGCGATACCGACTCGGTGAACATCTACCAGAACCCGAACGGCACTGTGTACCACGCCGGCATCGAGACCCACGACACCATCGAAGACATGCTGCGTTACGTGCACTTGTCGCCGGAGGAGTTGATGACTCATTACCGCGACAAGGTGGCCAGCGCGAAGATCAGCGCCAGCGAGCGTACCCAGTTCCTCGACGCCCTGCGTCTGGGCCTGACCCGCTCGTCGTACCTGTCTTCCTGATAGGTCGACCGTTCGAAAAAAACCACCGCTTGCGGTGGTTTTTTATGCGCGCCGGAAAGCTCAGCGGGCCGGGCTGAACCAGCCGTCGTGCCGGCGCAGCCCGAGGGCGAAGGCCAGCAGGGTCAGGCTGCGCACCAGCATGAACAGCAGGAAGGTCAGCCACAGGCCGTGGTTGCCCAGCCCCTGCAAGGCCCAGGCGCAGGGCACGGTGATGAGCACGCTGAGCAGCATGCCGTTGCGCATTTCCCGGGCGCGGGTGGCGCCGATGAACAGGCCGTCCAGCAGGTAGCTCCAGACCGCGATCAGCGGCAGGGCGGCGAGGTAGGGCAGGTAGGTGAAGGCGGTCTGGCGCACTTCGGCGATGTCGGTCTGCATCTCGATGAACAGGTGCCCGGCGCACAGGAACAGCACGGCAAAACCGATGCTGGCCAGCAGCGACCAGCCGCCGGCCACCACCAGCGAACGGCGCAGCGTCAGGCGATCGCGGGCGCCGATGGCGTGGCCGCACAGGGCTTCCACCGCGTGGGCCAGGCCGTCCAGGGCGTGGGCGGTCAGCAGCAGGCCGTTGAGCAGCAGCGCGTTGGCGGCCACGGTCGCGTCCCCCAGGCGCGCGCCTTGCACGGTGATCAGGAAGAACACCGATTGCAGCGCCAGGCTACGGATGAAGATGTCGCGGTTGACCGCCAGCAACGGTCGCCAACTGGCCCAGCGCTGCAACGCCGCCCAGGCAATCCGCCCCGGATAGGCGCGCAGCGCTGGGCGGGTCATGGCCAGGCCGATCAGCGCGCCGGTCCATTCGGCGATCACCGAGGCCCTGGCCGAGCCGGCCACGCCCCAGTCCAGGCCCAGCACGAACCACAGGTTGAGGGCGATGTTGATCAGGTTGGTGCTCAGCAGGATCGCCAGCGGCGCCCGGGCGTTCTGGGTGCCGAGGAACCAGCCGACCAGGGCCATGCTGGCCAGCGCCGCCGGCAGCCCGAGCAAGCGGGTATGGAAGAAGGTGCGAGTCATTTCGTCCAGCTCGGCCGAAGGCTGCATCAGCTGCAAGGCCGCGCCGCTCAGTGGCACGCCTATGGCGCCCAGCAGCAGGGCCAGCCCCATGGCCAGCAGCAGGCCTTGCACCAGGATCTGCCGCAGCGCCGCACCGTCGGCGCGCCCGGCGGCCTGGGCGGCAAAGCCGGTGGCGCCCATGCGCAGAAAACCCATGGCCCAGGCCAGGAAGGTATAGAGGCTGGCGCCGACCGCCACCGCGCCGAGCTGGTGGGCGTGGGGCAAATGGCCGATGACGGTGCTGTCGACCAGCGCCACCAGCGGCACGGAAATATTGGAAAGAATCATCGGCGCGGCCAGCGCCCACACCCGAGCATGGGTCGGACGGTGGCGCCAGGCAGAAATCAGGCTGGACATGCAGGCTCCTTGAGAACGGGCATTGTAGCCGCTTGCCCGCCCGGCCATGCCATCCCGATCACGGCCCGAATCCTACAAAGAGGCCACCCTCAGTCGATCAATGTGCGCTGCGCCACAGCCAGCCGGACGGCGGTGAGATATAGTTCAACCCTTCGATACTCCTGCCAATGAGTGCCCCATGTTTAACAAAGGATTGTTCCTGGCCTGTGCGCTGGCCTTGCTGAGCGCTTGCGATTCCTCGACCTCCGACAAGGCGGCGACTCCTTCGGCTCCGACAGCGGCAGTGCCCGCGGCCAAGGCCCGGCCCGTGCAGGATGTCGCTGTGCTCAAGCAACGCTACGCCGGTCGCGAGTTGAACGTGGTGGACGTGTCCGAGGTGCAGCTCGACGGGGCCAGCACCCTGTCGGTGAGTTTCTCGGTGCCCCTGGACCCGCAGCAGAAGTTCGCCGACAAGCTGCATCTGGTGGACAGCAAGAGCGGCAAGGTCGACGGCGCCTGGGAGCTGTCGGACAACTTCATGGAACTGCGCCTGCGCCACCTGGAGCCGCAGCGCAAACTGGTGCTGACCGTCGACGCCGGGCTGCGCGCAGTGAACGACGCGACCCTGGCCGCCGAATACGTCAGCCGCCTGGAAACCCGTGACCTGCAGGCCACGGTCGGGTTCGCCAGCCGCGGCACCCTGTTGCCGACCCGCCTCGCCGAAGGCCTGCCGGTGATTGCGCTGAACGTCGACAAGGTCGACGTCGAGTTCTTCCGTATCAAGCCCGAATCGCTACCGATGTTCCTCGCCCAATGGGGGCGCAATAACAGCCTGCACAGTTACGAGTCCCGGGAACTGCTGCCGATGGCCGACCTGGTGTATGGCGGCCGCTTTGACCTCAACCCGGCGCGCAATACCCGGGAAACCCTGCTGCTGCCGATCGCCGGGCTCAAGCCGCTGCAACAGCCGGGCGTGTACCTGGCGGTGATGCGTGCCTCGGGCACCTACAACTATTCGCAACCGGCGACCCTGTTCACCCTCAGCGACATCGGTCTGTCGGTGCACCGTTACCAGAACCGCCTGGATGTCTTCACCCAGGCCCTGGAAGGCGGCAAGGCGCTGGACGGTGTCAGCCTGGAGCTGCTGGACGGCGAAGGTCGCGTGCTCGGTCAGGGCAAGACCGAGAAGGGCGGCCATGCCGAGTTGCCGCTGCCGAAGAAAGCCGAAGTGCTGCTGGCCCACCAGGGTGAGCAGACCAGCCTGCTGCGCTTGAACGGCGCCGCCCTGGACCTGGCCGAATTCAATATCGGCGGCCCCCAGCCCCATCCGTTGCAGTTCTTCGTGTTCGGCCCCCGCGACCTGTATCGCCCGGGTGAAACCGTGCTGCTCAACGCGCTGCTGCGGGACAAGGACGGCAATGCGGTCAAGCCGCAGCCGGTGAGCGTCGAAGTGCGCCGGCCGGATGAGCAGGTCAGCCGCAAGTTCGTCTGGGACGCCGATGCCTCGGGGCTCTATCAGTACCAGTTGCAACTGGCCGGCGAAGCGCCGACCGGGCGCTGGCAACTGGTGTTCGACCTCGGCGACGGCAAGCCGCAACTGTACGAATTCCTCGTGGAAGACTTCCTGCCCGAGCGCCTGGCGCTGGAACTCAAGGGCAGCGACACACCGCTCAAACCGGACGAGACCGTCGAGATCAGCGTCAATGGCCGTTACCTGTATGGCGCCCCGGCCGCCGGCAATCGCCTGAGCGGCCAGATCTACGTGCGGCCGCTGCGCGAGGCGGTCAAGGCCTTGCCGGGCTACCAGTTCGGCTCGGTCACCGAAGAAGAGCTGAGCCAGGACCTGGAGATAGAAGAGTCGACGCTGGATGAAAACGGCGAAGAACTGATCGCCCTGGAAAGCAAATGGGCCGAGGCCCGTTCGCCGCTGCAACTGATCGTCCAGGGCAGCCTGCAGGAGTCGGGCGGTCGCCCGATCACCCGGCGGGTGGTGCTGCCGGTATGGCCGGCGGACAGGTTGCCGGGGCTGCGCGCGCTGTTCGACGGAGCGGAAACCGACGGTGACGGCCCGGCCGAGTTCGAGCTGCTGGTGGCCAACAATGAAGGCCAGAAGCTGGCGGCGGACAACCTCAAGGTGCGCCTGGTGCGCGAGCGCCGCGACTACTACTGGAACTACTCGGAAAGCGACGGCTGGAGTTATCACTTCAACGAGAAATTCCTCACTCAGGACGAACAGGTCCTGAGCATCAAGGCCGGCGATACCGCGAAGGTCAGCTTCCCGGTGGAGTGGGGCCCTTATCGCGTCGAGGTCGAAGACCCGCAGACCGGGCTGGTCAGCAGCCTGCGTTTCTGGGCCGGCTACCGTTCCCAGGACAACGCCGAAGGCGGCGCGGTGCGGCCCGACCAGGTCAAGCTGGCGCTGGACAAACCGCTGTATGGCGACGACGACACCGCCAATGTCACGGTGACCCCGCCGGCCGCCGGCAAGGGCTACCTGCTGGTGGAGTCCAGCGACGGTCCGTTGTGGTGGCAGGAAATCGACGTACCGGCCGAAGGCAAGAGCTATGCGGTCAAGCTCGATCCGAAATGGGCGCGCCACGACCTGTACGTCAGTGCGCTGGTGATCCGCCCCGGCGAGCGCAAGGCCAACATCACCCCGAAACGCGCGGTGGGCGTGTTGCACCTGCCCCTGGATCGCACCCAGCGCAAGCTCGGCCTGACCCTGACGGCGCCGGAAAAAATGCGCCCCAAACAGCCGCTCAAGGTGAAGATCCAGGCCAGGAACGCCGATGGCAGCGTGCCGAAACAGGCCCATGTGCTGCTGGCGGCGGTGGACGTGGGCATCCTCAACATCACCGAATACCCGACCCCGGACCCGTACTCCAGCCTGTTCGGGCGCAAGGCCTATGGCGCCGACCAGCTGGATATCTACGGCCAGTTGATCGAAGCCGGCCAGGGCCGCCTGGCCAGCCTGGCCTTCGGTGGTGATGCGGCGCTGGCCAAGGGCGGCAAGCGCCCGGACACCAGCGTCACCATAGTCGCCCTGCAAAGCGCGCCGGTGACCCTGAACGAGCAGGGTGAAGGCGAAGTCAGCGTCGACATCCCCGACTTCAACGGCGAACTGCGCCTGATGGCCCAGGCCTGGACCGACGAGCGCTACGGCATGGCCGAAGGCAAGACGGTGATCGCCGCGCCGCTGATCGCCGAACTGTCGGCGCCGCGTTTCCTCGCCGGCGGCGACCAGACCACCCTGGCGCTGGACCTGTCCAATCTGTCGGGCAAGGCGCAGAAACTCGATGTGCAACTGAGCGCCGAAGGCCAGCTGGCGCTGGTCAACGAAACCCGTCAGAGCGTGCAACTGACCCAGGGCCAGCGCACCACGTTGCGGATTCCGGTGCGGGCGCTGGGCGGCTTCGGCCAGGGCAAGGTCAAGGTGCTGGTCAATGGCCTGGACCTTCCGGGCGAGAGCCTGCCACCGTTCAGTCGCGAATGGACCCTGGGGGTGCGACCGGCTTACCCGGCGTTGCTCAGGCATTACCGCGCGGTACTCAAGGATCAGCCCTGGAGCCTGCCGGTAGGCGAGCTGGCGGCGTTCGAGCCGGCCGGGCGTGAAGCACTGTTGAGCCTGTCGAGCCGGCCGCCGCTGAACCTCGGCGAGCAGATCCGCGCACTCAAGGCCTACCCCTACGGCTGCCTGGAACAGACCACCAGCGGCCTGTACCCGGCGCTGTACGCCGATGCCGTCAGCCTGAAACGCCTCGGCCTGGAAGGCGAGCCGGATGCCGAGCGCAAGCGCAAGATCGAGCTGGGCATCGAACGCCTGCTGGGTATGCAGCGTTACAACGGCAGCTTCGGCCTGTGGGGCGCGGACGGCGAGGAGGAATACTGGCTGACCGCCTATGTCACCGACTTCCTGCTGCGGGCCCGCGACCAGGGTTTCGCGGTGCCGGCCGAGGCGCTGAAGAAGGCTAATGAACGCCTGCTGCGTTACCTGCAGGAGCGCAACCTGATCGAGGTCAACTACAGCGAAAACGCCGAGCACACGCGCTTTGCCGTGCAGGCCTACGCCGGGTTGGTATTGGCACGCAGTCAACAGGCGCCGCTGGGCGCGCTGCGCAGCCTGTTCGAACGGCGTACCGATGCGCGCTCCGGCCTGCCGTTGGTACAGCTGGCCATCGCCTTGCAGAAAATGGGCGACCAGCCACGGGCCGAGCAGGCCTTGACCGCGGGCCTCGCGGCTTCGCGCAACAGCAAGGACTGGCTGGCCGACTACGGCAGCCCGCTACGGGATCAGGCGCTGATCCTGGCGTTGCTGGAAGAGAACGACCTGGCCAAGGGCAAGCGCGAGGAGCGGCTGTTCGAGCTGTCCGACCAACTGGCGGCCAGTCCGTACCTGTCGACCCAGGAGCGCAACTCGCTGTTCCTCGCCGGTCGCGGCCTGCTGGGCAAGCCGGAAGCCAACTGGACCGCCCAGCTGAGCAGTGGCGCCGAAAGCCGCGAGCTGAACAACAGCCAGCCGGGGCTGAAGCTGGAAGGCGCGTTGCTGGCGTCGCCGTTGTCGATCAGCAATCAGGGCAGCGAGCCGGTGTACCAGCAACTGACCATTTCCGGTTATCCACAGCAGGCGCCGCTGGCCGGTGGCGAGAACCTGAGCATTCGGCGCGAATACCTGGGGATGAACGGCCAGCCACTGAACCTGCGGGCCCTGGGCAGCGGCGACCTGGTGCTGGTGCACCTGGCGGTCAGCGCCAAGCAACGGGTGCCGGATGCGCTGGTGGTGGACCTGCTGCCGGCCGGCCTGGAGTTGGAAAACCAGAACCTGGCGCAGAGCGCCGCCAGCCTGGAAAACGCCAGCAGCCAGGTCAAGGAGTGGCGCGAGTCGATGCAGAACGCCAGCCTCAAGCACCAGGAGTTCCGCGATGACCGCTACGTGGCGGCGCTGAACCTGGACGGCTACGACAGCGTCACGCACCTGCTGTATCTGGCACGCGCGGTCACGCCCGGCACTTATCGTGTGCCGCCGCCGCAAGTGGAGTCGATGTACCGGCCGAACTGGCAGGCCGTGGGTGAAACCCTACCGGAGATGGTGATCAAGGGGCGTTGAGAAGGGTGATCGCGGCAAGCGCGTTCCTTATGTAGGAGCGAGCTTGCTCGCGATACGACCGCGCAGCGGTCGTCTATCGGTCAGTGCACCACCCAGCTCAGCAGCCACAACCCCAGCAGCAGCCAGATGATGCCCATGACGATCGAGGCGCGCATGAAGGCGCGGACCGCCGAGTACAGCAGCATCAGCCCGACGATCAGGGTGATGATGCTGATGATCGAGGTGTCCATGCCCAGCGCCCGCGACAAGCCGTCGATAAAGTTGCCGCCAGCGTTGGTCAGGGCGTTGAACAGACCGCTGAGGCCATCGACGATAAACCGTATGACCGAGCCCAGCGCCTGGCCGAGCCATTCAAAAAAGCTTTCTACCTGCATGCGTGCATCCTGATGAAAAAGTTGGCGTGCTTGCCAGACCTGAGCCTTTGGCCATCAATCGCGCTGGCGAGTTCCGTTCCAAGCATAGAGGTTCGCGGGTTTGATTTTTCGATTAGTTGCATCGCGCCTGCGCAGTTTTTGGTGGCGAATATTTGGCCAGGCACAGTCGCCCGGCTTGCCATCGCCGCAACCAAGCGGTCGCCGAGGCTGGCGCATCCTGCGGACCGTGCTGGGCGGCCTGTTGCTGCTGTGGGCCGGGCTTTGGCTGGCCGACCGCATCTGGCCGCTGCCGCTGCCCAAGGATGACCTGGCGCGGGTGGTGCTGGCCGAGGATGGCACGCCGTTGTGGCGCTTTGCCGATGGCAATGGCGTCTGGCGTTATCCGGTGCGCACCGACGACGTCTCGCCCTATTACCTGGACGCGCTGCTGACCTACGAAGACCGCTGGTTCTACAGCCATCCCGGGGTCAACCCGATGGCGCTGGCGCGTGCCGCCTGGCAGAACCTCACGGGCGGGCGGGTGTTGTCCGGCGGCAGCACCCTGTCGATGCAGGTGGCGCGTCTGCTCGATCCCCACTCGCGAACCTGGCACGGCAAGCTGCGCCAGCTGTGGCGCACCGCGCAGCTGGAATGGCACCTGAGCAAGCAGCAGATCCTCACGCTCTACCTCAACCGCGCGCCGTTCGGCGGCACCTTGCAAGGGGTGGCCGCGGCCAGTTGGGCTTACCTGGGCAAGTCGCCGCAGCACCTGACCCACGCCGAAGCGGCGCTGCTGGCGGTGCTGCCCCAGGCGCCGAGCCGGCTGCGCCCGGACCGGCATGCCGCGCGGGCACAGGCAGCCCGGGACAAGGTGTTGCAGCGCCTGGCGCAGTTCCAGGTCTGGCCGCAGTCGGCGGTAGACGAAGCCTTGCAGGAACCCCTGTTGCTGGCGCCGCGCCTGGAACCGAGCCTGGCGCCCCTGCTCGCACGGCGGCTGAACCGCCCGGACAGCCCGCCGCTGATCCGCACCACCCTGGACGCCAACCTGCAACGGCGCCTGGAAGACCTGCTTTTGGGTTGGCGCGCGCGCCTGCCGGAAC
Organism: Pseudomonas sp. NFACC41-3; assembly: GCF_900109505.1. Lineage (NCBI taxonomy): Bacteria > Pseudomonadati > Pseudomonadota > Gammaproteobacteria > Pseudomonadales > Pseudomonadaceae > Pseudomonas > Pseudomonas sp. NFACC41-3. The sequence goes on from NZ_FOAE01000006.1 coordinate 648,745, forward strand.
ACACCTCGGCGGCGATCCTGGTGGTCGAGGCGCAGACCATGGCCGTGCGCGCCTACCTGGGCTCGGTGGATATCAACGACGCCCGGCGCTTCGGCCATGTGGACATGATCAGCGCCATGCGCTCGCCGGGTTCGACCCTCAAGCCCTTCCTTTATGGCATGGCGCTGGATGCCGGGCTGATCCATTCCGAATCGCTGCTGCAGGACGTGCCACGGCGGTATGGCGACTACCGGCCGGGCAACTTTTCCATGGGCTTCAGCGGCGCGGTGTCGGCCAGCACCGCCCTGGCCACCTCGCTGAACCTGCCGGCGGTGCAACTGCTGGAAGCCTACGGGCCGAAACGGTTTGCCGCCGAGATGCGCATCGGCGGCATGCCTTTGACCCTGCCGGCGCTGGCGGAACCGAACCTGGCGCTGATTCTCGGCGGCGCCGGCAGCCGCCTGGAGGATCTGGTCAGCGGCTACAGCGCCTTCGCCCGTGGCGGCAAGAGCGCGAGCCTGCGCCTGCAACCGGACGATGAGTTGCGCGAGCGGCCGCTGCTGTCCCCCGGTTCGGCGTGGATCGTGCGGCGCATTCTCAGCGGCCAGGCGCGCCCGGACCGCGACCCGCGAGCCGAGCTGGTACAGCGCCCGGTGCTGGCCTGGAAGACCGGCACCAGCTACGGCTTTCGCGACGCCTGGGCGATTGGCGTCGGGCCGCGCTACCTGATCGGCATCTGGATCGGCCGCCCGGACGGCACCCCGGTGCCGGGGCAGTTCGGCCTGGCTTCGGCAGCGCCGTTGATGCTGCAAGTGCACGATGTGCTGATCAACCGCGACAGCCAGCGCGGCATCAGCGCGCCGGTGCAGCCGGTGCCGATGAACGTCGGGGTGGCGACGATCTGTTGGCCGCTGGGCCAGCCCATGAGCCGCAGCGATCCGAACTGCCGCCGCCAGCGTTTCGCCTGGACCCTGGACGGCACCACGCCGCCGACCTTGCAGGCGGCGGATCAGCCCTTGGGCGTCGGCCTGCTGGAAAAAGTCTGGGTCAATGCCAAGGGCCTGCGGGTCGATGCCAAGTGCCCGGGGGCGCAGGCGCGGGATATCGCCCTGTGGCCGGCGCCGCTGGAGCCCTGGCTGCCGCGCATCGAACGGCGTGAAGCGCGCCTGCCGGCCAACGACCCGGAGTGCCCGGGGCCGGCCCTGGCGGCAGCGGCGCCGTTGTCCATCGTCGGCGTGCGCGAGGGCGATCGCTTGCGCCGTCCGGCGGCCAGCCAGGAACTGCTGCGGCTCAAGCTGTCGGCCCTGGGCGGCAGCGGCCGGCGCTGGTGGTTCGTCAACGGCGAGCCGCTGGGCGAGAGTGCCAACCAGGACAGCATCAACGCCAGCTTCGAACGGTTGGGGCCTTATCAACTGAGCGTGCTGGACGAAGGCGGGCAGACGGCGCGGGTTGAGTTCAGCGTTATCGATTGAGGGGGCGGTGCGGGCCTTGCCTTCATCCGCCATCCCCCCGAAGCTATACGCCTTCAGGAGACCCCGATGAACCTAGACGAACTGACCCAACGCCTGCACGCCATTCGCGACCGCAATGACTGGCGGCAATTTCACAGCCCGAAGAACCTCGCCATGGCCGCCAGCGTGGAGATGGCCGAACTGGTGGAAATCTTCCAGTGGCTGAGCGAAGACCAGTCGCGGCAACTGCCGGCGGACAAGCTGGCCCACGCCGGCCAGGAAGTCGGTGACATCGTGCTCTACCTGTTGCTGCTGTGCAGCGAGCTGGGCCTGGACCTGGAGCAGGTGGTGCGCAGCAAGCTGGCCGACAGCGAACGGCGGTTCAGCTGATGAGCGACCGTCATTTCGACCAGCTGGCGACCCGTTTCGCCGAAAAAATCTACGGCGGCGCCAAGGGCGCGATCCGCCTGGCGGTGCTCCAGGCCGATCTGGCCGAAGCCTTGCCGGACCGCCCGCTGCGGGTGCTGGATATCGGCGCCGGGCTGGGGCATATGTCGCTGTGGTTGGCCCAGCGTGGCCATCAGGTGACCCTGGCCGAACCGGCCGAACCGATGCTCGAGGGCGCTCGCCAGCGCTTCGCCGAGGCCGGCCAGCAGGCGACCTTTATCCAGGCGCCCTGGCAGGACCTGCTGGGCCAGCTCACCGAACCCTATGACCTGGTGCTGTGCCATGCGGTGCTGGAATGGCTGGCCGAGCCCCACGCGATCCTGCCGGTGCTGCATCAACTGACCACCCAGGACGGCTGGCTGTCGCTGGCGTTCTACAACCGCGATGCGCTGATCTATCGCAACCTGCTCAAGGGCCACTTCCGCAAGATGCGCAAGAACGATATGGCCGGCGAGAAGCAGAGCCTGACCCCGCAACAGCCCCTCGATCCGCGGGAACTGGCGGCGCAACTCGACGGCTTGTGGCGGGTCGAAACCCAGAGCGGGGTACGGGTTTTCCATGACTACATGCCGGTGGAATTCCAGGCCCGCGCCGAGTTGCTGGACCTGTTGGAAATGGAATTGGCCCATCGTCGTCACCCAAGCTTTGCCGGGCTTGGGCGTTACCTGCACTGGATTTGTCGTCCGGTCTGAGCGGAGCTCGAAATGAAACGCCACGCTGGTTTGCTTGTGCTGTGCCTGGGGCTGGCGGCCTGCCAGAGCCCCAACCCCTATGTCGCCAGTTCCAATCCACTGCCGCCAGCGCCCCCGCAGGCGGCCGGCACCTTCGACCGCAGCGCCTACCCCGCGCCCCAGCGCGACTATGGCCGCTATCGCAGCTGGGCCTGGCGCAACGGGCGCCTGCCCAATGGCTCGGCCTGGGCCGATTCGGCGCAGGTCGCCGAGGCGGTCAGCAACGCTCTCGACCAGCGCGGCCTGCGTCCGTTGCACGACAACCGTCCGGCGGACCTGTGGGTCAGCGCCGACCTGCACCTGGAAAAGCGCCTGCGCCAGGTCCAGGACGACTACGGCTACGGTTACGGCGGTTATGGCTACAACCGCTACGGCCCTGGTTATGGCATGTACAACACAGTGCCGGTGGTGCGTACCTACGAGGTGGAAGTCGTGGTGGTACGGGTCAACCTGTTCGACGGCGGCAGCGGCCAGCCGGTGTGGAGCGCCAGCGCGGAAACCTCGAGCCAGGGCAGCCTGAGCGAGCGCGCCGATGCGTTGCGCGAGGCTGTGGAAAGGGCCATGGCGGCGTATCCTCCTAGTTAGGCTCTCTACGAAAAGTGGCTGCGCTCGGTCATGCTGCGTTAAAAACAGGCTCGGAATGCTCATGTAGGCCCCTACACTCCGCTTCCTCGCCTGTTTTTGCCTTGCCTGACCTTCGCTCGCCGACTTTTCGTACAGACCCTAGCGACATCCCTTCAGGTGCATTTGCTCTTCTGGAGAAACATCATGTTCCGCCCTCTTGCTTTACTGGCCCTGGCCGCGCTGCTCAGCGCCTGCGCCGCCAACCAGGTCAACCATGACTTCGACGCCAGCCGCGACTTCGCGGCCTATCGCAGCTGGAGCTTCAAGGAACCCGCCCTGCAATACCGCCCCGACGATCCGCGGATCAAGAGCGACCTCACCGAGCAGCGCATCCGCCAGGCCGTCAGCGATCAACTCGACCAGCGCGGCCTGCGTCCGGCCGCGGCGGGCAGCAAGGCCGATCTCAGCGTCCAGACCTACCTGATCGTCGAGAACCGCCAGCAACAGGTCACCACCAATTACGGCGGCGGCTGGGGTGGCCCGTGGAACGGCTACTGGGGCGCGCCGATGTACAACGAAACCCGCAACATCACCTACAAGGTCGCCACCATCCAGATCGACCTGCTCGATGGCAAGGACGGCAAGCTGGTGTGGCGCGGCAGCGACGAGCAGATACTCAGCAGCACGCCAAATCCCGCCGATCGCAGCACGGCGATCAGGGAAACCGTCGGCCGGATCCTGGCGAACTACCCGCCCAGGTAAGTCGCGGCATTCCACCACGGGGCGAGGGCTGCACGGGCTCTTGCCCCAACGGCACCCTGCCCAAACACAGCGCTGGCAAGTCGCCTGCGTTGTATTCCAGCCTTGACTACACTCCTTTCACCCAGCGGAGATTGCGCCCGGCGGTGCGCCGGCAAAGGAGTGCTCCATGTTTTCCCGCACGCAGTTTTCCGGACCGGCTCGGCAGCGTGGCGCTATTGGTCTGATAGGGGCGTTGGCGTTGGCCACGGCGGTGTTGTGCACCCTGGTGGTGGTCGACAGCGGGCGCCTGTACCTGGATCAGCGCGAGTTGCAGCGAGTGGCCGATAACGCCGCCTTGGAGGCGGTGGCACGGGGCGGCAATTGCCACGCGGGGCTCAGCGCGGCGGCATTCGCCAGAGAAAGCGCGGCGCGCAACGGCTTTGCGGTAGGAGACAACAGACTGCTGACAGCCACCTGTGGCTCGCTGCAGACCGGTGCCGACAACCTGCGCACCTTCAGCCCCAACGCCAGCCAGGCCAGCGCTATCCGAGTGATGGTCAGTGAAGCGGTGCCCACCAGCATTGCCCTCGGCGTAGCCAATCTGTTTTCCGACAAGCCTCTCAGCGACATGACTTCGTTGAGCGCCACGGCGGTAGCCGCCCAACCCAAGCCACCGCTGGCGCAATTGACGATTCGCAGCGCGCTGGTCGATCTCAACCTGTTGAATGGCACCCTCAGCGGCCTGGCGGGTAGCGCGATCAATGTCAGCCTGCTCGGTTGGCAAGGCCTGGTCGATACCGACATCAGCCTGCTCGGTTACCTGAAGCAGCTGGCCATCGACCTGAATGTGAGCGCCGGAAACTACAGCGAACTGCTCGACGTCGATACCGATGTCACTCAACTGCTCCAGACCAGCATCAGCGTGGCCCAGAAGAACGGCGCCACCGCCGAAGTCCTGACGGCCCTGGGCAGCATCAAGGCGGCTGCCATCAATACGGTTCCGGTGAAACTGGGTGACCTGTTGAAGTTGCAGACCGGCACCGCGGACGCCGGGCTGGATGCCAGCGTCCAGCTGCTGAGCCTGGTCGAGGCGTTCCTGCAACTGGCCAGCAGCCAGAGCGCCGCGGCGGTCGAGCTGCCGGTGAGTGTATTGGGGCTGGCGGGCGTCACCACCCGGATCAAGATTGTTTCACCTCCGGAGTTCGCCATTGGCAACCCGGAACTGGCCGCCGCCGACCCGCTGGGGCCCAATCGCATCTATGTGCGTACCGCTCAGGTGCGGGCGTTGCTGACGGTGGATCTCTCGCTGATCAACAGCGTGCTGCAGGCGGTGAATACTTTGCTGTCGCCGGTGGTGGTCACGCTCAATACGGTACTCAGCGCCAATCTCAGCTGTGTGCTCGGTGGCCCCTGCGTAAAGACCGACCTGCTGATCCTGCCGAACGGCGCGAACCTGGATGTCAGCCTCGAAGTGGCGGCTGGCGACAGTCATGTCACCGGCTATACCTGCGTCAGCGACAGCGACAACAGCCTTTCCGTCGACACCACCACCTCCGCGGTCAAGCTCAAGGTCGGTCGGGTGGACGCCAGCAACTGGGCGTCTTCGACCGCTCAAGTCAGCGTGAGCCCGTTGCCGCTGGTGGATATCGGATCGAAGACCTGCGAGGGGCTGCTTGGTCCTTGCGATCCGCGTGTCCCTTTTGCCGGCGGCGGCAGCGAGTTGATGATCGACACCTCGATTGCCGGTACCCACGAGCCGAATTTCACCTTCGTCAATCCGCCGAAAATGAAGCAGGAACTGGCGGACGACGATTGGCACAGCGTGACCGCCTCCAATGTGGTCAGCAGCCTGCGCGCGTCGTTGACCGGCATCACTCTGACTCCGCATTCGCCCAGCATCGGCAGCCTGCTCGGGGTGGTACTCAATACCTTGCTGTCGGCGTTGAACACCGTAGTCGGCCTGCTGGCCACGGCTATCGGCGCCTTGCTCGGCCCGTTGCTGGACCCATTGCTGAACAATGTCCTGGTGGTGTTGGGCATCGATCTGGGCAAGGTCGAGGTGGGCGCCAACCTCACCTGCGGCCAAACCGGCCGGGCCTATCTGGTGATCTGATCGCTCTGTACCAGCGGCAGCTCGATGCAGAAACAGGCGCCTTCGCCGGTATTGCTCACGCTCAGGCGCCCGCCCATGTTCTCGACTATGCCGTAGCTTACCGAGAGCCCCAGGCCGGTGCCCACGCCGACCGGCTTGGTGGTAAAGAACGGTTCGAAGATGCGCCCCAGCAGGCGCGGGTCGATGCCGCCGGCATTGTCTTCGACCAGCAGCCGCACCCGCTGCGCGTCATGCTCGGCGCGTATGGCGATCCAGGGCCGTAAGTCCGGATCCTGTTCGCGCCTGCCGAGTAGCGCATCCCGGGCATTGACCAGCAGGTTGATCAAGACTTGCTCAAGCTGATCGACATGGCCCCGCACCTGCACCTTGAAGTCGATTGGCGCGACACGCAATTCAACGCCTTTGCCGCGCATGCCGTCGGCCAGCAGCGACAGGCAGCCTTCCACCGCCTGGGCCGGATCGAAAGGTTGTTGCTCGATCTCCGAGCTGCGGCCAAACACCCGCATATGGTCCACCACCCGGCCGGCCCGCTGGACCTGGGCATCGATGCGCTTGAGCTTGTCCTGCAGGTAGTCGAGTTGCACGTCGCCGTTGTTCAGGCGCTTCAGCACGTTGACGATGGCCATGCGCATCACATTCAGCGGCTGGTTGATTTCATGGGCCAGCCCGGTGGCCATTTCGCCCAGGGTGGCCATCTTCGCGCTTTGCATGAGTTGCAGCTGGGAGCGCCGGACTTCGGTGTTGTCGCGGCCGACGGCCTGGATCTCCCGCAGGCGTCCTTGTTCGTCGAACACCCCGCGGTCGGACCAGACCCACCAGGCATGTTCGCGCCCCGGCAGTTGCAGGTTGATTTCCGCGGTGCTGACCGGAAATTCCGGGGTCAGCTGGCGGATGCGTTGCACGAAGGCGGCGTGTTGTTCGGCGGATAGCCAATCACCGAGGTTGGCTCCGGCCAGTTGTTCGGGCGGGCATTCCAGGTAGGTCGCCAGGGGCCGGTTACCGAAGGTCAGGGTCAGGTCGGGCAGGTAGCGGCAGATCATCGCCGGGGAGTCTTCCACCAGGATCCGGTAACGCTCCTCGCTGAGTCGTATCTGTTCGGCGGCCAGGGTGGCGTCGGTGACGTCCAGCCACAGGCCGACGGCTTCGACCGGCATGCCCAGGTCGTCGCGCAGCAGCCTGGCCTCGTCGAGCACCCAGTGGTATTCGCCACGGCTGTCGAGCAGGCGGTAGCGGCTGCGCACCGCGCCTTCGCGCAGCAGTTGCCGGTTGCGCTCGAAGTAGCGGTCGCGGTCGTCGGCATGCACCCGTTCCGCCAGTGCGCCGTCCTTGCAGTCGTTCAGGGTCCAGCCGAGCAACGGCTGCAGGCTGTCGCTGAAAAACGTCGGCTGCAGCGCACCCTCGACATAGCGCTGGACATAGATCACCGCCGGCGAATGGGCGATCAGGTTGTCCAGCCGGGCGTGGGCCGCGGCGGCCTGCTGCTCCTGGTTCTTGATGTCGCTGATGTCCAGCATGAAGCCGACGAAGCGCTGGTTCTGGCCAATGCCCAGGGCTTGCCCCTGCAGGCGGTACCAGATGGCCGGCAGGTGCGGGTCGGCCCGCTGCAACCGTACGCAGAGCAGCAGCGGTTTGCCCTGTCGCAACTCTTGCAGGCGGCTGCTCAGTTCCTGGCGATCGGCGGGGTGGATCAGGGCCAGCCAGGCCTGCAGCGACAGGCGCCGGGTCTGGGGTTCCAGCAGCAGGTTGAGGGCCAGCTGCGGCGCCAGCTGGATCTCGTTGTCTTGCGGGAACAACTCCCACCAACCGGTGCCGAGCAAACCTTGCAAGGCCTCCAGGCGCTCCAGCTGGTGATGGTGCTGCTGTTCGCGCAAACGTCCGAGCAAGGGCCCGGCCAGGGCGGCGCTCAATTGCAGCCAGTCCCGTTCGCTCAACTGCGGTGCCTGCTGGCGTACCGGGTAGAGGCCGCAGAGCAGCCAGGCCGCGACACCGTGATCGTCGCGAAAGGGCACGACAAAGCCTTCGCTGCTGCCGAACGCATGTTGCAGGCGCGGATGCTCGCCAAGGCCTTGAGTGAAGATCAGCGACTGCGGGGCATTGCCGTTCAGGCTGTCCAGCCCGGTGCCCAGGACCTGGCCCTTGTGCCACAGCTGCGGTGCATCGGCGGCCTGATACAGGCCGTGGATGTACCAGCCCTGTTCCAGGTCGTCGAGCAGTGCCAGGGCGAGGCAGGGGATATGCCAGTGCCGGGCCAGGGCATGGAGTTGCTCATGCAGCACCTCGGGCAGGCGAAAAAGGCTGCACAGACGCAGCTGTTCGCTGATCTGCGCGGCGAACTGCTGGCAGTCCTGGCGTTGCTGCGCCTGCTGGCGTTCCAGCAACAGGTCGCCGATGTCCAGCAGGTGCAGGAGCCAGCCTTGGGTGGACGGTTGCACCCAGCCGCGCAGGTGCAGGGTTTGCCCACCGGCGCCATGGAAGTCCAGGTCGAGCACATGCCCCTGCCAGTCGCCAGGGCTGCCTTCGACACTCAGCGCGCTGTGCGCCAGCAGGTAGTCCAGCAGCGGCACCGGCCCTTCGGCGGCCGGCGGCTGGGCCAGGGCGTGGCGCAACGGGCCGGTCATTTGCAGCACCTGGGCGTTGTGGTCCAGGTGCACCAGCAGGCCGACCCCGGGCGTGGCCAGGGGCGGCGCGGGAGGAAGCGCCTGGGGCGTCGTCCGGCCGAGAAAACGCCCGAGGAGTTTGTCGCCCGAGCTCAAAATTGCAGACTCGACTGGGCGCTGAGGTTCGCGGGCAGGGCGGGCACGCTGCCCAGGCCCGGCAGCACCAGGAAGGGGATGACCTGTCTGAGCTTGTCGGTGGAGTAGTGGACACGGACCGTGAGCAGGCCACCCGCGTAAGTCACGGTGGCATCGCTGGCGTTGTTGGCATTGAAGTTGAAGGCCTGTGGAATCCAGGTCAGTTGCTCGCGCAAGGTGTTCTTCGCGCGTGCTATCAGGGCGGCGTCATAGCCGGGCGTGGCGGGGTCCAGGGCGACGCTGCGCCGCACCGCTTCGGCAGTGGCCTTATTGAAGGACTGCACCATCAGAAGCGGCACGCTGTAGCTGACCAGGGCATAAAACACGGCGAAAAAAATGATGAAGACCATGGCGAACTCGATGGCCACGGCACCTTTTTGTTTTTTTGGCAGGTCGGCTTTCACGGCGGCGTCTACCCTGACTGCTAGTAGGTCATGTCAGCATAGAATCATTCAGCCAGAAGGGATGTTTTTTAACCGATGCAGCATTGGATTCTATTGGCTTGGCTGGGGCTGTGCGCGGTGCAGGATATCCGCCAGCGTCATCTCGCCAACGGCTTGACCCTGGGCGTCGCGCTGCTGGCGCTGGGGTACTTGCTGTGGGCCGGCAACACCTGGCTGGGCGCCGACGCGGTGGAGGGGGGCAGGGCGCTGTTGCTGGCGTTGCTGCTGACCGTGCCGGGCTATGTGCTGGGCAGGATGGGCGGCGGCGACGTGAAGCTCCTGGCGGCCCTGGGGCTGGCGTCCGACCCCCTGCACCTGCTGGGTACCTTCATCGGTGCCGCGTTGGCCAGCGGCCTGTGGTGGTTGCTCGCGCCCAGGCTGTTGCCCGCTGCCGACCAACCGCTGGCAAGGTCTTTGCAGTATCTCGATCCGCGTCAGGGGCAAAAGTACGCCTTTGCCCCTTTCGTCCTGGTCGGCATGGCCCTGACCCTGATTTGGGCCCGCTATTCATGCGGCCTATCTCTATGTACATAGTCGGAAAGTAGTCTACGTTTATTTTGTACCTGCCCGAAGTGGACGCGGCAGGGCAGGAACATTTGTCTTGGGCTTGCCAGGCATGGAGTTGCGCGTGAACAAGCTTATATCCCGCATCAAAGTACTCGTGGTCGACGACCAGCCGTTGATAGTCGAAGAGCTTTGCGAGTTTCTTGAAAGCAGCGGTTATCGCTGCGTCCCTTGTGAGTCCAGCCGCCAGGCGATCCAGCAGTTCAATGAAGATGCCGAAATCGGCCTGGTACTGTGCGACCTGCACATGCCCGATCTCGATGGCATCCAATTGGTGCAGGAACTGCAGCGTATCGCCGGCAAGCATCGGGTTTTCGAGGCCATCATGCTCACCGGCCAGGCCGACAAGCAGGATGTGATCAAGGCCTTGCGCGCCGGCATCGCCGATTACTACCAGAAACCGATCGACCTCGATGAGCTGCTGGCCGGTCTGCAACGCCAGGAGGAAACGTTGCAGGAGCGGCAGAAAAACCTGCAGCTGGGGCACCTGAACCAGAAGCTGCAGTTCCTTTCCGAATCCATTGACGACCTTTACCAGGATCTGGACAAAGTACGTCGCGCGCCACTCGCACCACCGACGACGCAGGCGTCGGACCAGGGCGGCGGCGAGGCGGAGCAGATCGAAATCCCGGCGATCTTCAATCAGCTGTCGCCCCGGCAACTGGATGTGGCCCGCCTGGTAGGCAAGGGGCAGACCAACTACCAGATCGCCTGTGAACTGGGGATCACGGAAAATACCGTGAAGCTCTACGTGTCCCAGGTGCTGCGCCTGACCCATATGCACAACCGCACCCAACTGGCGTTGGCGCTGGCACCGAGCAACTCGGGGTTGCGCCAGCGCGTGACCGCCCACTGACGCATCCCGCCACGCAGTAAACCCCAGCAGTAGCGAGCGAGGGTTTGCTGCGCATGCCGGTCGGCTTTTGCCGCGCAGTGCGGGCCGCTGCGTCCTTCTATTGGTGGGCGAAAGCCCGGGCAATGGCGCTGACGCCAGGTCCGGCCAGGACGATCAGTAACGCCGGGAAGAGAAACAGCATCATCACGACGGACATTTTCGCGGACATCTTCGAGATGTATTCCTGCAGGCGCGTCAGGCGCCGGTCATCGAGCAGCAGCTTGAGCGACTGCAACGACTTCATCGCCCCACCGCCCTGGTAAATCAGCTGTTGCAGGATCACGCAGGTGTCGGTGAATTCATCGACGGCCAGCAGCCGCGCGGACTTGTTCAGTTCGTCCCCCAGTTCCAGGCCGGAATCCACTCGGGCCAGCACCATGCGCAATTCCTGGGTCAGGGCCGGCAGCAGTTTCTGCGCGTCCTTGCTCAACACCCGCAGGGCCTGCTCCACCGCCATGCCCGACTCGAACAGGATGCGCACCAGGGGAATGAAGGTGGAGATATCGACCGCCAGTTGTTTCTGCCGCCTGCCGGCGGCCATGGCCAACAGGCGCTTGGGCAACAGGTAGCCGAGGCTCAGGGCGAACACCGGAGCGACCCAGTGGTTTTTCGCCGCCGGGAAAAATACCGCCTGGATCACCAGGGTCAGGCCCAGGGCGAGAATCGGTGCGCCGATCTGGCAGGCGGCGAACAGCGAGCGTTGCCGCGCGCTGCGCCAGCCCAGGCGGTTGAGCAGCAACTGGGTTTCATTGTCGAGCCGGACCGCGTACTGGCCGACCTTGCTGTCGCCCAGCACGTGCAGCCAGTTGCCGAGTGTGTTGTCGCGCGCCAGGTGCCCCTGCAGGCGCTCGGTGACCTGGCGAGTTCGCCGACGCTGTTCCAGCCAGTTGCCCAGCACCAGCAGCATGGCTGCGAGAAACAACAGTGCACTGATCAGCAAGGCTGTCATGTCAAACACTCCGCAGCATGCGCCACAGCAGCGCGCAGCCGATGACCTGCAAACCGAAGGCGGCCAGCAGCATCATCCGGCCGCCGCTCTGGTTCCACATGCTCATCAGGTAGGTCGGGTTGGCTATCAGGAAATAGCCGGCCAATGACACCGGCAGGGCCGCGAGCACCATCGCCGTGATGCGGGTTTCGCCGGTCATCGCGCGCAGTTGCCGGGCGGCCTGGTCGCGCTCGCGGATCAGCTTGATCAGGTTTTCCAGCAGCTCGCTGGCATTGCCGCCATAGCGGTGGTTGACCTTGAGCCCCAGGGCGAACAGGCGCAGTTCATCGCGCTCGTACAATTCGGCGAAGTCCGCCACCGCATCCGGCAGGTTGACCCCCAGCAACACGTTGCGCTGGACCCGGCCCATGGCGTGTTTCAACGGATTGTCGGCGGCCTCGATGCCGCCCAGCACCGCGTCGGCCAGGGTGCGCCCCGACTTGAGGCTGCGCACGGCATGGTCGAGCAAGGGCGGCAGCTGTTCGATCATGCGCTTGAGGCGCCGCCGGTACAGCCAGCTGATGTACAGGCGCAGCAGCACAGGCGGTGCGACGAGCAGGGCGAGCAGCCCCGGCCACTTGCCCAGCCCATACCCGAGCATGCAACCCAGGGCCCAGACCACCAGCCATAGCCCCAGGCGTTCGGTGGGACGACCGAGGCCCGCGCGCAGAAAGGCCCTTTCGAGCCGGTTCCACGAGGTCTTTTCCACGTTCGGTTGCGGTTGCCCCTGGGCCAGGCGGTCGAGCACCCGGGCGGTGCGGGCCTGGCGCAGGCCGCTGTAGAACATCCAGCCCGACAGCCCCAGCAGGGTCAGGCACAGGAGGGCAAGCAGCACGGGACCTAACATGCGGTGGCGCTCCCAGGCTCAGTTGACGGGCAGGTCGGCGTCGCGTCGCAGCTTGTCGCCAGCGGGGTTGGCCGCTTCGCGCAGAAAGCCGAAACCGCTACGTCGGTTCAGACGGAACAGGGTGTTGGTGACGTAGATGTTTTCGCGTACGCCGACCACTTCCACCACCTCGCTGACGCAGCGCCGGCCATCGGGCAGGCGCGTCAGCTGAATCACCACGTCCAGGGCTGCGCAGATCATCTGCCGCAGGGTGCGTTCGGCCACCTGGCGCCCGGTCAGGCCCACCAGGGTTTCCAGGCGCAGCAGGGCATCCTGGGCATTGTTGGCGTGCACGGTGCTCATGGAACCGTCGTGGCCGGTGTTCATCGCCGTCAGCACATCGAGCACTTCGACGCCACGGATCTCGCCGAGGATGATCCGGTCCGGGCGCATGCGCAGGGCGTTGCGGATCAGGTCGCTGGCCTTGACCTCGCCATGGCCTTCGGCGTTCGGCGGGCGGGTTTCCAGGCGCACCACATGGGGATGGCCCAGTTGCAGTTCGGCCACGTCTTCGATGGTCACCAGGCGTTCGTGAGGGTTGATCAACTGGCTGAGGATATTCAGCAGGGTGGTCTTGCCGGTGCCGGTGCCGCCGCTGATCAGGATGTTGCAACGCTTGCCCACGGCCTCCTGGACGAATTCGAAGATCGCCTGGTCGATGGTCTGCATGGCCATCAGGTCGCTGCTCTTGAGCATGTCCTTGCGGAATTTGCGGATCGACAGGCAAGGGCCGTCGAGAGCGATCGGCGGGATGATCGCGTTGACCCGGCTGCCGTCGGGCAGCCGTGCATCGACCATGGGCGAGGACTCGTCGAGGCGTCGGCCCAGGGGCGCGAGGATGCGTTGCATGACCCGCTCCACATGGTGCGCGTCGATGAAACGCAGGTCGCTCTGGTGCAGCACGCCATCGCGCTCGACGAACACACGGTGCGGGCCGTTGACCAGAATCTCGGTCACCGCCGGATCGCGCAGCAAGACTTCCAGTGGGCCGAAACCGGTGAGTTCGTCCACCAGCTCTTCGGCCAGGCGCTCCATTTCATAGCGGGAAATCGCCAGGTGCAGGCGCGAGATGTACTCGGCCACCTTGTCGGTAATGAAGCGCGCCAGTGCCTGGCGCGAACCTTCCAGCAGGTTTTTCCCCGACTCTTCGATGGCGTCGATGACGTAGCGATGCAGCACCAGTTTCAGGCCCTCGTGATCGGTGTTGCCGACCGGGCTGTGGGACTGGGCGCCGAAAAGTTTCTCTCTGCTCATCGACTTCCCCTGAGGCGTTCGAACCAGCCGGGCTTCGCCGTGGGCAGCCCTTGGGAGCGTCTGGCCAGGCGCTCGCCGAGGGTCTTCAGGGCTTGGGTCAGGCCTTCGCGGGGGGCCAGTTCGAACAGTGTGACGCCCTGGTTTTTCGCGTTGAGGCGTACCTCGGGGCTATAGGCCAGGACCGCGATCACTTCCAGGGCAAAGGTCTTGCCCAGGGTTTCCGCATCCGGAGCGACCCCGCGCAGGTAGCGGTCGACCAATAGGCGGGCGTGTTCCAGCTTCATGCCTTTTTCGCGCCAGAGATTGAGCACCGCCAGGTTGCGGCGGCAGTCGAGCACGCTCTGGTCGGTGTACCAGAGCAACTTGTCGCAATGGCCGACGAAGGTGCGCAGGGCCTCGCTGTCCGGTTGTCCGGTGAGGTTCACCACGATGTGCTGGAAGTGCTGGCGCAGGGCACTGAGCAGCATGTACAACTCGGCGGCGCTGGTGCGCTCCAGCGGCTCGTCATGGCCGGCGTAGGCCAGGATCCGCAGCCCGGCTTCGGTGCTGGTGACGGCACTGTCGATCAGGGTCGCATCCAGGCGCCGCAGATGGCGCAAGGCATCGCCGAAGTGGAACGAGCTTTCCAGCCCCAGCAGCGCCAGGCTGTCGCCGCGCGGCAGGCCCAGGTCGAGCAACAGCGTCTGCTGGCCGCTCTTCTGCACCACCAGCGCCAGATGGCTGGCGAGCAGGGCGCCATCGGCATCGCTCTGGGTGCCGTAGAGCACGGTCAGGCCGCCGAGCTGGGTGCTCGGCGTGACCTGGGGCAGGCGTTTGCTCAGGCGCCGTACCAGGCCGGCGACCTCGCTGGAACGCGAGCCGTAGGCCACGAAGTCGCGGGCTCCGGCGCGCATGGCGTTGAGTACCAGTTGGTTGTCCATGCCGTCGCCCAGGGCGACGATGGCCAGCATCGGCTTGGCCTCCAGCGCGCCCTCGATCAACGCCGACTGGGTGACCACATGCTCGCGATCGAGACCGACGAAGACCAGGCTGGCGAATGTCACATCCACCAGCGCCAGCAATTCGTCGAGGCTGCCGCTGCCCGCGCTGACCACCTGCCCGAGTGGCGCCAGGGCGCCTTGCAGCCATTCCAGGTCGGTGCCGTTGCGGGTGATCGCGAGGAAGGTCTGGCTCAGGTTCTGACTCATTGCGATAGCCCACTGCGTTTGTTGAAGTTGCGGTTTCCCAGGGAGTACGAGGCGTACCCGTCCGGGTCGTGGTTGCGCAGCGATACGTCGCTCTCGACAGGCGCACCATTCGACATCAGGGGCCGGATCAGGCCTTTGAACAGGGACCGGGAATCATTGGACATGAACAGGTGTCCTTGCATGATCAGGGTGTTTGTTGGCTCGCTTCGATGCCGCGTATGACTTCTATCTGGGCGCGACGCGCTGCGGCGTCGAACGTTCTGCCGGTGGAGGGAGAGGGGGTGGACAGGGCCAGCTGGTTGAACTGGATCAGAGACCTGTCGGCGTTTTGCAGATGCTTCGATGCGCTTTTTTCGCCGGCCCAGTAATGCGCCAGGCGTTTCTCGTCGGCGCTGCGTACCGCCAGGCGCAGCACACCGGCTTGAGCCGCGAGCATCAAGCGGCTCAGCAAGGGTTCCGGGACAGCCAGCAACACGCTACGCGCGTTCAGGCGACGCTGATCCTGTTTGAGCTTTTCCTCGGCACTGGCGGGCGGCGAGCCCGGCTTGCCATCGTTGGTCAGGCCCAGTTGCTCGCCAATGCCCAGCACCCGCAGGGCCGGCACCACGACCTGGGCCGAGGGCAGCAGGTTGTTGCTGTCCTGGCGCAGGAACAGCAGCACATCGACGTAGTCGCCAGGGCTCAGTTGCCCGCTGGCGCCGATGACTTCGTCTACCGCGACGGCCAGGGCGCGCTCATCGGCACGGATCATGCGGGCCACGCTGCCCCCGGCTTCGAAGCTTTCCTCGCTCAGCCAGGTCCCCGCCGGCAGCGCCCGCCATGGCGTGCGTCCGATGACTTGATCGAGACTTTTGAGGCTGCCGGCGGGGGCGGTGCGCAGCCGCTCCAGCGTGACATCGCCGGCCTTGATGGGAACGAACGGAGGTATGTCGCGAACCAGCACCGCGACGGGCTGGCGTGTCGCATCTTCGGCGGAAGCAGCGACGGTTTGCACGACGGTGGGGGAAGGCTGCGCTACAGGTTGCGCTGCGGGCCGGCGACTCAATGCCAGGCCCCAGTAACCGGCGATGAGAGCCCCCACCAGAAACACCCCAGCCAAGCCCATAGTGATACGACTGTTCATGATGGCTCTCCCTTTCCCGCTGCATTACCGACTCGCACATCCAATGAGTCAATTTCGCAATCAGGCAGCTATGAACAAGCAACTATTTCGCTATTTGAAGGTAGAACAGCTGCAACAAAACGCCATTACTGTCGAGAAAATAACTTGGCTCATCCGTGCCCTGTCCGATGTCGCGTTTTTTTTGACGCCAAAGGAACGAGCTAATACTTAATGATTAATTCGTTCTTACAGTTGTTGGCTGGAAGTTTGTTGACAATGCTGTGCTGGCACAGGGGAATCATGTTGCAACGCTGCAACACTCAGTGCGTTGAGGAGAAACCAGATGTTCTTCATTCTCGCCACCCAATGGATCACCCTTCAGGCCTCCCGGCTCCTGCGCTTCCTCAAGAATAACGAGGGCGCGTCAGGGATCGAGTACGCGCTTATCGCCGGTATGGTGGCCGTGGCCATTGCGGCATTTGTACCTGACATTTCGAACGCTATCACCGGCACCTTCGAGACTCTGCAAGCGGCGTTGGAGGGCGAAACTGCCGCTGCCCCTGCTGCTCCTAGTGGTGGTTAGTAACACCGGTCCTCAAGGCTTTATCGAGGCGTCGATACCCATCGGTATTCAGTCACTTTCAGGTATTGCCCATGAGCTCCTCTTCGTTTCCACGCCAGCAGCTTCTTCTCGTGGACGATGAAGAGGACGCTCTGCTCGAGCTCGCCGAATTGCTCGAAGGTGAAGGCTTTTGCTGCTTCACCGCGACCTCGGTCAAGCTCGCCCTGGCCCATCTCACTCAACACCCGGACATCGCGCTGGTCATCACCGACCTGCGCATGCCGGAGGAGAGTGGCCTGTCGCTGATCAGGCGCCTGCGCGACCACACCTCCCGCCAGCACCTGCCGGTGATCGTCACCTCGGGGCATGCCGACATGGATGACGTCAGCGACCTGCTGCGCCTGCAAGTGCTGGACCTGTTCCGCAAACCCATCTACCACGTGCGCTTGCTGGAAACCCTGAACACGCTGTTCCCGCAGCCACGCATCCATCTGGTCAATCCCTGAACCTGCGTGATGATCGATTCGTACCGCGAAAAAGGCAGCTCGGCGGCCTTGAATGTCGCCAGCCAGCGTTATGAAGTGGGCGAGCTGGGCATCGGCGCGCGCCTGGCCGCCGCGTTCGATCTGGGCCGGGGCAGCCTGGAGCCGGAAGCCAGGGTCATGGCCTGGCACGACTTCATCGCCGACAGGGCCAACACCACCTCGGCCTTTGTCCTGGGGGGCACGCCATTCACCACCAGCGGCGCATCGCCGGTACGCGACAGTTATGAAACGAGCCTGGGCGCGACCTATCGCGTCGGTGCCTGGAGCCTGGGCGGTTCGTACAACTACCTGACCAAGGCTGACTTCTCTGCCGATACCTTCACCGCCAAGGTGCGCTACGACTTCTGATGCTCGCCTGAACCAGACGACCCGCCTTGGAGCGGGTCGTTTTCGTTTGGCTTGAGGGGCTTTTTACAGCTGGTAGCTGAAACTCAGAGTGTAGCGCGGGCGCCGGTTGTGGGTGTCCAGTGCTTCATCGGACATCGGCCTGGCCGCTTCGAGGGAGATGTTGTAGTACTTGGCGTCGCCAAAGCGCAGGCCGACGGCGGCCGATGACAGGTCGTTGCCCTTGACCGGCAGTTCGTTGAACCAGGTCCGCGAGCGATCCAGCACCACGTACGGCTGGAGGATTCGCAGCCAGCGGTCCTCGCGATTGAAGCTGTAGTTCACCTCATAGGCCGCGCCCCAGCCCTTGTCGCCGGACGCCTGGTCGTCGGGGTAGCCACGGCCGAAGTTCTGCCCGCCGAACACCGCGCGCTCGCTGTCGGGCAGGTTGTCGCGGCTCCAGTACAGGGCCGCCGACAGCACCCCTTGCCAGTTGTCGAAGAACTTGTCGCTCTGCACGCCGGACAGGCGCACGCGGAAGAAGTCCAGGTCGTACAGGTTGTCGTTGGTCTTCGCGCCCAGGGCGTCCAGCCCCTGGTACACCCCGGCACTGAGAATCCTTAGTTGGCGTGCGTTGGCCTTGCGCCAGTCGCCCTCGAAGGCTAGGGCGCGAATGTCGGTTTTCAGTTCGACGCTCTGCGGATAACCGACCACTTGATAGCGGGTCTTGTCGTTGACCGCATACAGGCGCGAACCCAGGATCAGCAGCTCGTTGGGCGCGGCGATGACCGGGTGGCTCAAGCCTATGGAGTAGCGGTCGTTCTCCCGGTGGGGCTTGAGTTCAAGGCCATTGTCGAGCCGCACATTGGTCCCCGGGTCGGCGCGGTAGCGCGTGCCGTACAGGCTCAGCTGGGTGCCTTCGTCATTGAGAAACTGGTTGTAGTCCAGGCGGTAGTAGCGCTCGTGATCGTCCCCCGGCGGGAACAGGCCGCTGAGGGTTACCTGCTCGCCCATGGAGGTCTGCGAGTTGCTGCTGACCGCGAGCAAGGCTTGCAGGCCATTGCGGTTGTCGTCGGTGGTGCTGAGGCTGCTGGTGAACGGTTTGCGGCTGGCCTGGGCAATCAGGTAGGCCGCGCCGTCGGTGGTTCCCGGTGGCGGCACCTGGGCTTGCAGGGTGACCCCGGGAATGCGGCTCATCAGGGTGGTGTAGTGCTCGAAGGTCTTGCGGGTCAGCGGCCGTTCGGCCTTGAGTTTTGCCACCAGTTTGTCGAGGTAGGCCGAGACCGGGCCGATATCGCCCTGCAGCTGGTAGTCCTTGATGTAGCCCTCCACCAGGACCACGCGCACGGTGCCCTGGTCGAAGCTCTGTTGCGGCAGGAACGCATAGGACAACAGGTAGCCGTCCTGCTGGTAGCGGCGGGTGATTTCCCGGGTGGCTTCGATCAGTTGCCCCAGGGTGCTCTCATGGCCGATCAGCGGCTTGTAGATCTCTGCCAGCTCGCTCAGCGGATAGAGGGTGCCGCCCTCGATCTGCACGGTGCTGACGTTGACTGTGGTGCCCATCATCAGGGGCTGGGCCTGGGGTTCCGTGGGGGGCGCCAGTTTGGGCGCCGGGGTCGTGGGTCGGTAGGCGTCGGCCGGCAGGTTGGGTACCGGCAGATTGCGGATGGTTTCGTTGCTATTGAGAAAGCTGGGAAGGTTTTCGGCGTGGACGTATGAGCAAAGCGAGACTAACAGCAAGGGAGCCAAAGCGCGCATAGGACACTCCATGGTCAAGTCGCAGCAACGCGAGAGGTACTTCAATCGGCGGCGCTTGTCAGGGTCTTGGCCTTGATCAAGGACTGCAACCGTCATGCTCCAGGCAAGAAAAAGACGAGAGACTCAATCGAATCCCTCGTCTCCAACCAAGCGTAGGCGCTGTAGGTAGGGCCGTCGAATCGGCCAGGTGCAAAACGCTTATCGGGTGCCGCCCAGGGTTCCGGTCAAGCCACCGAGTACACCGCCCAGCACGCCGGTGGTGCCCGTGGTCCCGCTGCCGCTGGCAGTGCCACCGTCGACCAGGGTCCCGACCGAGGTGACCGTGGCCCCCAGGGTGTTCACGGTCTGGCCCACGGCAGTCACCACAGGGTTCGGGGCGCTTGCCGTGATCGTGGTACCCGCACCGCTGACGGCGCCGCCTACCTGGGTGAGCAGACCGGCGATGGGGGTGCCGGTGCCGGTCGTGGCGCCTACTTGCTGGGTCAGGCCGGTGACGGTCGTGGTGACCGGGTTCAACGCTGCGCCGACCGTGGCGCCGACACCGGCCAGTGGCGCAGTGGCGCCGACATTGGCCACACCCGTGCCGCCCAGGACTCCGCCCACCGAGGCTACGACGTTGCCGACCGAGGCTGTGCTTACCCCTGTGGCGCTGACCAGGGTGTTGGTGTTGCCGGCATTCAAGCCGGTACCCAGGTTGACCACCGCACCGCCGACGGTTTCCAGCAGGCCGGCGCCGCCAATGGTTCCCCCGCCGGTGCTCGGGGCGGTCGTCAGGCTGCTGGTATTGCCGATAGTGGTGGCGACATTGTTCAGGGTGCCGCCCAGGGTATTGGTCAGCGTGTTGCCACTGCCCGTGGCGGTGACTTTGTCGCCCAGGCCGTCGACGGTCGTTGCCACCTTGTCGATCAGGCCGCCGACCGGAGCGCTCAGGCCCGTGGTGCTGACCACCTTGCCGGTCAGGCCTTCTGCCAGGGTGACGACCGGCACCAGCAGGTTGTTGCCGACCTTGTCTGTCACTGTCCCCAGGGGGCCGCTACTGGTCACGGTGGTGAGGGTGTCGCCGAGCATGCTGACCTTGTCGCCGACGCCGTCGAGTACCGGCGCCACTTTGGTGACCACACCGCCCACCAGGGGAATGCTGCTGGTGCTGGTGGCCAGCTTGCCGCTGATGTCCGAGACGCCATCGCCGACGTCCGACACCACGTTGCCGACTATGGCCGTGGTCTTGCTCAAGGCCTGTGGATCGCTGCCCAGTTGGCCGAGGCCGTTGGTCAGGCCATCGCCCACGGTATCGACCACATTGCCGGTGGTATTCACTGCGCTCTGCAGTACACCACCGACTACCGGAAGCGGGGTCAATGCGTTGCTGAGGTTACTGACGCCATCGCCGACACCGCTGATGGTGGTGCCGAGGTCGGACACCAGGGTCGAGGTGACCAACGGGGTAGTGGTGGGGGTTGTCGGGTCGGTCGGATCCGTTGGGTTGGTCGGGTCGGTGCCGCCCCCTCCACCGGTACCGCCACCCGTGCCTCCGGTCCCGCCAGTGCCACCCGTCCCTGCAGTGCCGCCGCCGGTTCCACCTGTACCACCCGTACCGCCGCCGATCCCGCCTGTACCATCAGTTCCGCCATCGATTCCGCCGGTCCCGCCTGTGCCTGCGGTGCCGCCACCGGTGCCGCCGGCACCGCCCGAACCATCGCCGGAGCCGCCAGAGCCACTGTCGGTACCTGCCGCGCTGTCGGGCGAGGAGCTGCCGGAGCTGCTCTTGTGGCCGCCACCGCCGCTGCTGCAACCGGTCAGGCCGAGGGCCAGGATCAGGGCCAGCGCTGTGCTTGTTTTCAACCAGACTTGAGTTTTCATGAGTGAGATTCCTTGCACCTGTTACAACGTTTTGTTGTCTTCGATAACTCTCCAGTTCTGTTGCTGGAGATGTTTTCGTCCGTAGTCGCTATAAAAGGTCCAAGTGCTTTTTTTCACCATTCTCAACTTGGTATTAACAACTTATATATCGGCTGTTTTTGCTCCCGCGGAGGGACTAATACCAAAGGTGTGGTAAACGAATATGTTTTTTAAAAGATGTTATTAATCAGTATGTTGTGTTTTTGAAGTGAAAACTCTTAGGGTGCTTGAACGAAAGTTATATATATACAATTAATTGCCTGGCGACCCCGCCACGGATTTGGCGTCAACTTGCCTTATAATCCGCGGCCTGGCTTTTTTTCTGGAGAAACTTTATGCCTGCCCCTGTCTGGTGGCTGCTTTGCCTGCCGGTGATTGCCGGTGCTTTTTTACCCCTGCAAGCGGGAATCAACGGCCAATTGGCCAAGCAGGTTTCCAGCGTGCTGGCGGCGGCGCTGATCTCGTTTTTTGTCGGCACCGTGGCCTTGCTGGTCCTGGCCATGGCCCAGCGCGAAGTGCCCGGCCTGACGGCCTTGAAAAGCCTGACCTGGTGGCACTGGTGCGGCGGTCTGCTGGGGGCGTTTTTCATTGCCACCGCGGCCTTCGCCGGGCCACGGATCGGCGCGATGCTGTTCATGGCCCTGGTACTCGCCGGGCAGTTGGGCATGGCCCTGGCGCTGGACCATTTCGGCTGGGCGGGGTTTCGCGAGGCCCCCATCAGCCTCGGCAAGATTGCCGGGCTGGTGCTGATCCTGGCGGGCGTGTTCCTGATTCGTCGCGGTTGAGACGGGCTCAGGCCAGCGGCTGCCAGTGCCCGCTCATATGTTCCAGGTCGCCCGCGCCGGTCAGGCGCAGGTCACCGCTCGAGCCCGCGGCGCTTGCCAGCAGGCACACCTCGCTGGGCAGGCGCACCGGTTTTCTGAAGTCCACGGCAATCTCGATAGGGGCCGCCGGCAAATGTTCGCTCAATGCCGCCAGGGTCCGCGCCTTGTTCCACAGGCCGTGGGCGATGGCCTGGGGAAAACCGAACATTCGGGCGCTGATGGCGCTCAGGTGAATCGGGTTGTAGTCGCCGGACACCCGGGCGTAACGCCGGCCGATGTCGGCGGGGGCTTGCCAGCGCGTCAGCTCGCTGAGGCTGGCCTCGGCCGACGGCTCTTCGGCCGGTGCTTCGCCCGGCAGTTGCACACCCCGACAGAGCATCCGGCTTTGTGCTTCCCACAGCGGTCCCAGGGCGTCGTCGACGTAGGTCAACAGATCGAAAACCGCGCCTTTGGCATGGGGCTGCACGTTGTCCGCACGCACCCCGATGCTCAAGTTGCCGACCCCACCCATGGGCCGTAGCACGCGAATGCGGTTGGCCAGATGGATCAGCCCCAGCAGCGGAAAGGGGAAGTCCCTGGCGGTCAGTAATTGCATCTGCAGGGCGAACGCCAGCACATGGGGATAGGTCGGCGGCAGCAGGCCGTTCTCGGTAAAGCCGCAGACCTGGCGATAGGCCGCAAGCTTCGCCGGTTGCACGCTCACCTGGCGGCGCAGGCCATACTCAGGCAGCTCGGTGCCGGTGATCTTGCGGCGGATCGCGGCCTTCCAGTACAGCTCGGGCAGGTTCGGTGGGGTATCCAGCTCATGCCATTGCAGGCTCATGTTCACGCTCCCAGTACGCTTTGCCCACAGACTCGCAGCGCTTGTCCGCTGACCGCGCCACTGCCCGGCTGGGCGAGCCAGGCCACGGCTTCGGCGACGTCCTGCGGCAGGCCGCCTTGCCCCAGCGAACTCATGCGCCGCCCGGCCTCGCGCAGGGCGAACGGAATGTGCGCGGTCATCTGGGTTTCGATAAAGCCCGGGGCCACGGCGTTGATGCTGATGCCGCGCTCTTGCAACAGCGGGGCCCAGGACTGGGCCAGGCCGATCAGCCCGGCCTTGCTCGCCGCATAGTTGGTCTGCCCGCGATTGCCGGCGATACCGCTGATGGACGCCAGCAGGATCAGCCGGCCGTTGTCATGCAGGCAGCCACTGTCCAGCAGCGCCTTGGTCAGTACCTGCGGCGCGTTGAGGTTGACCGCCAGCACCGCGTCCCAGAATTCCGGGGTCATGTTGGCCAGGGTCTTGTCGCGGGTGATGCCGGCGTTGTGCACCACGATGTCGATGCCGTCCGGCAACTGTTCCACCAGCCGGGTCGCGGCGTCCTCGGCGCAGATATCCAGGGTGATCGCATGGCCACCCAGGCGCGCGGCCAGGGCTTCGAGGTCGGTCTTGGCGGCGGGCACGTCCAGCAGCACCACCTGGGCGCCATCCCGGGCCAGGGTCTCGGCGATCGAGGCGCCGATGCCGCGCGCCGCGCCAGTGACCAGTGCCCGCGCGCCGGCCAGCGGCCGGGTCCAGTCCTGGACCTGGGTTGCGCAGGGGTTCAGGCGGATCGCCTGGCCGGAGATGTAAGCGCTTTTCGGCGAGAGGAAGAAGCGCAGCGCGCCTTCCAGCTGGCTTTCGGCACCCTCGTCGACATAGAGCAATTGCAGGGTGGCGCCACCGCGCAGCTCCTTGGCCAGCGAACGGCTGAAGCCCTCCAGGGCGCGTTGGGCGCTGGCGGCGAATGGATCGCCGAGGGTTTCCGGGGCGCGGCCGAGAATCACCAGGTGCGCGCTGGGCTCGAGGTTCTTCATCAGCGGCTGGAAAAATTCGCGCAGTTGCTTGAGCTGGTCGGTCTGCAGGAGGTCGCTGGCGTCGAACACCACGGCCTTGAGCTTGGGGCCGTGGCCGGGAATCCAGGCGGTGGCGAGGGTCGGATCGGTGCCGTAGCTGTAGATGCTCTCGGTCAGCCGCGGGGCGATGGCGCCGACCTGCTGGGTCAGCGGGCCGCCGCCGATCAGCAGCGCACCCTCGACCGGACGCATGCGGCCGGCCTGCCAGCGCTCCAGACGCACCGGCGACGGCAGGCCAAGGGCCCCGACCAGGCGGTGGCCGATGGACGAGTTGGCGAAGTCGATGTAGCGATCTGACATGGAACACGCTCCAGGAACTGAGGTTCAAAGTGTGGACCATTAAGGGCCTTTGGTCGTTCGATCCATGAGATACAACCTACGCTTGTCGGTTGTGCCACTCACAGAATAGGGAGCTTTTCATGACTCAGCTGCGTCGTGTTGCGATTATCGGCGGCAACCGCATCCCCTTTGCCCGTTCCAATGGGCCTTACGCCACCGCGAGTAACCAGGCCATGCTGACCGCGGCCCTGGAAGGCCTGATCGAACGCTACCGCCTGCACGGCCTGCGCATGGGCGAAGTGGCCGCTGGCGCGGTGCTCAAGCATTCCCGGGATTTCAACCTGACCCGCGAATGCGTGCTCGGCTCGCGGCTGTCGCCGACCTCCCCGGCCTACGATATCCAGCAAGCCTGCGGCACGGGCCTGGAAGCGGCGTTGCTGGTGGCTAACAAGATCGCCCTGGGGCAGATCGAATGCGGTATCGCCGGTGGCGTCGATACCACCTCGGACGCGCCGATCGGGGTCAACGAGGGGCTGCGCAAGATCCTGCTGCAAGCCAACCGCGGCAAGACCCTGGGCGACAAGCTCATGACCTTCCTGCAACTGCGCCCCCGGCACCTCAAGCCGGAACTGCCGCGCAATGGCGAGCCGCGGACCGGCTTGTCCATGGGCCAGCACTGCGAGCGGATGGCACAAACCTGGAACATTCCCCGCGACGAGCAGGATCAGTTGGCGCTGGAGAGCCATCAGAAAATGGCCGCCGCCTATGTCGAGGGTTGGCACGACGACCTGATGACCCCCTTCCTCGGCCTGACCCGCGACAACAACCTGCGCCCGGACCTGACCCTGGAAAAGCTGGCGTCGTTGAAGCCGGTGTTCGAGCGCGGCGACAAAGCCACCCTGACCGCGGGCAACTCCACGCCGTTGACCGATGGCGCGTCCCTGGTGCTGCTGGGCAGTGAGGAGTGGGCGAAGGAACGTGGCTTGCCGATCCTCGCCTATCTGCGCGACGGCGAAGCGGCGGCGGTGGATTTCGTCCACGGCGCGGAAGGGCTGCTGATGGCGCCGGTCTACGCGGTGCCGCGCTTGCTGGCCCGCAATGGCCTGACACTGCAGGACTTCGATTACTACGAAATCCATGAGGCCTTCGCCGCGCAGGTGCTGTGCACGCTCAAGGCCTGGGAGGACGCGGACTACTGCAAGACCCGCCTGGGGCTGGATGCGCCCTTGGGTTCCATCGACCGCAGCCGGCTGAATGTCAAAGGCAGCTCGCTGGCCGCCGGGCATCCGTTCGCCGCCACCGGCGGGCGCATTGTCGCCAACCTGGCGAAGCTGCTGGAAGTGGCGGGGCAGGGGCGTGGCCTGATTTCGATCTGCGCCGCCGGAGGCCAGGGCGTGACGGCGATTGTCGAGCGCTGAGGGGCCAGGTGTTTGCGCAGTGGCGGCCCCCTGTAGGAGCGAGCTTGCTCGCGATCGAGCGCGAAGCACTCGCCAGCTTCTGTCACCTATACCCCGGCCTTTAGTAACGGGCAGCCACCGAGCACTGGGCTATGATCCAGGTCGGTCGAGCCTGTCGACATGACGGGTTGACCTGGCACATTGAGTGCATCGGCACTGTCGTAGGTCGGTAACCTCTCCCCGTGGTGCGAGGATTGCCGTATAACGAGTGACATTCGCGTGTTTGGTAATAAAGGACCCCTGATAAAAGCTGATGAAGACTCCAAAACGCATTGAACCCCTGATCGAGGACGGTCTGGTCGACGAGGTGCTGCGCCCACTCATGAGTGGTAAAGAAGCAGCTGTTTATGTGGTGCGCTGCGGCAACGAATTACGTTGCGCCAAGGTTTACAAGGAGGCGAACAAACGAAGTTTTCGTCAGGCGGCCGAGTATCAGGAAGGCCGCAAGGTGCGCAACAGCCGTCAGGCTCGCGCGATGGCCAAGGGGTCCAAGTTCGGGCGCAAGGAGACCGAGGACGCCTGGCAGAACGCCGAAGTGGCGGCCCTGTTCCGCCTGGCCAACGCCGGCGTGCGGGTGCCCAAGCCGTTCGACTTCCTCGAAGGCGTGCTGCTGATGGAGCTGGTGGCGGATGAATACGGCGATGCCGCGCCACGCCTGAACGACGTGGTGCTGGAGCCGGATCAGGCCCGCGAATATCATGCCTTCCTGATTTCCCAGATCGTGCTGATGCTGTGTACCGGCCTGGTGCACGGTGACCTGTCCGAGTTCAACGTGCTGCTGACCCCCGACGGCCCGGTGATCATCGACCTGCCCCAGGCGGTGGATGCGGCGGGCAACAACCACGCCTTCAGCATGCTGGAGCGGGATGTCGGCAACATGGCGTCCTACTTCGGGCGTTTCGCCCCGGAGCTCAAGCGCACCCGCTACGCCAAGGAGATGTGGGCCCTGTACGAAGCCGGCACCCTGCACCCGGCCAGCGTGTTGACCGGCGAGTTCGACGATCCGGAAGAACTGGCGGATGTCGGCGGCGTGCTGCGGGAGATCGAGGCGGCGCGCCTGGACGAGGAGCGGCGCCAGGCCATGCGCATGGCCGACGACGCGCCACCGGCCAAGTCCGAGGAACCACCGCCTCCGCCCTGGATGCAGTGATTCCCGAATACAAAAAATCCGGCAATAGCCGGATTTTTTGTACCCGTGAATCACGTAGCCGCTGCCGATAGGCTGCGATAAGGCTCGAAGAGCCTTCCAGCGATCACGAAGAACATGTCCTCTTCGCACGGAGTACCGCCCAGAGCGATCGCAGCCTGCGGCAGCGGCTACAGGTCATGGGGGCGTGCAGCATCCGCCGGAGGCCAGGTCCTTGAGAATCGGGCAATCCGGGCGATGGTCGCCGTGGCAGTGCTGCACCAGGTCCTGCAGGGTGTCGCGCAGCCCGGCCAGCTCGGCGATTTTCCGGTTGAGCTCGTCGATGTGCTGGCGGGCCAGGGCTTTGACATCGGCGCTGGCGCGTTGGCGGTCCTGCCACAGGGTCAGCAGCTTGCCCACTTCCTCCAGGGAAAAGCCCAGGTCCCGCGAGCGCTTGATAAAGGCCAGGCTGTGCAGGTCGTCGTCACCGTACAGGCGGTAGCCGCTGTCGCTGCGATGGGCCGGCCGGAGCAGGCCGATGGACTCGTAGTAGCGGATCATCTTGGCGCTCAGGCCGCTCTTGCGGGCTGCTTGGCCGATGTTCATCGGGCGTCCTCCAGGTCTTTGGGTTTCCAGGTTTTCAACAGTAGCGCATTGCTCACCACGCTGACGCTGGACAGCGCCATGGCCGCCCCGGCCAGCACCGGGTTGAGCAGGCCGAACGCCGCCAGCGGAATGCCGATCAGGTTGTAGACGAAGGCCCAGAACAGGTTCTGGCGGATCTTCGCATAGGTCTTGCGGCTGATCTCCAGGGCCGCCGGCACCAGGCGCGGATCGCCGCGCATCAAGGTGATCCCCGCAGCGTGCATCGCCACATCGGTCCCCCCGCCCATGGCGATGCCGATATCGGCGGCGGCCAGGGCCGGGGCGTCGTTGATGCCGTCGCCGACCATCGCCACCACGCCGGTCTTTTTCAGTTCGGCGACGGTGGCGGCCTTGTCGGCGGGCAGCACTTCGGCGTGCACGTCGGTAATGCCCAGGGCCTCGGCGACCACCTTGGCGCTGCCGCGGTTGTCGCCGGTCAGCAGGTGGCTGCCGATATGGCGCGCGCTCAGTTGCTGCACCGCTTGCAGGGCGCCGGGCTTGAGGGTGTCGCCAAAGGCGAACAGGCCCAGTACACGGGGTTGCGGCTGTTGTTCGATCAGCCAGGACAGGGTACGGCCTTCGGTTTCCCAGGCCTGGGCCGAGGCCGCCAGGTCGCCGGCCTGCAGGCCGCTTTCTTCCAGCAGGCGTCGGTTACCCAGGGCCAGTTGGCGGTCGTCCAGGGTGCCGGCGATGCCGCGGCCGGTCAGGGACTGGCTGGCGCTGACGTCGGCCACCGCCAGCTGGCGTTCGGCGCACAGGTCGAGAACCGCCTTGGCCAGCGGGTGTTCGCTGCCGCGTTGCAGGGCGCCGGCCAGTTGCAGCAGGCGGTCTTCGTCGCCGTCGACCGCATCCAGGTGGGCGATGCGTGGCGTGCCGGAGGTCAGGGTGCCGGTCTTGTCGAAGACCACCGTGCTGACTTCATGGGCGCGTTCCAGGGCATCGGCGTCCTTGATCAGGATTCCGTGGCGGGCGGCGACGCCGGTGCCGGCCATGATCGCGGTCGGTGTGGCCAGCCCCAGTGCGCAGGGACAGGCGATGACCAGCACCGCGACCGCATTGATCAGCGCGGTTTCCAGCGGCGCGCCATACAGCCACCAGCCGATCAGCGTCGCCAGGGCCAGCACCAGCACCGCCGGCACGAACACCTGGCTGACCCGGTCCACCAGTTTCTGGATCGGTGCCTTGCCGGCCTGGGCGTCTTCCACCAGGCGGATGATGCGCGCCAGCACGGTTTCCGCGCCGAGGGCCAGGGTCCGCACCAGCAGTCGGCCTTCGCCGTTGATGGCGCCGCCGGTGACCGGGTCGCCGGGTTGTTTCGGCACCGGCAGGCTTTCACCGCTGATCAGGGCTTCGTCGGCATGGCTCTGGCCTTCGACCACTTCACCGTCCACCGGGAAGCGCTCGCCGGGCTTGACCAGCACCAGGTCGTTCAGGCGCAGGGCGCTGATCGCCACTTCCTGCTCACGGCCATCGATGACCTGGATCGCCCGTTCCGGGCGCAAGGCTTCGAGGGCGCGGATGGCGCTGGCGGTCTGGCGCTTGGCGCGGCTTTCCAGGTACTTGCCCAGCAGCACCAGGGCGATGACCACGGCCGAGGCCTCGAAGTACAGGTGCGGCATGCCGCCGGCGGGGGTGATGGCCCATTGGTAGAGGCTCAAGCCGTAACCGGCGCTGGTGCCCAGGGCCACCAGCAGGTCCATGTTGCCGGCGCCGGCGCGCACGGCTTTCCAGGCGGCGACATAAAAACGCGCACCGAAGATGAATTGCACCGGCGTGGCCAGGACGAACTGCGCCCAGGCCGGCAGCATCCAGTGCAGGCCAAAGGGTTGCACCACCATGGGCAGTACCAGCGGCAGGGCCAGCAGGATCGCCAGCACCAGGGACCAGCGTTCGCGCCGCAGGCGTTGTTCCTGATCGTCGCGCTCGGGGTGTTCGGCTTGCCACAGGGTGGCGGAGTAGCCGGCCTTGCTGACGGCGGCGATCAAGTCGGCGCTATCGACCTGGCCCAGCAGATCGATATGCGCGCGTTCGTTGGCCAGGTTGACGCTGACCCGGGTGACCCCGGCCACCTTGCTCAGCGCGCGTTCCACACGGCCGACGCAGGAGGCGCAGGTCATGCCGCCGATGTTCAGCTCCAGGCTGTGGGCCGGCACGCTGTAGCCGGCATCCTGCACGGCGGCCATCAGCGCCGGCAGGCTGTCGCTGGGCGCCTGGACACGGGCCTGTTCGGTGGCGAGGTTGACGCTGACGGCCGCGGCGCCCGCGACCTTGCTCAAGGCGCGTTCCACGCGCCCGGCGCAGCTGGCGCAGGTCATGCCGGCAATCGGCAGGTCAAAGGTGGTTGATTCGGACATCACTGACACTCCCTGTAAACGGTGGTCTACAGGATCAACCTTGCCATGCTGGCAAGGTCAAGCGCCATGGTGCGGGGTGCTTCAATCTGTCTCGGGGGCAGCGTCCGAATCGTCGCCGGTGCCGGGGAGGGACAGGGCGCAGGCGACGACCCGGGGCCTCAGTATCCCAGGCCGGTGCGCTGAAGGTGCAGGCCCGACGGGCTCATGGCGATGCGGAACTTCAGCACGTCGCCGGCCTTGAGGCTAATGTCCTGGGAGCTTGGCGCGAGCATGCCCGGGTTGCAGCCCGGCATCTGCCCCGGCAGCAGTTTCAGGCGCAGCGAGACTTTGCCCGGCGGCAGGTTGAAGGACGTGGCTTGTTCCTGGAACAGCCGGCCCGCCAACTGGTCCTCGATGTACAGGCCGATCTCGCAGGAGGTGGCGACTTCCAGGCGTTCCCGGGAAATGATCAGGACGCCGTAGTCCTCACCGGCGGCGTTGACCGAAGGGGATGCCGCGATCAGGCCGAGGAGGCTGAACAGGCTGATAACCGACCAGCGCATGGCTGAATCTCCTAGTGTCGTGTCGTTGAGGGGTGAAGCTTGGCCGAGCGCGTCGCCGATTGCCAGCCCGGCAGATGCATCCGGAACTTGACCTTGCCATGATGGCAAGGTCGAGACTGGCGACAACCCTCACTACAGGAGAAGCGTCATGCAAGTGTTCAATGTCGAAGGGATGTCCTGCGGTCACTGCGTCCGGGCCATCACCCAGGCGGTGCAGAGCAAGGACCCGGCAGCCAGCGTCAAGGTCGATCTCGGGGCCCGGGAAGTGGGTGTGGAAAGCCGCTTGTCCGCCGACGAGGTGATCAGCCTGATCAGCGAAGAAGGCTATGCGGTCAAGCTGGCGTGAGCGGATTTAGCCGGTCTTTTTAATAGTTAGCGACCTATCGGAATGTTCAAGGCCTCCAAGCGCGGATAAACTGTCGGGCTGCCGACCGACCCGCACCTGGATGCCTGATGAACCTTCGCACAATCCTGATTCTCGGCGCCCTGAGCGCCTTCGGTCCTCTGGCCATCGACTTCTATCTGCCGGCGTTCCCGGCGATGGCGCTGGCCTTTGGCACCGATGAAAAACACGTTCAGCTGACCCTGGCGGCCTACTTCCTCGGCCTGTCCATCGGCCAGCTGGCCTACGGCCCGGTGGCCGACCGCTTTGGCCGGCGCATCCCGTTGCTGGCTGGGGTGGGGCTGTTCACCCTGGCGTCCCTGGCCTGTGCCTACGCGCCGAACCTGGAATGGCTGATCGGCGCGCGGTTCGTCCAGGCGCTCGGTGGCTGCGCGGGCATGGTGATTTCCCGGGCGGTGGTCAGCGACAAGTGCGATGCGGTGGGTTCGGCCAAGGTGTTTTCCCAACTGATGCTGGTCATGGGCCTGGCGCCGATCCTGGCGCCGATGCTCGGCGGTCTGCTGGTGAATCTCTACGGCTGGCAGTCGATCTTCATCATGCTGACCCTGTTCAGCGCCCTGGCCGGCCTGGCGGTAGCGCTGGGCTTGCCGGAAAGCCTGCCGGCCCATGTGCCGCGCCAGCCGTTGTCCGGGGCCTTGCGCCAATACGGTCGGTTGCTGGCTGACCGGGTGTTCCTCGGCCATGCCCTGACCGGGGGCATCGCCATCGCCGGGATGTTCGCCTACATCGCCGGTTCGCCTTTCGTTTTCATCAAACTCTACGGTGTGCCGGCCGAGCATTTCGGCTGGTTCTTCGGGATCAACGCCGGCGGCTTCATCCTGGTGGCGCAGATCAATGCGCGGTTGCTGGCCAAGCGTGGCCCGGCGTTCCTGCTGGCACGCACGGTGTGGATCTACCTGTTGGGTGGCCTGGCCTTGCTCGCCGTCAGTTCGCTGCACCCGGCACAACTCTGGCCGCTGCTGGCACCGCTGTTCATTTGTATCGCCAGCCTGGGCTGCATCCTTCCCAATGCCTCGGCCTGCGCCATGAACGGCCAGGGCGCGCGGGCCGGCAGTGCCTCGGCGATGCTCGGCTGCCTGCAGTTCAGCGTGGCGGCCGGCGCCGCGGCGTTGGTGGGCGTGTTGCACGATGGCAGCGCCGTGCCGATGGCAACGGTCATCAGCCTGTGTGGGATTCTGGTGGTGACGCTGGCGATGGTCACCCGCAAATTGCAGAACGCCAGGGCGCTGCAAGCCACCCAGCTGTAATCAGCCGGCGGCGCGTTGTTGGCTTTCGGGGAAGCGGTGGGGGGCTTGCAGACGCGTTTCCAGCGTATTGGCGAAGGCTCGGGCTTCGGCCTCGCTGCGGAAGGTCACCGCATGCTGGTCGAGTTGAACCTGCCATTGGGTACCTTTGGATTTTGCCAATTCTTTTATCAGGATCTTCATTGCTGACCTCCTCGCGTAAAAGACTGCATTGCAAAGGCCCCCAGTGTAGACCCGAATACGGTCACAAGTATGACAAGGATCAACTGTCGGACTGACGGCATCCTGCCCCTTTTTAGCGCGGGCAGGACGCCGTCCGCTCCCCGCCTCAGAAGCCTTCGAGCACGATCTTGCCCTTGGCCTTGCCGCTTTCCAGCAACGCGTGAGCGCGCCGCAGGTTGGCCGCGTTGATCGTGCCGAAGTGCTCGCCCAGGGTGGTCTTCAAGGTGCCGGCGTCGATCAGCTCGGCGACGCGATTGAGCAGCTTGTGCTGCTCCTGCATGTCCGCAGTTTCGAACAGCGAGCGGGTGTACATGAACTCCCAGTGCAGCGACAGGCTCTTGCGCTTGAGCTTGGTCACGTCGAGGGTTTGCGGATCGTCGATCAGTGCCAGCCGGCCCTGGGGCGCGAGGGCCTCGACCAACTCGTCCAGGTGCGCCTCGGTCTGGGTCAGGCTGGCGACATGGGTGACACTGGCCTGGCCGGCTTTCTTCAACTCCTGGCTCAGCGGCTGGCTATGGTCGATCACCAGGTCGGCGCCCAGCTCGCGTACCCAGCCCTGGGTTTCGGCGCGCGAGGCGCTGCCGATGACCTTGAGCCCGGTGAGCTGGCTGGCCAGTTGGGTGAGGATCGAACCGACGCCGCCGGCCGCGCCGACGATCAACAGGCTCTGCTGCCGATCGGTCTGGCCTTCGGCGATCTGCAGGCGTTCGAACAGCAGTTCCCAGGCGGTGATCGCGGTCAGCGGCAGGGCGGCGGCTTCGGCGAAGCCCAGGCTCTTGGGCATATGGCCGACGATGCGTTCGTCGACCACGTGCAGCTCGCTGTTGCCACCGGCGCGGGCGATCGAGCCGGCGTAGAACACCTTGTCACCGGCCTTGAACAGGCTGACGTCGCTGCCCACCGCCTTGACCACCCCGGCCACGTCCCAGCCCAGCACCTTGGCGGCGCCACCTTCAGGCTGGACGTTCTGGCGGACCTTGGTGTCCACCGGGTTGACCGAGATGGCTTTGACTTCCACCAGCAGGTCGCGGGGGCCGGCGAGCGGTTCCGGCAGTTCGATGTCTTGCAGGGACAGGGGATCGTCGATCGGCAGGGAGGCGTAGTAGGCGATAGCTTTCATGGTGGGTTTTCCTGATGAAGATGAAGGTTGGGTCAGAGGAGCAGCAGGCGCTTGAGCTCGAAGTGCTCGATCGCCTCGCGGGTCTGGCTGAGAAAATGCTGGAAGTGCGGTGTGGCGTTGTGAAACTCCAGGGCCGCCTCGTCATCCCAGCGTTCCAGTACATAGAAGGTGCCTGGGGCCTCGGCGTCCTGGTGCAGGTTGTAGTACTGGCAGCCGGCTTCTTCACGGCTCGGTTGCACCAGGGCGCTGAGTTCGCGCTTGAGCACGGCCTGCTGGCCGCTCTTGGCGACCAGGGTGGCGATGGCGGTAAAGGCTTGCGACATAGGGAGTTCCTTCAAAGGCTGGTGTGACGAGCTGATATGACGGTAGGCCGATCATTGGTCATTTCCCTGGAAGATAAAACCGGCTAAAACAGCAGTCTCTTTCAATATTTTTTTGATAATGCCCGGTGAGCCAGATGCTGCGATTCGATGACCTGCAATTGTTCGTGCGCG
Organism: Pseudomonas sp. NFACC41-3; assembly: GCF_900109505.1. Classification (NCBI taxonomy): domain Bacteria; kingdom Pseudomonadati; phylum Pseudomonadota; class Gammaproteobacteria; order Pseudomonadales; family Pseudomonadaceae; genus Pseudomonas; species Pseudomonas sp. NFACC41-3. The sequence goes on from NZ_FOAE01000006.1 coordinate 682,558, forward strand.
CCGCCGACCTCGGCAGCCTGTCCGCCGCGGCGCGGGTCATGGACCTGTCGGCGGCGGTGGCCAGCGCGGCCCTCAAGCGTATCGAGCAGCAGCTCGGTGCCCGGCTGCTGGCGCGTTCGACCCGCAGCCTGCGCCTGACCGCCGAGGGCGAAGGGTTTCTCGAATACGCTCGCGCGGCCCTGAGCAACCTGGAGGAAGGCCGGCGCCTGCTGGCCAGCGGGCAGGATCAGGTCAGCGGCGTTCTCCAGCTGTCCGCGCCCTCGGATTTCGGCCGCAATCTGTTGCTGCCCTGGCTCGACCAGTTCCAGCTGGAGCACCCCAAGCTCACGCTGCGCCTGCTGCTGGGCGACCGTATCGCCGACCTGTTTCGCCAGCCGGTGGACATCGCCCTGCGTTACGGCGAACCGGAAGACTCCAGCCTGGTGGCCTTGCCGGTCGCGCCGCAGAACCGCCGGGTGCTGGTGGCCGCCCCCGAGTACCTGGCCCGCCACGGCGAGCCGCGTCAGCTGGAGCAATTGGCCCAGCACAATTGCCTGCTCTACATGCTCGGCAGCCGGGTGCATGACCATTGGAGTTTTCACGACGGCAAGCGCGAGGTCGGCCTGACGGTCAGCGGCGATCGTTTCAGCGACGACGCCGATGTGGTGCGCCTGTGGGCGGTGGCGGGGCGGGGTATCGCCTACAAGTCCTGGCTCGACGTGGCGGCCGATGTGCTGGCCGGGCGGCTCAAGGTGCTGCTGCCGGAGCTGCGCTGCGAATGGGCACCGCTGAACCTGTTGTGCGCCCATCGGGCGCAACTGAGCAAACCGGTGAAGCTGCTGCGGGACATGTTGCAGGCGCGCTGCGCTGAAGTTTCCGCGCATTACCCCAAGCCAACCCACGCCGATCAATGACCCTGGCCGGCGGCGTCGTTGCCGGGTGCGGGCAGGTCGCATCCAGCACTGAGCGGCGGCGTCGATCTTGCACACTCGATTGCAGACCATTCAATCGGGGGGACGGGGCATGGCAAGTCAGGGATACAGTGCGGCAGAGCGTCTGGAACGTTTGCCCATCAGCGGTTATCACCGGGTCATTTTCATCATCATCGCCCTGGCGTTTTTCTTCGACTCCATGGACCTGGCGATGATGACGTTCCTGCTCGGCTCGATCAAAGCCGAGTTCGGCCTGAGCACGGCCCAGGCCGGCCTGCTGGCCAGTTCGAGTTTCTTCGGCATGGTGGTCGGCGCGTCGCTGTCGGGCATGCTCGCCGACCGCTTCGGGCGCAAGCCGGTGTTCCAGTGGAGCATCGTGCTCTGGGGCATCGCCAGTTACCTGTGCTCCACGGCGCAGACGGTGGACAGCCTGACCCTGTTCCGGGTGCTGCTGGGGATCGGCATGGGCATGGAGTTTCCCATCGCCCAGTCGATGCTCTCGGAGATGATCCCGGCCAAGCGGCGCGGGCGCTATATCGCCTTGATGGACGGCTTCTGGCCGCTGGGTTTTGTCGCGGCGGGCGTGCTTTCGTACTTCCTGCTGCCGCTGATCGGCTGGCGCGACATCTTCCTGGTCCTGGCGATCCCGGCGGTGTTCGTGCTGGCGATCCGTTTCTTCATTCCCGAGTCGCCGCGTTGGCTGGAGCAGGCCGGGCGGCACGCCGATGCCGACCAGGTGCTGCGGCGGATCGAGGATAAGGTCCGCGCCTCGTTGCAGCGCGCGGACCTGCCCGAGCCGGTGCGCCTGCCGCGGGTGGAGAGCGTGCCGGGGCACTTCTTTTCGGCCTTGCGCGAGATCTGGTCGCCGCTCTATCGCCAGCGCACGATGATGATCTGGAGTGTGTGGTTCTTCGCCCTGCTGGGTTTTTATGGCCTGACGTCGTGGCTCAGTGCCCTGCTGCAGCAGTCGGGTTTCGCCGTGACCCAGTCGGTGTACTACACGGTGCTGATTTCCCTCGGCGGGATTCCCGGCTTCCTCATGGCCGCCTGGCTGGTGGAGCGCTGGGGGCGCAAGCCGGTGTGCGTGATCACCTTGCTGGGCGGTGGGGTCATGGCGTTCTTCTACGGGCAGAGCGCGGTGTTCGGCGGCAACGTGGCGTTGCTGATCAGCTCCGGCCTGTTGATGCAGTTCTTCCTGTTCGGCATGTGGGCGGTGCTCTACACCTATACGCCTGAGTTGTATCCCACCTCGGCGCGGGCTACTGGCTCCGGGTTCGCCTCGGCGGTGGGGCGCATCGGGTCGCTGCTCGGTCCTTTGGTGACCGGCGTGGTGTTCCCGATGACCGGGCAGGGTGGGGTGTTCGCCCTGGGCGCGCTGTGTTTCGCGGTCGCCGCGGCGGTGGTCTGGCTGTTCGGGATGGAGACCCGGGGCAAGACGCTGGAGGAGTTGAGCGAAGTCGGCGTTTGATCTGTAGCCGCTGCCGCAGGCTGCGATAAGGTTCGAAGAACCTTCCGAGGCCCTCAAGAGCGGCGCCCGCTTCGTCGGAGTGCCGCCCAGATCGATCGCAGCCTTCGGCAGCGGCTACATAGTGCGGTCGCGGCGTGGTCGGGTGGTTCGGGATGGAGACGCGGGGCAAGAGGCTGGAGGAGTTGAGCGAAGCCGGCGCCTGACTCGTAGCCGCTGCCGCAGGCTGCGATAAGGTTCGAAGAACCTTTCGAGGCCCTCAAGAGCGGCGCCCGCTTCGCGGTCGATCGCAGCCTGCGGCAGCGGCTACAGGGGATCGCGGGCAGGTTGCCCGCGATGGGGTTACGGCTTGACCAACCGCGCATCCAGGCTGTTCTGCGCCAGGCGTTTGGCCTGGTCCTGGGTCATGCCCAGGTGGGTGTACAGGGCGTGGAAGTTCTCGGTGACGTAGCCGCCGAAGTAGGCCGGGTCATCGGAGTTCACCGTGACCTTCACCCCACGCTCGAGCATCTCGAGGATGTTGTGCTGCGACATGTGATCGAACACGCAGAGCTTGGTGTTCGACAGCGGGCAGACGGTCAGCGGGATCTGCTCGTCGATGATGCGCTGCATCAGTCGCTCGTCCTCGAAGGCGCGCACGCCGTGGTCGATGCGCTGGATCTTCAGCAGGTCGAGGGCTTCCCAGATGTACTCGGGCGGGCCTTCTTCACCGGCGTGGGCGACCGTGAGGAAACCTTCGCTGCGGGCCCGATCGAACACCCGCTGGAACTTGCTCGGCGGGTGCCCCATTTCCGAACTGTCCAGGCCGACCGCGACAAAGGCTTCGCGGAACGGCAGCGCCTGGTCGAGGGTTTTCTGCGCTTCGTCTTCGCTCAGGTGCCGCAGGAAGCTGAGGATCAGGCCGCTGGTGATGCCCAGTTGCTGCTCGCCATCCTTGAGCGCACTGGCGATGCCGTTGAGCACCACTTCGAAAGGAATGCCGCGATCGGTGTGGGTCTGCGGATCGAAGAAGGGTTCGGTGTGGATGACGTTCTGCTCTTTGCAGCGCAGCAGGTAGGCCCAGGTCAGGTCATAGAAATCCTGGGAGGTGCGCAGTACGTCCGCGCCCTGGTAGTACAGGTCGAGGAACTCTTGCAGGTTGTTGAAGGCATAAGCCTTGCGCAGGGTTTCCACATCGCTCCAGGGCAGGGCGATCTTGTTGCGTTCGGCCAGGGCGAACAGCAGCTCGGGCTCCAGGGATCCTTCGAGGTGCAGGTGCAGTTCGGCCTTGGGCAAGGCGTTCAGCCAGTCGTACATGGGTGTGATCTCATCAGGTGCAGTCGAGCGCTGCGTGAACGTATTGCGCTCCATCATCCTGCGGCGAAAAGCCTACCGCAAGGTTCGATGACAGGCGCCGGCCCCGGGTTTCCCCAGGGCTGCGCGGGCGCGTCAGGTTCCAATCGCGCCCATAAGGGCAGGCATTCTACAGGCGCACGCGGACTATTCGGCAAAACCTGACCAGCCGGGCGATCAGGACGCTTGCGGTTCCCGGCGATAGGCATAGGTATCGGCAAACCGCGACAAGAGGAATTCGGCGCAGGTGGTGACCGGGTACTTCGGCGGATGCCCGGCATCCTGGCAGCCTGGCAGGCATTCGATGCAGGTATCCGGATGGGGTTCGGCGAAGAACGGCATCGAGTAGCGGTCCACCCCCAGCGGGCTGATCACCCGGTGCGGCGTCGACCGGTAACGGTCGTTGCTCCAGCGCGCCATCATGTCGCCGAGGTTGACCACGAAGGTGCCCTCGATGGGCGGGGCGTCGATCCACTGGCCCTGGACATTGCGCACCTGCAGGCCGCCGGCGCTGTCCTGGTAGAGCAGGGTGATGCAGCCGTAGTCGGTGTGGGCGCCGGCGCCTTGCTGTTCGTCGCTGCTGGCGGTATGCCGCGGCGGGTAATGGATCAGGCGCAAGACGCTGACCGGCTCCTTGAAGCGGCGGTCGAAAAAATCGCGCTCGATGCCCAGGGCCAGGGTCATGGCCCGCAGCAGGGTCTGGGCCAGGGCCTGCATGTCCAGGTAGTGCTGCTCCATCAGGGGTTCCCAGCCGGTGATATCCGGGTGCCGGTTGCTGCCGCGCAACGGTTTTTCCGCGAGCACCTCGGGATGGTCGGCCGGCAGGTGCAGGCCCATGTCGAAGGTTTCCTTGAGGTCGCTTGGCTTGCCCGGGTCCAGCTGCTCGGTGGCGATCGCGCCGTAGCCGCGATGGTGGCGGGTCTGGGTGATATCGATCTTGAGTTTCTCGGCGGCCGGCAGGGCGAAGAAATGCCGGGCGGCGTCGAGCAACTGGCCGATGCGCCCGGAGGTGATCGGGTGGCCCTTGATATAGAAGAACCCCCACTCGCGGCAGGCACGGTCGATCTGCTGGGCGACGCTGTTCCAGCCTTGGGCGTCGCCGCCGTAGAGCGGGCTGATGTCGATGATTGGCAGCTGGTTCATATAAATGCTCTCAAGGTACCCATTGCCCTGTAGCCGCTGCCGCAGGCTGCGATCGATCTGGGCGGCACTCCGACGAAGGGGGCGTGCTCTGGAGATCGAGCAAAGGTCCTTCGGACCTTAGCGCAGCCTGCGGCAGCGGCTACAGGATTCGATGAGTCATTTCGGAATGTCGGCCTTCATGCCTTCCACGTAATAGTTCATCGACGCGAGCTCTGCATTGCTGGCGCTGACCCCGGCGGCGAGTTTTTCCACGCCGGCCTGATCCTTGATCGGTCCGGTGAACGGATGGAAGGCGCCGCTCTTGATGTCGGCGATGATCTGCTCGGCCTCACGCTTGACGTTGGCCGGCACCAGGTCGCTGATCGGCAGTTCGACCGTGCCTTCCTTCAGGCCGCCCCAGTAGTCCTGGGATTTCCAGCTGTGGTCGAGCACGCCCTGGGTGGCCTGGATGTAGTGCGGGCCCCAGTTGTTGACGATGGAGGTCAGCACCGCTTTCGGGCCGAAGTGGGCCATGTCCGAGGCGTAGCCCACGGCGTACACGCCACGGCGCTCGGCGGCCTGGATCGGCGCCGGGCTGTCGGTGTGCTGGAAGATCACGTCGGCGCCCTGGTCGATCAGGGCATTGGCGGCGTCGGCTTCCTTGCCCGGGTCGAACCAGGAGTTGACCCACACCACCTTGATCTCGGTGCCCGGGTTGTATTTGTTCAGGGCCAGCTGGATGGCGTTGATGTCGCGGATCACTTCCGGAATCGGGAAGGAGGCGATGTAGCCGACCTTCTTGCTCTTGGTCATCTTCGCCGCGAGGAAACCGCCGACGTAGCGACCTTCATAGGTGCGGGCCAGGTAGGTGCCGAGGTTCTTGTCCTGCTTGTAGCCGGTGGCGTGTTCGAAGGTGGTTTTGGGAAACTGCTTGGCGACTTTCAGGGTCGGGTTCATGTAGCCGAAGGAGGTGGTGAAAATCAGGTCGTACTTATCCTTGGCCATGTTACGGATCACCCGCTCGGCGTCGGCGCCTTCGGCGACGTTCTCCACGTAGTTGGTCTTGATCTGCTCACCGAACTTCTCCACCAGCGCCTTGCGCCCCTGTTCATGCTGATAGGTCCAGCCGTGGTCGCCGATCGGGCCGATATAGACGAAGCCGACCTTCAACGGATCGGCGGCGCTGGCGCCCAGCGAGACGCTCAGGCCGATGGCCGCGGTGAGGGCGCACAGCAGTTTTTGCAACGGACGTTTATGCATGAATCCGGACTCCATTTTGTTGTGGGGCGTGGCTGGGCTCTAAGGCTTGAATGGCTCAATGCAAATAGCTGACCAACAGGACAACAAAATCTCCGGGACCAGGGTGAAGCCTTCGCGGGCAAGCCTCGCGCCTGCAGAGGCTGCATGATCCTGTAGGCGCGAGGCTTGCCCGCGAAGAGGCCCGCCGGATCACCAAAGGCTCATCCTGGTGCACCCTCGCCCATCAACGCCATTGACTGGTGCACTAAGGTGTAACGAAACGTTAGTGACTTCAGGCAGTCTTTAGCTCATCTCTTTCTGCTCGATTTATCCGGTCAAAGGACTGCAATGTTCACTTCACTCAAGCAAGAAAGTTTTCTGTTGCTGGCGCTGCTCGCGGCGCTGGTTGCCTATCCGCTGGAGCATGCGCTGCTCAACAGCGGCCAGGGCGTGGCGCTGATCTCCGGGTTGGTGCTGATCGGTTTTATCGTCGCGGCCTCGATGCGCGTCGCCCATCACGCCGAACTGCTGGCGGAGAAGGTCGGCGACCCCTACGGCACCATGATCCTGACCCTGGCCGCGGTCCTGGTGGAGGTGGTGATCCTGGCGATCATGATGAGCAACGAGGCCTCGCCGACCCTGGTGCGCGACACCATCTATTCGGCGGTGATGCTCGACATCAACGGCATCCTCGGCCTGGCCGCGCTGATGGGTGGGATCAAGCATGGCGAGCAGGCCTACAACGACGACTCGGCGCGCTCCTACAGCGTGATGATCCTCACCGCCATGGGCGTGTCGATGGTGGTGCCGGAGTTCATTCCCGAGTCGAAATGGAAGCTCTACTCGGCCTTCACCATTGGCGCCATGGTGCTGTTGTACACCCTGTTCCTGCGCATGCAGGTCGGCGCCCACAGCTACTTCTTCAGCTACAGCTACCCGGAAAAACGCCGCAAGAAAGAACCGACAGAGGATCAGCCGGCGCCTGTCAGCCTGGCGTTTTCCATCGCCACCCTGGTGTTCGGCGTGGTGCTGATCGGCGCCTTGGCGGAGGTGATGTCCAAGACCCTCGACCTGGGGCTGGAAGGCACGGGCGCGCCGCCGGTGATCACGGCGATCCTGGTGGCGGCGATTTCCGCGGCGCCGGAAATCCTCACGGCCCTGCGCGCGGCGTTAGCCAATCGCATGCAGTCGGTGGTCAACATTGCGTTGGGCGCGTCGTTGTCGACGGTGATCCTGACGGTGCCGGTGATGGAGGCGATGGCGCTCTACACCGGCCAGCCGTTCCAGATGGCGATGACCCCGGTGCAGACGGTGATGATCTTCATCACCCTGATTGTCAGCGCGATCAACCTCAACGACGGTGAGACCAATGCCATCGAAGGCATGACTCACTTCGTGCTGTTCGCGACCTTCATCATGTTGTCGCTGTTGGGTCTTTGAAGAGCATCGCGAGCAAGCTCGCTCCTACATCTGGCGTGATTCATTCTGGAAATGATCGGAACCGGTTCCCTGTAGGAGTGAGCTTGCTCGCGATAACGCCGGATCAGGCGCCGCCGATCAACTTCCGCGCCGCCTGGCTGTGATCGGCAATCAAGCCCCGCACATCCAAACCCTCGACCTGCCCGTCGATCACCCGCCACTGGCCGCCGACCATCACCCGGTCCGCCCGGTCCGCGCCGCACAGCAGCAACGCCGACAACGGATCATGGCTGCCGGAGAAGCGCAGCTCATCGAGCTTGAACAGCGCCAGGTCGGCCTGCTTGCCCACGGCCAGCTCGCCGATATCGCTGCGCCCCAGCAGCCGTGCCGAACCCTGGGTCGCCCAGCCCAGCACCAACGCCGGGGTGATCTTTTCGGCGCCGTAGCGCAGGCGCTGCAGGTACAGGGCCTGACGGGTTTCGAGAATCATGTTCGAGGCGTCGTTCGAGGCCGAGCCATCCACGCCCAGGCCGACGGGTGCGCCGGCGTCGGTCAGTTCCAGGGTCGGGCAGATGCCCGAGGCCAGGCGCATGTTGGAGCTCGGGCAATGGCAGATACCGGTCCCGGCCGCGCCGAGGCGGGCGACTTCATCGGGGTTGAAATGGATGCCGTGGGCCAGCCAGGTCCGTGGGCCGAGCCAGCCGACGCTGTCCAGGTAGTCCACGGTGCGCAGGCCGAAACGTTGTAGGCAGAAGTCTTCCTCGTCGAGGGTTTCCGCCAGGTGGGTGTGCAGGCGCACGTCGAGTTTTGCCGCCAGCTCGGCGCTGGCGGCCATGATCTCTGGGGTTACCGAGAACGGCGAGCAGGGCGCCAGGGCGATCTGGATCTGCGCGCCGGCGCCGCGTTCGTGGTACTCGGCGATCAGGCGCTGGCTGTCGGCGAGAATCACCTCGCCCTGTTGCACGGTCTGTTGCGGCGGCAGGCCGCCATCCGCTTCGCCGAGGCTCATGGAGCCGCGGGTGAGCATGGCGCGCATGCCCAGATCGCGCACGCTGGCCACCTGCACGTCGATGGCATTTTCCAGGCCTTCGGGGAACAGGTAGTGGTGGTCGGCGGCGGTGGTGCAGCCGGACAACAGCAGTTCGGCCAGCGCCACTTTACTGGCCAGGGCGAGTTGCTCCGGGGTCAGCCGGGCCCAGACCGGGTACAGGGTTTTCAGCCAGGGGAACAGCGGCTGGTTGACCACCGGCGCCCAGGCGCGGGTCAGGGTCTGGTAGAAGTGGTGATGGGTGTTGATCAGCCCCGGCAGCAGCACATGCTCGCGGGCATCGAAGACCTGTGCGCAGGGCTGGGCGGGTGGCTGGCCGGCGCCGAGCACTTCGACGATCAGGCCGTCTTGCAGCACCAGGCCGCCACGGGCGTCGAGGGCATTGCCAGTGAAAATGGCGAGGGGATTCTTTAACCAGGTACGGGTCGCAGGCATGGTGGCCGGCTCCTCTGAAAGTGGGTTCAGGTTAGCCAGCTCAGTGTTGCCCTGTCTGCTGATCCAGGGGCGTCAGGATCGACGCGGGGTGCAGTTTACGGCGAGACCGCGTTGCGGTCTATCGCCGGCCAGCTCGCCCTCCGTAGGCGCAAGGCTAGCCCGCGATGACGTCCTGTAGCCGCTGCCGAAGGCTGCGTTCGACCACGCAGTGGGCGCTGCGATGTTGGCAGCGGCTACAGGTGCAGGCTTACCAGGGAATGGTTTCGCCCTTGTAGTTGACGAAATGGTGCCCGCCCTTGCCGGTATAGGCATTGATCTGCTCGATCAGGCCGCGGGTGCTGGTCTCGACGTCGATGTCCGCGCCTTCGCCGCCCATGTCGGTCTTCACCCAGCCCGGGTGCAGCGACAGCACGGTGAGCTTCTGTTCGAGCTGGGTGACGAAACTGTTGGTCATGGAGTTCAGCGCCGCCTTGCTCGCCTTGTACAGCGCCAGCTCCGGCGCGTCGGGCATGGTCACGCTGCCCAGCACCGAACTCATGAACGCCAGCACGCCGCTGTCCGGACGGATCTGCGGGGCGAAACGCTGGGCCAGGTTGATCGGCGCCACCGTGTTGGTGAAGAACAGCTGGCCGACTTCCGCCAGGGTCGCCTTGCCCGGCGTCTGGTCGTCCGGCCCCTTGACCCCGGCGTTGACGAACAGCAGGTCGAACACTTCGCCTTTGAGCTTCTGGTTCAGGGCGATCACCGCCTGCTGGTCGTCCATGTCCAGTTGCTCGATACGGACCGGTCCCAGGGCCTTGAGCGCCTCGGCTTTTTGCGGGTTGCGCACGGTGGCGGTGACCTGCCAGCCATCGTCCAGCAGACGTTGCACCAGGCCCAGGCCCAGGCCTCTGGAGGCGCCGATGATCAGTGCGGTTTTTGGCGTAGACATGCGGGGATTCCTTGATGAGTGAAGATCATGGATTTAATGGACAACGCTGGCCGAGCCGTTGTCGCAGCTCCTGGCGCAACTCGCCCAGTTCGCTGATGCGGGTCTCGATCAGGAGCAGTTTGTCTTGCAGCAGTTGAGTCACGGCGCTGTCCGGATCGCTGGCATGCCAGATCGCGGCAACGCTGTTGCCGATCTCGCCGCGGCTGACGGCGCAGGCCGGGCAAGTTCACCGAGGCGCATGCTGGCGTCTCGGAAGGGCTTGACCCTGGAGCATACTCCAGGCTTTAGCTTGTGTGCTCCTTGAATATCCGGAGCGATCCTTTATGTGGAGCACAGCGCAATACCGTCAATTGGTGCGGGCCGGCGGTTGGTACGACCTGATCGTCACCGCCGCCTTTGTCACCCCCTGGAGCTTTCTCGCCCTGCACGGCCTGATGCAGCAGTGGAGCCGGGCCCTCGACCTGCCCGGCGCACTGCCGCCGTTCGAGCCCATGCACATGCTGATGGTCAACCTGATGGGCTCGATCGTCTGCGTGTGGTCGGTGCTGCGCATCCGCGATCCGCAGTTGGCCTTCGGACGCTACGACGCCGCCGGCCGGCTGCTGTTCGCCACCTGGCAGATCTACGCCCTGGCCCAGGGCGGCACGGCCTTGATCGGCGTGATCCTGTTATTCGAGCTGGCCTGGGCGGTGGCGCAGTTGTGGCCGGTCCGTGGTGAACCGCGTGCGATTCCTGGCGCGGCCTGAAGCATCGTCGCACGGCTGGCTCCTACAGGGGCAGGAGCCGGCAGCTCGACGATGGCGTCGCAGCGAATGCAGGGGATGAGCAAGGCCGCCCAGAATCCGATCCACTGGACGTCTGCCGCAGTCAGTCCTTTCCGGCGCTGGCTAATCGAACTGCAGCGCATTGGTCAGGTCGCCCATGGGTGGCTGGTCCCGGGCGGCCATGGCCTCGTCACGCAGTTTCAGGCCATCGAGCTTTTCCAGGTCGAAGACCCGGGTCACCAGGCGCAGGATCGATGCCGTGTCATACACCGTGTGATCCACCGTTCCCTTGCGGGCGAAGGGCGACACCACCAGGGCCGGAATGCGGCTGCCCGGGCCCCAGCGATCACCCTTGGGCGGGGCCACGTGGTCCCACCAGCCGCCGTTCTCGTCGACCGTGACAATCAGCACCATGTTGTTCCACTGCGGACTGTCCTGCAGGGTCTTGATCGCGTGGACCAGATGGCGGTCGCCCGCGGCGACATCTGCGTACCCGGCATGCATGTTGAGGTTGCCCTGGGGCTTGTAGAAACTCACGCTCGGCAGCTTGCCGGCCAGGGCGTCGGCGAAGAACCGGTTCGTCGACGGGTCGTCGCCCAGGCCGCCGTCGCGCAGGCGCCTGGCGCGTTCGCCGGGATGCTCCGGGCCTTGCTGGCGGAAGTAGTTGAAGGGTTGGTGGTGGTACTGGAAGTTGGGGATTTTCGGGATCGCGCTCGAGCCGCTGAACTCATCCAGGGTGGCCTGCCAGCCACCGGCGTACCAGGCCCAGTCGATGTTCCTTTGCGACAGCTTGTCGCCGATGTGCTCGTGGTGTTGCGCAACCAGCACGAAGGGCAGGTCCGGTTTGGAATAGTCCGGCCGTTGTGGGTCGCGTTGCCAGGTCGGCCAGTAGGGCGGGGCGAAGGTGTTGACCGCGTAACCGTCCGGGGTGAGCGCGCAGGGGCCGAACTGGGCGGGGCCGTCCATGGCGCTGGCGGGCGAGTCGGCCAGGGGTTTGAGCCGCGGGTCGCTGGGGTCGTCGCTGTGCAGGCTGGCGATCTGCGCCTTGGCCACCGAGTTGCGGGCGTTCGGATAGTGCGGCACCGCCGCCGAGATCAGGTATTGATGGTTCAGGTATGAACCGCCAAAGGCGCCCTGGAAGAAGTTGTCGCAGAGCACGAACTGCCGCGCGATATCCCACAGGCGAAGGGTATAGCGGCTTTGCCTGTAGTGCCCCATGGTCAGGCCGCCGGAATCGGACCAGGCGGCGAACCGGTCATTCATGCCACCGTTGATCTGCATCTGGTTCTGGAAGAACTCGTGGGACAAATCGCGGGTCACCAGGCTCAGCGGCAGGTCCTCGGCATTCGGGCCTTTGAGGGCGAACGGCGCGTTCGGCAGGTCCTGCTGAAATGGCACGCCAGCCGGGTAGGTCACGCCATCCACGGTCTGCGGTCCCAGATGCAGGGTGCCGCCCCAGACCGGGGGCAGGATTCGCAGCAGGCTGCCGTCGCGGTCGCGCTGCTGGTAAGCGGCGGGCTCGAGGCTGGAAAGAGGCTGTTCGAGGCCGGGGAAATCGGCGAACAGGCTGTTGAAGCTACGGTTCTCGGCATAGATCACCACCACCGTCTTGACGTGGTTGCGCAGTGCGCTGTCCAGCTCGGCAGCGGACAGGGGGCGCTTGACCGGTGCCTGGGGCGCATCGCTGTTGGGCGTGCAGCCGCTGAGCGCGGCGCCGGCACCCAGTACCGCGGCACCGGCGAGAAAGTGGCGACGGCAGGGATCGATCGGGGTTTCAGGGTCGTTGTGGTTCATTACAGGTCTTCCACGAAGTTGCAGGGCATCCGTTCATGGCGCGTTGGAACTCATGCCGCCAGGCGGCTGGCGCATTTGTCATGAATGCCGCGCCAGCTATCGAGCGGACGCGAGGAGGGAGCGCGGCGCTGAGGTCGGCCATGGTCGAGTCGCCGAATGCTTGAAATCCATCTGCTATGAGGAGGCCCCGGGCGGGGCCTCCCTGGTTAGCCAGCGAGATCAGAACTTGTAAACGAAGCTGGCGGTGTAGGTACGCGGAGCGGAAGGGAACACCAGGGTCGAGTCGAACAGGTTGGCGGAAGTGAAGTACTTCTCGTTGAACAGGTTGTTGACGGTAAACAGCGCTTCCCAGGACTTTTCGGAGTAGCCCACCGAGCCGTTCCACACGGTGTAGTCAGGCAGCTTGATCTGCTTCTGGTTGTCCGCCCATTGCTCGTCTACCCAGGTGAAGCCCAGGCTGGCGTTCACACGGCCACCCCAAGGGGTCGGCTGGGTGTAATTGCCATACAGGCTGGTTACCCATTCCGGTACGCCGCCACGATCGTATTCGCCGCCCAGCACCTGGCCGGTCGGGTCGAAGAAGCGGAAGCCGTAGAGTTGCGACGGATCCAGGCCATAGGCTTGGGCGACAGCGGCGGTATTGAGCACGGTGAAAGGCTGCCCTTTCTCGCGCACCTTCTGTTTGGTCGCCGAGGCGGTCATGGAGAAGTTCTGGTTGAGCATCCAGCGCAACTCACCTTCGTACCCCTTGCCGTTGACCAGCACGGTGCTGCCGTTTTGCGAGTCGCGGTAGGTCTTCTCCTGGTCGTAGTAGGCCAGCGCGGCGTAGACGTTGCCGTTCTCGCTGTTGTACTTGATGCCGTACTCGCGCAGTTTCGAGTCCTGCAGGTAGTTGCCGCTGGAGACGTCCGACGCCGTTACGCCACCCGCCTGGTTGGCCGACAGCGCGGTCGACTCGGCGTAGGTGAAGTAAGGGATGAACCCCCACGGTGTCTTGTACGAGAGGCTGGCACTGAACGAGTCAGTGGTGTTGTGGTTGGTGGCTTTGTCCGGACGCCCGTCGCCATTGGCATCGCCGACCAGATCGCCATTGGTGGCCTGGGCCTTCTCTTTGGCCTTGGCGTCGTAGTAGTCGAAGCGATAGCCCAGCAGCAGGTTCCAGTTCTGCCAGTTCATGTCGGACAGCATGAACGCGCCGGTGTTTTTGGTGATGGATGCGCTCTGGGTATTGAAGTTGCGTCGGTACATGCCGGGGGCAATCTCGACGTTGCCGGTATGGCCGATGTCGAAGCTGTCGTCCGGTGTCGGCCCGACATTCAGGTCGCGGCGGTCGAGGATCTCATCGAGGTAGGACTCTCGGTCGATGGCGCTGTAGTAGCGATAGTTGACGCCGACGACGTTGGACGTGCTGACCTCTCCGATCTGCAGCGGGAAGCTCAGGCTGACCTTGTCTTCCCAGGTGTAGGCGTCGTAGTCGGCGGTGAAGCCATAGCTGGTGTATTTGTTGTGGTCCAGGGAGTCGTAGAAGAACTGGTTCTTGAGCTCCATGTCATTGTCCAGCGACCAGATAAGGTCGAAGTACGCCGTGGCGGCCTTGCTTTCGCCCTTGTCCTTCTTGTCGGTGAACACCTTGTTGCGGTCGAGCTTGGTGGTCCCGGGGTTGCTCAGTGCCGCGTTCGGGTCTTTCGGGTCGAAGAAGCAGTTGCTGTAGTTCAGGCAGAAAACGTCCAGCTTGGAGTTGCCGCTGCCTGGTGGAAAACCGACGCCCGGGCTGATGTTGTTGCGTACATCGTCAGGGAACAGCACATCGCCCCTTGAGCTCATCTTGGACGGCGCGCCGGTGATGTAGGTGTCGTGGTCGATCAGGTCCTGGGTGACCCGGTTCCATCCAGGGTTCTGGATGCGTTTGGCTTTCAGGTACTGGCCGCCGAACTCGGTCCGCAGGTTGTCGGTGAGGTCCATGTCGAAGGCGATCTGGCCGATGGTCGACTTGGGTTCGACGTTGTCGAAGTAGCTTTTCGAGTCCTCCTGCTCGAAGAAGCCATAGACGCCACCCTGGCGGCCACCCAGCTCAAAGGGCGAGCCGCCTTCGGCGGTGGTGATGTACTGGTCATAGGAGCCCACGGTCACACCGAATTGCCCGGTAGGTTTTTCGATGAACTTGGAGGTTCCCGACTTCGAGGATTTCGGGTTGAAGTTCATGTAGCCGCCGACCTTGCCGGCGCCGTAGATGGGCGAAACCGGGCCACGCACGATATCGACCGAACTGGCGGCGCGGATCGGCGTTGCATAGTTGCCAGGGTTCTCTACCCGCTTGAAACCCCGGAAGTAGTTATCCGCGGCATCGCCACGCAGGCTCAGCGCTCCCGGCACCCCGAAGAAGGAGCTGGTGTAGGCTCCCGGGGCGAGGCGAACCAGGTCGTTGATATCGCGCAAGCCGTAGTTTTCGATCAGGTCGGACGACACATCCGACACCGAGCGTGGGGTTTCGGCGATGGACTTGCCCAGGCCGAAAACGCTCTTCACCGGCTGGCTGGGCATGATGCCCATGGTGTCTTCGACACTCTCCTTGAGAATGTAGTCCTCAAGTTCGACTGTCTCTTTCTGATCCTCGGCCATGGCCTGTCCGCCGAGAATCTGTACAGCAGCCGCAACTGCCAGGGCCAGTTTTTGCGGGTGACGCCAGTTATATGTACCCATGGAACACTCCCCTACTACATTTGCTTTTATGTAAAAGTTGTTGAACGACAGGCGAGTGCGTACAGGCAGAAACACAAGGTGTTCCTGCCGTACTTGCACAGCCTTCTAGAGCAAGTTGAAGTTCGCTTACTTCTTCTCTGAGGTCATTTCCGGGTGAATACGCAAACTGTCGCCGACCCGCGGCTTATTGCCGATGGCGGCAATCTTCGGCAAGGACTCCAGAACGATTTCCAGGCAAACCGGATTAAGCCGTGGGTAAACTTCGCGGATGGTGTCCCATGTCCAGTTACCCAGGCCTTCGGCTGGATTGGAGATGGCGATCAGCGAGGCATAGTTGATCCCGGCCATGCGCGCATAGATCACTTCCGAACCCACGCTCATGGTCACCAGGTCGCCTCCCATCTTGGCCAGCATGCGCACTTCCGCGGCCGTTTCGAAACGCCCGCCGCGGGTTTGCATGATCACCCCGCTCTTGTGCAGGTTGATCCCGGCGACGGGAGCGTCTCCACGGTTCAGGCGCTTCTGCGTCTCATCGATCAGGATGTCGCGAAGAATGGGGTCCATGGCCGGCGTATAGCGCGGAACCGGATGGTCGCCCTTGCGGTAGATGGCATCGGGCAGCGCCAGTGGCCGGTCGATGTTGAAGTCGATGACGTCATCGGCCACTACCAGATCGTGGAGTTTCATTGCCGGATTGATACCGCCGGCTGTTGCTCCGCCAATCGCATCACGAACCCGTAGCTGGTAAAGGGCGGCCCAGGTTTCGACGATCTTTCCGTCGCCATGCATGTTGATGTAATAGAACGGAACGTTTTTATAGTTGCCACAATAAATAGTTGGCGAAGTTCCGGCTGGAGTTTCAAGGGTGAAGGACTCCTTGAGTTTTCCGGACTTCAACATGGCATCGTTGATGAAGGTACCGCCAATCACCGCAATATCGGCCTTGCACGGAACCGCGGGGGTAGCGGCCCAGGCCGTTACCGATAAGCATCCCAGTAATAAACCCATGAGGATTTTCATAAAACACCTCTTCACTTAGTTGTAAGTCCTGCCGTTTTCCAGGCAAGGCGTGGCCGTCATGCGGGTTAGTTGAATGTCAGCTAACGGGCATGGGTGTTAAGCATCAGCGCCGGCAACGCGCTGGCTGGTTATTGTCCGAACCGGTAAACAGCGGCTTCAGTCGCCAGGAAGTGTGTTCAAGCAACGAGTGCGGTTATCAAGTACATCCGCCTGTCAGTGCTCGATCGTGCTTCTCGGGTCATGGCCTGGATTGTTTTATGGCGTTCACCAGGCCGGGTCATGAGTTCAGTGTCCCGGCAGGGTCTGGGAATACAGCTCCCAGTTTCCCGTCAGCGCGTTGATCACCGTGCTGCCCACTCGATAGGCGGCTTCGAGCGAGGGCCGCATGCCGACGAAACCCGCCTGGTCATGAGCCATGCTTTGCGCGGCGCTCATGCCGGGCGGCTGCATGGTGTAGTTACTGGCGGTACGCAATACCAGCACGCGGTCCAGGTCCACCTTCGCTGCCTTGCTCAGGAAACTGAGGGACTGCAGGGTTCCGCTGTCCTCCATGGCGGAGGTCACGAATTGCCCTTTGCCGTCGGTCCAGTACTTGACCCAGTCACCGGCCCAGTCGTTGAGCCGCGCGCCGTGCCAGAACGTCGAGGAGGCGAGGTTATCGCCTTTCATGACCTTGGCCGGCAGGACGGCCTGGGGGAAACCCTTGAACTGTTGGCGAAACGCTGCCAGGTCCTGGTTTTCTACCAGCGGCACGTCTTTTGTCAGGTTGTAGGCCCAGTCCACCAGTCGACCATTGAGCTTGTAGACTTCGCCGATGCTGTCCGACCGTGGCTGGGCATAAGGCGTTGCGCGAAAGAACGGGGTGTAGCCGGTTTTCCAGTCCTTGGGGATTTCTCGCGCATCGATCTCGTGCGCCAGGTCACCGTCCACCACATAGTTGGCCCAGGCCGCCGAGCCGATGGAGCCTTTGTGCGGATTGATGCCGGCAATGCCTGCAACCAGCCAGTACGCCTTGCTCAAGTCAAAGCGCGGATCCATGCCCAGGGCCATTACCGACGCCGCCGCACGGGCAGTGCCCATGCCGGTCACCGTTGCCAGGACGCCGGTTTCAGGGTTCAGGCATACGTCATGAAAACCCTGGGCGAGTGGCATGCACTGATTCAGACCGGCGCGCTCACGCCAGAACTGAAACTCGCCAGGGTTGTCTCCCTGATCCTGGCCGACCTCGAACATGCTCAGGACCACAGCCTTGATCTGAATCGGCTGCTCGGCGGCCTGGGTTGCTCCGCCTGCGCCCAGGCAGCACAGCGCGGCAGCGAGTGCGCCACTGGTTTTACGTGTCGTCATCATCTTGATTCCTTGGCAGAGGGCATGCGCTCCGCGCGCACCCTCCACGGTCTTATTTCAGGTCGAACCTGACCGTCTGTTTAGCGCGCTGCTCAACGGCCGCGCCATTGACCATTCGCGGCTGGAACTTCCAGCGTTTCACCGAGTTGATCGCGGCCTCGTCGAACAGCTTGCGTGGTTTCGACTCGAGTACCTTGGCGCTGGCAACCGTGCCGTCCGGGCGGATCGCAAGTTCCAGCACCACATAGCCCTCGATCTTGGCCTGCCGGGCATCACGCGGATAAACCGGTGCCTGCTGATCCAGGGCGACCGCGTCGGTGCTGCTCGACGGTGCGGGCGGTGGCGGCGGCGGTGGCGGAGTAACCGGTGGTGGCGGTGTCGGCACAGGGGGCGGCGGCACGGGCTGCTGCGGTTTGGGCTCCGGTTTGGGTTTCGGTTTCTCCGGCGTGACCTTCTTCGCAGGCGCAGGCTTTTTCACCGGCGCAGGTGGCGGTGGAGGGGGAGGCGGAGGTGGCGGTGCAGGCGGTGGTGGAGGAGGCACTTGCACCATGGTCACCTTGGTCACCTTCGGCGGCTCCTCAACTACCGGCTGCCTGGCCTCGATCAGGCTCAGCAACGTGATACCCAATGCAACCGCCAGCACAGCCAGGCCGATAGCCGCCGGCATCGACAGGTGATGGTCGACATGATGGTCGTCGGAGGCCCACAAGGCCCCTCGCCGTACGTTGGGGGTCAGGTCGTTCATCAGTTTTGCGTCGCCAGGCCAATAGCACTGATACCGGCAGCGCGTACCAGATCCATTGTGTGCACGATGCTTTCATATTGGGTGCCACGATCGCCGGCGATCACCACATCCAGTTTTCCGCTGTTCTGCATCTCGGTGAGCCGGCTCGTCAGCTGTTCGTCGCTGATGGGCTGGCCATCGACAAACAAGCCACCGTCGTTGGAGACGCCGATATTGAGCGTGACCGACTCGATCGCTTCTTGCGAAGAGGACTGCGGCAACTCCAGGGTGATACCGGTGCCCTGGATCATCTCGATCATGATGAGTACGAAGAACACCAACAGAAACATCATCACGTCGATCATCGGAATGATTTCGATGCGGGCTTTCTCTTCATGTCCGAGATAGTTTGATCTCTTGCTAGCCATGACTATTTCTCCGAGTGGCGTAGGTATTAATCAACCCTTGGCCAAGCGCCCAACCAGCATGGACTTGATCAGTTCCATCTGATTGACGACCAGGCGGATACGCTTGTTGAAGTGATTGAGAAAAATCACGCAGACGATGGCGATGCATAAACCGACAGCGGTAGCGACCAGCGCATGGGCAATAGGCCCGGTTACCGAACTGACTTTCTGCGATGTATTGGCCGCCAATACACTGAACACCTGGATCATATGAATGATGGTGCCGAGCAGTCCAAGCAGCGGGCCTAAAGTTACACAGGTATCCAGTACCCAGAGATTGCGGTCCAGTCGCGGAATCTGAATCATGATGGTTTCATCGATATCCCGCTCCAGTGCCTCTTCGGACTTTCCGTGAGACTCCACTGCGGCCAATACCAACTTGCCTTGGGCACTTTTACTGTAGTGATCTGCAACTTTCTTGACATCGGCCAGGTTGTCCTGGTTTACCCGCTTCAAATCCAGATCAAGACTTTGTCCCAGTTTGATGCTGGTACTGAAGAAGAAGTAGCGTTCGATGATCACGGCGATCCCGATGATGAATACCACCACCATCAGTGGAATGAGCCCCCAAGAGTCTTTGGAGTACTGAATGACATCTTCTAACATGTGAAATCCTTCATTAACGTTGAAATACATACTCGGTAGCAGGTACTGGACCGGCGTTGCGAGGCCTTGGCACAGGTGCTCGGCACGCCTCTGTGGAGGGTCAGGTGGAGCGAGCGAGTGAGTCTTTGCAAAAACCTGACCAACAGTTCAACTTAAACCTTTCAGCATGTTAAAAATCTTCGAAAACAGCTCTAAATAGGCAGTCTTGGTCGATAAAGAGTGGCTTCTTCCTGACGAGTGGTTTTGGCCGGGGAAAATGGCTTGAGATCGATTTTCAATACGCCGCCGCAGAGCCTTTGTATCCGCCCCAACATGAAACGCCTCGCACCGTTTTGTGTCCGTTACTCGGCGTCAGGATTCGGATACAAAGGGTGGCCGGTCGCTGGAAGTGCTTGAAAACAGGCTCTATATCTCGAACTGAAGCTATCCTCGTCAGCCTGGATGACGGGGTATTCGGCAGGCTGCAAGGTCGTACCGGTATGAAGGGCCCAACCTGTCTGAAACGGGATTCGCGTTTTTCGATAGGTCGTGCAGGGGCAAATCCGGAAAGACTTGATCGGGCCGTGGCCGGAGATTCAATAAGCTGTGGCAGGGACCTTTCGCTTGTCCGGCTGTCCTGAGCAAAGGTCAATCTTGTTGATTGCATGCATACCCCTGGCTTTTGTTCTGATAAATAAAAAACCGGCGATGAATGACTTCGCCGGAAAAGACATCCTTGTCTGTGGAGGAGAACTCTTCACTTCTTTGGGCAAGAAGTGAAATCGAATAAAAAAGTCGACAACAGTTACCCGTGCCGACATAAAGCAAAACCTGCTACTTCATCAGTAGCCTGTATTGCTAGGAGTCCGGCCACTTGGGAGATAAGCCGGAAATCGGTGGAGCCGATACTGGAATAAATGGGTAGGGCTCAGATCTTTCTATACGGTCAATTGAGATAGACGCGCCGGTCTTTCTTCGGTCCCTCGCGCGAGAGTAATAGGCCGGTGTCATGCACTTCTTCAACGGTGGAAAATCAAATAGCCCTGCCTGTGAATATCGTGCGCGGTTACTTCAGTTGAACGCCAAGCCTGCCTGTTCAAAGTGTTTGTCAGTTGTTGAAAGTGAAAGTGGAACTCACGTCCAAAAAAGTTAACCATTAGGTCAGCTTAATCGTTTAAGCAGAAAGCGGGCCAATTTCCCGGGATGTGCCGGATAGAGGGTTTGCGGGCGAAAAGTAAATGACCTTGGCTGCGGATCCAGGGATAAGCGGTCGCTATTCGGCAATCGGCTGGCTATTTTCATTTATGGTTGCGCACCCAAGCGGCGCCTGGTGCGCGGGTATGGGGCGCCATTCATCCGTCCTTGTCAGGCGGAAGTCATGCACGTTGGTTGATAGGGACTGCTAGCCCTTTCTGATGGCAGTTGCCTGGGCTAGGCCGGGGGCTGAGGGGAGGTGTTGCGAGGTGGGGGCATGGGCTGTCAGGCAGCCCATGCCAATAGTGAAAAGTCTTCGGTCAGTGACCCGCCTGCCACGGCTGCCCCAGCGACACCGGCGCATACAGGCGGGTGCGCAGCGCATCCCGGGACAGCAGCACCAGCACCAGGATGGTCGCGGCATACGGCAGCATCGCCAGCATGTTCGAAGGGATCGCCAGGCCCAGGCCTTGCGCCACCAGGTGCAGGATGCTGGCGAGGCCGAACAGGTAGGCGCCGAGCAGCAGGCGCCACACCCGCCAGCTGGCGAACACCACCAGCGCCAGGGCGATCCAGCCGCGCCCGGCGCTCATGTTTTCCGCCCACATCGGTGTGTAGGCCAGGGACAGGTAAGCCCCGGCCAGGCCCGCCATGGCGCCGCCGAACAGTACCGCCAGGGTGCGTACTCGCAGCACCGGCAGGCCCATGGCGCTGGCCGCGTCGGGGTTTTCGCCGACCGCCTGGATGATCAGGCCGACCCGGCTTTTCAGGATCACCCAGGCCACCAGGGCGAACAGGGCGAAGGACAGGTAGACCAGCAGGTCCTGGGCAAACAGCATGCGCCCGATCAAGGGGATTTCGCTCAGCAGCGGAATCGCCATCGGCTCGAATCCGGCCAGCGGTTTACCGACCCAGCTGGCGCCGACGAAACTCGACAGCCCGACACCGAAAATGGTCAGGGCCAGGCCGGTGGCCACCTGATTGGCGTTGAACACCAGTGCCACCAGGGCGAACAGCGATGACAGCAGCATCCCGGCGAGCATCGCCAGCAGTACGCCGAGCCACAGGTTGCCGCTGTTCAGGGCGACGATAAAACCGATCACCGCGCCAAACAGCATCATGCCTTCCTGGCCGAGGTTGAGGACGCCGCTCTTCTCGCAGATCAGTTCGCCCAGGGCCACCAGCAGCAGCGGCGTACCGCAGCGGATCATGGCGTAGAAAATATTGCTCAACAGATCGATATCCATCACAGCGCTCCTGCCTGTACGGAAGGGTTGGCGGCGCGACGTGCCCAGCGCAGGTTCAGGCGCGGCCGATAGAGAATCAGCACGTCACTGGCCAGCAGGAAGAACAGCATCATGCCCTGGAACAACTGGGTAATGGCTTGCGGCAGGTTGAGGCTCATCTGCGCGTTCTCGCCGCCGATGTACAGCAGCGCCATCAGCAGGCTGGAGAACAGAATGCCGATCGGGTGCAGGCGGCCGAGAAAGGCCACGGTGATCGCTGCATAGCCATAGCCGGGCGATACCTGGGGCACCAGCTGGCCGATGGGGCCGGTGACTTCGCACACCCCGGCCAGGCCGGCCAGCCCACCGCTGATCAGCAGCGCCAGCCAGATCAGGCGCTTCTCGCGAAAACCGACGAAGCCGGCGGCGCGCTTGTCCAGCCCCAGCACCTTGATCTGGAAACCGACGAAGCTTTTTTGCAGCAGCACCCACACCGCCACCAGGGCCAGCAGGGCAAAATACACCCCGGCATGCACCCGGCCGTCTTCCAGAAGCAGCGGCAGGCGGCTGGCATCGCCGAACATCGCCGACTCGGGGAAGTTGAACCCGGCCGGGTCTTTCAGCGGCCCGTGCACGCAATACAGCAGCAGGTTCAGGGCGATGTAGTTGAGCATGATGCTGGTGAGGATTTCATTGGCGTTGAAGTGCGTGCGCAACCAGGCGGTGAGGCCGGCCCAGGCGGCGCCGGCCAGGGTGCCGGTGAGCAGGATCAGCACCAGCGCCCAGCGGCTTTGCAGGTCGATGATATTTACCGCCAGGGCGCTGCCGGCCAGGGCGCCGAGCAGCAGTTGGCCTTCGGCGCCGATGTTCCAGATCCGTGCCTGATACGCCACGGCCAGGCCGAGGGCACAGAGCAGGATCGGCAGGGCCTTGACCAGCAGTTCGGAGACGCCATACAGGTCGCTGATCGGGGCGATCAGCAAGGTGTGCAGGGTTTCCAGCGGGTCGTGGCCCAGGGCGACGAACAGCAATGAGCCACAGCCCAGGGTCAGGGCCGCGGCCAACAGCGGCGAGCACCAGAGCATCAGGCGCGATTGCTGGCCGCGGGGTTCGAGAGAAAGCAGCATAAATAAACAGCTCCGTTACGCTGGCTGAGCGGATAAGTGGACGGGGGTATCGAACTGGCCGGCCATCCAGCCGCCGACTTCGACCAGGCTGGTGTCCGTGGTGGCCTTGAGGGCCGACAGGCGACCGCTGCACAGGGCTGCCAGGCGATCGCTGATCTGGAACAGTTCATCGAGGTCTTCGGAGATCACCAGGATCGCCGCCCCCGCATCGCGCAGGGCCACCAGGGCCCGGTGGATAGTCGCGGCGGCGCCGACGTCGACGCCCCAGGTCGGGTGCGCGGCGATCAGCAGCCTGGGGCGCTGGAGGATTTCCCGGCCGAGGATGAATTTCTGTAGATTGCCGCCGGACAGGCTGCGGGCGGCGGTCTGGCTGTCCGGCGTTTTCACCGCGAAGCGGCGAATGATGTCTTCGGCCAGGGCCAGTACCTTGCCGCGCTGGATCAG
Source organism: Pseudomonas sp. NFACC41-3 (assembly GCF_900109505.1). Classification (NCBI taxonomy): domain Bacteria; kingdom Pseudomonadati; phylum Pseudomonadota; class Gammaproteobacteria; order Pseudomonadales; family Pseudomonadaceae; genus Pseudomonas; species Pseudomonas sp. NFACC41-3. Next base: position 705,852 of record NZ_FOAE01000006.1, read on the forward strand.
GCCTTTGCTCACCAGCCCTTGCTGGAAGGCGGTCAGCAGGGCGTTGTCCGCCAGGCTCAGTTCCGGCACGGCGCCGTGGCCCAGGCGCTCGGCCGGGACGAACGCCAGGCCCAGCCCGCGACGGGCGTCGGGGCGCAGGTGGGCGATGGCTTGCCCGGCGAAGCGCAGGGTGGCGCCTTGGGCGCGGCCAAGGCGCTGTTCGCCGCTGAGCAGGGCCAACAGTTCGTCCTGGCCATTGCCGGCGACCCCGGCGATGCCGACGATTTCACCGCTGCGCACGTCCAGGTCGATGTCCTGGAGCGAGCAGCCGAACGGGTCCGGATTGGGCCAGGAGAGTTTCTGTACCTGCAGGAAGGCCTCGCCGCCCTTGGCCTTCGGGTAATCGGTGATCAGGCCTGCGGCTTCGCCGACCATCAGCCGCGCCAGTTCCTGGTCCGAGCACTCGGCGGGTATGCAGTGCCCGGCAACCCGTCCACCGCGCAGCACCGTGGCGCTGTGGCACAGGGCGCGGACTTCGCCGAGCTTGTGGCTGATGAACAGAATGCTGCAGCCCTCGCTGGCCAGGCGGCGCAGGGTGACGAACAGTTCGTCGGCCTCCTGGGGCGTCAGCACTGAGGTCGGCTCGTCGAGGATCAGCAGGCGGATGTCCTGCATCAGGCAGCGAATGATCTCCACCCGCTGGCGTTCGCCGATGGACAGGCTGTGCACCAGGCGTTCCGGCTCCAGGGCCATGCCGTAGCGCTGCGAGACCTGGCGGATCTTCGGTTCCAGCTGCTTCGGCGTGCCGGCCGCGGCACCCATGGCCAGGGCGATGTTCTGCGCCACGGTCAGGGTCTCGAACAGCGAGAAATGCTGGAACACCATGCCGATCCCCAGGCTGCGCGCCTGGGCCGGATTGCGCATGAGCTGATGCTGCCCCTGCCAGATCACCTCGCCCGAGTCGGCCTGGGTCACCCCGTAGATGATTTTCATCAGGGTGCTTTTGCCGGCGCCGTTTTCACCGAGCAGGGCGTGGATTTCCCCCGGCTGGATACTCAGGTCGATCCCATCGTTGGCCAGGCAACCGGGGTAGCGTTTGGTGATTCCGCGCAGTTGCAGGCGGGGTATTGCAGCGGGGATGGGTACAGGGTTTGGCATGACGGACTCGGGTTGCTGAACGTTATGCCGGTGGACAAAGCAATTTCCTGGCCAGTGAGTCAGGAAATTGCCGGAGCCCCGATGAACTGCGGCCTCGTGCCCCCTTTGCTCGTTACCTGCACTGCTGCTCGGCACCAGTTCAGGGCAAGGTGCTTGAAAAGGCGGCGGTTTTGCCCGAAGGGTCTGGTCGAAAAATGATCAGGTGCCTGCAAGCCTTGCGCTCTATGCGGCTGGCGCAGCCTTGCACGGGTTATCCACAGCTTGTTCCACAGTATTTGTGTGCAAGCCCGAAGGCCGGGCATAAGCACTGTGTGGCTTTCTTCTAAAAGCGATAAACCACGCTAACTTACTGTTTTATCTTGAAAAATATGTTTTTGGTGAGTGATTGGCTGAAAAATGAGCAATCGCTGCAAAGCCACGTGACAGAAGGGTTACAGGCAAGTGTGCTCAGGTTATCCACAGTCGGGTGCACAGCAGGTGTGGGCAAGTCGGCTATCCACCGGGCCGTTGTGCACAGGATGATTTCGAGGCGTTGGTGCGTATTGGTGCGCTCAGCGCTGCAAGAGGATGCGCCCGCGACTCAGGTCGGCCAGCTGGCTTTGCAAGGTGGCGATCTGGCTTTCGCCCAGGGCCAGTTGCAGTTCTACGCCGTTGGCCGTGAAGTGTTCCTCGACCAGCAGCCCGCCGAGTTCGGCGACCCGCAGCTTGACCAGTGCCAGTTCGCTGAAGCTGCAGGCACAACTCAGGGCTACACGGCTGACCAACTCGATGCGTTCGGCGCCTTGCAGGCACTTGTTGGCGCTGCCGCCATAGGCGCGGGCCAGGCCGCCGGTGCCCAGCTGAATGCCGCCGTACCAGCGAATCACCAGCACCGCGACCTGGTCGCAGTCCTGGGCTTCGATGGCCGCGAGGATCGGGCGGCCGGCGGTGCCGCCGGGCTCGCCGTCGTCGCTGCTGCGGTATTGCTCGGTGAGTTTCCAGGCCCAGCAGTTGTGGGAGGCATTGGGATCGCTGTGCCGTTCGATAAAGGCTTGGGCCTCGGCCGCGCTGCTGATTGGCGCGGCAAGGGCGATAAAGCGGCTTTTGCGAATCTCTTCGCGGTATTCGCAAAGGCCGGCGAGGGTAAAGGGCATGCGTTGGGTTCTTTATAAGGCAGGCTTGAGGCCGCAACCCTTGAGGATGATGCGGATCAGGTTGTTGCCGGCGTCTTCCATGTCCTGCTTGGTCAGCTTGCTGCGACCGGTGACGCGGCAGATCTGGGTGGCGAAGTCGGCGTAATGCTGGGTGCTGCCCCACAGCAGGAAGATCAGGTGCACCGGGTCCACGGGGTCCATCTTGCCGGCGTCGATCCAGGCCTGGAACACCGCGGCGCGCCCTTGGAACCAGGCGCGGTAGTCCTGGCTGAAGTATTCGCTGAGGCATTCGCCGCCGCTGATGATCTCCATGGCGAAGATTCGCGAGGCCTGCGGCTGGCGCCGGGAGAACTCCATCTTGGCGCGGATATAGCGGGTCAGCGCTTCGGCCGGGTCGTCCTCGGCGGTCAGGGTGTTGAAGGTGCTGTCCCACAACTCGAGGATGTTGCTCAGCACCGCGACATACAAACCAAGCTTGTTGGTGAAGTAGTAATGCAGGTTGGCCTTGGGCAGGCCGGCATTCTGCGCGATGGTGTTCATGCTGGTGCCTTTGAAACCGTGACGGGCGAACTCGTCTTCGGCGGCCTTGATGATCGCTTCTTCGTTTTTCTGACGAATACGGCTGGCGGGCTTGGCGGTTTGAGGGCCGGCGTGGGCTGGGACTTCAAGGGTCATAGGCATTTCCGAGCTGTTCTGTGGGTGCAACCAGTGCGTTGATAGCGCACCCACAGGCCTCAGACAAGTCTTAATGGGCAGAAAACCCTCAAAGCGGTTCCAGGGTGTCGCTTTCGCGAGCCGGATTTGCGCTACGCAGCGCGGCCCGATCTTCCGGCAGCAACAGGCACATGAGGATCGCGGTCAGGCCGCCGCTGGTGATCGCCGAGTCGAACAGGTTCTGCACCACCTTGGGCAACAGGTGCAGCAGGTTCGGTTGCGCCGCGATCCCCAGGCCGACGCCGAAGGAGGTGGCGATGATCAGCATGCTGCGCCGGTCCAGTGGTGCCTGGGCGAGGATGCGCACGCCGGCCGCGGCGACGCTGCCGAACATCACCAGGGTGGCGCCGCCGAGCACTGGCTTGGGGATTTGCTGCAGCACCGCGCCGATCAGTGGAAACAGGCCCAGGCAAAACAGCAACAGGCCGATGTACAGCCCGACATGACGGCTGGCGACGCCGGTCAGCTGAATCACCCCGTTGTTCTGGGCGAAGGTGGTGTTGGGGAAGGCGCTGAAGGTCGCGGCGATCATGCAACTGACGCCGTCGCCGAGGATGCCGCCCTTGAGCCGGCTTATATAAGAAGGGCCGCTGATGGGCTGGCGGGCGAGCATGCAGTTGGCGGTCAGGTCGCCGACGGTTTCGAGGGTGCTGATCAGGTAGATCAGCGCCACAGGCAGGAACGCTGTCCAGTCGAAGCTGAAACCGAAGCGGAAGGGCGTCGGCAGGCTGATCAGCGGTAGGTCGGGCAACGCCTGGGGCACCAGCTTGCCGCTGAACCAGGCGGCGAGGCTGCCCAGGGCCAGGCCGATGATGATCGCCGACAGTCGTACCCAGGGCGTGTTTGAGCGGTTCAGCAGGATGATGGTCAATAGCACCAACAGGCCCAGCGCCAGGTTGCCCGGCGCGCCGAAGTCCGCGGCATTGAAGCCGCCGCCCAGGTCGGTGATGCCGACCTTGATCAGGCTGACACCGATCAGGGTAATCACGATGCCGGTGACCAGCGGCGTGATGACCCGGCGCAATTGGCCGATGAAGCGGCTCAGGACGATCTGCACCGCCGCGCCGAAAAAGCACACGCCGAAAATCATCGCCAGGATGTCTTCCGGGCTGCCGCCCCGTTGCTTGACCAGAAAACCCGCGGACAGCACCGCGCCGAGGAAGGCAAAGCTGGTGCCTTGCAGGCAGATCATCCCCGCGCCGATTCCGAACGGCCGACGCGCCTGAATGAAGGTGCCGACGCCGGAAACCATCAGCGCCATGCTGATCAGGTAGGGCAGGTGGGCGCCCAGGCCCAGGGTCGAGCCGATCACCAGCGGCGGGGTGATGATGCCGACGAAACTCGCCAGCACATGCTGCAGGGCGGCGAGGATCGCGGCGAGTGGTTTCGGGCGATCGTCGAGACCGTAGATCAGGTCGCTTTGGCGCAAGGTGTCTGGCTGCATGGACGGGGAACTCAGGGCTGATGGTTCAAGGTCATCGTGCCCTGCAAAAAGCTGTCCAAGTGCTCAGGTTATTGCCTGTGTTTACCGTTGTGGGGCAATAGGGGCGGGGCTTTTATAGTGTCGTAGGTTTTTTCAGCGGGTGGCCGCCAGGCTGTCCAGGAAGCTTTCCAGCACCAAATGGGGGCGACGGCCCTTGCGCGTGACCGATGCCAGGCTCAGGTCATAAAAACGTGAGCCGGGCTTGAGCGCGCGCAGTCGTCCCTGCTGGACCCAGAGGCTGGCGTAGTGGTCCGGCAGGTAGCCAATGTAGCGTCCGGTGAGAATCAGGAACGCCATGCCTTCGCGGTCCGAAGCGCTGGCGGTGCAATTGAGCGCCTGGTAATGGGCCTGGATCTCGGCGGGCAGGCGGAAGGTCGGGGCGATGGCGTCCTGCTCGTTGAGGCGCCGGTCGTCCAGTTGCTTGTCGTCGACATAAAACAGCGGGTGGCCGACGGCGCAATAAAGCAGCGAGCGTTCGCTGTACAGCGGTTGGTATTCCAGCCCGGACAAGGCACTGGCCTGGGGCACTACGCCGACATGCAGGCGCCCGTCGAGCACGCCTTGTTCGACTTCGTTGGGGGCGATCATGCGGATCTGGATCTGCACGTCCGGCCCGCGCTCCTTCAGTTGTGCCAGGGCATGGGTGATGCGCATGTGGGGCAGGGTGACCAGGTTGTCGGTCAGGCCGATGATCAGTTCGCCACGCAGGTGCCGGTGCAGGCCGTTGACCTCGGTACGAAAGCTTTCCAGGGCGCTCAACAGCTGCAGGGCCGATTGATACACCTCGCGACCCTCTTCGGTCAGCGAGAAGCCGGCGCGTCCGCGTTGGCACAGGCGCAGGCCCAGGCGTTGCTCGAGGTCGCTCATCTGCTGGCTGATGGCCGAACGGCCAATGCCGAGCACGGTTTCCGCGGCGGAGAAGCCACCGCACTCGACCACGCTGCGAAAGATCCGCAGCAGGCGGATATCAAAGTCGCTGACTTGCGCCAGCGGGTCGGCGCGACGGCTGCTCATAGTTTAGTGGGCCACTGACTGAAGGTTATAAAAGTTGGATTTCACCGACTTTATAGCCGTGGCAACTTAGCTGCAACAACGCTTTCCGATCCCTGCGCCGCTTATTGCCCTGCGAGGTTTTGCCCCATGAACATGCATGAAAACGCTCCAGCTTCCCTGGCCAGCCAGCTCAAGCTCGATGCTCACTGGATGCCCTACACCGCCAACCGCAACTTCCAGCGCGATCCGCGTCTGATCGTCGCCGCCGAAGGCAGCTGGCTGGTCGACGACAAGGGGCGCAAGGTCTATGACTCGCTGTCCGGCCTGTGGACCTGTGGCGCCGGCCACACCCGCAAGGAAATCCAGGAGGCGGTGGCCAAGCAACTGGGCACCCTCGATTACTCGCCAGGCTTCCAGTACGGTCACCCGCTGTCGTTCCAGCTGGCCGAGAAAATCACCGCGCTGACCCCGGGCAATCTGAACCACGTGTTCTTCACCGACTCCGGTTCCGAATGCGCCGATACCGCGGTGAAAATGGTGCGCGCCTACTGGCGCCTGAAAGGCCAGTCGACCAAGACCAAGATGATCGGCCGTGCCCGTGGCTATCACGGTGTGAACATTGCCGGCACCAGCCTCGGCGGGGTCAACGGCAACCGTAAACTGTTCGGCCAGGCGATGATGGATGTCGACCACCTGCCGCACACCCTGCTGGCAAGCAACGCGTTCTCCCGCGGTATTCCGGAGCAGGGCGGTATCGCGCTGGCCGACGAACTGCTCAAGCTGATCGAACTGCATGACGCTTCCAACATCGCCGCGGTGTTCGTCGAGCCCCTGGCCGGTTCCGCTGGCGTGCTGGTGCCGCCACAGGGTTACCTCAAGCGCCTGCGGGAAATCTGCGACCAGCACAATATCCTGCTGGTGTTCGACGAAGTGATCACTGGTTTCGGCCGTACCGGCAAGATGTTCGGTGCCGACAGCTTTGGGGTGACCCCGGACCTGATGTGCATCGCCAAGCAAGTCACCAACGGCGCGATTCCGATGGGCGCGGTGATTGCCAGCTCCGAGATCTACCAGACCTTCATGAACCAGCCGACCCCCGAGTACGCGGTGGAATTCCCCCACGGCTATACCTACTCGGCGCACCCAGTGGCTTGCGCGGCCGGTCTGGCGGCACTGGATCTGTTGCAGAAAGAAAACCTGGTGCAGAGCGTCGCTGACGTGGCACCGCATTTCGAGAAGGCACTGCATGGCATCAAGGGTACGAAGAATGTCATCGACATCCGTAACTACGGCCTGGCCGGTGCCATCCAGATTGCCCCGCGCGATGGCGATGCCATCGTGCGTCCGTTCGAAGCGGGCATGGCCCTGTGGAAAGCCGGTTTCTACGTACGCTTCGGCGGCGACACCCTGCAGTTCGGCCCGACCTTCAACAGCAAGCCGCAGGATCTGGATCGTCTGTTCGATGCCGTCGGCGAAGTGCTGAACAAGCTCGACTGATTCCTCCCTCTATATATAAGTACAAACAGCAGGCGCTCCTTGGCGGGCGCCTGTGGACAACTTCAGGAGTTCCCCGATGAGCGTTATCCCGCATTTGATCAATGGTGAACTGGTGACCGAGAGCGGTCGCGCGGTCGATGTGTTCAACCCGTCCACCGGTCAGGCGATCCACAAGCTGCCGCTGGCCAGCCGCGAAACCATCCAGAGTGCCATCGATGCCGCCAAGGCTGCCTTCCCGGCCTGGCGCAACACGCCGCCGGCCAAACGTGCCCAGGTGATGTTCCGCTTCAAGCAATTGCTGGAGCAGAACGAATCGCGCATCGCCCAGTTGATCAGCGAAGAACACGGCAAGACCCTGGAAGACGCCGCCGGTGAGCTCAAGCGTGGTATCGAAAACGTCGAGTTCGCCTGTGCCGCTCCGGAAATCCTCAAGGGCGAGTACAGCCGCAACGTCGGCCCGAACATCGATGCCTGGTCCGACTTCCAGCCGCTGGGCGTGGTTGCCGGCATCACCCCGTTCAACTTCCCGGCGATGGTGCCACTGTGGATGTATCCGCTGGCGATCGTCTGCGGCAACTGCTTCATCCTCAAGCCATCCGAGCGTGACCCGAGCTCGACCCTGCTGATCGCCCAGCTGTTGCTGGAAGCCGGCCTGCCGAAAGGCGTGCTGAGTGTGGTGCACGGCGACAAGGCCGCGGTGGACGCGCTGATCGAAGCGCCGGAAGTCAAGGCGCTGAGCTTCGTCGGTTCGACGCCGATTGCCGAATACATCTACGCCGAAGGCACCAAGCGCGGCAAGCGCGTGCAGGCACTGGGCGGTGCGAAGAACCACGCCGTGCTGATGCCGGATGCCGACCTGGACAACGCGGTCAGCGCCTTGATGGGCGCGGCCTATGGTTCTTGCGGCGAGCGTTGTATGGCGATCTCGGTTGCCGTGTGTGTCGGCGACCAGGTGGCCGATGCGTTGGTGGCCAAGCTGGTTCCGCAGATCAAGGCGCTGAAAATCGGTGCCGGCACTTCCTGTGGCCTGGACATGGGGCCGCTGGTCACAGGACAGGCGCGGGACAAGGTCAGCGGTTATGTCGCGGATGGCGTGAAGGCGGGCGCGAAGCTGGTGGTCGATGGTCGTGGCCTGAGCGTGCCGGGTCATGAAGAAGGCTTCTTCCTCGGTGGTTGCCTGTTCGACAACGTCACCCCGGAAATGCGCATCTATAAAGAAGAGATCTTCGGGCCGGTGCTGTGCGTCGTGCGGGTGAACAGCCTGGAAGAGGCCATGCAACTGATCAACGATCACGAATATGGCAACGGCACCTGCATCTTTACCCGTGACGGGGAAGCGGCGCGTCTGTTCTGTGACGAGATTGAAGTCGGGATGGTGGGGGTCAACGTACCGCTGCCGGTACCGGTGGCATACCACAGCTTCGGCGGCTGGAAGCGTTCGCTGTTTGGCGACCTGCATGCCTACGGTCCGGACGGTGTGCGTTTCTATACCCGTCGCAAGGCGATCACTCAGCGCTGGCCGCAGCGTGCCAGCCATGAAGCCTCGCAGTTCGCCTTCCCTAGCTTGTAATAAGCAGAAGGGTATTAAAGGCCGCCCCCTTGGGGGCGGCCTTTGCTTTTAGGGGCTTTTTGACTGATATGACAGATTTGTGAAAATAAGTGTTGACGGCAGATTCTGGAAGTCTATAATTCGCCCCACTTCCGGCGCAGTCGAAACGGAAAACTCCTTGAGATTCAATGAGTTACACGGTTTTCGGCAGCGGTCACGCTTCAGTTCATCGAAGCCCGAAGGAGTTGGTTCGGCAATATGTTTTCGCCGGGTTAACGATTCGATCTTCTCGGTCGAAAGCGGAGAAAAAGAGGTGTTGACAGCAGCGTGTAACGCTGTAGAATTCGCCTCCCGCTGACGAGAGATCGGAAGCGCAAGTGGTTGAAGTTGCAAAGGAAACTTTGAAAGCTTCTTAAA
>NZ_FOAE01000009.1:0-2303 GCF_900109505.1 Pseudomonas sp. NFACC41-3
TACATCGGCCGTATCGACCATCAGGTGAAGATCCGCGGCTTCCGTATCGAGCTGGGGGAAATCGAGGCACGGCTGGTGCAGCAGGCGGCGGTGCGTGAAGCCTTCGTCCTGGCCCAGGACGGCGACAATGGCCAGCAACTGGTGGCCTATATCGTGCCAAGCGAAACCACCGCGGCCGTCGAGGCCCAGGCCACGCTCCGGGAAAGCATCAAGGCTGCCCTGAAAGAACATCTGCCGGACTACATGGTGCCGGCGTACCTGTTGTTCCTCGAGGCGCTGCCGCTGACGCCAAACGGCAAGCTGGACCGCAAGGCCCTGCCCAAGGTCGATGCGCAGCAGCTGCAACAGGTGTATGTGGCGCCGCAGAGCGAGCTGGAGCAGCAGGTCGCGGCGATCTGGGCCGATGTGTTGAAACTGGACCGGGTGGGCCTGAGCGACAACTTCTTCGAACTGGGCGGCCATTCCCTGCTGGTGGCCCAGGTCGTGACCCGGGTCAAGCAGCAGTTCGGGGTGGATATTCCCATCAAGTCGCTGTTCGGCGCGGAGAGCCTGTCGGCCTTTGTCGAGAAGGTTCAGGCCCTGCGGGAAACAACCTCTTCGCTGCAGGATGAATTGGCTAAATCTTTGGAGGCCCTCAAACGTTTATCTCCTGATGATCTTGAAAAAATAATTTCTTAGGAGAGGTAGTACATGCAAGCTTTAATCGACTCGGTAGGCACGCTTTCTGCCAAAGAAAGAAAAGCCCTGGCGATTTTGCTTAAAGAAAAGGGCATCAACCTTTTTGGTATCGCTCCTATCTGCAGCCGCGGCGCCGATGAGGCGCCGGTTCTCTCCTATACCCAGGAAAGCCAATGGTTCCTTTGGCAACTGGAGCCCGACAGCAGCGCCTACCACATCACCACGGCGTTGCGCTTGACCGGAGAGCTGGACCTGGACGCGCTGCGCCATGGGTTCGACAGCCTGATTGCCCGGCATGAAACCCTGCGTACTACCTTTTGCGAAGAAGATGGCATCGCGGTGCAGGTGGTTCATCCACCGGCGCCGCTGGACATCGAGGTCATCGATCTGCAAGCCGGCGGCCTGTCTTATGAGGAACAGGTCAACGCCCTGACCGACAGCAAGCGCCAGCCTCCCTTCGACCTGCGTAACGGCCCGCTGCTGCGAGCCAGCCTGTTGCGAGTGACGGCGGACGAACATGTGCTGGTCCTGACCCAGCACCATATCGTCTCCGATGGCTGGTCGATGGGGGTGATGGTCGATGAGCTGATCCAGCTCTATGCCGGCTACCGCCAGGGACGCACGGTCAACCTGCCGGCCCTGCCGATCCAATACGCCGACTATGCCAACTGGCAACGGCAGTGGATGGACGCCGGCGAGCGTGAGCGGCAACTGGGCTACTGGCTGCAGCAATTGGGCGGGGAACAGCCGCTGCTGATGCTGCCCCTGGACCATGCGCGCCCGGCGATCCAGAGCTATCGCGGTGCGTTGTTCGACATCCCGCTGGGAGATGAACTGCGAGTCGGCCTCAAGCAACTGGCGCAGCGTGAAGGGGCGACCCTGTTCATGCTGTTGCTGGCCTCGTTCCAGGTGCTGCTGCACCGCTACAGCGGCCAGACGGATATCCGCGTCGGCGTGCCCACCGCCAACCGCAACCGGGTCGAGACCGAACGCCTGATCGGCTTCTTCGTCAACACCCAGGTGTTCAAGGCCGAGGTCGATGGCCAGCTGGGCTTCATTGACTTCCTGCAACAGGTCAAGCAGACCGCCTTGATGGCGCAGTCCCATCAGGACCTGCCGTTCGAACAGTTGGTGGAGGCCCTGCGCCCCGAGCGCAGCCTGAGCCACAGTCCGCTGTTCCAGGTGATGTTCAACCATCAGACCGCGGTCAAGAAGGGTGCGCAGAGCCAGCGCCTGGATGACCTCAGTATTGAAACCCTGAGCTGGCAGGGGCGCGCCGCGCAGTTCGACCTGACCCTGGACACCTTCGAGTCCGAGGATGGCCTGTGGGCTTCTCTGACCTACGCCACTGACCTGTTCGAACCTTCGACCATCGAGCGCCTGGCCCAGTCCTGGGTGCAGTTGCTGCAGGGCATTGTCCAGCAGCCGCGCCAACGCCTGGGGGACCTGCCGCTGCTGGCGGCCTCCGAGCAGAACCAGCTGCTGCACGAGTGGACCCCGGCCAGCGGTGAATTCCCCAGCGATGGCTGTGTGCAGCAACTGGTGGAAGCGCAAGCACTGAAAACCCCCGAGGCCGAAGCCCTGCTGTTCGCCGGGCAAAGCCTGAGCTACCGGGAACTCAATGC
>NZ_FOAE01000008.1:0-15699 GCF_900109505.1 Pseudomonas sp. NFACC41-3
TCAAAACCATCGCGATGGAAGATGGTCTGCGTTTCGCTATCCGTGAAGGCGGTCGTACCGTCGGCGCTGGCGTCGTAGCCAAAGTCATCGAGTAAGTTCTTGATATATCTCCATCGGGCCGGCATAATGGTCGGCCTGATTTTGTTTTTAGGTCAGTAGCTCAATTGGCAGAGCGACGGTCTCCAAAACCGTAGGTTGGGGGTTCGATTCCCTCCTGACCTGCCAGATTCACTTGGTGTATCTGGCTTTCTTTTCACAGGATCTTCATAGATGGCTCCTAAAGCTGAAGCTCAAGGCTCTCGCTTCGATCTGCTCAAGTGGCTTGTAGTAGTTGCTTTGGTGGTTGTTGGCGTTGTCGGTAATCAGTATTACTCTGCTTCGCCGATCCTGTACCGTGTACTCGCTTTGCTTGCTATCGCTGCTGTAGCTGCCTTTGTAGGCCTGCAGACTGCCAAGGGCAAGTCTTTCTTTGTACTGGTTAAGGAAGCTCGCACCGAGATTCGTAAAGTCGTATGGCCAACTCGCCAAGAAACCACGCAGACCACGTTGATCGTAGTGGCTGTTGTTCTGGTTATGGCGTTGCTGTTGTGGGGGCTTGACTCCCTGCTCGGCTGGCTCGTTTCCTTGATTGTTGGCTAAGGGTGTCCCGTGGCTAAGCGTTGGTACGTTGTGCATGCTTACTCGGGTTACGAGAAGCATGTAATGCGTTCGTTGATCGAGCGCGTAAAGCTGGCTGGCATGGAAGATGGCTTTGGTGAAATTCTGGTTCCCACTGAAGAAGTGGTTGAGATGCGTAATGGCCAGAAACGCAAAAGCGAGCGCAAATTCTTCCCAGGTTATGTGCTGGTTCAGATGGATATGAATGAGGGTACTTGGCACTTGGTCAAGGATACTCCTCGGGTGATGGGTTTTATCGGTGGTACTGCCGACAAGCCTGCGCCAATCACGGACAAAGAGGCAGAAGCCATTCTGCGGCGTGTTGCTGATGGTAGTGACAAGCCCAAGCCTAAGACTCTGTTCGAGCCGGGTGAGGTTGTCCGTGTTACCGATGGTCCGTTCGCTGATTTTAACGGCACTGTCGAAGAAGTTAACTACGAAAAGAGCCGGATCCAAGTGGCTGTGCTCATTTTCGGTCGCTCTACTCCGGTAGAGCTAGAGTTCAGTCAGGTCGAAAAGGCATAACTGAACGAGAATCCCATACCCCGCAGCCCAAGGCTGTGGGGTTTTGTCGTCACTGGGATAAACGCGCAAGTAACCGGGGAGCCTTTCCAGGCGTTTGAACCCGTAATTGGAGTGCCTCATGGCTAAGAAGATTACTGCTTACATCAAGCTGCAAGTGAAGGCCGCACAGGCCAACCCAAGCCCACCCGTCGGTCCAGCTCTGGGTCAGCACGGCGTGAACATCATGGAATTCTGCAAGGCCTTCAACGCCCGTACCCAGGGTCTTGAGCCGGGTCTGCCGACTCCTGTGATCATCACTGTTTACAGTGACCGCAGCTTCACTTTCGAAACTAAGAGCACCCCTGCTTCGGTTCTGCTGAAGAAAGCTGCTGGCCTGACCAGCGGTTCCGCTCGTCCGAACACCGTTAAGGTTGGCACCGTTACCCGTGCTCAGCTGGAAGAAATCGCGAAAACCAAAAACGCGGATCTGACTGCAGCTGATATGGATGCAGCCGTGCGTACTATCGCCGGTTCTGCTCGTAGCATGGGCCTTAACGTGGAGGGTGTGTAATGGCTAAGCTGACCAAGCGCCAAAAGGCTATCGCCGGCAAGATTGAAGCGGGCAAGGCCTACAGCTTCGTAGACGCAGCTGCTCTCCTGACCGAGCTGTCGACCGTCAAGTTCAGCGAGTCTGTTGACGTCGCTGTAAACTTGGGTGTTGACCCACGTAAATCCGACCAGGTTGTTCGCAGCGCTACCGTGCTGCCACACGGCACTGGCAAGACTGTACGTGTAGCTGTGTTCACCCAAGGCCCAGCCGCTGAAGCTGCCCTGGCTGCTGGCGCTGATCGCGTAGGTATGGATGACCTGGCTGCCGAAATGAAAGGCGGCGATCTGAACTATGACGTAGTTATTGCTTCCCCGGATGCAATGCGCGTTGTAGGTCAGCTGGGCCAGATCCTCGGCCCACGCGGTCTGATGCCTAACCCTAAGGTTGGTACCGTAACTCCAGACGTAGCTGGCGCTGTTAAAAACGCCAAGGCCGGTCAGGTTCGTTATCGCACCGACAAAAACGGCATTATCCACACTTCCGTTGGCAAGGTCGGCTTCGACGCCGTCAAGCTGAAGGAAAACGTTGAAGCCCTGATCGCTGATCTGAAGCGTATCAAGCCAGCTTCCTCGAAAGGTATCTACGTCAAGCGCGTTACCCTGAGCACCACTATGGGCCCAGGTCTGGTCATCGACCAAGGTTCGCTGGACGTATAAGACACAGATTGACGCAAGAGATTGCGTCAATTGAAAGATTGGGGTCCCTGCCTGGCGGGGGCTATCCAAGACCGTAGGCGACGCAAGTCTTAAACCACAAGCCTACGCAGATGGTGCTCCCGGTTCCTTACCGAATCAGACACCAAAACGACATCCGGCCTCGGTTGGATGAAACGGTAACAAGCAGGAGTTAAACCCGTGGCAATTAAACTCGAAGACAAGAAGGCCATCGTCGCTGAAGTCAACGAGGCTGCCAAAGGCGCTCTGTCCGCTGTCGTGGCTGATGCCCGTGGTGTGACAGTAGGCGCTATGACCGGACTCCGTAAAGAGGCCCGCGAAGCTGGCGTGTATGTACGTGTCGTACGTAACACCCTGCTCAAGCGCGCTGTTGAAGGCACTCAATATGACGTGCTCAACGACGCGTTCGTCGGCCCGACCCTGATTGCATTCTCCAAGGAACATCCGGGCGCTGCTGCTCGTATTTTCAAAGAGTTCGCAAAGGGTCAGGAAAAGTTCGAGATCAAGGCAGCTGCGTTCGAGGGCAAGTACCTCGCAGCAAACGAGATCGACGTGTTGGCTTCGCTGCCAACTCGCGACGAAGCTATTGCGAAGCTGATGAGCGTGATCCAAGGCGCTACCAGCAAGCTGGCTCGTACTCTGGCGGCCATTCGCGACCAGAAAGAAGCTGCTGCTGCCTAAGGCACTGCAAGCCCTTTCAAAATCATATGTTTAATTTGATGGCTGCGTAGGCTGTCACCCCAATACAGGAATTTATAGTCATGTCTCTGACTAACGAGCAAATCATCGAAGCAATCGGCCAGAAAACCGTTCTGGAAGTTGTTGAGCTGATCAAAGCAATGGAAGAAACCTTCGGCGTTACCGCTGCTGTTGCCGCTGCTGGTCCAGCTGCTGCTGCCGCTGTTGTTGAAGAGCAAACTGAATTCAACGTCATGCTGACTGAAGCTGGCGAGAAGAAAGTTAACGTGATCAAGGCTGTACGTGAACTGACCGGTCTGGGCCTGAAAGAAGCCAAGGCTGTAGTTGACGGCGCTCCTGCCATGGTTCTGGAAGGCGTTGCTAAAGAAGCCGCTGACAAAGCCAAAGCAGCTCTGGAAGAAGCAGGCGCTAAAGTCGAGCTGAAGTAAGCATCGACTTTGTGTCTCCAGCCCAAGCGTTAAGCTGAGGCTGATGGCTGGTGGCTCTTGCCACCGGCCTTTTTCCGTTATTGGCAGCCGACTGGGTCGGTGCCTTTAACGTGCTGTAACCACCCTGTGCGGTGGCGCAAACCAAAGGGTTTGCACGATTTTCTGGCTGCTCCCGTCGGGAGGGGCCAAATAAGCAGGTGACCAAGCTGGGGAACGCTGATGGCTTACTCATATACTGAGAAAAAACGTATCCGCAAGGACTTTAGCAAGTTGCCGGACGTCATGGATGTGCCGTACCTCCTGGCCATCCAGCTGGATTCGTATCGTGAATTCTTGCAAGCGGGAGCGACTAAAGATCAGTTCCGCGACGTGGGCCTGCATGCGGCCTTCAAATCCGTTTTCCCGATCATCAGCTACTCCGGCAATGCTGCGTTGGAGTATGTCGGTTATCGCCTGGGCGAACCGGCATTTGATGTCAAAGAATGCGTGCTGCGCGGTGTAACTTACGCCGTACCTTTGCGGGTAAAAGTTCGTCTGATCATTTTCGACAAAGAATCGTCGAACAAAGCGATCAAGGACATCAAAGAGCAAGAAGTCTACATGGGTGAAATCCCCCTGATGACTGAGAACGGTACCTTCGTAATCAACGGTACCGAGCGTGTAATCGTTTCCCAGCTGCACCGTTCCCCTGGCGTATTCTTCGACCACGACCGTGGCAAGACGCACAGCTCCGGTAAGCTGCTGTACTCCGCACGTATCATTCCTTACCGCGGTTCCTGGTTGGACTTCGAGTTCGACCCGAAAGACTGCGTGTTCGTGCGTATCGACCGTCGTCGCAAGCTGCCTGCATCGGTACTGCTGCGCGCGCTGGGCTACACCACTGAAGAAGTGCTGGATGCTTTCTACACCACCAACGTATTCCATGTGCGCGGCGAAAGCCTGAGCCTGGAGCTGGTGCCTCAGCGCCTGCGCGGTGAAATTGCAGTCCTCGATATTCAGGATGACAAAGGCAAGGTTATTGTCGAGCAGGGTCGTCGTATCACCGCTCGTCACATCAACCAGCTGGAAAAAGCCGGGATCAAAGAGCTGGAAGTGCCTCTGGACTACGTCCTGGGTCGTACTACCGCCAAGGTCATCGTGCATCCGGCCACCGGCGAAATCCTGGCAGAGTGCAACACCGAGCTGAACACCGAGATCCTGGCGAAGATCGCCAAGGCTCAGGTCGTGCGTATCGAAACGTTGTACACCAACGATATCGATTGCGGTCCGTTCGTTTCCGACACTCTGAAGATCGACTCCACCACCAACCAGCTGGAAGCGTTGGTCGAGATCTATCGCATGATGCGTCCTGGCGAGCCTCCAACCAAGGATGCGGCCGAGACCCTGTTCAACAACCTGTTCTTCAGTCCTGAGCGCTATGACCTGTCTGCGGTCGGCCGGATGAAGTTCAACCGTCGTATCGGTCGTATCGAGATCGAAGGTTCGGGCGTGTTGTGCAAGGAAGACATCGTTGCTGTTCTGAAGACTCTGGTCGACATCCGTAACGGCAAAGGCATCGTCGATGACATCGACCACCTGGGTAACCGTCGTGTTCGCTGCGTAGGCGAAATGGCCGAGAACCAGTTCCGCGTTGGCCTGGTACGTGTTGAGCGTGCGGTCAAAGAGCGTCTGTCGATGGCTGAAAGCGAAGGCCTGATGCCGCAAGACCTGATCAATGCCAAGCCTGTGGCTGCGGCGGTGAAAGAGTTCTTCGGTTCCAGCCAGCTGTCCCAGTTCATGGACCAGAACAACCCGCTGTCCGAGATCACCCACAAGCGTCGTGTCTCCGCACTCGGCCCGGGCGGTCTGACCCGTGAGCGCGCAGGCTTCGAAGTTCGTGACGTACACCCGACTCACTATGGTCGTGTATGCCCGATTGAAACGCCGGAAGGTCCGAACATCGGTCTGATCAACTCCTTGGCTGCCTATGCTCGCACCAACCAGTACGGCTTCCTCGAGAGCCCGTACCGCGTGGTGAAAGAAGGTCTGGTGACCGACGAGATCGTGTTCCTGTCCGCTATCGAAGAGGCCGATCACGTGATCGCCCAGGCTTCGGCGACCATGAACGACAAAGGTCAGCTGATCGATGAGCTGGTAGCTGTTCGTCACTTGAACGAATTCACCGTCAAGGCGCCAGAAGACGTCACCTTGATGGACGTTTCGCCGAAGCAGGTAGTTTCGGTTGCAGCGTCGCTGATTCCGTTCCTCGAGCACGACGACGCCAACCGTGCGTTGATGGGTTCGAACATGCAGCGTCAGGCTGTACCAACCCTGCGTGCCGACAAGCCGCTGGTAGGTACCGGCATGGAGCGTAACGTTGCCCGTGACTCCGGCGTTTGCGTCGTGGCTCGTCGTGGCGGCGTGATCGACTCGGTTGACGCCAGCCGTATCGTGGTTCGTGTTGCGGATGACGAAGTTGAACCAGGCGAAGCCGGTGTCGACATCTACAACCTGACCAAATACACCCGCTCCAACCAGAACACCTGCATCAACCAGCGTCCGCTGGTGAGCAAGGGCGATCGGGTTCAGCGTAGCGACATCATGGCCGACGGTCCGTCCACCGACATGGGTGAGCTGGCTCTGGGTCAGAACATGCGCATCGCGTTCATGGCATGGAACGGCTTCAACTTCGAAGACTCCATCTGCCTGTCCGAGCGTGTGGTTCAGGAAGACCGCTTCACCACGATCCACATCCAGGAACTGACCTGTGTGGCCCGTGACACCAAGCTTGGCCCAGAGGAAATCACTGCAGACATCCCGAACGTGGGCGAGGCTGCACTGAACAAGCTGGACGAAGCCGGTATCGTTTATGTGGGTGCTGAAGTTGGCGCAGGCGACATCCTGGTCGGTAAGGTCACTCCGAAAGGCGAGACCCAGCTGACTCCGGAAGAGAAACTGCTGCGTGCAATCTTCGGTGAAAAAGCCAGCGACGTTAAAGACACTTCCCTGCGTGTACCTACCGGTACCAAGGGTACTGTCATCGACGTACAGGTCTTCACTCGCGACGGCGTGGAGCGTGACGCTCGTGCCTTGTCGATCGAGAAGAGCCAGCTCGACGAGATCCGTAAGGATCTGAACGAAGAGTTCCGTATCGTTGAAGGCGCCACTTTCGAACGTCTGCGTTCCGCTCTGGTCGGCCACAAAGCCGAAGGCGGCGCCGGTCTGAAGAAAGGTCAGGAAATCACCGACGAAGTACTCGACGGTCTTGAGCATGGTCAGTGGTTCAAGCTGCGCATGGCTGAAGATGCTCTGAACGAGCAGCTCGAGAAGGCTCAGGCCTACATCGTTGATCGCCGCCGTCTGCTGGACGACAAGTTCGAAGACAAGAAGCGCAAACTGCAGCAGGGCGATGACCTGGCTCCAGGCGTGCTGAAAATCGTCAAGGTTTACCTGGCAATCCGCCGCCGCATCCAGCCGGGCGACAAGATGGCCGGTCGTCACGGTAACAAGGGTGTGGTCTCCGTGATCATGCCGGTTGAAGACATGCCGCACGATGCCAATGGCACCCCGGTCGACGTCGTCCTCAACCCGTTGGGCGTACCTTCGCGTATGAACGTTGGTCAGATTCTCGAAACCCACCTGGGCCTCGCGGCCAAAGGTTTGGGCGAGAAGATCAACCGCATGGTCGAAGAGCAGCGCAAGGTCGCGGAACTGCGTAAGTTCCTGGACGAGATCTACAACCAGATCGGCGGTCGTAACGAAGATCTGGATAGCTTCTCCGATCAGGAAATCCTGGATCTGGCGAAGAACCTGCGCGGCGGCGTGCCGATGGCCACTCCGGTGTTCGACGGTGCCAAGGAAAGCGAAATCAAGGCCATGCTGAAACTGGCGGACCTGCCAGAAAGCGGCCAGATGCAGCTGACCGACGGCCGTACCGGCAACAAGTTCGAGCGCCCGGTTACTGTTGGCTACATGTACATGCTGAAGCTGAACCACTTGGTAGACGACAAGATGCACGCTCGTTCTACCGGTTCGTACAGCCTGGTTACCCAGCAGCCGCTGGGTGGTAAGGCGCAGTTCGGTGGTCAGCGTTTCGGGGAGATGGAGGTCTGGGCACTGGAAGCATACGGTGCCGCATACACTCTGCAAGAAATGCTCACAGTGAAGTCGGACGATGTGAACGGCCGGACCAAGATGTACAAAAACATCGTGGACGGCGATCACCGTATGGAGCCGGGCATGCCCGAGTCCTTCAACGTGTTGATCAAAGAAATTCGTTCCCTCGGCATCGATATCGATCTGGAAACCGAATAACACGTGACGCGAATCGAGAGCGGGGCAGGATTGCCCGCTCTCTGCTCCGCCAGGAGGAAAGGCCTTGAAAGACCTACTGAATTTGCTGAAAAACCAGGGTCAAGTCGAAGAGTTCGACGCCATCCGTATCGGATTGGCCTCGCCTGAGATGATCCGTTCGTGGTCGTTCGGTGAAGTTAAAAAGCCGGAAACCATCAACTACCGTACGTTCAAGCCTGAGCGTGACGGCCTGTTCTGCGCCAAGATCTTTGGCCCGGTAAAGGATTACGAGTGCCTGTGCGGTAAGTACAAGCGCTTGAAGCATCGTGGCGTGATCTGCGAGAAGTGCGGCGTTGAAGTTGCACTGGCCAAGGTTCGTCGTGAGCGTATGGCGCACATCGAACTGGCTTCGCCGGTTGCCCATATCTGGTTCCTGAAATCGCTGCCGTCCCGTATCGGCCTGCTGATGGACATGACCCTGCGTGATATCGAGCGCGTTCTCTACTTCGAGAGCTATGTCGTTATCGATCCAGGCATGACCACCCTGGAAAAAGGCCAGCTGCTGAACGACGAGCAGTACTTCGAAGCGCTGGAAGAGTTCGGTGACGACTTCGATGCCCGCATGGGTGCCGAGGCTGTCCGCGAGCTGCTGCACGCTATCGACCTGGAGCACGAGATTGGCCGTCTGCGCGAAGAGATTCCGCAAACCAACTCGGAAACCAAGATCAAGAAGCTGTCCAAGCGTCTGAAGTTGATGGAAGCCTTCCAGGGTTCCGGCAACCTGCCAGAGTGGATGGTGCTGACCGTTCTGCCGGTTCTGCCGCCAGATCTGCGTCCGCTGGTCCCGCTGGATGGCGGTCGTTTCGCGACTTCCGACCTCAACGATCTGTATCGTCGAGTGATCAACCGTAACAACCGTTTGAAGCGCCTGCTGGATCTGTCCGCTCCGGACATCATCGTGCGCAACGAAAAGCGTATGTTGCAGGAAGCCGTCGACGCACTGCTCGACAACGGTCGTCGTGGCCGCGCTATCACCGGTTCCAACAAGCGTCCTCTGAAATCCCTGGCCGACATGATCAAGGGTAAGCAAGGTCGTTTCCGTCAGAACTTGCTCGGTAAGCGTGTTGACTACTCCGGTCGTTCGGTAATTACCGTAGGTCCGACCCTGCGTCTGCACCAGTGCGGTCTGCCTAAGAAAATGGCTCTCGAGCTGTTCAAGCCGTTCATTTTCGGCAAATTGGAAATGCGTGGCCTGGCCACCACCATCAAAGCCGCGAAGAAAATGGTCGAGCGCGAGCTGCCAGAGGTCTGGGACGTTCTCGCCGAAGTGATTCGCGAACACCCAGTGCTCCTCAACCGTGCACCGACCCTTCACCGTCTGGGTATCCAGGCGTTTGAGCCAGTACTGATCGAAGGTAAGGCTATCCAGCTGCACCCTCTGGTCTGTGCTGCGTACAACGCCGACTTCGACGGCGACCAAATGGCCGTGCACGTACCGCTGACACTGGAAGCCCAGCTGGAAGCGCGTGCGTTGATGATGTCGACCAACAACATCCTGTCGCCAGCCAACGGCGAGCCAATCATCGTTCCGTCGCAGGACGTTGTATTGGGTCTGTACTACATGACTCGTGAAGCGATCAACGCCAAGGGCGAAGGTCGTGTGTTCGCGGATCTGCAGGAAGTTGACCGTGTATTCCGTGCCGGCGAAGCCGCGCTGCATGCCAAGGTCAAGGTGCGGATCACCGAAACCGTCAATGACCGTGATGGCGGCAGCGTGACCAACACTCGTATCGTCGACACCACTGTCGGCCGTGCGCTGTTGTTCCAGGTTGTGCCAAAAGGTCTGTCGTACGACGTCGTCAACCTGCCGATGAAGAAAAAGGCGATCTCCAAGCTGATCAACCAGTGCTATCGCGTGGTTGGTCTGAAAGAGACTGTGATCTTCGCTGACCAGTTGATGTACACCGGTTTTGCCTACTCGACCATTTCCGGCGTTTCCATCGGTGTTAACGACTTCGTTATCCCGGATGAAAAAGCCCGCATCATCGGTGCTGCCACCGACGAAGTGAAAGAGATCGAGAGCCAGTACGCCTCCGGCCTGGTAACCCAGGGCGAGAAGTACAACAAAGTGATCGACCTTTGGTCGAAAGCGAACGACGAAGTATCCAAGGCGATGATGGCCAACCTCTCGAAAGAGAAAGTCATCGACCGTCATGGCGACGAAGTCGAGCAAGAATCCTTCAACTCGATGTACATGATGGCCGACTCGGGTGCGCGGGGTTCCGCAGCACAGATTCGTCAGCTGGCCGGTATGCGTGGTCTGATGGCCAAGCCGGACGGTTCCATCATCGAAACGCCGATTACTGCGAACTTCCGTGAAGGTCTGAGCGTACTCCAGTACTTCATCTCGACTCACGGTGCTCGTAAAGGTCTGGCGGATACCGCGTTGAAAACTGCGAACTCCGGTTACCTGACTCGTCGTCTGGTAGACGTGGCGCAGGATCTGGTTGTAACCGAGATCGACTGTGGCACCGAGCATGGCCTGGTAATGACTCCGCACATTGAAGGCGGTGACGTTGTAGAGCCGTTGGGTGAGCGCGTGTTGGGTCGTGTTATTGCCCGTGACGTATTCAAGCCAGGTACCGAGGACGTCATCGTTCCTGCCGGCACTCTGGTCGACGAGAAGTGGGTCGAGTTCATCGAGCTGAACAGCATCGACGAAGTGATCGTGCGTTCGCCGATCAGCTGCGAAACCCGCTACGGCATTTGCGCCAAGTGCTACGGCCGCGACTTGGCTCGTGGTCACCAGGTGAACATCGGTGAAGCTGTCGGCGTTATCGCTGCTCAGTCCATCGGTGAGCCGGGTACCCAGCTGACGATGCGTACGTTCCACATCGGTGGTGCGGCAAGCCGGACCTCCGCGGCCGACAGCGTTCAGGTGAAGAATGGCGGTACCGTCCGTCTGCACAACCTGAAGCACGTTGAGCGAGTGGATGGTCACCTGGTTGCTGTGTCCCGCTCCGGCGAGCTGGCGATCGCTGACGACTTCGGTCGTGAGCGTGAGCGTTACAAGCTGCCTTACGGTGCTGTGATTTCGGTTAAAGAGGGTGACAAGGTCGACGCTGGCTCTATCGTGGCCAAGTGGGATCCGCACACTCACCCGATCGTTACCGAAATGAAAGGTACCGTGACCTACGTGGGCATGGAAGAAGGCATCACGATCAAGCGTCAGACTGACGAATTGACCGGTATGACCAACATTGAAGTACTTGATGCGAAAGATCGTCCAGCTGCTGGTAAAGACATCCGTCCTGCCGTGAAGATGGTCGACGACAACGGCAAGGATCTGTTGCTGCCAGGCACTGACGTAATTGCTCAGTACTTCCTGCCAGCCAACGCCCTGGTCGGTGTAGCGGACGGCGCGAAGATCGCGATCGGTGATGTTATCGCTCGTATCCCGCAAGAAACTTCGAAGACCCGCGACATCACCGGTGGTCTGCCGCGTGTTGCCGACTTGTTCGAAGCTCGTCGTCCGAAAGAAGCATCGATTCTGGCTGAAGTCAGCGGCACCATCGCGTTCGGTAAAGAGACCAAGGGCAAGCGCCGTCTGGTCATTACCCCGAACGACGGTAGCGATCCGTACGAAGAGCTGATTCCGAAGTGGCGTCACCTGAACGTCTTCGAAGGCGAACAGGTAAACCGCGGCGAAGTTATCTCCGACGGTCCAAGCGATCCACACGACATCCTGCGTCTGCTGGGTGTGAGTGCGCTGGCCAAGTACATCGTGAACGAGATCCAGGACGTTTACCGCCTGCAGGGCGTGAAGATCAACGACAAGCACATCGAGACCATTCTGCGTCAGATGCTGCGTAAGGTTGAGATCGCTGAATCCGGCGATTCCAGCTTCATCAAGGGCGACCAGATGGAACTGACTCACGTACTGGTAGAGAACGAGCGTCTGAACACCGAAGACAAGTTTGTCGCCAAGTTCACCCGCGTTCTGCTGGGTATCACCAAGGCGTCGCTGTCGACCGAATCGTTCATCTCGGCGGCCTCTTTCCAAGAGACCACTCGCGTACTGACCGAAGCGGCGGTAACCGGCAAGCGCGATTACCTGCGCGGCCTGAAAGAAAACGTGGTCGTGGGTCGCCTGATCCCGGCTGGTACTGGCCTGGCCTATCACAGTGAGCGTAAGCGTCGCCGTGATGCAGACAAGCCTCTGCGCGTAAGCGCAAGTGAAGTTGAAGCTGCACTGACCGAAGCGCTGAACTCCAGCGGTAACTGAGGTCTGCAGTAGATTGAGATAGGGCCCCGGCTTTTCCGCTCACGAATCAAGACGATTTTGTCGGGGTTCGCTGATAGGGGAGGCCGGGGCCTTGCCTTGACTGGGGACAAGATCCTCTTTAGACTCTTGTACCCCTAAATTTGGTGGGGCTTGCGCCCTGCCATTTTGTTTATGTCGAAAGACAACAGTGGAGCTAGTAGATGGCAACTATCAACCAGCTGGTACGTCAGCCGCGTAAGCGTATCGTCGAGAAATCCGACGTGCCTGCGCTGCAGAACTGCCCGCAACGTCGTGGCGTGTGCACTCGCGTGTATACCACTACGCCGAAAAAACCTAACTCGGCACTGCGTAAAGTATGCCGTGTGCGTCTGACCAACGGTTTCGAGGTTTCCTCGTACATCGGTGGTGAAGGCCACAACCTGCAAGAGCACAGCGTGGTACTGATCCGCGGCGGTCGTGTAAAAGACTTGCCAGGTGTTCGTTACCACACCGTTCGCGGCTCCCTGGATACCTCCGGCGTTAAAGGTCGTAACCAAGGTCGTTCGAAGTACGGTACCAAGCGTCCGAAGTAATCGGCCGTTTTGCAGTTAATTATTTTATTGAGTCGATAAGAGTAAGGTCGGGCACGAGTCCTTTGGATCAACTGTCCCGAGCTAACCTGAAGACCGTTTGAGGGCTTATCATGCCAAGACGTCGCGTAGCAGCCAAACGTGAGATTCTGGACGATCCGAAATACGGAAGCCAGATCCTCGCCAAGTTCATGAACCACGTAATGGAAAGCGGCAAGAAAGCCGTTGCCGAGCGTATCGTTTATGGCGCGCTGGAAAAAGTTAAAGAACGCAAGAACAGCGATCCCCTGGAAATCTTCGAGAAAGCTCTCGACGCCATCGCTCCGCTGGTCGAAGTGAAGTCGCGCCGTGTTGGCGGTGCTACTTACCAGGTTCCGGTCGAAGTTCGTCCGTCCCGTCGTAACGCTCTGGCAATGCGCTGGTTGGTAGACTTCGCCCGTAAGCGCGGCGAGAAGTCTATGGCTCTGCGCTTGGCTGGCGAACTGCTGGATGCTGCCGAAGGCAAGGGTGCTGCAGTTAAGAAGCGTGAAGACGTACACCGTATGGCTGAAGCCAACAAGGCTTTCTCGCACTACCGCTTCTAATATCGGCATCATTCATTTTGCGAGGGCTTTATGGCTCGTACTACAGCAATCAACCGCTACCGTAACATCGGTATCTGTGCCCACGTTGACGCGGGCAAGACTACCACTACCGAGCGGATCCTGTTCTACACAGGTCTCAGCCACAAGATGGGTGAGGTGCATGACGGCGCTGCTACCACCGACTGGATGGTGCAGGAGCAGGAGCGTGGTATCACCATTACCTCTGCTGCTGTAACTACCTTCTGGAAAGGTTCGCGCGGCCAATACGATAACTATCGTGTAAACGTTATCGATACCCCGGGCCACGTAGACTTCACCATTGAAGTAGAGCGTTCGCTGCGCGTACTCGACGGCGCGGTCGTTGTGTTCTGCGGTACTTCCGGTGTTGAGCCTCAGTCCGAAACCGTATGGCGTCAAGCCAACAAATACGGTGTTCCACGTGTTGTTTACGTGAACAAGATGGACCGTGCCGGTGCCAACTTCCTGCGTGTTGTTGCTCAGATCAAAAACCGTCTGGGTCACACTCCGGTTCCAGTTCAGCTGGCTATCGGTGCAGAAGATAACTTCGAAGGTCAGATCGATCTGATCAAGATGAAGGCTATCTACTGGAACGACGACGACAAGGGTACTACCTATCGCGAGGAAGAAATTCCTGCCGATATGCTGGACCTGGCTAACGAGTGGCGCTCCAACATGGTTGAAGCTGCCGCCGAAGCCAACGAAGAGCTGATGAACAAGTACCTTGAAGAAGGTGAGCTGACTGTCGAAGAGATCAAGGCAGGCCTGCGCGCGCGCACCCTGGCCAGCGAGATCGTTCCGGCTGTCTGCGGTTCCTCGTTCAAGAACAAGGGCGTTCCGCTGGTTCTCGATGCTGTCATCGACTACCTGCCTGCTCCGACCGAGATCCCTGCAATCCAGGGTATCCATCCGGACAACATCGACGACGAAAACGCTCCGAAAATCGAGCGCCACGCCGACGACAGCGAACCGTTCTCGGCTCTGGCGTTCAAGATTGCTACTGACCCGTTCGTGGGCACCCTGACTTTCGTGCGCGTTTACTCGGGCATGCTGCAGTCTGGCGACTCCGTGATCAACTCGGTCAAGGGCAAGAAAGAGCGCGTTGGTCGTATGGTGCAGATGCACGCTAACCAGCGTGAAGAAATCAAGGAAGTGCTCGCGGGCGACATCGCTGCGCTGATCGGCATGAAGGACGTCACCACCGGTGACACCCTGTGTGATGCCGCCAGCCCGGTTATCCTCGAGCGTATGGACTTCCCTGAGCCGGTGATTTCGGTGGCCGTTGAGCCGAAAACCAAGCAAGATCAGGAGAAGATGGGTATTGCACTGGGCAAGCTGGCTCAGGAAGACCCGTCGTTCCGCGTCAAGACTGACGAAGAAACTGGTCAGACCATCATCTCGGGTATGGGTGAGCTTCACCTGGACATCCTCGTTGACCGCATGAAGCGCGAGTTCAACGTCGAAGCCAACATCGGTAAGCCGCAGGTTTCCTACCGCGAGAAGATCACCGTCGGCTGTGAAGTTGAAGGTAAGTTCGTTCGTCAATCCGGCGGTCGTGGCCAGTTCGGTCATTGCTGGATCCGTTTTGCTCCGGCAGACGTCGACGAAAAAGGCAATATCACTGAAGGTCTGGTGTTTGCCAACGAGGTCGTTGGTGGTGTGGTTCCGAAGGAATACATCCCGGCAATCCAGAAGGGTATCGAAGAGCAGATGAAGAACGGCGTTGTCGCCGGCTATCCGCTGATCGGCCTGAAGGCTACCGTGTTTGATGGTTCTTACCACGACGTCGACTCTAACGAGATGGCGTTTAAGGTAGCGGCCTCCATGGCGACCAAGCAGCTGCGTGAGAAGGGCAAGGGCGTAGTTCTTGAGCCGATCATGAAGGTTGAAGTAGTAACCCCTGAGGACTACATGGGTGACGTGATGGGTGACCTGAACCGTCGTCGTGGTCTGATCCAGGGTATGGAAGACTCGGTCTCTGGCAAGGTTATCCGTGCTGAAGTGCCGCTGGGTGAAATGTTCGGTTATGCGACCGACGTTCGTTCCATGTCCCAGGGTCGCGCGAGCTACTCCATGGAGTTCTCCAAGTACGCCGAAGCTCCGTCGAATATCGTCGAAGCACTCGTTAAAAAACAAGGCTAATCCAGCCCTTTAGGCAAGAGGTTCACTGTCGTGGCTAAAGAAAAATTTGAACGTAACAAACCGCACGTCAACGTTGGCACCATCGGTCACGTTGACCACGGTAAAACCACTCTGACCGCTGCACTGACTCGTGTTTGCTCCGAGGTTTTCGGTTCGGCTCGCGTTGACTTCGACAAGATCGACAGCGCCCCGGAAGAAAAGGCTCGTGGTATCACCATCAACACCGCGCACGTAGAGTACGACTCGAACATTCGTCA
>NZ_FOAE01000007.1:0-157433 GCF_900109505.1 Pseudomonas sp. NFACC41-3
GCAGCCTCTGTATCTGTCAAGCGGTTATTTTAAGAAGTTTTCAAAGTTTCCTTTGCAACTTCAACCACTTGCGCTTCCGATCTCTCGTCAGCGGGAGGCGAATTCTACAGCGTTACACGCTGCTGTCAACACCTCTTTTTCTCCGCTTTCGACCGAGAAGATCGAACCGTTAACTCGGCGAAAACATACTGCCGAACCAACTCCTTCGGGCCTCGATGAACTGAAGCGTGACCGCTGTCGAAAACCGTGTAACTCGTTGAATCTCAAGGAGTTTTCCGTTTCGACTGCGCCGGAAGTGGGGCGAATTATAGACTTCCAGAATCTGCCGTCAACCCCTAATTACGCTTTTGTTGCAAAAGATGGTTTTTCCCCACTAAACGCGGGATTCGCCGTGTCACCGGCGGCACCCGCAGCAGTAACAACAACCCGCCAATAGAGGCGTAGATAGCCCACTCTTTAAGATCAGCCCGAACAATCCAGAGCATATGCAGCAAACCCAGCCCGAGAATGAGATACGCCATCCGATGCAACTTCTTCCAACGACTGCCTAGACGACGCTGGCTGTATCGATTGGAAGTCACCGCCAAGGCCAACAATCCGAGAAAACCCAGGCTCCCTACAATAATGTAGGGCCGCTTACGCAACTCCACGCCCAACTGCGACCAGTCGAGCCCGAGGATAAATACAGCGTAAGCACTTAAATGCAGCACTACATAAGCAAAGCACCACAAACCGAGCTGGCGTCGTACCGCGATCCATCCCGCCCATCCCGTGAGTTTCTGCAGGGGCGTCATACTCAGGGTGATCAGCAAAAAGATCAGTGTCCCCAGCCCCAACCGATCGACCAGTACCTTTCCCGGGTCGGGCCCGAGGGCGGAGGCCCAAGCCTGGTACAACCAAAGCAAAGGCCAGATAGCAGCAACGATGAAGACGCCAAGGCGCCAGAGTGGGTAGCGCATCAGTAATTCTTCCGCAGATCCAGGCCGGTATATAAAGAAGCGACTTCATCCGCGTAGCCATTGAACATCTGTGTCTCACGCACGTTGGGACTGAACAGGCCGCTAGGCAATCGACGTTCGCGTGCCTGAGTCCAGCGAGGATGATCAACCGTAGGATTCACGTTCGCGTAAAAACCGTACTCATTGGCAGCGATGCTTTGCCAGGTGGTTTTCGGCTGCTCCTCCACCAGACTGATGCGCACGATCGACTTGATGCTCTTGAAGCCGTACTTCCACGGCACCACTAAACGCAACGGCGCGCCATTCTGGTTAGGCAGCTCGCGGCCATACATCCCCACGGCAAGAATCGCCAAGGGATGCATCGCCTCATCCAGGCGCAGCCCTTCTACATAAGGCCAATCGATCAGGGCAAAACCCGAACGCTGGCCGGGCATGCTTTTAGGATCCTGAAGGGTTTCGAAGCGAATGAACTTGGCCTTGGAGGTTGGCTCGACCTGCTTGAGCAACTCGGAGATAGGGAAACCGATCCAGGGAATCACCATGGACCAGGCCTCGACACAACGCAGCCGGTAGATCCGCTCCTCCAACTGATAAGGCTTCATGAAGTCTTCCAGCGCATAACGCCCTGGCTTGCCCACCTCCCCGTCCACCACCACGCTCCAGGGCTCGGTTTTCAGCGCGCCGGCATTGGCAGCCGGGTCGCCCTTATCGGCACCGAACTCATAGAAGTTGTTGTAGTGGGTAGCATCCTTGAATGGAGTGATCGCCTCATCCTTGACGTTGACCGCCTGCCATTTGGTTTCCGGCAGTTTCTGCGCAAACCATGACGGCGCCTTGCCAGGTTCGACATCTGGATAGCGCCCAGCGTCTCCGGCACTGGCCCAACGCGGCAGCGCACTGGCAGCCAGGCCAGCAATGGCCCCACCCAACAGGCTACGGCGAGAGAAATAAAGAGATTCAGACGTGACGTCCGACTCTTTGCAGTCAGACGACTTGGGGATTTTGATCAACATGGCAACTCCGCAGTATTGGAGGACTGATGCACCAATAGACTGCGGAGTATGGGGGAAATTACATTAAGGCAACGTTTTGCGTCGACGAAGACGCAGCAGGTATTGCACTGGACCGGACGCCGCATAAGCGAGGAAAACCAACAGCAGAATCCGCGGCGGATCACTGAAGACCACGGCGAATACCAGAACCACGGCGAGAATCGCCACGAAAGGTACACGCCCCTTCAGATCCAGCTCCTTGAAGCTGTTGTACTTGATATTGCTGACCATCAGCATGCCGGCCGCCGCCACCATCAGCGCCACCAGGAACGACATCTTCGAACCCTGGATGCCGTAATCGCTGAACGCCCAGACAATACCAGCCACCACACCCGCCGCGGCCGGACTGGCCAGGCCGATGAAGTAACGCTTGTCGGCAGTCCCCACCTGGGTGTTGAAGCGAGCCAGACGCAACGCTGCGCCAGCTACATAGATGAAGGCGACCATCCAACCGACCTTACCCATGTCGCCCAACGCCCAACCGAATGCCAGCAAGGCAGGCGCAACGCCGAAGGCAACCATGTCGGACAGCGAGTCATACTCGGCGCCAAAAGCGCTCTGGGTATTGGTCATGCGGGCCACGCGCCCATCCAGACCATCGAGCACCATGGCGACAAAAATCGCGATGGCCGCGAACGCGAAATACTTGCTCGCTCCTGCCGCGTCCCCGGCGCTCAACGCGCTCTGGGCACTCATGGAATTGATGATCGAGTAGAAACCGGCGAACAGGTTCGCGGTGGTGAAGAGATTCGGCAGCAGATAGATACCACGATGCCGGACTTTACGGCCTTCAGCATCATGCCCTTCTTCGACATGCTCATCGATGGGTAGCAGGCTTTCGGCGTCAGAGGCCTGGTTTGGCTCTTCGGGACGTTCGCTCATGGACATTACCTTGCAACGGTGTGAAAAGTTTCGACGATACCCAGGGTCACGATTGGACCACAAAGGATCCAGCTTTATACCAGAACCTGTCTATCCAAACGAAAAAACGCGGCCTAGGCCGCGTTTTTCCCTGACAAGACTCGAACTTAGTTCTTGGCTTTGTCGACGATTTTGTTGGCACCGATCCACGGCATCATCGAGCGCAGTTGCTCACCGATGATTTCGATACCGTGAGCGGCGTTGTTACGACGCTTGGCAGTCATCGATGGGTAGCCGGTAGCACCTTCGCTGATGAACATCTTGGCGTACTCACCGTCCTGGATGCGCTTCAGGGCGTTGCGCATGGCCTGACGGGATTCGGCGTTGATCACTTCAGGGCCGGTCACGTACTCGCCGTATTCGGCGTTGTTGGAGATCGAGTAGTTCATGTTGGCGATACCGCCTTCGTACATGAGGTCAACGATCAGTTTCAGTTCGTGCAAGCACTCGAAGTAAGCCATTTCCGGCGCGTAGCCAGCTTCGACCAGGGTTTCGAAACCGGCCTTGACCAGCTCGACGGTACCGCCACACAGAACAGCCTGCTCGCCGAACAGGTCGGTTTCAGTCTCGTCCTTGAAGGTGGTTTCGATGATACCGGTACGGCCGCCGCCCACGCCTGCCGCGTAGGACAGAGCAACGTTCTTGGCGTTGCCGGAGGCGTCCTGGTAGATAGCGATCAGGTCAGGGATACCGCCGCCCTTGACGAACTCGGAACGTACGGTGTGGCCTGGGGCCTTCGGCGCGATCATGATCACGTCGAGGTCGGCACGCGGAACGACCTGGTTGTAGTGGATCGCGAAGCCGTGGGAGAAGGCCAAGGTGGCGCCCTTCTTGATGTTCGGCTCGATTTCGTTCTTGTACAGCTGGGACTGGAACTCGTCCGGGGTCAGGATCATGACCAGGTCGGCGCCGGCAACGGCCGCGGCTACGTCGGTCACTTTCAGGCCATGGGCTTCAGCCTTGGCAACGGTGGACGAACCTTTACGCAGGCCAACGGTGACATCAACGCCGGAGTCTTTCAGGTTGCACGCTTGAGCGTGGCCCTGGGAGCCGTAACCGATGATGGCAACTTTCTTGCCCTGGATGATCGAGAGGTCGCAGTCTTTATCGTAGAAAACTTTCATGAATTTCCCCTATATCAGGCCGTTCAGGCCGTTCGCTAATTTGAGTTAGATGCTGAGTACTTTATCGCCACGGGCAATGCCGGTGACGCCACTGCGTACGGTTTCCAGAATCGAGGCGGTGCCGATCGACTGGATGAAACTGTCGAGCTTGTCGCTGGTACCGGTCAATTGAACGGTATACACGCTGGCACTGACATCGACGATCTGCCCACGATAAATATCGGTGGTGCGCTTGACCTCGGCGCGCTGGGCGCCGGTGGCCTTGACCTTGACCAGCATCAGCTCGCGTTCGATGTGAGCGCTTTCCGACAGATCGACCAGCTTGACCACTTCAACCAGCTTGTTCAGGTTCTTGGTGATCTGCTCGATAATTTCATCGTGCCCCACGGTAGTCAGCGTCAGACGCGACAGGGTCGGGTCTTCGGTCGGCGCCACGGTCAGGCTTTCGATGTTGTAGTTGCGCTGCGAAAACAGGCCAACCACACGAGACAAGGCGCCCGGTTCGTTTTCCAGAAGCAAGGAGATAATGTGCCGCATGATTAAGTACGCTCCGTCTTGCTCAGCCACATATCGCGCATGGAGCCGTCTTTGATCTGCATCGGGTAGACGTGCTCGCTGGTATCGACCTGGATGTCGAGGAACACCAGGCGATCTTTCATGGCGAACGCTTCTTCCATCTTCGGCTTCAGATCCTTCAGGTCCGTGACGCGAATGCCCACGTGCCCATAGGCTTCGGCCAGCTTGACGAAATCAGGCAGCGATTCCATGTAGGAATGCGAGTGACGGCTACCGTAGTTCATGTCCTGCCACTGCCGCACCATACCCAGCGCACCGTTGTTCAGGTTGATGATCTTGACCGGCAGGTCGTACTGCAGGCAGGTCGACAGTTCCTGAATGTTCATCTGGATACTGCCCTCGCCCGTTACACAGGCAACGTCAGCATCAGGGAAACTCAGCTTGACGCCCATGGCCGCAGGGAAACCGAAGCCCATCGTGCCCAGGCCACCGGAGTTGATCCAGCGATTGGGTTTGTTGAACCGGTAGTACTGCGCCGCGAACATCTGGTGCTGACCCACGTCGGAGGTCACATAGGCGTCGCCCTTGGTCACTTCGCAGAGGGTCTCGATCACGGTCTGCGGCTTGATGATGCTGCCGTCGCCCTTGTCGTAAGGGAACAGGCCGCGATCACCGCGCCACTCCTCGATCTGCTTCCACCAACTGGCGACTGTATCCTTGTTCGGGGTTTCGCCGATTTCCTTGAGGGCCGCGACCATTTCGGTCAGGACGCTCTCTACCGGACCCACGATCGGCACGTCTGCCTTGATGGTCTTGGAGATGGACGCCGGGTCGATGTCGACATGGATGATCTTGGCGTTCGGGCAGAATTTCGCCGGGCCGTTGATAACACGGTCGTCGAAACGCGCGCCGACTGCCAGGATCACATCGGCATGGTGCATGGTCAGGTTGGCGGTGTAGCTGCCGTGCATGCCGAGCATGCCGACGAACTGACGATCGGTGCCAGGATAGGCACCCAAGCCCATCAGGGTATTGGTGACCGGCAGGTTGAGCATTTGTGCCAATTCGGTCAGCGGCGCGGAACCGCCACCGAGGATCACCCCGCCGCCTGCGTACAGCACAGGACGCTTGGCCGCCAGGAGCATTTCTGCCGCCTTGCGGATTTGCCCGGAGTGACCACGAACAGCTGGGCTGTAGGAGCGCAGCTTCGCTTTTTTAGGGAAAACGTATTCGAACTTTTCAGCCGGATTGGTCATGTCCTTAGGGACATCGACCACGACTGGACCCGGACGACCGGATTGCGCCAGGTAGAACGCCTTCTTCATGACTTCCGGGATTTCCGAAGCATGCTTGATCATGAAGCTGTGCTTCACGATCGGCCGGGAGATACCGATCATGTCGGTTTCCTGGAACGCGTCGGTACCAACCATGGTGCTAGGCACCTGACCGGAAATGATCACCATTGGAATGGAGTCCATATAGGCAGTGGCGATACCGGTGATGGCATTGGTCGCGCCAGGGCCGGAAGTCACCAGTACCACACCGGCCTTGCCGGTGGCACGGGCGTAGCCGTCAGCCATATGGGTAGCCGCTTGCTCGTGACGAACCAGGATGTGGGTCACTTCCGGTTCTTTGAACAGGGCATCGTAAACATGAAGGAGAGCACCACCCGGGTACCCATAGATATATTTGACGCCTTCGTCACGCAAAAAGCGGACGAGCATCTCACCGCCAGATAAAAGCTCCACGTTGTTCACCTCTAAAACGCCAGAATACCGCCCTCTTGAAAGGGGACGGGTCTTAATAGGTTTACTTCTCAGCAGAGCATGAGCGACGGTGGTCGCCGACTACGTCAGCACTGACTGAGCAAGTATTGGGAGTGCCCCAAGTGTTGCGGGGTTTTCCCACCCAGCGCGAGGTAACGCGTTGCGGGTGTAGCAGGTCGGCGCGGATGTGCGCCTCATGTTCTGCCGAGTGGGTCTGCTTCTGGCAGTCCCTCTACAGCGGACTTTGGATTCTTCTGTTTCGCCCTCTGCAAGTCAAGACGTCAATGTGCTTTATTCGAACTAAGCGCATGAGAACGCAAGAAAAAACCTGTAAACCGCGAGTGTCTGCGCTTCAATTGCGCAATCCTGGATAAGGAATTCAAAAATGCGAACCTTCGCCATGACCGCTGGACTGCTGCTCGCCATGAGCCTCCCGTGCCAGGCCGGCCAGATTTACAAATGGGTCGACGCCCAGGGAGTCACCCATTTCGACGCCCAGCCACCCCAAGGCGTGGGCAGCACTGCCATCACCCAGCCAAAAGCGCCGAAAGGTGCGAGCAGTACTCCGCCGCCCGACAAGCCGGGCCCTCAGCAACAAGTCATGGACAATCAGGTCAAGCAGCAGCTCGCCAGGCAGGAAGCCGAACGCAGGCGTTTTTGCACACAGGCACGGGCCAGCCTGGCGCAGTTGCAGAACAACCCGCGCCTGAGCGAGAACACAGAGAGGGGAGTGCGCCGCCTGACCGAGGAACAACGGCAGCAGCGCATTGCGGAAACACAGAAGGCGATAGACAACCACTGCCGCTAGGCAGTGGTTGCAGAAGGTTTAGCGGGCGCCGCCGATCAGTTGGTCAAACTCCTTGAGCAGGATCTGCAACTGATGGTCCCGGCCTTGCATCGAGCGACCGGCGAATACCACTTCGGCCATTTCCTGGATACCCGAGGCGTTGGGCAAAGGCAGATCCTGCTCAAGAATCGCCTTCATCCGCGGCAGGAAGATCCACTGCAGCCACTGCTCGAACTCCAGCGTATCCACGGCAAACGGCTCGACACTGGCCAGAGCTTCAGCACTCGGCGGGGTGTCATCCCACAGCCCTTGCAACCGCATCTCACGTTCGATCAACAGCAACTGATCGGCAATCTTTGGAAAACGTGCATCCATCAGAGCGACACCTTGGCTTTTTGCCGGGCCTGAGCGGCACCAGCGGCATCGCCCTGTTTCTCGCGTGCCTGGGCAATCAATGCCCACAGGCTGGCCTGCAGATCCGGACGACCGTTGGCGAAGCTCAGGCCGCGACGGGCAAACTGTTCAGCCTGCGGGGCATCGCCCTGGGCCATGCGTACCTGGGCCAGGCGATACAGCACCTGCGGCTCACGCGGCGCGACACGCTGGGCGCGCTCAAGACTGGAGGAAGCACCGTTCAGATCACCACTCGCCTGTTGCTGCTGAGCGGTGGTCAACAGGGCCAGCACTGGACCGTCCAGTTGCTCATCGGCGGATAGCCCGCCAGAGCTGGCCGAAGGCACCCCGCTCGGCGTCGGCGGCAAGCTGTAGCTGCCCTGATTGATCGGCGCGGACTGGATCGGTGCGGTATCGATAGGACCTGGGGTGATCGGGCCCGGGGTAATCGGCGCGCTGCTGATCGGCGCAGCAGTGGCCGCAGCCCCGCCCGGCACCATCACCACCACGCCCGAGTCCTGGGGAATACTTTGAGCCTGAGCTTGCGCAGGACGCTTGATGGTCGTCTGACGGAAGCCGCCATTGGCCGAAATGCGTTCGCTGTTGGACACCGCGGTACCGGAGTCCACCACCGGAATCGAGCCACGCTGCACGCTGGCGCAACCATTGAGCAAAGCCAGAGCTGTAATAGCTGGAATCCACCACTTGTTCACGTCAAACCCTCTTCGCTTAATTCATCCAGCCCTTGACCCAATCCATCACCGACTCGCCGGACGCCGGGCTTTCGCCACCGCATGCCGGACCGGGAGGAGGTTCGCTGCCGCGAATATACGGCATCTGTACCGCGCCCGGACAGTTGGCATCCGAGCCTTGCCCGGTCCGCGAGTCGACCCAGGCCTGCACCACGTTATCCGGTTGTGGCATATCCAATGGCAACGGGTCGGCCTTGCGCATGAAACTGGTCCAGACCTGCAGCGCACCGGTGGCGCCGGTGAACGGTGTCTTGCCGTTGTCATCACGCCCCAGCCAGACCACGGCCAGCAGATCCTGGCTGAAACCGGCGAACCAGCTGTCGCGGGAATCGTTACTGGTACCGGTCTTGCCCGCCAGCGCCAGGGAGCGCGGCAGCACGTTGTAGACCGAACTGCCGGTACCTTCGCGCATGACGCGCTGCATCGCGCTCTGGATCAGGTAGATCGAACCCGGGTCGAAACGTTGCTGGATCTGGAACGGATAACGCTTCAGCGGTTCGCCCTCAGCGGTCAGCACGCTACGGATCCCGCGCATCGGGGTATTGAAACCGCCGTTGGCCAGGGTCTGATACATGGTGGCGACTTCCATCGGGCTCAAGCCCCCCGCCCCCAGCAGCATCGAAGGGAACGCCGGGAACTCGCGGGTGACACCAAGGCGCCCCAGGGTTTTCAGCACATTCGGCACACCGACTTCCAGGCCCAGGCGCGCGGTCGACAGGTTATAGGAATGGGCCAGCCCCTGATAAAGGAAGACCGTGCCGTGGGAACGACGGTCGTAGTTCTGGGGTTTCCACACCTGTCCGTCGCCACCCTTCACCGAGAACGCCTCGTCGGAGAGCCAACTGGTCAGTGTGTATTGGCTGGGTTTCTCCAGCGCCGTCAGGTAAACCGCGGGCTTGATCAGGGAGCCGATCGGCCGCACCGCATCCAGCGCCCGGTTGAAACCGGCAAAACCGGCCTGGCGGCTGCCGATCATGGCCTGGACTTCGCCGGTTTCCGGGTTGGTCACCACCATTGCCGCTTCGACTTCATCCGATCCCTTGCGCCCGGCCAGGCGCTTGAAGGTATCCCCGACCGAAGCCTCGGCCTTCATCTGCAGAATCGGGTCGAAGCTGGTGAAGATCCGCAGGCCTTCCTCGGTCAAGTCTTCGTCGCGGTAATCCTCACGCAGCTGACGCTTCACCAGGTCCAGGAAGCCCGGGAACGAGCTGTCCGCCAGACTGCCGCGTTTGGTCACGCCCAAGGGCATTTTCTTCGCCGCTTCGACCTGCTCCGGCGTCGCCACACCCTGCTGCGCCAGTAGATCGAGCACCAGGTTACGCCGCTCCAGCGCGCGCTCCGGATAACGACGCGGGTTGTAATAGGACGGCCCCTTGACCATCCCCACCAGCAAGGCGATCTGATGCAACTTGAGTTCGGCCAGCGGCTGGCTGAAGAAGAACTGGCTGGCCAGGCCGAAACCGTGCACGGCACGCTGGCCATCCTGGCCGACGAAGACCTCGTTGAGGTACGCCTCGAGGATCTCGCGCTTGTCGTAATGCAGCTCAAGCAGCAGGGCCATCATCGCTTCGGTGAGCTTGCGGCTCAGGCTGCGTTCGTTGGTCAGGTAGAAGTTCTTGACCAACTGCTGGGTCAGGGTACTGCCGCCCTGGCGCATGGCGCCGGACGAGGTATTGACCCACACCGCCCGTGCGATCGACTTGGGCGACACGCCAAAGTGGCTGTAGAAATCCCGGTCCTCGACCGCCACCAGGGTTTCCAGCAGATAAGGAGGCACCTGATCGATCTTGATCAGGATCCGGTCTTCGAGATTCTTCGGATACAGGCCGCCGATCAGCAGCGGCTCCAGGCGTACCACAGCCAGTTTCGAGCCTTTGCTGCCTGACAGCTCGGCCACGTAGTCACCGGAAAAACGCACCCGCACCGGTTGCGCCTGCTCCATGCCTTCATAGAACTGGAAACCGCGGGTATTGAGTTCAACGGTGTTACCACTGACCGACGCAGCACCAGGGCCATTGACCACGCTTTCGCGGCGATAGCCGAGTGCGTCGAGTTCGGTGAGGAAATCGTCCTTGCTGAGCTTCTGTCCGACGAACAGCTCCAGCGGGCGCGCATAGACCTTGGCCGGAATGGTCCAGCGCTTGCCGGAGAATTTCTCCTGGACCACGGCGTCGAGATAAACCGCAAAGCCGGCGAGCACTACCAGAGCGACCAGACCGAGCTTCAAGGCCCAGCCCAGCCAGGGGCGCAGGCCACTAGACGGACGTTTTTTAGCGGAACGGGGGGATCGAGTACGAGTCATGGCGGCGGATTATACGCACTTTATTCATCGTCAACAGGAGCCGCCCGAGGTTTGCGTTAGCCCTGTCAGCGGCCATAATGACGCCCTTGAATTTTCCCCGACTCTGAAGGATCGCCTGTGAGCCAATCCCTGATCGCCGCCCTGCAAAACCCGGCCCTCTACCCGCATCCCGTAGACGGTTTCCAGGTCATCGAGACCCATATTTCCTGGGTCCTGCTCACCGGTCCCTATGCCTATAAGCTGAAAAAGCCGGTCAACTTCGGCTTTCTCGATTTCACCGGCCTTGAAGCGCGCGGGCACTTCTGCGGCGAAGAACTGCGTCTCAACCAGCGCCTGACCGATGATTTGTATCTGGAAGTGTTGCCGATCACCGGCAGCGCCGAAGCGCCGCAGATCGCGGGTGACGGCCCGGTTATCGAATACGCCCTGAAAATGCGCCAGTTTCCGCAAAGCCAGCTGCTCAGTACGCTGCAAGCCAATGGCGAACTGACCACCGCGCACATCGACGAAATGGCCCGGCAGATTGCCAGGTTCCACCTCGAAGCCCCGCGGGTTCCGGCAGCCCACGAAGCCGGCACCCCGGAAAGCGTCATGGAGCCGGTGCGTCAGAACTTCGAGCAGATCCGCCCATTCCTCAGCGACAAGGCCGACCTGCAACAGCTCGAAGCCCTGCAAGCCTGGGCCGAAAGCAGCTTCGAGCGCCTCAAGCCACTCCTTGCCCAGCGCAAGAGCGAAGGCTTCATCCGTGAATGCCACGGCGACATCCACCTGGGTAACGCAACGCTTATCGACGGCAAGGTGGTGATCTTCGATTGCATCGAGTTCAACGAGCCGTTTCGCTTCACTGACGTCTATGCCGACGCCGGTTTCCTCGCCATGGACCTGGAAGACCGCGGCCTGAAATGCCTGGCACGCCGCTTCATCAGCCAGTACCTGGAACAGACCGGTGACTATCAGGGCCTGGAGCTGTTGAATTTCTACAAAGCCTATCGCGCCCTGGTACGCGCCAAGGTCGCCCTGTTCAGCATGCCGGCCGACGCCAGTCCGATGCAGCGCGCCACGGCCCTGCGCCAGTACCGCAACTACGCCAACCTGGCAGAAAGCTACAGCACCATTCCATCGCGCTTCCTGGCGATTACTTCTGGCGTTTCCGCCGTTGGCAAAAGCCATGTGGCCATGCGTCTGGTGGAAGCCCTGGGCGCCGTTCGCCTGCGCTCCGATGTCGAGCGCAAACGTCTGTTCGGCGAGCAGCAGGTACAGAACGATCCGAATGCCGGCATTTATAATGCCCAAGCCAATACCGCGACCTATGACCGCCTGCATGAACTTGCCGGTATCGTCCTGCGCGCCGGTTTCCCGGTGGTCATCGATGCCACCTACCTCAAGCGCGACCAGCGTGATGCCGCGGCCAAGGTTGCCGAAGCGACCGGCACGCCTTGCCTGATCATCGACTGCAATGCCCCGCAGGCCGTCATTGCCAGCTGGCTGGCGCAACGCCAGGCCGATCGCAACGACCCGTCGGACGCGACCCTGGCCGTAATCGAACAGCAGCAAGCCAATCGCGAAGCCCTGAGCGCCGAGGAAGTGCTGCGCAGCAAGCGCGTCGAGACCAATGAAAGCGGGAGCCTCGACACCCTGGTCGCGAACATTCGCCAGCGTCTCCCAGGCTTGTAATCAACTATTTCAGCCGTGAAACCGCAAAGGCTTCACGGCTGAAAAATAGT
This sequence comes from Pseudomonas sp. NFACC41-3, assembly GCF_900109505.1. Lineage (NCBI taxonomy): Bacteria > Pseudomonadati > Pseudomonadota > Gammaproteobacteria > Pseudomonadales > Pseudomonadaceae > Pseudomonas > Pseudomonas sp. NFACC41-3. The sequence continues at coordinate 12,297 of NZ_FOAE01000007.1, forward strand.
GGCACTATACTGGCGTCATAATTCCAGCAGGTGACGCCCCATGAGTCAGCCCAAACTTCTCGATACTCCCCTTTACGCTTTGCTGCACAAAGACGACATCGACGGCTTTAACCGGGAGCGCCCGAAAGACCAGACTGTCGACATGCGCGGCGGCGATTTTCGTGGGCTCGACCTGCGTGAACTGAATGCCGACGGCATCGACTTCACCGACGCCTACTTCCGCTCTGCCGACCTGCGCGGCCTCGACCTGCGCAATTCCTCCATGGAAGGCGCCAGCCTGGCCCATGCGCAAATCTCCGGCGCCTACTTTCCGCCTGAACTGACTGCCGATGAAATCCTGATGTCCGTCAATTTCGGCACTCGCCTGCGCTACCGCACCAAGTAATCGCTCCTTTTTGCTCCGAGGTCCGGCGCTTTCTGCCTTACGCTGGACTTGGTCTTCTCCTTCCCCCTCTTCCCTCTGTTTCTGGCGTACTTTCCTCTGTCGCCTTAGAAGCTTTTGCGCCAAAACCGACCAAAGAACAGCGCTTTTCCTACTGAGCGCTACACTCCTTTGAGACTTGCCCACGCACCATTCGGCCGTCGCAAGGAGGCTTGATGAATGATGAATTGCAACACCTGAAGAACCTTGGCAAGACGTCGGCACAATGGCTGCATGCGGTGGGCATCCATAGCGCTTCGGACTTGCGCCGCCTGGGGGCGGTGGATGCCTATCGGGCCGTGCGGACCCGAGGGTTTCGAGCCTCGAAGGTGCTGTTGTACGCCATTGAAGGCGCACTGATGGATGTGCACTGGAATGACATTCCGGCAGAACGCAAGGAAGCACTCAACAAACAGCTGGATGCCATTTCTTCACGCCAAAAGAACTGACCTGGCAGGCTTTTTATGTATTTACTGGGGGAACAACCGGCTTACGCCGATGCCTTGATCAATCGGCTGCAGAGCATCCCGCGGCGCCTGCTGGAAGGCCTGCTGCCGTCCGGCGACGTGTTGGAGGTGGCCCCTTCCAAAGACCTCTCCAGCAGCCTTGCCGACAGCCAGTTGTTCCTGCTCGAAAGCGGCCAGGTACAAGCCAGCGTCGATGAGCGCCCACTGTTTTATCTGCATGAAGGCGATCTGCTCGGGCTGCGCCGAGGCGTGGACCTGCCGCACTGGCAACTCAGCAGCGAGCAGCCCTTGAGCCTGATCCCCTATCAGCGTTCCGCGGTGTTCCAGCATCTGTATGCCGACGAACAGCGTTCCGAACTGTTTCTACAGTACCTGATCGGACAAACCGCCCTGCTCTCCGATGCCGTTGCCCGCCTCAAGCAGCCCGAGTTGCGCAACAGCAACGGCTTTCAACGCGTGGCCAAGGGCGAAGTGCTGATTCACCAGGGCGACGACGCCGATCATGTGTTCGTCATTATCGAAGGGCACGCCGAAGCCTTTGTCGACGGACACAAGGTCGGAGATGTGCCCAAGGACGAGATCTTTGGTGCAATGGCCATTTTCACCGGGGAGAAACGCAACGCCAGCGTGATTGCCAGCGAGCCATCCACCCTGATGCTGATCCCCAAGAGCCAGTTTCTCAGCCTGACTCAGAGCAATCCACGTATCGCCCATAGCCTGATCGAAAGCATGGCGCGGCGAATCGACTTGTTGAACAAGGAAGTCAGCCGCCTGCACAGCCTGAGCGCCAACCTTTGAAGCCCCGCGTTTACAAGCAATCCAAACGAGCGTTTAGCGGAATTCGCAGAAACAGGAAAAACCTTGTTGACTTGGAAATGAGAATCGTTATGATTATCACAACTGGTCGCGAGATCAGTCGATAACCTGGAAGACCAGTGGTTCGGACTCTCAGATTATCTCCTCATCAGGCTAATCACGGTTATTTGACCCGGCTCTTGCCGGGTCTTTTTTTGTCCGGAAAAAGCCATCCGCTTACTGGCGCATCTGGGCGCAGTAATCCTTCTCCGGCAGCCGCGCGCTGTACCACACGTAATCCGCGCTTTGCGGCGGTACCTGCGTGCCCTTCTGCGCCAGCATCAGCACCACGGCGCCGTTCGATGCGTCGAGGTCCCGCAGGTGAACCGGTACCCCGACATCCTTGCGTGCATGAAAGGCCCCGGCAAACAGCAGCGCCGGCGTCGGTGCCGCCAGCAAGCGCTCGGCCATGCGTCGGTCGCGCTGCTGCTGAACCGCCAGCATCGCCGGCATCTGGCTTTCGGGCAGCAGGCCACAATGGGAATCACGAACTTGCTGCAGCAACTCATTGCGCACCAAGGCGGCATTCGAGTGCTCGCCACTCAAGGCTGGTGCCTGGCGATAGATGCCGCGAACTTCGGAGCTATCCAGATTGGCGGCCAGCAATGGATAAGGCTGGAGCAACGCATAGCGCACGACAGGTCCGTACAGCGCCCAGTCCCACCCCGGCGACCAGGCCAATGCACCTGGCAGATCATCGGGCAAGCCCTGCGCCGCCTTGTGCTCGCGGAGCGAATCGACCCGCGGCTGCTGGTCCGGCGTGAGCATTTCCAACAGCAGGCTGCCTTGCGCGCGCTGGGTCGCCATCGCCTGCAACAACCACAGCTGCAAGGCGTGATGCTCGGGGTGGTCATGCTGCTCGCCGACAATCACCCGCGGCGCCCGGGCCAGACGAATGACCAGCTCCTCTGGAGTCAGGAGCTTTCCACTGCGCAGATCCTGAATCGCCCCGCTTTCAGCCTGGACCGGAAGTTCAGGCATGACCGGCACGCCCTCACAGGCGCCCAGCAGCAACATACCCAGGATCAATAACACACGCATGTGGCGTCTCCGCGAATCGCCTCAGCGGGCGATGATCAAAGGATGGCCGCGCTCGGGGTGCGCCTGCACCAACACCTCCAGTCCGAACACCGCCTTGAGCGGTTCGGGCCGCAGCACCTGCGCCGGGCTGTCCAGCGAGTGAGGCCGCCCGCCTTCGAGCAGCAACAGGCGATCACAATATCGCGCGGCGAGGTTCAGATCATGCAAGATCACCAGGACCGCGACCCCACGATCGGCAAACTCGCGGATGGCCTGCAAAGTGACATGTTGATGCAAAGGGTCGAGGGCCGAGGTCGGCTCGTCGAGCAACAGGGTCTGGCCGACCGCGCCCGGCCACAGCTGCGCCAACACCCGGGCCAGATGCACACGCTGACGCTCGCCGCCCGACAAGGCCACATAGCTGCGACCGTGCAGGTGCCCGGCATCCGCCGCTTGCAGGGCCTGCATGACAATTTCGTCATCCCGCGCCCGGCCGCTTTGATAAGGCAGGCGCCCCAGGCCGACGACTTCTTCGACCCGGAAGGCGAACTCAAGCGTCGAACTTTGCGGCAACACCGCCAGCCTTTGCGCCTTTTGCCCGCCGTCCCACCTGGAGAGCTCACGCTGATCCAGCCAGACCAGACCCTGATCGGGTTTCAGCTCGCCGCACAAGGCCGCCAGCAAGGTGCTTTTGCCCGCGCCATTGGGCCCCAGCACTCCCAGCACTTCACCGGGCTTGAGCTCAAGGTCGATCCCTTCCAGCACGGTTTTCCTGCCACGGCGCACCGCCAGATTTTCTGCTCGCAGCATCAGGCGCGCCCTCGCAATAACAAAAACAGAAAGAATGGCGCACCGATAAAGGCCGTCACGATGCCGATGGGCAACTCCGCAGGCGCCAGCGCCAGGCGCGCCACCAGATCCGCCAGCAACAGCAGGCTGGCGCCGGCCAGTATCGACGCCGGCAACAAGGTCCGGTGGTCAGGTCCCGCCAGCAGTCGCACCAGATGGGGTACCACCAGCCCGACAAAGCCGATCAGCCCGGCAGCGGCGACAGCCGCGCCGACCCCCAGCGCGGTACAGAACACCAGCTCACGCTTCAGCCGTTCGACATCGATCCCCAGATGACCGGCTTCAGATTCACCCAGCAACAAGGCATTCAAGGCCCTGGCCCGGCGTGGCAGCCACAATGCCACGGCCGCGCTGATCAACAGCAGCGGCCACAACCTCGAATAACTGGCGCCGTTGAGACTGCCCAGGTTCCAGAACGTCAGGGTGCGCAGGGTCGCGTCGTCGGCCAGGTAGGTGAACAGGCCCACCGCCGAGCTGGCCAATGCCGTCAACGCAATCCCGGCCAACAGCATGGTCGCCACATGGGTCTGGCCGTTGCGCCGCCCCAGGCGGTAGACCAGCCACGCCACCACCAACCCACCGAGGAAGGCACAGAACGACAGCAGGTATGGACCAATCGCTTCCGGCACCCCACCCAGCAACGAACCACCGACGATGGCAAAGGCCGCGCCCAGCGCCGCGCCACTGGAGACGCCTACCAGCCCCGGATCAGCCAGGGGATTGCGAAACAGCCCCTGCATCGCCACGCCGGACAGGGCCAGGACGCCCCCTACGGCCAGCCCCAGCAAGGTGCGTGGCAGGCGAATCTGCCCGAGGATCAGTTCGGCCTGCTCCAGCCCCTGCCCTGAAATAGGCAGGCCCAGCAAACGCAGGGCGGCACGCAGGGTATCGAGCAACGGCAGGCTGACCGGCCCGAGCGCCAGGGACAGCCAGATCGCCAACAGACACAGCAGGCTCAGGCCAATGAACAACGTGCGGGGTTTAAGCAAAGGGGTCATTGGGCGGTGCTGGCCTGGCCCGACTCGGCTGGATAGAAACCAGCCGACAGCCTTTTCAGGCTCTGTGGCAAGCGCGGCCCCAGGCCTCCCACCAGCAAGGTCGGATCAATCTCGAAGACCCGGCCGGCCTTGGCTGCGCCGCTGGAGGCGAGAATCGGGTTCTCCTTGAACAGCGCGGCGCGGGCCGCCTCACCACTCAGGCTGCGATCGGCAAACACCAGCACCTCGGGGTTGAGTTCGGCCAACGACTCATTGGAAAAGGGCTTGTAACCCGTGTGGGTCGCAAGATTGCGTCCGCCCGCCTGCTGCAGCAGCCAGTCGGCGGCAGTGTCCTTACCGGCAATCAGAGGTTTGCCACCCGCATGCCCGAGCAACAGCAGCACACCTGGCGCGGCCTGTTTCTTCTGGGCCTGGCCGACCCAGGCCCGCTGCTGCTCCAACTGCTGCTGGTATTGCTCGAACAGCTGCGTCGCCTTGTCTTCGCTACCCAGCAGCTTGCCCAGATGCTGCAGGTTGCCCCGCAGGGTCGGCAGGTCGGCCTGGGCCGAGAACAGCTCGACCTGCACCCCGGCACCGCGCACCTGCGAGAGCACTGGCGGCGGCCCCATCTCTTCAGTACCCACCAGAATCTGCGGGCGCAGGCTGAGAATGCCTTCCGCCGACAACTGACGCTGATAACCGATACTCGGCAGGCTCTTCAGGGATTCGGGATGCTGGCTGGTGGTGTCCACGCCCACCAACTTCGATTCGGCGCCCAGCGCGCTCACCCATTCGGACAAGGCGCCTCCAGCACTCACCCAGCGTTGTGGTAGCTCGGCCGCCGCAGCGGCATGACTGGCCAGAAGTCCGACACAGAGCGCGATTGCGCAGGCACTCGAACGCATAAAGGTATTTCCTTCAGAGAGTGGGCCCACGGAAACCGCCGTACATGTGACATGCCCTGCAACCCAGGCATCGAAATGAGCAAGCGCCCCACAGGCGAAGCGGCCATTTGATAATTGTTTGCATTTGACCGTCAAGCACAGACATGTTTCACCAAGCGCCCACAGGAAAACTGTGACAGCCTGAGCCCAGAGCCGTTGGTTACCGAGGATAGACATGAAGTTTCTTTGCCCCCCCGGCGATCTGCCAGAGGCTTCCAGCCGAGGTTTCAACCTTGAAGGCCAACCGCTTTTTGCAGTGCGCCGTGATCGACAAGTCTACGTCTACACCAATCGATGCCCCCATCGCGGGGTCGCTCTGGAGTGGCAACCCGACCAATTCCTCGATCCCAGCTCCAGCCTGATTCAGTGCGCCACCCACGGTGCGCTGTTTCTGATCGAAAACGGTGAATGCGTCGCCGGCCCCTGTGCCGGGCAATCCCTGACGGCCATCCCCTGCCGGGAAGACAGCCAAGGCATCTGGGTTCAGCTTTAGCCGTTGAGCAATACGTCCAGACGACGGTCGATGCACACTTCCTCGGCGGTCAAGCGTACCCCATAGGCCAGTACTTCAACCCCGGACGCCACCGCCTCGCGCAGCGCCGCGGCATAACCGGGGTCGATCTCTTCGGCCGGTCGCACCGCTTCGACACCCGACAGGTTGACGCAATACAACTGCACCGCCCGAATACCGTCACGCGCCAGACAGGCCAATTCTCGCAAATGCTTGGCGCCACGCTGGGTCACCGCATCCGGGAAGGCCGCGACCGCGGAGCCGTCGAAGCCCAGGGTGACGCTTTTGACCTCGACGAAAGCCGGTCCGCCCAGATAGTCCAGGCGGAAGTCGATACGGCTGTTTTCCTGGCCATAGGGCACTTCCCGCTTGAGGGCGGTAAAACCGTTCAACTCAGCGATCACCCCGGCGTGCAAGGCTTCTTCCACCAGCGTGTTGGCCCGCGCCGTATTGACGCAAGCCAGCCGCCCCTGGGGCGTTTCGCTGATTTCCCAGGTCCCGGGCAATTTGCGCTTGGGGTCATTGGAACGGCTGAACCAGACCTGCCCGCCCTCGACCATGCAATTGAACATGGAACCGGTGTTGGGACAGTGAATGGTCAGCAACTCGCCGCCAATGGTCTCGATATCGGCGAGAAAACGCTTGTAACGACGGACCAGGCGACCTTCTTCGAGGGGGGGATGAAAACGCATCAGCCTTGCCAGCTCCGCAGGCCACGGGCAATCCGCTCCACCGCTTCTTGCAGGCGCGACAGGCTCTGGGTGTAGGCGAACCGGACATGGTGTCCGGCCTGATGGCGACCGAAATCCAGCCCTGGGGTAAAGGCAATATGCTCGGTCTCGAGGAAATGCCGGCAGAAGGCAAAGGCATCGCCGCCGAAGGCGCTGATATCGGCATACAGGTAGAACGCCCCTTCCGGCTCTACCGCAATGCCAAAACCCAACTCGCGCAGGGCTGGCAGAAGGAAGTCGCGGCGCCGCTGAAACTCGTTGCGACGCTCTTCGAGAATACTGATGGTGTCTGGCTCGAAGCAGGCCAGCGCAGCGTACTGGGCCATGCTCGGGGCACTGATGTAGAGGTTCTGCGCCAGCTTCTCCAACTCGCCGACCGCCGCCTGCGGCGCCACCAGCCAGCCCAGGCGCCAGCCGGTCATGCCGAAATATTTGGAAAAGCTATTAAGGACAAAGGCGCTGTCATCGACTTCCAGCACGCTGGCGGCATCGCAGCCGTAGGTCAGGCCGTGGTAGATCTCGTCCACCACCAGATGACCGTTACGCGCCTTCACCGCGGCCGACAGGCCCGCCAGCTCGTCACGGGTGAGCAAGGTTCCGGTGGGGTTGGCCGGCGATGCCACCAGGGCGCCGACGCTGTCCTGATCCCAATAACGCTCCACCAGATCCGGTGTCAGCTGATAACGCACGTCCGGACCGACCGGCACCAGTTGCGCCGCGCCTTCCACCAGGCGCAGGAAGTGCCGGTTGCAGGGGTAGCCTGGGTCCGCCAGCAGCCAGTGCTTGCCGGGGTCGACCAGCAAGCTGCTGGTCAGCAGCAGCGCGCCGGAACCACCGGGCGTGATCATGATGCGCTCGGGGTCGATGTCCAGCCCGTAACGCTGCCGATAGAATCCGGCGATGGCCGTGCGCAGCTCGGGAATCCCGCGGGCGGCGGTGTAGCGGGTCCTGCCTGCCTCCAGCGCGGCCTGCCCGGCCTTGATGATCGGCTCAGCCGTGGTGAAGTCCGGTTCACCGATTTCCAGGTGAATCACATCGTGCCCGGCCGCTTGCAGCTCATTGGCACGGGCCAGCAGGGCCATCACGTGGAAAGGTTCGATAGCGCGGCTGCGCGCACTGTAGGGCTGAGCCATTAGCCTTCCTTCATTGAAGTGAGCAAAAAAACGATTCTACCCAACCCCGGGGACAAGGGAGAGCCCAAAGCCTTTGGGCCCCGCCATCCAACCCAATTAAAGAAGACCGACAACAGGCCCAGGCTTGGCTAAAATCATTAATTGACCAGGCCCCCGAACAGACCAGGCCAGGCGGCATCGACCTTTGCAAGCGCCGCGGGACGCGGGCTCGACAACCGGGAGTAGCGCCGTCCGATTTGATCTGGTAAGTTCGCCCGCTTGCAGTCGCAGGGCCGGCATGTGTCGGTGATGGAGCAATCCTGCGCAATGGATTACATGAGTAGAGGCGGTCCATTTCATGCCCACCCAAGCAAAGCAACAGAATCAATCGATCAGCGGCTTCGAGCCTTATGTTGAAACCGCAGGCGAAGAGTACATGGGCAAGCCCATGCGCGAGCACTTCACCAAGATCCTGAACAAGTGGAAACAGGACTTGATGCAGGAAGTCGATCGCACTGTTGATCACATGAAAGACGAAGCAGCCAACTTCCCCGATCCGGCCGACCGTGCCAGCCAGGAGGAAGAATTCAGCCTGGAACTGCGCGCCCGCGACCGTGAGCGCAAGCTGATCAAGAAGATCGACAAGACGCTGCAACTGATCGAAGACGAAGAATACGGCTGGTGCGAATCCTGCGGCGTCGAGATCGGTATTCGCCGCCTGGAAGCCCGCCCTACCGCCGACATGTGTGTCGACTGCAAGACCCTGGCGGAAATCAAGGAAAAACAAGTCGGCAAATAATCGCTGGCTTGAATGAAAAACGGAGCGTGCGAACGCTCCGTTTTTGTTTCTGCCGCCTTCCCCCTGTAGGAGCGAGCTTGCTCGCGATGGCAATCCGCCAGACGCCATCGTCACCTTGGGACCGAACGAAGTAACATCCTCTCCATGACTGTCTCTCACGCCTCTTCCTACATCGGGCGCTTTGCCCCAACCCCCAGCGGGCACTTGCATTTCGGCTCGCTGGTCGCCGCCCTGGCCTCCTACCTCGATGCCCGCGCCGTCGGCGGCCGCTGGTTGTTGCGCATGGAAGACCTCGATCCACCCCGGGAAGAGCCCGGCGCCCAGGCGGCCATTCTCAAGGCCCTGGAAAGCTACGGCTTCGAGTGGGACGGCGAAATGGTCCGCCAGAGCGAGCGGCACGCGGCCTACGCCGAAGTCCTCAACCGCCTGTTCAACCAGGGCCTGGCTTACGCCTGCACCTGCTCGCGCAAGCAGCTGGAACCCTACCACGGCATTTATCCGGGCCTGTGCCGCAATGCCGGACATGGCCAGGAAGATGGCGCCATCCGCTTGCGCGTACCGGAGCTGGAATATCGTTTCACCGATCGGGTCCAGGGCGAATTCCGCCAGCACCTGGGACGGGATGTGGGCGACTTCGTGATCCGCCGCCGCGACGGCCTCTACGCCTATCAACTGGCGGTGGTGCTCGACGACGCCTGGCAAGGGGTGACCGATATCGTCCGCGGCGCCGATCTGCTGGACTCCACCCCGCGCCAGCTGTACCTGCAGGAGCTGCTCGGCCTGCCGCAGCCGCGCTACCTGCATGTGCCGCTGATCACCCAGCCGGATGGGCATAAACTGGGCAAGTCCTACCGCTCCCCGCCGCTGGCCGCGGACCAGGCCACCCCGCTGCTGTTGCGTGCCCTGCGCGCCCTGGGGCAGAAAACCGACAGCGAAATGGCCCATGCCAGCCCTCGGGAAGTGCTGAGTTGGGGCATCGAACACTGGGATGCTTTACTGATCCCACGCACACTGAGCGTGCCCGAAGCGCAAATCCGCTGACGCCCCTTGCAGGTTGGCGCCCATCCGTTACCATCGCCGCACGTTTTCGGGCACGCACACAATAAAGAGAGGCCGAGATGTACATCTATCGCTTGGTCCTGCTGCTGGTAGTGGGGATCTATCTGTTCTCCCCCGCCATCATGGATTGGTGGATCGATGCTACGGGCGCCTGGTATCGCCCGTATCTGCTCTGGCTGATCCTGATCGTCGTGACCTTCATCCTGCAGAGCCAAAAAGATGCCGATGAGCTTTAGCCTGACCCAGATGATCCTGATCAGCGCCGCGTACCTGCTGGTGCTGTTCGGGGTGGCCTGGATCAGCGAACGCGGCATGATCCCGCGCTCGATCATCCGCCACCCGCTGACCTACACCCTGTCCCTCGGGGTCTACGCCAGCGCCTGGGCCTTTTATGGCACGGTCGGCCTTGCCTATCAGTACGGCTACGGTTTCCTTTCCAGTTATCTCGGGGTTTCCGGCGCCTTCCTGCTGGCGCCGGTGCTGCTTTACCCGATCCTGAAAATCACCCGCACCTACCAACTGTCGTCGCTGGCCGACCTGTTCGCCTTCCGTTTTCGCAGCACCTGGGCCGGCGCGCTGACCACGGTGATCATGCTGGTCGGGGTATTGCCGCTGCTGGCCCTGCAGATCCAGGCAGTCGCGGACTCCATCGGTATCCTCACCCGCGAGCCGGTGCAGCACCGGGTGGCCCTGAGTTTCTGCGCGCTGATCACCCTGTTCACCATCTTCTTCGGCTCCCGGCACATCGCCACCCGGGAAAAACACGAAGGCCTGGTGTTCGCCATCGCCTTCGAGTCGGTGATCAAGCTGATCGCCATCGGCGGCGTCGGTCTCTATGCCCTGTACGGTGTATTCGATGGCCCGCAACAGCTGGAGCTCTGGCTGCTGCAGAACCAGACTGCCCTCGCCGCCCTGCACACGCCATTGCAGGAAGGGCCGTGGCGCACCCTGCTGCTGGTGTTCTTCGCCTCGGCGATCGTGATGCCGCACATGTACCACATGACCTTCACCGAAAACCTCAACCCGCGCTCGCTGGTCAGCGCCAGCTGGGGCCTGCCGCTGTTCCTGTTGCTGATGAGCCTGGCGGTGCCGCTGATCCTCTGGGCCGGCTTGAAACTGGGCGCCACCACCAATCCCGAATACTTCACCCTCGGCATCGGCATCGCCGCCAACAAACCGGCATTGGCCTTGATGGCCTATATCGGTGGGCTTTCCGCCGCCAGCGGCCTGATCATCGTCACCACCCTGGCGCTGTCGGGGATGGCCCTCAACCATCTGGTGCTGCCGCTGTATCAGCCACCGGCCGAAGGCAACATCTACCGCTGGCTGAAATGGACCCGCCGCGCGCTGATCGTGGCCATCATCATGGCCGGCTATGCCTTCTACCTGTTGCTGGGGGCCGAACAGGACCTGGCCAACCTCGGCATCGTGGCCTTTGTCGCGACCCTGCAGTTCCTCCCTGGCGTACTCTCGGTGCTGTACTGGCCGACTGCCAACCGGCGCGGCTTTATCGCCGGGTTGATGGCCGGGACGCTGGTGTGGCTGGTGACCATGTTGCTGCCGCTGATCGGCAACTTGCAGGGCTTCTATATACCGCTACTGAACATGATCTATGTGCTGGACGACACCAGCTGGCACATGGCGGCCATCGCCTCGCTGGCCGCCAACGTCCTGATGTTCACCCTGATTTCGCTGTTCACCAACGCCAGCTCCGAAGAAGCCAGCGCCGCCGAAGCCTGCGCGGTGGACAACGTGCGCCGGCCGCAACGTCGCGAACTGCATGCCGCTTCGCCCCAGGAGTTCGCCACCCAGCTGGCCAAGCCCCTGGGTGCCAAGGCCGCGCAGAAGGAAGTCGAGCAGGCGCTGCGCGACCTCTACCTGCCCTTCGACGAGCGCCGCCCCTATGCCCTGCGCCGCTTGCGCGACCGTATCGAGGCCAATCTGTCCGGCCTGATGGGCCCCAGCGTGGCCCAGGACATGGTGGAAACCTTCCTGCCCTACAAGGCCGGCGGCGAAAACTATGTGACCGAAGACATTCACTTCATCGAAAGCCGGCTCGAGGACTACCACTCGCGCCTGACCGGCCTGGCCGCCGAGCTCGACGCCTTGCGCCGCTACCACCGCCAGACCCTGCAGGAACTGCCGATGGGTGTCTGCTCCCTGGCCAAGGACCAGGAAATCCTCATGTGGAACAAGGCCATGGAGGAACTGACCAGCATTCCGGCGCAGCATGTGGTCGGTTCGCGCCTGAGCACCATCGCCGATCCCTGGAGAGAGCTGCTGCAAGGCTTCATCAACATCCCCGATGAACATCTGCATAAACAGCACCTGGCCCTCGACGGCCAGACCCGCTGGCTGAACCTGCACAAGGCCGCCATCGACGAACCCCTGGCCCCGGGCAACAGCGGCCTGGTGCTGCTGGTGGAAGACCTGACCGAAACCCAGATGCTCGAAGACAAGCTGGTGCATTCCGAGCGGCTGGCCAGCATCGGCCGCCTGGCCGCCGGCGTGGCCCACGAAATCGGCAACCCGATCACCGGTATCGCCTGCCTGGCGCAGAACCTGCGCGAAGAGCGCGAAGAAGACGGCGAACTCACCGAAATCAGCGGCCAGATCCTCGAACAGACCAAGCGCGTGTCGCGCATCGTCCAGTCGCTGATGAGCTTCGCCCACGCCGGCAGCCACCAGCACAACGACGAAGCCGTGTGCCTGGCCGAGGTGGCGCAGGACGCCATTGGTCTGCTGGCGCTGAACCGGCGCAACTTCGAAGTGCAATTCTTCAACCTGTGCGATCCGGACCACTGGGTCGACGGCGACCCGCAGCGGCTCGCCCAGGTACTGATCAACCTGCTATCCAATGCCCGCGACGCCTCACCGGCGGGCAGCGCGGTACGGGTCAAAAGCGAGGCCGGCGAACACACGATCGACCTGATCGTCGAAGACGAAGGCAGCGGCATCCCGTCGAGCATCATGGATCGACTGTTCGAACCCTTCTTCACCACCAAGGATCCTGGCGAGGGCACCGGACTGGGCCTTGCACTGGTCTATTCCATCGTTGAAGAGCATTATGGACAAATCACCATCGACAGCCCGGCTGACACCGAAAGCCAACGCGGCACCCGTATCCGGGTGACTTTACCGCGTCATGTCGAAGCGACGTCCGCTGTGAACTGAGACCGTCGAGAGAATCGAATCAATGCCGCACATTTTGATCGTCGAAGACGAAACAATTATCCGCTCCGCCTTGCGCCGCCTGCTGGAACGCAATCAGTACCAGGTCAGCGAAGCCGGTTCCGTGCAGGAAGCACAAGAGCGTTTCAGCATTCCCACGTTCGACCTGATCGTCAGCGACCTGCGCCTGCCAGGCGCCCCCGGCACCGAACTGATCAAGCTCGGCCAGGGCACCCCGGTGCTGATCATGACCAGCTACGCCAGCCTGCGCTCGGCGGTCGACTCGATGAAGATGGGCGCGGTGGACTACATCGCCAAGCCTTTTGACCACGACGAAATGCTCCAGGCCGTGGCGCGCATCCTGCGCGACCGCCAGACCGCGCAAAGCAGCCCCAACGAGCGGCCGGCCGCCAAGCCTGGCAACGGTGCGGACAAGGCTGGCGCCAGCGCCAGCAACGGCGAAATCGGCATCATCGGTTCCTGCCCACCGATGCAGGACCTGTACAGCAAGATCCGCAAGGTCGCCCCGACAGACTCCAATGTACTGATCCAGGGTGAATCCGGGACCGGCAAGGAACTGGTGGCCCGCGCCCTGCACAACCTGTCCAAGCGCGCCAAGGCGCCGATGATCTCGGTGAACTGCGCGGCCATTCCGGAAACCCTGATCGAATCCGAGCTGTTCGGTCATGAAAAAGGCGCCTTCACCGGTGCCAGCGCCGGGCGCGCCGGCCTGGTGGAAGCGGCGGACGGCGGCACCCTGTTCCTCGATGAAATCGGCGAATTGCCGCTCGAAGCCCAGGCCCGCCTGTTGCGTGTGCTGCAGGAAGGCGAGATTCGCCGGGTCGGTTCGGTGCAATCGCAGAAGGTCGATGTGCGCCTGATCGCCGCGACCCACCGCGATCTCAAGAGCCTGGCCAAGATCGGCCAGTTCCGTGAAGACCTGTATTACCGCCTGCACGTGATTGCCCTGAAACTGCCAGCCCTGCGCGAGCGCGGCGCCGACGTCAACGAAATCGCCAATGCCTTCCTTGCCCGTCAAAGCGCGCGCGTGGGTCGCACTGACCTGAAGTTCGCTCCGGACGCCGAGCAAGCCATTCGTCACTACTCGTGGCCAGGTAACGTTCGCGAACTGGAAAACGCCGTCGAGCGCTCGGTCATCCTGTGCGAAAGCCCGGAAATCTCCGCGGAGCTGCTGGGTATCGATATCGAACTGAGCGATCTGGAAGACGACGAATTCATCGGCCTGGCGCCCCAGGCCGCCAACGCCAACAACAGCAGCCACGAGCCGACCGAAGACCTGTCGCTGGAAGACTACTTCCAGCATTTCGTCCTCGAGCACCAGGACCATATGACCGAAACCGAACTGGCGCGCAAACTGGGTGTCAGCCGCAAATGCCTGTGGGAACGTCGCCAGCGTCTGGGCATCCCACGGCGCAAGACCGGGGTCGCCAGCGAAAGCTGAAGTTCGGCGGTAACGGGTTGCGGGTAACACGCGACCTTGTGAAAAAACTGTTACCTCAGTCATTTCACGTAACAAAAGCCGGGGCTTAAGGTAACGAAGCCCCGGCTTTTTTTCGCCCGCGAAAACCTCAACACCGTGCCTAACCCCTTGTTTTACTGGGCTTCGCAAAAGTTGGCACGGCACCTGCTATATGTTTGGTACAAGAACAATAACAAGCAATGCATAAGACAATAAAAATAAGACGAATCGACTCACGCACAATAAAAACAACACGGCGGAGGCGCAGCTAACTGATTCTTTTGGAGAGGCGTTGTCATTGGGGCTTGCCCCACAACCAGGCCGAGAACAACAAAAACTGCCCTAAGGCAGAGCCTGAACTGGTTGGATCATCGATCATTGCAACACAGCGACCAAAGCAATCCGTTTGCTCTTGGCTCCCGATTGGGAGGGTCATCTTGGGTTAACCAGGTGACAAGGGCGTTAAACAAAAACAAGAAGCCCGAAACCAATAATAAAAATAGAGCACGCAAACACTTCTGGGGGAGCTTCGGCTCCCCTTGTGGTTTCCGCGATTGCGACTTTACTGACGCAAAGCCCCGCCAACCCGCGTTCCAAAGCCCCCCGCACGACTCGCCGCAGCTTCCTACACCATCCCCCGACTAAATGCTAGAATCCCCGCCCATCATGCGGTCATTCTTCGTTATGGCCGAACATTCCTTCAAACAGTGCATCCCATGCTGAAGAAGTTGTTCCAGTCATTCCGTTCTCCCTTGCGTCGTACGCAACACAAACGCAGCACGCCTGAAGTGCTCAACAGCAGCCAACATTCGCTGCAACGCGCCCAGTTCAGCCGTTATGCGGTGAACATCGTCGAACGCCTGCAGAACGCCGGCTACCAGGCCTACCTGGTCGGCGGTTGCGTGCGCGACATGTTGCTCAATATCACCCCCAAGGATTTCGACGTCGCCACCAGCGCCACGCCGGAACAGGTGCGGGCCGAATTCCGCAACGCGCGGATCATCGGCCGTCGGTTCAAGTTGGTGCATATCCACTTCGGCCGCGAAATCATCGAGGTCGCGACCTTCCGCGCCAATCACCCGCAAAACGATGAAGAGGAAGACAGCAACCAATCCTCGCGCAACGAAAGCGGGCGCATCCTGCGCGACAACGTGTATGGCACCCTCGAAGAGGACGCCCAGCGCCGCGACTTCACTATCAATGCCCTGTATTACGATCCGGTCAGCGAACGCATCCTCGATTACGCCAACGGCGTGCACGACATTCGCAATCACCTGGTCCGCCTGATCGGCGACCCACGCCAGCGCTACCAGGAAGACCCGGTACGCATGCTGCGGGCCGTGCGCTTCGCCGCCAAGCTGGATTTCGGCATCGAGAAACACACTGCCACGCCGATCCGCGACCTGGCCCCCATGCTGCGGGAAATCCCCTCGGCGCGCCTGTTCGAGGAAGTACTCAAGCTGTTCCTGTCCGGCCATGCCGCCGACACCTTCGAGATGCTGGTCGACCTGCAACTGTTCGACCCGCTGTTCCCGGCCAGCGCCGAGGCGCTGGAGTACAACCCGACCTACACCCATACGCTGATCAGCGAAGCCCTGGTCAATACCGACCTGCGCATCAAGCAGAACAAGCCGGTAACCCCAGCTTTCCTGTTCGCCGCGCTGCTGTGGCCTGCCTTGCCGGCTCGCGTGCTGCGCCTCCAGGAACGCGGCATGCCGCCAATTCCGGCGATGCAGGAAGCCGCTCACGAATTGATCAGCGAACAGTGCCAGCGCATCGCCATTCCAAAACGCTTCACTATGCCGATCCGCGAAATCTGGGACATGCAGGAACGCCTGCCACGCCGCAGCGGCAAGCGCGCCGATCAACTGCTGGACAACCCGCGGTTCCGCGCCGGCTATGACTTCCTGCTGCTGCGTGAAAGCGCCGGCGAACAGACCGATGGCCTGGGCGAATGGTGGACCGACTATCAGGACGCCAACGAAGCCGGTCGCCGCGACATGATTCGCGATCTGAGTGGCAAGGACGAAGCCGGCACAGGTCCGCGCAAGCGTCGTCGCAGCAGTGGCGCCAAACGCAAACGCGCCACCGCCGGCGCACCGAGCGCTTCCGGCGAATAACCCGATGGAACGCATCTACATCGGCATGGGCAGCAACCTGGCTGCCCCGGCAGAGCAATTGCGCAGCGCGATCGACGCCCTGGCGCAGTTGCCGCACAGCCAACTGGCGGGGGTCTCGGCCTTCTATCAAAGCGACTCCCTGCTGCCCGGCCAACCGCGTTACACCAACGCCGTGGCCGCCCTGGACAGCAGCCTCGCGCCCCTCGAACTGCTGGACGCGCTGCAAGCCATCGAAAACGGCCAGGGCCGCGAGCGTCTCGAACGCTGGGGGCCACGTACCCTGGACCTGGACATCCTGCTATTCGGCGATCGCCTGATCGACGAACCGCGACTCAAGGTCCCGCATTACCATATGCAGGCCCGGGCCTTCGTCCTCTATCCCCTGGCCGAACTGGCCCCCGCCGACCTGCAACTGGCCGACGGCCGCCACCTGCGCGATCTGCTCGCCGCCTGCCCATTTGTCGGCCTGGAACGTCTGGCCTGACTGCTGAAACGCATCAGTTACGGCGGTAACACTCACGCCGTAACAATGCGGTAACACATGCAATTGACTTCCCGAGTTCTCCTCACGACTATAGGCGTCCCGTTGCCGCCAACACGGCGTTACAGGGCGCAATCCAGGCCTTATAAGCACGACAACAGACCGTGCGCCTGCATAGATAAAGAATCACGCGCGTTACTCGCAGCAGTTTCCAGAGCGCCTGAATGAGGACCCTTTTTCATGCCAGACATCACCCTGACCACCCTGCAAGGCCTCAAGCAGAAAGGTGAAAAAATCACCATGCTGACCTGCTATGACGCGACCTTCGCCCACACCTGTTGCCAGGCTGGCGTTGAAGTACTGCTGGTGGGCGACTCCCTCGGCATGGTCTTGCAAGGGCACGACAGCACACTGCCAGTCACTACCGCCGAGATGGCCTACCACGTCGCCGCGGTCAAACGCGGTAACAGTGGCGCGCTGATCCTCGCCGATCTGCCGTTCATGGCCTACGCCACCACCGAACAGGCCCTGAACAACAGCGCCCAGTTGATGCAGGCCGGTGCGCACATGATCAAGGTCGAAGGCGCGCTCTGGCTGGCGGAGTCCATCCGCCTGCTGGCCGAACGCGGTATCCCGGTCTGCGCCCACATGGGCCTGACCCCGCAATCGGTGAACATCCTCGGCGGCTACAAGGTCCAGGGCCGTAACGAAAACCAGGCCCGGCAGATGCGTGCCGACGCCATCGCCCTGGAAGCGGCCGGCGCAGCGATGCTGCTGCTCGAATGCGTGCCAAGCGAACTGGCGGCGGAAATTACCCAGGCGGTGAAGATTCCGGTGATCGGCATCGGTGCCGGCAGCGGCACCGACGGTCAGGTGCTGGTCCTGCACGACATGCTGGGCCTGTCCCTGAGCGGTCGCGCGCCGAAGTTCGTGAAGAACTTCATGGCCGGCCAGGAAAGCATCCAGGCCGCCCTGAGCGCCTACGTCAATGAAGTCAAGGCCGTGACCTTCCCAGGCGCCGAACACGGGTTTTCTGCATGAATACTGTCAAAACCGTACGTGAACTGCGTGCCGCTGTGGCCCGTGCCCGCAGCGAGGGCAAGCGCATCGGCTTCGTACCGACCATGGGCAACCTGCACAGCGGTCATGCGGCCCTGGTGACCAAGGCGGCCCAGCGGGTGGATTTCGTAGTGGCGAGCATTTTCGTCAACCCGCTGCAGTTCGGCGCCGGCGAAGACCTCGACAAGTACCCGCGGACCCTGGCCGCCGACCAGGAAAAGCTCCTGCAAGCCGGTTGCCATCTGCTGTTCGCCCCGACCGTCGAAGAGATGTACCCCGACGGCATGGACGACCAGACCCGGGTCAGCGTGCCGCAACTCTCCGAAGGCCTGTGCGGCGCCAGCCGTCCCGGGCATTTCGAAGGAGTGGCCACGGTGGTCAGCAAGCTGTTCAACATGGTGCAGCCGGACCTTGCGGTCTTCGGCCAGAAGGACTTCCAGCAACTGGCAGTGATCCGCGCCCTGGTGCATGACCTGAACATGCCGATCCAGATCATCGGCGAGCCCACCGTGCGGGCCGCCGACGGCCTCGCGCTGTCCTCGCGCAACGGCTACCTGAGCGAGGAACAACGTGCCATCGCCCCCGCGATCTATCGTGGCCTGACTCAGATCGCCGAGGCCATCAGCCAGGGCGAGCGGGACTATCCAAAGCTGCTGGACGAGCAAAAACGAGTGCTCGAAGCCGCAGGTTTTCGCCCCGATTACCTGGAAATCCGCCACGCCCGGACCCTGCGCCCGGCCACCGCGCAAGACCGCGACCTGGTAATCCTGGCGGCGGCCTATCTGGGTGCTACCCGCCTGATCGACAACCTGCATCTGGACCTCGACGCCTAGGTCCCAAAGGCCGATTGCCCGAAGCCCGACCTTCGGGCAAACTGCCGCCGCCCGGGGCCTGCAGCGATGCTGCGGGCCCTGTTCGAGGATCCGACCGAGAGAACCACTCATGCACGCCATCATGCTCAAGGCCAAGCTGCATCGCGCCGAAGTCACCCACGCTGTGCTCGACTACGAAGGCTCCTGCGCCATCGACGGCGAATGGCTGGACTTGTCCGGTATCCGTGAGTACGAACAGATCCAGATCTACAACGTCGACAATGGCGAACGCTTCACCACCTACGCCATTCGTGGCGAGGAAGGCTCGCGCATGATCTCGGTCAACGGCGCCGCCGCGCACAAGGCCAAGGTCGGCGACCGGGTGATCATCTGCGCTTACGCTCACTACAGCGAAGCCGAACTGCTCAACTTCAAGCCACGCATGCTCTATATGGCGCCGGGCAACGAGCTGAGCCACACCAGCCATGCCATCCCGGTTCAGGTCGCCTGAACCCCAGTCATTCTCACCCCCTGAAATCCCGTTCGTGCGCGGCTCTGAGGCGCCGGTGTAAAAAAGTACCGGCCGCAGGTCAGACAAAGCCAAGACAGATCAGCACGCGAGAGTTACTGTTATCGCCCTGCGTGCTTAATCGTGTCAGCGCAGGTTTGACCGAACGTTATTCTTCGAGCAGGACGTTCCGGGCTTTTCAGTGTCCAACAGGCAGTTCAAGTAAAAGGAAAACCGCAGCGATGGCGTACTACCGCACTCCTCACGACGTTACCGCTCTGCCCGCCTGGCAAGCGTTGAATGACCACCGCCAGGCCATGCAGGATTTCAGCATGCGCGAGGCCTTCAATGCCGACCCGCAGCGCTTTCATCAATTCAGCCTCAGCGGCTGTGGGCTTTTTCTCGATTACTCGAAGAACCTGATCACCTCCGAAACCCGCAACCTGCTGGTGGGCCTGGCCAACGAAGCCGGCCTGCAGGACGCGATCAAGGCGCTGTTCGCCGGTGAGCTGGTCAACTCTTCCGAAGGCCGTCCGGCCCTGCATACCGCCCTGCGCCGCCCGGTGGGCGACAAGCTGTCGGTCAACGGCGTCAACGTGATGCCGGAAGTGCACAAGGTGCTGAACCAGATCACCGAGCTGGTCGGGCGCATCCATGACGGCCTGTGGCGTGGCTACACCGAAAAGCCGATCACCGACGTGGTGAACATCGGCATCGGCGGTTCCTTCCTCGGCCCGGAGCTGGTGTCCGAAGCCCTGTTGTCCTACGCCCAGAAAGGCGTGCGTTGCCATTACCTGGCCAATATCGACGGCAGCGAGTTCCACGAGCTGTCCTCGAAGATCCGCGCCGAAACCACGCTGTTCATCGTCTCGTCGAAATCCTTCAATACCCTGGAAACCCTGAAAAACGCCCAGGCCGCACGCGCCTGGTACCTGGCTCAGGGCGGCTCCGAGGCCGAGCTGTATCGCCACTTCATCGCGGTGTCGAGCAACAACGCCGCCGCGGTGGCCTTCGGCATCCGCGAAGAGAACATCTTCCCGATGTGGGACTGGGTCGGCGGGCGTTACTCGCTGTGGTCGGCCATCGGCCTGCCGATCGCCCTGGCCATCGGCATGTCCAACTTCAAGGAACTGCTGTCCGGTGCCTACACCATGGACCAGCACTTCCAGACCGCGCCGTTCGAGCAGAACATGCCGGTTCTCCTGGCCCTGCTGGGCGTGTGGTACGGCAACTTCTGGGGCGCGCAAAGCCACGCGATCCTGCCGTACGACCACTACCTGCGCAACATCACCAAGCACTTGCAGCAGCTGGACATGGAATCCAACGGCAAGAGCGTCCGCCAGGATGGCACGCCGGTTTCCACCGACACCGGCCCGGTGATCTGGGGGGGCGTGGGCTGCAACGGTCAGCACGCGTACCACCAGTTGTTGCACCAGGGCACCCAGTTGATCCCGGCCGACTTCATCGTGCCAATCGTCAGCTTCAACCCGGTGGCCGACCATCACCAGTGGCTGTACGCCAACTGCCTGTCGCAAAGCCAGGCGTTGATGCTCGGCAAGACGCGCGCCGAGGCCGAGGCCGAGCTGCGTGAAAAAGGCCTGAGTGAGGCCGAAGTCCAGAAGCTGGCACCGCACAAGGTGATCCCCGGCAACCGCCCGAGCAACACCCTGGTGGTCGAGCGCATCAGCCCGCGCCGCCTGGGCGCGCTGGTGGCGATGTACGAACACAAGGTGTTCGTGCAGAGCGTGATCTGGGGCATCAACGCCTTCGACCAATGGGGCGTGGAGCTGGGCAAGGAGCTGGGCAAGGGCGTCTACAACCGCCTGGTCGGCAGCGAAGAAACCCCGGCCGAGGATGCTTCGACCCAGGGCCTGATCAACTACTTCCGCGGTCGCCACCGCGGTTGATAGCCGCCTGAAATAGCCTTTCGCGAGCAATCGAGCGTCGACCGGCTGCTCCTGCAGAACCCGTATCCACCTGTAGGAGCGAGCTTGCTCGCGATTGGCCGCCCTCCCCTTGAACCCCTTCCGATCAAGGCGCATCTTTATTACTTGTCGCTAAAACAAGAATAAGGAACCGTCATGTTCGATATCAGCATGTTCCCCCAAGCCGATGCCGTCCGCCGGGCCGCACAATTGAGTCAGGACGACTACCAGCGGCTGTACCGCGAATCCATCGAGCACCCCAGTACCTTCTGGGCCGAACAGGCCACCCGCTTTCTCGACTGGAGCGCTCCCTGGCAAACCGTGCAGCGCTATGACCTGAAAACCGGCGCCGCCAGCTGGTTCGCCGGCGGCCAGTTGAACGTCAGCTACAACTGCATCGACCGCCATCTGGAAAAACGCGGCGATCAGGTAGCAATCATCTGGGAAGGCGACGACCCGGCCGAATCGCTGCAAATCACCTACAAGAAACTCCATCACTACGTCTGCCGCCTGGCCAACGTCCTGAAAAGCCGCGGCGTGAAAAAAGGCGACCGGGTGTGCATCTACATGCCGATGATCCCCGAGGCGGCCTACGCCATGCTCGCCTGCACCCGTATCGGTGCGGTGCACTCGGTGGTCTTTGGCGGATTTTCCCCGGACGCGTTGCGCGACCGCATTCTCGACGCTGACTGCCGCACCGTGATCACCGCTGACGAAGGGGTGCGCGGCGGCAAGTTCATACCCTTGAAAAACAACGTCGACAAGGCCCTGCAAAGCTGCCCGAACGTCAGCACCGTGGTGGTGGTCGAGCGCACCCAGAACCCGGTGAACTGGGTCGAAGACCGCGACCTCTGGTATCACCAGGCCCTGCGCGGCGTCGAAGACGACTGCCCGCCGCAACCGATGGACGCCGAGGACCCGCTGTTCATCCTCTACACCTCCGGCAGCACCGGTAAACCCAAAGGCGTGCTGCACACCACCGGCGGCTATTTGCTGCAAGCGGCGATGACCTTCAAATACGTACTGGACTACCGCGAAGGCGAAGTCTTCTGGTGCACCGCCGACATCGGCTGGGTCACCGGCCACAGCTACATCGTCTACGGCCCGCTGGCCAATGGCGCGACCACCCTGATCTTCGAGGGCGTGCCCAGTTATCCGAGCAGCTCGCGCTTCTGGGAGGTCATCGACAAACACCGGGTGAACATTTTCTACACCGCCCCCACCGCATTGCGGGCGCTGATGCGCGAAGGCCCCGAGCCGCTGCAGCACACCTCGCGCAGCAGCCTGCGCCTGCTGGGCACTGTCGGCGAGCCGATCAACCCGGAAGCCTGGGAGTGGTATTTCAATAGCGTCGGCGAGCAGCGCTGCCCGATCGTCGATACCTGGTGGCAGACCGAAACCGGCGGCATCATGCTCAGCCCGCTGGTCAGCGCCAGCTACATCAAGCCGGGCTGTGCCACCCGCCCGATGTTCGGCGTGCAACCGGTGCTGCTGGACGAGCACGGCAAGGAAATCAGCGGCGCCGGCAGCGGCATCCTGGCGATCAAGGCCAGCTGGCCGGCGCAGATCCGCAGCGTCTACGGCGACCCGCAGCGCATGGTCGAGACCTATTTCAAACCCTACCCGGGCTACTACTTCACCGGCGACGGCGCGCGGCGCGATGAAGACGGTGATTACTGGATCACCGGACGCATCGACGACGTGATCAACGTGTCCGGGCATCGCATCGGCACCGCCGAAGTCGAAAGCGCCCTGGTCCTGCACGACAGCATCGCCGAGGCCGCGGTGGTCGGCTATCCCCATGACGTCAAGGGCCAGGGCATCTATGCCTTTGTCACCCCAATGAATGGCGTCGAGCCCAGCGACGAGTTGAAGAAGGAACTGTTGAGCCTGGTCAGTCGCGAGATCGGCAGTTTCGCCAAGCCGGAACTGATCCAGTGGGCGCCGGCCTTGCCGAAAACCCGATCGGGCAAGATCATGCGGCGTATCCTGCGCAAGATCGCCTGCAACGAGCTCGACAGCCTGGGCGATACCTCGACCCTGGCCGACCCGAGCGTGGTCGAGGGCCTGATCGATAAACGCCTGAACCTCTGAGCGGGCCTCGGGCTTCAACCAAGGAACAGCCAAGCGGTATGGAATTCATTCGCAGTCGTATCGAAACCCAGGTCATGAGCCTGGGTGGCCTGTCACTGGGTCAGCTCGACCTGGACAACCCCAAGGGCGACCCGGGCCTGTTCGGCCCGGACGCTATCTGCTGGCAGGTGCATGGCGATTTCAGCAGCATGCTGATCGGCGGCATCAGCGCCTTGTTGATGCAGGCCCTGCACCCGCTGGCCCTGGCCGGGGTCTGGGATCACTCGAACTTCCGGGAAGACATGATCGGGCGCCTGCGGCGCACCGCACAGTTCATTTCCGGCACTACCTTCGGCTCGCGCCAGGATGCCGAATGGCTGATCGACAAGGTGCGCACCATTCACCTGCAGATTATTGGCACCGCACCAGACGGCCGGCCCTATGCCGCCAGCGATCCGCAACTGCTGACCTGGGTACATGTGGCCGAGGTCAGCAGCTTTCTGGCGGCGCACCTGCGTTATCGCAACCCGCAGCTGTCGCCTGCCGAGCAGGACCGTTACTACGGGGAAGTCGCGCTGATCGCCGAGCGTCTTGGCGCCAGTGATGTACCGCGCTCGCGCCGGGCCGTGGCGGCTTACCTGGCCGGGATGCGCCCCCAGTTGCTCTGCGATGAACGCAGCCGCGAAGTGCTGCGTTTGCTCTTGGCGGCACCTGCCCCAAGCCGCCTGGCCAAGCCATTTGGCTCGTTGATGATGCAGGCCGGCATCGACCTGTTGCCCGACTGGGCCAGCGACATGCTCGGCGTCAACCAGGGTCTGCTGCAACGCCAGCTGATCCGCGCCAGCGTCAACCGCAGTGCGCCGATGCTGCGCTGGGCGGTACGCAACGGCTCGATACATCGCGCACGCCGGCGCATGGGCCTGTAATACCCGACCGAGCGAACAGAACGCGACCCACCGGTTCGCGATTGGCGGCGTCGCGACCTTCTATGCAACCATGATTTTCCAAGTTCTCGCGCGTCGGCCCCCTCCCATAACCACCGACCGATGCCGCCAATAACGATGAGGATTCGCGCCATGCAAGACGTCGTAATCGTTGCCGCCACCCGCACCGCGGTCGGCAGTTTCCAGGGTTCGCTGGCGACCATCCCTGCGGTCGACCTGGGGGCCGCGGTGATCCGCCAGCTGCTGGCCCAGACCGGCCTGGACGGTGCCCAGGTCGATGAAGTGATCATGGGCCAGGTGCTCACCGCCGGCGCCGGGCAGAACCCCGCGCGCCAGGCCGCGATCAAGGCCGGCCTGCCCCACGCGGTGCCGGCGCTGACCCTGAACAAGGTTTGCGGCTCCGGCCTCAAGGCCCTGCACCTGGGCGCCCAGGCGATCCGCTGCGGCGACGCCGAGGTGATCATCGCCGGCGGCCAGGAGAACATGAGCCTGGCCAACTATGTGCTGCCCGGTGCCCGCACCGGCCTGCGCATGGGCCACAGCCAGATCGTCGACAGCATGATCAGCGACGGCCTGTGGGACGCCTTCAACGACTACCACATGGGCATCACCGCCGAGAACCTGGTGGACAAATACGCCATCAGCCGCGAAGCCCAGGACGCCTTTGCCGCCGCCTCGCAGCAGAAGGCCGTGGCCGCCATCGAGGGCGGGCGTTTCGTCGATGAGATCACCCCGATCCTGATTCCCCAGCGCAAGGGCGAGCCCGTGGCCTTCGCCACCGACGAGCAGCCGCGCGCCGGTACCACCGCCGAATCCCTGGGCAAGCTCAAGCCAGCCTTCAAGAAAGACGGCACGGTCACCGCCGGCAACGCCTCGTCGCTGAACGACGGCGCCGCCGCGGTGATCATGATGAGCGCCGCCAAGGCCCGGGCCCTGGGCCTGCCGGTGCTGGCGAAGATCGCCGCCTACGCCAACGCCGGCGTCGACCCGGCGATCATGGGCATCGGCCCGGTGTCGGCCACCCGCCGCTGCCTGGACAAGGCCGGCTGGTCCCTGGAGCAGCTGGACCTGATCGAAGCCAACGAAGCCTTCGCCGCCCAGGCGCTGTCGGTGGGCAAGGAACTGGGTTGGGACGCGAGCAAGGTCAACGTCAATGGCGGCGCCATCGCCCTCGGCCACCCGATCGGCGCCTCGGGCTGCCGGGTGCTGGTGACCCTGCTGCACGAAATGCTCAAGCGCGACGCCAAGAAAGGCCTGGCCACCCTGTGCATCGGTGGCGGCCAGGGCGTGGCACTGGCCATCGAACGCTGACCACAATCCCCTTGTAGGAGCGGCCGGTCGACGCTCGATTGCTCGCGATGGACCTCAACGGTAACGCGGTCTGCCTGGTGCATCGCGGTGTTGCGCCGATCTTTCGCGAGCAAGCTCGCTCCTACACAGAGGACAAAACGAAACTGGTAAACTGCCCCGCCCAATCATCCGCAAGGCGCCCGCATGTCTTCCTTGAATCAGGCGCTGCGCGCCGCCCTCGATCATCGCCAGGACCTGCTCGTCGAGCTGCATCAGCAAGGCACCGACTGCTATCGGCTGTTCCATGGCAGCCAGGAAGGCGCCGGGGGCCTGACCATCGACCGTTACGGCCCGCAGCTGCTGGTGCAAAGCTTTCATCAGACGCTGGAACGCGATGCCTTGCTGCAATTGCACGAGACCGTCCAGCAGCAACTGGGCCTGGACACCCTGCTGGTCTACAACGACCGCTCCCGGGGCAACTCACGCATCGACCGCGAGGACTCGGTTTACCGCGCCGAAGAAGAGGCGCTCAAAGACCTGGTCGGCCACGAATGGGGCTTGAACTACCGGGTACGCGGTCGCCATGCCGGCCAGGACCCGCTGCTGTTTCTCGACCTGCGCAACGCCCGTGGCTGGGTCAAGGCCCACAGCGCCGGCAAGAGCGTGCTGAACCTGTTCGCCTATACCTGCGGTGTCGGCCTGAGTGCCGCGGCAGGCGGTGCCCGCGAGGTGTGCAACCTGGACTTCGCCGAGGGCAACCTGGCGGTCGGCCGCGAGAACGGCCAGCTCAATCCGCAATTGCCGGCCATGCAGTTCGTGCAATCGGATTACTTCCCGGCGATCCGGCAACTGGCCGGCCTGCCCATCAGCCAGCGCCGTGGACAAAAGCTGCCCAGCTACCCACGCCTGGAACAACGCCAGTACGACCTGGTGCTGCTCGACCCGCCGGCCTGGGCCAAGAGCGCATTCGGCACCGTCGACCTGCTGCGCGACTATCAGAGTCTGCTCAAGCCTGCCCTGCTGGCCACCGCCGACAATGGCGTGCTGATCTGCTGCAACAACCTGGCGAAAGTCACGCTGGACGATTGGCGCGAACAGGTGCTGCGCTGTGCCGAAAAAGCCGGTCGCCCGGTACGCGAATGGCAGGTGCTGACACCCGCTCGCGACTTCCCGTCCATGGACCAGCAACCGCCGCTCAAGACCCTGATCCTGCATCTGTGATCTGCTGCGAGGAATCTGAACAATCCTGTTTGCGACCGTCATGGGATTGTTTCGGAACCGGAAACGCATGCCATACTCCAACGCACTTCCGATTCAGATAGATGAAGCCTCGCATGTCCAAAGGATTGATCCGCGCTATCGGCGCCTTGTTGACCGCTCTCGCCCTGTACAGTCTGTTGGGCTTTCTGATTTTGCCGGGCATCGCCTTGCGGGTGGCCAATCAACAGTTGGCCAACTACGCGACGGTACCGGCAAAGATCCAGCGCATCGAACTCAACCCGTTCAGTCTCGAACTGACACTCTGGGGCCTGAATATCGGTGAGCCGGGCAAGGAGCAAGTGGCCTTCGAGCGTCTCTACGCCAACCTGCAACTGGACAGCCTCTGGACCCGCGCGCTGCACCTGGCCGATATCGAACTGGACAAACCCAAGAGCGAGATCCTGTTCGCCAAGGACGGCAAGCTCAACCTGCTGGGCCTGTTCAACCTGCCCGCCAGCGAACCCACTCCGGACGACCCCGAGGCCAAACCGTTCCCCCTGCGTATCGAGCGCATCAAGCTGGCGGGCGGTTATGTGCACTTCCAGGACGCGCGGCCCAGCGAGCCCATCGAGTTCCTGTACGACAAGCTCGATTTCGAACTGAAGAACCTCAGCACCCTGCCCGACGACAGTGCCGACATGACCCTGGTCGCCGCCGGGCCCGAGGGTGGCCAGATCGACTGGAGCGGCAACTTCAGCCTGGTCCCCATCGCGTCCGAAGGCACCCTGAAAGTCACCGACGGCAAGATGAAAGTCTGGTGGCCCTATGTCCGCGACGCGCTGCCCCTGGTCCTGGAAGACGGCGTGCTGAACCTCAACACCCGCTACAAGCTGAACCTGTCCAAGGAAACCGAACTGCTGCTCAGCGATGCCTCGATCAGCGTCGCGCCTTTTGCCATCAAGGCCCCCGACGGTCGGCCACTGGCCCGCCTGGAGCGCCTGGACGTCAGTGAGACCACGGTCGACCTGGCCAAGCAGCAAGTGGTGGTCGGCAAGATCCGCAGCCAGAAACTGGAAACCTGGGCCGCCCTGGAATCCGATGGTCAACTGGACTGGCAGAAACTGTTCGCCAGCCAGCCAGCCAAACCGGCGGCCAAGCCCGCTCCGGCCGCCGCCGATACTCCGCCGGCTCCCGCTCCGGCGCCAAGCAAACCCTGGCAGGTGCTGCTCAAGGACGTGCAACTGCGCAATTACCAGGTGCACCTGGCGGACCGCCAGGCCAAGCCAGCGGTGGCGCTGGAGGTCGGGCCACTGAACGTCGACGTGCAGAACTTCGACAGCCTCAACCAGTCGCCTTTCAACCTCAAGCTCGACACCGGAGTGGGCAAGCAGGGCAAGATCCTCGCCAACGGCGTGGTCAACCTGCAACCGGTGACCGCCAAGCTGGCGGTGCAGACCAAGGACATCGACCTGCGGGTCGCCCAGTCCTACATCAGCCCGTTCATTCGCCTAGAGCTGCGCAGCGGCATGCTCGGCAGCGACCTGGCGGTGGACCTGAAAAACATCGATCCCCTGACATTCAGCGTGACTGGCCGCGCCCAGGTCGACCAGTTGCACACCCTGGACACCCTGAAAACCCGCGATTTCGTGAAATGGCAGCAACTGGTGCTCGAAGGCCTGAACTATCAGCACGGCGACAGCCTGACGATCAACAAGGTCAACCTGATGCAGCCCTATGCGCGCTTCATGATCAACGATGACCGCACCACCAACATCGATGACCTGCTGATCCCGCAACCGGCCGACAGCGCGCCGAAAGGCGCAGCCAAGCCGGCCGCCAAGGAAAAGCCCCTGGGCATCCATATCGGCCAGATCGCCATCAACGACGGTTCGGCCAACTTCGCCGACTTCAGCCTGACCCCCAACTTCGCCACGGCCGTCCAGCAACTCAATGGCCAGATCGGCACCATCGACAGCCGCCAGGCAAAACCGGCCAACGTCGATATCAAGGGCAAGGTCGATCGTTATGCGCCGGTCACCATCAAGGGCAGCGTGAACCCCTTCGATCCGATGGCCGCACTGGACATCGCCACCAGCTTCAAACGCGTCGAACTGACCAACCTGACCCCCTACTCCGGCAAGTTCGCCGGCTACCGCATCCGCAAGGGCCGGCTCAACCTCGACCTGCACTACGTCATCACCAACGGCCAGCTCAAGGCCGAAAACAAAGTGGTGGTCGAACAACTGGAACTGGGGGAAAAAGTTGACAGCCCGGATGCCGTGAGCCTGCCACTGAAACTGGCGGTCGCCTTGCTCAAGGATGTCGACGGCAAAATCTCCATCGAACTGCCGGTGACCGGCGATCTGAACAACCCACAGTTCAGCGTCATGCCGATTGTCTGGCAGACCCTGCGCAACCTGATCGTCAAGGCTGCCGCGGCACCGTTCAAACTGATTGGCGGGCTGGTCGCGGGTGGTGGTTCGGAGGACTTGGGCAGTGTCTCGTTCGCCCCGGGCTCGAGTGACTTGAGCCCGGAATCGGAAGCGGCACTGGTCAAGCTGTCCAATGCACTCAAGGAGCGTCCGGCCCTGCGCCTGGAGATCGAAGGCACCGCCGCGCAGAGCAGCGATGGCCCGCTGATCGCCGAGCAACGCCTGGAGCGGGAATACCAGTACAACTACTACAAGATGCTCCAGCGTCGCGGCGACAAGGTGCCGGCCCAGGCGTCGCTGCTGGAAGTACCGGAGAAAGAGAAAGCCCCGCTGCTGGAGGGCATCTATCGCACACGCCTCAAGACCCAGCCACCGGCCGAATGGAAGGACCTGGGCAAGGAAGAGCGCACCGCGAAAATGCGTGAAGGCGTGATCAAGTTCTGGAGTGGCAGCGATGTGCTGTTGCGCCAGTTGGGCCAGGAACGGGCCAGCAGCATCAAGGACTTCCTGGTGGACAAGGGCCAACTGACGGACGATCGGGTCTACTTCATCGATGCCAACCTTGGCCAGGCCGAAAGCGATGGTCGGGTCATTACCCCCATGCACCTGGACGCCGAATAACTCCCCTCCCCGCCGCCCCGGAAACGGATCGGCCCGGCGGTTTTCCCCGCCATGAACAGAACAGGCCCCGACACACTGTGCCGGGGCCTGTTCTGTTTACAAAAGGAGCCACTTCCCTGTGGCCATTCGCATGAACCTTCAAGGAAGCGGTAGATGAATCCTCTACCGCATCTTCTCCCTGTCCAGGAAAGAAGCTTGAGGCTTAGTCGGTTTTCAAACCGTCAGCCGATACTGCCTTCACGCCTTTGATGTTTTTGGCGATGTTGACTGCGGTTTCTTTCTGCGCCGCGGTCAGAGCAGTAGTGGAGGACAGGGAAACCACACCCTTGTTGGTTTCGACCTTGATGTCGGTACCAGGAATGCCTTTTTCAGTTACGAGATCCGCTTTGACTTTGGTGGTGATCCAGGTGTCGGAAGTGGCTTCCTTGGCCTTGGTCACTTCACCCGCCGCGAGCACCATTGGCGCCTGAGTAGCTTGAGTGGTCTGGGCAAATGCGACGTTAGCCATGGTCAGGGTCAGAGCGGTAGCAGTTGCAGCAGCGATAGCGAACTTCTTCATACGAGTAACTCCTGTTCTTCTGGAAAACCTGCTCCAAGTCCTGGCAGCAGGGTTACTTAAGTAGATTGCAGGCGTTATGCCAAGTTCAGAAAAACAATAAAACCCTTAAATATCAATTAGTTACAAAACAATCCAAACACTCGCGGTCATGCAAAATGCATGACCGGCGAATAACCTGCATGCAAGTTGCACTTCCCGGCGAGCTAACTTCCTGAATTCTCGATATTTTCCCCAAAGGCACGCTGGCGCGTGGCGTTTCACGCGCCAGGCAAGCGAGAACCGGACTCAGCTGCCGCTGGCGGTGCAGCCTTTAGGGGAGTAGTCCGCGGGGACAGTGGTGGTGCAGACCCAGCCATCGGCCGTGGTGCGGGTCAGGGTGACGGTCTTGTTCAGCACCGGCGCCGGTGCATTGAGGATGGTGCAGCCGATTGTTCCCGCTCCGGTCGAGGCGGAACCCGCGGCGGTCATGGTGCAGTTCGACGTCGCCGCCTTGCCCCCCACCAGCTCCAGGGTCGGATCGCTGCCCTGGTTCAACACGTCCTCGAAATTGACCTTCAGCGCCGAGGCTTCGGCCAACGCCGCGGTGACCTTGGCCCGCGCCTGGTATTTGGAATACAGCGGCATGGCAAAGGTGGCCAGGATGCCGATGATCGCCACGACGACCAACAGCTCGATCAAGGTAAAACCTTTCTGATACTTCATCTATCTGCTCCAAGCAGGGGATATCCAGGGGTCTGGGTACTCACCACACAGCCATAGCACAGCCTGTGCCAGCGTCTGCGCCCCAGCCGAACGGGGCTTTAGCGGCGCAAAGCTGCGGCAGTGAGCGCCAGAAGTCGCACTATCTGACACTTTTTGTCAGCCAAGTGCCCTGGGCCGGTCGTCGTGACGGGCTACGCTGTCATTCGATCATCGATTGCATTCACTGCCCGCCCCATCCAAGGAACGTATCGGGCCATTCAAACTCTATGAGCCGGACGCCGCGCCCCGCGCAGCGGTCCACTCGCTAACCCACAGGGCATTGCCGGCCCTGAGGACATCCATCACAACCCGGGACTCGACACCATGGCGGTCAAAGCAGCAAAAGTCAGTGTTTACCTGTGGGAAGGCACCGACAGGCAAGGCAGCAAACTGCGTGGCGAATTGAGCGGCCATACCCCCTCGCTGATCAGGGCCCAGTTGCGCAAGCAAGGCATCAACCCGGCCAGGGTCAGGAAGAAACCCAGCTCGCTGTTGCAGCGCACGCCCCCGATCAAGGCCCGCGACATCAGCCTGTTCACCCGGCAACTGGCGACCTTGATCAAGGCCGGCGTGCCGCTGCTGCAATCGTTCGACATCATTGCCGAGGGCTTCGACAACCCGAACATGCGCAAACTGATGGGCGAGCTGAAACAGGACATCGCCGCCGGCAGCAGCTTCACCAGCGCGCTGCGCAAGAGGCCGCGGTACTTCGACGAGCTGTACTGCAGCCTGGTGGATGCCGGGGAACAGGCCGGGGCCCTGGAAACCCTGCTGGAGCGGGTGGCGACTTACAAGGAAAAAAGCGAAAACCTCAAGACGCGGATCCGCAAGGCCATGACCTATCCCCTGGCGGTGATCTGCGTGGCGCTGGTGGTGACGGGGATCCTGCTGGTCAAGGTGGTGCCGCAGTTCCAGTCGATGTTCCAGGGCTTCGGCGCGCAATTGCCCATGTTCACGCAACTGGTCATCGCCCTCTCGGAATTCGTGCAGCACTGGTGGTGGCTGCTGGCAGGCGCGCTGTTGCTCAGTATGTTTGGCCTGCGCCATGCCCGCCGGCGCTCACCGCGCTTTCGCCACTGGCTGGACGTGGGCCTGCTGAAACTGCCGTTGGTAGCGCCACTGATGTACAAGTCCGCGGTGGCCCGCTACGCCCGCACCTTGTCCACCACCTTCGCCGCCGGAGTGCCGCTGGTGGAGGCGCTGGGCTCGGTTGCCGGGGCCACCGGCAACCAGGTGTTCAAGCAAGCGGTGAATCGCATCAGGCAGGACGTGGCGACCGGCATGCAGTTGCATTTTTCCATGCGCGCGTCCGGCATCTTTCCCGGCATGGCCATCCAGATGACCGCCATCGGCGAAGAGTCCGGGGCCCTGGACGGCATGCTGGAAAAGGTCGCGATCCATTATGAGGAAGAGGTCGATACCCTGGTCGACACCCTGAGCAGTCTCATGGAACCCGTGATCATGGTAGTTTTGGGCACCCTCGTCGGCGGCCTGGTGGTCGCCATGTACTTACCCATCTTCCAACTCGGCACAGCGATCTGAACATGTCATTGACTGAGGTCCTGGCCAGCTACCCGCTGGTCTTCGTAGCATCGGTGCTGGTCCTGGGCCTGATTGTCGGCAGCTTTCTCAATGTGCTGATCTGGCGGCTGCCAAAGATGCTCGAGCGCGACTGGCACGCCCAGGCCCGCGATATCCTCGGGCTGCCCGACGAGCCTGTCGGGCCGACCTATAACCTGTTGCTCCCACACTCCCAGTGCCCGCACTGTGCGCACCCGATCCGCCCCTGGGAAAACATCCCGCTGTTGAGCTACCTGCTGCTGCGCGGACGCTGCTCCGCGTGCCAGGCCCCGATCGGCCGGCGCTACCCGCTGGTGGAGCTGACCTGCGGCCTGGCCTCGGCATTCGTGGCCTGGCATTTCGGCTTCGGCTGGCAGGCCGGCTTGATGCTGTTCCTGAGCTGGGGCCTGTTGGCGATGAGCCTGATCGATGCCGATCATCAACTATTGCCCGACGTGCTGGTGCTGCCCCTGTTGTGGCTGGGCCTGATCGTCAATGGCTTCGAGCTGTTCGTCAGCCTCCACGATGCGCTGTGGGGCGCCGTGGCCGGCTACCTGTGCCTGTGGTCGGTGTACTGGTTGTTCAAGCTGCTGACCGGCAAGGAAGGCATGGGGCACGGCGATTTCAAGCTATTGGCCATGTTCGGCGCCTGGGGCGGCTGGCAGATTCTGCCGATGACCCTGCTGCTGGCCTCACTGACGGGCGCCCTGGCCGGGATCGCGATGCTGCGCCGCAACCGCGCGCAAATGTCCACGCCTATCCCTTTCGGTCCCTTTCTGGCCATTGCCGGCTGGATTGCCTTGCTCTGGGGTGGTCAAATAACCGACTCCTATTTGCAGTTTGTCGGTTTCAGATGACCAAGCCTGTTTTCAAACCCTGGATCCTCGGCCTTACCGGCGGTATCGGCAGTGGCAAAAGTGCCGCGGCCCAGCACTTCATCGACCTGGGCATTCATGTGGTGGATGCCGATCACGCCGCCCGCTGGGTGGTGGAACCCGGCCGCCCGGCCCTGGCCCGCATTGCCGAACATTTCGGCGACAGCGTGCTGCAGGCCGATGGCCAACTGGACCGCGCCGCGCTGCGCAAGCTGATCTTCGAGGTGCCGCAACAACGCCTCTGGCTGGAAGCCTTGCTGCATCCGTTGATTGCCGATGAAATCGCCGCCCACCTGGCCCGCGCCGAGTCGCCCTACGCGATTCTGGTGTCACCGCTGTTGATCGAATCCGGGCAATACGCGATGACCCAGCGGATCCTGGTGATCGATGTGCCGCAGCAACTGCAGATCGAGCGGACCCTGCAACGCGACCGGATCAGCGAACAGCAGATCCAGGCGATTCTCAAGGCTCAGGCGACCCGCGAAGATCGCCTGAGCCATGCCGACGATGTGCTGGTCAACGACCGCGATCTCGCCTGGCTGCACAGCGAGGTCGAACGCCTGCATCACTTTTACCTTACCTTGCGTGGAGGCCAGTCATGAGCCAACCCCTGACCGTGGAATGTCCAACCTGCGGTGCGCCCGTGGAATGGACCGCGAGCAACGTCAACCGTCCGTTCTGCTCGGACCGCTGCAAACTGATCGACCTCGGCGCCTGGGCTGCCGAAGAACACAAGATTCCGGTCAGCCCGGATGCCGAGGACGATCTGTTTTCCGACGATCTGCCGCCGCGCGCCCACTAATAGCCTCAAGGCCGCATGAAACCGTAGTCCTGCGTATCGTCGAGGTTCTCCGCGAGAAACTGCAACTCGTCGGCCAGATCCTCGCCGCTGCGTACCCGCCGACTCTCCTGCACCACCGCGCTGAGCAGGGCGCGCAGGCTCAAGCCCGGTTCGAAACCCTCTTGCTGCGCAGTATCCAGACTCTTGCGTACTTCCTGCCGCGCCCATTCATACACACTCATGACCCTGCTCCCGAACGGTTTTTGCCGAGCATGGGACCGTGCCTGCCGAACGTGTTTGATATGGATCAAGAACGCGGATCGTCATCCTTCCACGGCGCCGACAGATAACGGGTGCGGTTGAAGGTTTCCAGCCATTCGGGGCAGAACACCACCAGGGCGCTGACCACCATGCCGTTGATGAAGGCCTCGGGGAAGATGATCAGCCACAGGTAGCCGATGAAGTCCTCCAGCCATTCCGGCATGGCAAAACGCCCGTCGAACCACAGCAGCCCCAGGCCCACCAGCAGGCACAACAAGGCCGACAGGGCGGCAGCAAAAAAACCGGAACAGAAGATATACACAAAGGGATTACGCGGCTGCGCGCGCTCCACCAGGATTGCGCAGCATTCGGTGACCAGCACCGGCAGCAGGATCAGCAAGGCGCCGTTGATGCCGACCGCCGCCAGGTCCTGGCGGCCCAGCGCGACCAGCCCTACCTGGGCAATCAGGCCGCCGATGATCGCCAGCGGCCAGTCCAGCAACAGGGTCACTGCCGTCATGCCGATGAAGTGATAGGACACCCCGGTATCGAAATCCCGGCGCACCAGCCACAACATGAACAACGCGAACACCGTACCGAACAGCAGATGCTGACGCCGGCTGTCGCTGAACAGCTCGACCCAGGGCGCGCGCCAGGCGGCCCAGACCAGCACTGGCACATAGATCAGCCAGCCGACGCCGAGAGTGAGCGGCGACAGCAGCGCGGCACTGATCATGGTTGCGCCTGCTCCAGCGCTGCGCGCAGTTCGGCAGCCGTGCCGTACTCCCGTTGAGCCACCAACCGGCCATCGTCGAGCTGCAGCCACAGGACTTTATCCACAGCCCCGGCGTAGCGTGGCGCCACCCGCCCATCACGGTCGAGCATGACCCGGTAGCCATAATCACGCATCGCCGGCACCGCGAACATCCTGGCGATCACCGCCGGCATGCGCTGGATGTCCGCGACAAATACCGTGTGTCGCGCTTCCAGATACCCCGCAGGACGATCCTGCAAGGCGGTGTTGACCAGCTTGGCGCCGTCCATGCTGCGCGCCACCAGCAGCGTCCGTGCCTGCCCGTCGAGGCTATAGGCCTGATCGAATTGATCGAGCAAGGTCCAGGGCGCCAGACGCTCGCCAACCTCCACCGCGTGCGCCAGCAATGGCACGCAACCCAGCAACAGCAATGACCAATACTTCACAGCTTCTTCCCCTTCCTTCGGTAAGTTCGCAGCGTCCAGTCTACACCGCCAGAGCGCCTCGCCCGAGGGCCGCGCCAGCCATCAAGAACCCCGCAATCACGGGCGAAAGGGAATAAATCGCCACCGGTTGGACAAGAGTCGACCCCTGAACAACACTCCATTTATCCGTCACGCCCCCGCTCACGAATGA
The DNA here is from genome assembly GCF_900109505.1 of Pseudomonas sp. NFACC41-3. Classification (NCBI taxonomy): domain Bacteria; kingdom Pseudomonadati; phylum Pseudomonadota; class Gammaproteobacteria; order Pseudomonadales; family Pseudomonadaceae; genus Pseudomonas; species Pseudomonas sp. NFACC41-3. The sequence continues at coordinate 48,325 of NZ_FOAE01000007.1, forward strand.
GCCAACTTCGTGACACACGCCCAGGCTTCCGTTCGTCCTGGATGCGCCAAACCGTCAAAAAACCGATGCATAATGCAAAAAAAAGGTTAACCTGACAGAATTAGTCAATTAGTTGACCATCAAAGCAGAAGAATAGTATTGTTTGGCCATCACAGGCCGCCAAAAAACAGACTTTTTTGCAGTAAGCCTTAGTTTTTCAGCCTGCCTCTGTAGTGGCTTTACCCTTAACAGAGCTGGGTCTTTACCTGGCAACGACGGGATTCGATGCTTACGAAATCGATTGATAGCAGGTTCCTGACCCGAACCGGATTCATGGAACTCTTCATTTCGGGGGTAAAACTGACGCACGCCCTGTCCGCCGCCCTGCCTGGAATCCTGCTGCTCCTGAGTCTTGAATCCGCCAGTGCGGATATCTGGCCAACCGTACTTGGCCTGCTGCTGTTCTTTGCCGTCATCACCGTCATCCTGTTCCAGGCCCAGGGGGTCTACTCCGAAGAGTTCTTCAGCAATCGCCTGCGTCTGCGCACGATGCTGGTGGCCTGGACCTCCGCCTTCTGCATCCTGCTGGTCATGTACCTGGGGCTGCACCTGCTGCCGGTCTTCAGCCTGCGGGACCTGGCGGTCTGGTTCATCGCCAGCCTCGTGCTGTTTGGCATCGAGCGTCTGGTTCTGCTGCGCCTGTTCCATTCGTGGATGGCCAGGGGCAAATACCTGCAACGCACGGTGATCCTCGGCTTCAGCGAGAGCGCGCTGTTCCTTGCCGAACACATGCAGCGCCACGGCGATATCCGCTCCGGCCTGATCGGTTTCATCGACGATCGCAGCGACCGCGTGCCCAAGGCCTTCTGCGACCTGCCCTTTCTGGGCAACACCCAGAACCTGGAAGAGTTGATCCGTTCCGAGCAGGTCAATCAGGTCCTGATCGCCCTGCCCTGGGCCGCGCACGCACGCATCGGCGAGCTGGTGCAACGGCTGCGGCAGTTGTCGGTGAATGTCGCCCTGGTGCCCGACATCACCACCCTGCGCTTTGGCCACAACCGCATGACCGATGTCGGCGGCATCCTGATGTTCAACACGTCCGAGCTGCCATTGCGCGGCTGGGCGCCGCTGATCAAGCGTTGCGAGGACATCGTGCTCGCCCTGCTGGGCCTGGTCCTGTTGTCCCCTGTGCTGCTGGTCACTGCCGTGGCGGTGAAACTCGATTCCAAGGGCCCCGTGCTGTTCCGGCAAAAGCGCTACGGCTACAACGATCGGCTGATCCGCGTGTTCAAGTTCCGCTCGATGTATGTCGAGCAGGCGGACCTCAACGCCGAACGGCAGACCACCCGGGAAGATCCGCGGATCACCCGGGTCGGACGCTTCATTCGCAAGACCAGCATCGATGAGCTGCCCCAGCTGTTCAACGTGCTGATGGGCAACATGTCGATTGTCGGGCCTCGCCCACACGCCACCGCCACCAAGGCGGCGGGAGTGCCGTTCGAACAGGCGGTGCGCGAATACAGCTCGCGCCATCGGGTCAAGCCCGGGATCACCGGCTGGGCGCAGATCAATGGCTACCGGGGAGAAACCGACACCCTGCAGAAAATCCAGAAACGAGTGGAGTACGACCTCGATTACATCTCCAAGTGGTCGGTCTGGCTGGATCTGTACATCGTTTTCATGACGGTTCCGGCCGTCCTCTCGACGAAGGAAGTCTACTGATGAGCGCATTCACTGGATTGATCCCCTGCATTATTTCCGGCGGCTCCGGCTCGCGCCTGTGGCCAGTCTCTCGGCAGAACATGCCCAAGCCATTCATCCGCATGCGCGATGGGCAGAGCCTGCTGCAAAAGACCTTCGTTCGCGCCAGCAGCCTGGCGGACGTCAGCTGCGTGGTCACGGTGACCAACCGCGAGCTGCTGTTCCGCTCGCTGGACGAGTACCGCAATGTCAATCAGGGCAAGCTGGGCCTCGACCTGCTGCTCGAGCCGTTCGGGCGCAACACCGCCGTGGCCATCGCCGTGGCGGCCCTGCATGTGCGCGAGTACTGGGGCGACGAGGCGCAGTTGCTGATCCTTCCGGCCGACCACCTGATCCTCGACCAGGAGGCCTTCGCCGCAGCCGTGGGCAAGGCGCGCAGCCTTGCCGAAGCAGGTTATCTGGCGACCTTCGGCATTCAGCCCGACAAACCCGAGACCGGTTTTGGCTACATCGAACAGGGCCCGGCGCTGAAGGAAGGTTTCCAGGTCGCGCGCTTCGTCGAGAAACCCAACCTGGCCACTGCCCAGGCCTACGTCGACAGCGGCAACTACTTGTGGAACGCCGGTATGTTCTGCTTCCGCGCCGATACCCTGCTGCAAGAGCTGACCCTGCATGCTCCCGAGGTGCTGAGCGCCGCCCAGGCCTGCCTGGAACAAGGCATGACCCTGGACAACAAGCACTGCCGCCAGCGTGAACTCGACGCCGACAGCCTGGCCCTCGCCCCGGACGTTTCGATCGACGTGGCCCTGATGGAGCGCTCCGAGCGGGTCGCCGTGGTGCCCTGCGACCTCGGCTGGAGCGACATCGGCTCCTGGGATGCGCTGCGCCAGCTGACCCCGAGCGACGCCGCCGGCAACCAGGTCAACGGCGAAGCCATCCTGCATGACGTGCGCAATTGCTATATCGATTCGCCCAAGCGGGTTCTGGGGGCCGTCGGCGTCAGCGACCTGATCATCGTCGACACCCCCGACGCGCTGCTGGTGGCCGATGCCTCGCGGACCCAGGACGTGCGCCATATCGTCACCGAACTCAAGCGCCTGGGCCACAGTGCCTACAGCCTGCACCGCACGGTCACCCGCCCTTGGGGGACCTACACCGTGCTGGAGGAAAGCAGCCGCTTCAAGATCAAGCGCATCATGGTCAAGCCCAAGGAATCGCTGTCGTTGCAGATGCATCATCACCGCAGCGAGCACTGGATAGTGGTCAGCGGCGCGGCCCTGATCACCAACGGCGACCTGGAGGTCCTGCTCAACAGCAACGAATCCACCTATATCCCCGCCGGCCATAAACACCGCCTGAGCAACCCTGGGATCATCGACCTGGTGATGATCGAAGTGCAAAGCGGCGAGTACCTGGGCGAAGACGACATCGTGCGTTTCGAAGACGTCTACGGCCGTGCCCCGGCGCAGGTAAAACCATGATGAAAGTGGCGCTGATCATTCCCGCCCGCAACGCCGCACCGCACCTCGATCGGTTGCTCCCGGCGCTGGCCGCGCAGACGCTGCAACCGGACACGGTGCTGGTGGTCGACAGTAGCTCGACGGACGACACCGTCAGCCGCTTCCGGCAGTTCGGCGCCCGGGTGGAGGTCATCGCCGCCCAGCAGTTCAACCATGGCGGCACCCGCCGCTGGGCGAGCGAGCAGGTGGATGCCGACGCGCTGATCCTGCTGACCCAGGATGCGATTCCGGCCACGCCCCAGACCTTCGCCAACCTGATCCAGGAGCTGGAAGAAGACCCACGGATCGGCCTCGCCTATGGTCGTCAACTACCGCATCCCGGCGCCGGGATTCTCGAGGCGCAGTCGCGCCACTTCAACTACAGCCCCCAGAGCCGCAGCAAAAGCCTGGCCGACGCCGGGGAGCTAGGGATCAAGACCTGCTTCAGTTCGGACTCGTTTTCCGTCTACCGGCGCAGCGCCCTGCAAGCGGTGGGCGGCTTTCCCGAGGACGTCATCGGCAGCGAGGACGCCCACGTCGCGGCGCGCATGCTGCTCAACGGTTATCTGGTGCGCTACGCCGCCAGTGCGTGCGTACAGCATTCGCACAGCTACAGTCTGATGCAGGAGTTCCGCCGTTATTTCGATATCGGCGTGTTTTATGGCCGCGAGCCCTGGATCCGCGAAGCCTTTGGCAGCGCGGGTGGAGAAGGCAAGCGTTACGTCCAGGCCGAGTTGCGCGCCTTGCGTGACGCCGGCCAGTTGCAACGTGTACCCGAAGTGCTGCTGCGCAGCGCGCTGAAACTGTTGGGCTATCGCCTCGGCCACGCCGAACAGCATCTGCCGACACCGCTCAAGCGTCGCTTGAGCATGTTCTCAAACTACTGGACCTGAGCTGTCATGATGACTATTAACCGACCTTCCCGGCTTTGTCTGTTGAGCATCCTGACCGCCACCCTGTGGCTGGGCGGCTGCTCGACCCCCGCCCATGTCGCGCTCCCTGACAGCGACACCCTCAAGGCTCGCCACGCGGCGGCACTGACCCTGGCCGACCTGCCGCCCGCCCAGGTGCTGATCCAGAGCGGCGACACCCTGCGCATCGTGCGCGATGCCCAGGAGCCGGCCAGCTCCGACGACATGACGATGTTCGTGGTGCGACCGGACGGTTTCATCTCGATGCCCAACATCGGCCGGATCAAGGCCGCGCTGCTGACCCCTGAAGACCTGGGCAAGGAAATCACCAAACGCTACACCCGTGTCTACCGCGAGCCCGAAGTGACCGTGAACATCGCCATTGCCCCGAGCAACCGGGTGTTCATTGGCGGCGCGGTGGCCAATCCATCGTTCTTCAACCTCGCCGGCACCGTGTCGGTGGAACAGGCCCTGCTCAGCTCCGGCGGCGTGCTGCCGTCGGCCGACAGCTCCAACATCGCCCTGCTCAGGACCGGTCCCGACGGCAAGTACAAGATGTACTTCGTCGACCTCAGCAACATGCTCAGCAACCCCAACCATCCGCTGGTAGCCCTGCAGCGCGGCGACCTGATCTACGTGCCGCAATCGACCATCGGCAGCACGGTGGAAGCGGTGGACATGTACTTCACCAAGCTGTTCCCGATCAACAAGGGGATCGGCCTGGGCTTCAACTACGACCTGAATGATCAGGAAGTGAAGAACAGCGGCAACACGATCAACAACTTCACCAGCAGTTCCACCGGTACCGGGACGGGGCAGTAAACAGCGTTTGATCGGCCTCCATCAGCCACTGCTACAAGTACTTTCAACGGAGTGATCCCGTGATCGAAATACGCTCTCTACGCGACCTGTTGCGTCTGTTCTTCATCTTCCGCCGCGAGTTCAAGCTGGCGGTCATCACCACCATCGTGGTCGCGGTGCTGGGCGCCTTCCTGCTGCCGACGCGCTACGAGTCGGACGCGCGCCTGCTGGTCAAGCCCGGGCGCGACAGCACCACGGTGCCGATCGAAGCCGGCAATCGCCAGACGCTGATCTCGCCCAGCACCCAGCACGACCCGATCGTCGATGAGGAGAAGATGCTCACCGGCCGGCCCATCGTGCACATCGTCGCCCAGCGCTACCTGGAACTGAGCGCGGCCGCCGAACCCCAGGGTTTCTGGAAGACCCTCAAGTTCTACGCCAAGAAGGCCATGGGCACCGCCATCGATGCGCTGCGCAGTCTGCTGCAACTGGTCGGCCTGTCGGAGCCGCAGAGCCCGCTGGACCGCCTGGCGACCCGCCTGGAAAAGAACTTCCAGGCCAGCCACGAAGCGGGTTCGTCGGTGATCGACATCAGCTTTACCTGGGACGACCCGGAAGTCGCGCAGCAGGTGGTGAAGATCTGGGTCGACACCTTCCTCGAGGAGCGCGCCCGGGTGCTCGGTCGCAAGAGCCTCTATGCCTTCTATGAAGGCGAAGGCAACAAGGTGGCCGCGCAGATCCTCAGCCTCAAGGAGCAATTACAGGGCCGCCTGAAGCAGATCGATTCGATCAGCGTCGATGCCCGCCTGGAAAACCTCACCAGCCAGATCGACCGCCTGACCGACGCCCGGGTCAATGCGCAGAACCAGCTGTCGGGGATCAGCAGCTTCCTGATCAACGCCCGCCAGCAGATCCAGGATCAGCCTGTCGAAGTGGTGACCAGTCGCGAGACCAGCCTCAACCCGACCCAGCTCGACCTCAAGCGCCAGCTCAACACCCTGCAGGTGGAACGCGCGCGCTTGCTGCGCACTTATTTGCCCGAGGCGCCAGCGGTCAAGCAGATCGAACAGAACATCCACGACCTGCAGGCCCTCAGCGAGCAGGAAGAGAGCCGCCTGGAACGCTCGAAGAACATCGCGCCCAATAGCCTGGTGACCAACGTCAAGCAGCAGGTCATCGATGCCCAGCTGCAACAGCGCCGGCTGACCGGGCAGATCGAGAACTACGACAAGACCCTGGCTGCCCTGCGTACCGAGCGCGACCGGGTACTGACCGACGAGCCCGAACTCAACCGCCTGACCCAGCAGTTGCGCACCGCGGAAAAGAGCTACGCGCTGTACTCGGAAAACCTGGAACAGGCGCGTATCGACCACGAGCTCGACAGCAGCCAGATCAGCAACATCGCGATCATCGAGCACGCCACCTTCAACCCGGCGCGAGTCTTCCCCAAGAGCCTGCTGATCCTGCTGTTCGCCATTCCCGCGGGCATCGCCGTGGGTCTGCTGACCATCTATGTCTGCTACCTGCTGGACCAGCGCATCCACGACGGCTCGCGCCTGCCGGAGCTGTTCCAGGTGCCGCTGTGGGGCAGCGTGCCGGACCTCGAGGACGCCACACCCGCCGCCATGACCGCGAGCATCTACCGGCTCTACAGTCTGTTGCCCATGGACCGCATCGAGAGCCAGGGCCTGACCCTGGGCCTGACCTCAGCGCGCCATGGCGAAGGCGTGAGTTTCATCCTCGAACGCCTGCGCCGCCTGCTGGAGGAGCGCGGCCAGCGCGTGCGGGTCAACGACAGCGCGCCGGCCCAGCCCGGTGAAGTCCTGCTGCTGGATGCCTCGGCCCTGCTGTCGAACCAGGAGGCCTTCCTGATCCTGCGCCGCGCCGACCTGATCGCCCTGGTGATCGAGGCTCGGACCAGCACCGTGCCGATGATCGAGAATGCGCTGTCGTTGCTGACTACCGCCTTCGGCAAGGTCGACGGGCTGATCCTCAACCGTCGCCGCTTCGAAGTACCGTCCAGGGTGCTGGAGCGGATCAACAGCTGGCGCGGTGCGGCCTGATGCGTATCGCCTTGCTGGCCCCGCTGCCGCCGGAACAGACCGGTATCGCCGACTACGCCGCGCATTTCAGCAATGCGCTGCGCGGCCTTGGCATCGAAGTGCTGACGCCGCTGGCCGGCTGTCACGATCCCGCCGAACAGCTGACGCGCCTGCGCGCCTTCGATTGGACGGGCGTCGACCTGGTGCACGCCGAACTCGGCGGTGGCCGCTTCGGCGAGTTCCAGGCGCTCGACTACCTGAGCAGCGAACAACCACGGATCCCCCGCACGGCCACCGTGCATGACCCGGAACGCCTGATCTGGCGGCGCGCCCGGCTGTTCTGGCCACTGACCCTGCTCGAACGCCTGCCGCACCCACTGCCGCAAGCGGCGGCGCTGCTCGCCGACCCGCTGACCCTGCGCGAAGAACGGCGCCTGGCCCGCGGCATGCGCCGGCTGATTACCCTGACCCGGCTGGGCGGCGACTGCCTGCGCCAGCGCATGGGCCTGCGACCGCAACAGGTGGCGGTGATCGCCCACGGCAACCTGCCGATCCCCGCGGCCGAACTGCCGCCGCTGGTGCCGTTGCGCCTGCTGTACTTCGGCTTCATCTACCGCGGCAAGGGCATCGAGGACCTGATCGAGGCCCTGGCCCGCACCCTGGCGGCCAACCCGCAGTGCCGTGGCCAGGTCCGCCTGACCCTGGCCGGCGGCACCGCCCCGGAAATGACCTTCGACCCGGCCGGCAACTACCTCGACGGCCTGCGCCAGCGCATTCGCGAATTGCAGCTGGACGATGTGGTGGACTGGCAACTGGACCTGCCGTCCGCCGAGATCGCCCGCACCATCCAGGCCCACCATGTGATGGTGCTGCCGTACCGGGAATCGAAAAAACTCGCCTGGCTCGGCCAGATGCGCGGCACCAGCGGCGCCCTGTCCTGGGCCAATGCCTGCGGTCGCGGGGTCGTCACCTCCAATGCCCGGGCCTTTGCCGAGGAGGTGGCCGGCGGCAATGGCGTGACCTATCAGCAAGGCGATGTCGAAGCGCTGAGCCAGCACCTGAGCCGCCTGGTGCTGGAGCCCGAACTGGCCCGCCAGTGGGCCGCGCGGGCCAGCGAGGCCGGGCAACAACGCGAGTGGAGCGCGACCGCGCGGCGCTTCGCCGAACTGTTCAATGAAGTGTGCAAGGAGCGATCGAAATGAAGACCCGAGCAGGCCTTAAACGTCGCCCTCTTTTGCGCTATCTGCCACTGGTCGCCGCGCTGGCGGTAGGCGGCGCCCTGCTGCTCAGCGAACAGGTCGATGCCACGCCGATCAACCTGGCCCCCGATCGCACCCTGGTGTGGAAGGACTACCTGGGGGTCAATGCGCACTTCCTGTGGTTCACCCCGCAGCAATACCGCAAACAGATCGCCGCCTATAAGCAGCTCGGCCTGCAATGGGTGCGGGTCGACCTGCACTGGGATCGGCTCGAACCCACCGAAGAGGGTTATCAACTCAGCACCCTCGACGAACTGGACCGGACCCTGAGCGACTCGAAACTCAAGTCGCTGTTCTACCTCGTAGGCTCGGCGCCCTTCGTGACCACCGCCCCCAAGGGCGGGCCGTTCCAGGATCAGTACCCGCCGCGCGATCCGAAAGTCTTCGCCACGCGCATGGCCATGCTGGCCCAGCGTTACCCGAACATCGACGCCTGGCAGGTGTGGAACGAGCAGAACATACCCAACAACTGGCGGCCGAAACCCGATGCCAAGGGCTACGGCGAGCTGTTGCTGGCGACCCATCAGGCCCTGAACCAAGTGGCGCCGGACAAGATCCAGGTCATGGGCGGCATGGCCTACTACAGCCAGATGCCGACCCAGCGCAACGCGCTGATGTTCGAGAAACTCGGCGAATTGGGCGTGCAGAGCCTGGGCATGGTCGCCGCCTACCACCCGTATTCGGAAACCCCGGAAACTGATGAGCCAGGCAAGAACGAAGTGCTGCTGCGCGGCAAGCAGCTCAACGACATGCTGCACGGCGCCGGCCTGAAGAGGGTCTGGGCCACCGAGTGGGGCTGGTCGAGCTACGCCGGGCCCAAGGAGATGCAGCGGCTGATCGGCGTCGACGGTCAGGCCGACTACACCCTGCGTCGCCTGGCGTTGATGAGCGACCAGGACTACGAGCGGATCTTTCTCTTCGCCCTTTCCGATCTCGACTCGCGCGCCTCGGCCCGCGACCAGCATTACGGCCTGCTCGATCTCAACGGCGAACCCAAGCCGGTGTACAAGGCGCTCGCGCGTTTTCTCGAGATTACCGGCGCGCGCCTCAAACCCGGCAAGACGCCAGAGCTCGAGAACCTGCCCGACACCTTCTATAGCGTGTCCTGGACCCGCGACGACGGTAAGCGCCTGCTGATGTTCTGGAGCGCCAAGGGCGGCACTATCCGCTTGCCCCAGGTGCACCAGGCCGAGCTCTACGACCCGCTCAGCGGAACCCGGGCCAGTCTCGAGGCCGCGGACGGCATCCAGCCGGCCGTGAAGTCGTCCCTGCAGATTCTCGTGTGGTAATCGATCTCGACCTGGAGTGCCGTACGTGAAGATTCTCTGGATTCTCCCCTACCTGCCCTGGCCCATGACCAGTGGAGGCAAGACTCGCCAGTTTCACTTGCTGCGGACCTTGAGCGAGCGGGGCCACCGCATCACCTTGCTGGTGCAGTCGAAGACCGAGGCCGATGCCGCCACCCGCGCCGCCCTCGAGCCCTGGCTGGAACGCCTGATCGTGGTGCCCCGGCGCCCGCTGAAGCACCCGGTCACGGTACTGGCCGGGCTGTTCGCGCCGTGGCCGCTGCTGACCACGGTCAACGGCGTGTCGCGCCCCTTGCGCGAGCGCTTCGACAGCCTGCTGCAAGAGCCCTGGGATGTGATCCAGGTCGAGCACAGCTACAGCCTGCAACCCTATCTGCAACCGCTGCGGCGGGCCGGCCGGGACTTCGTGCTCACCGAGCACAACCTCGAATCCAGCCTGGGCGGCGCAACCTATGACCGCTTCCCGGCCTGGGCCAGTCTCTTCGTGCGCTACGACCAATGGCGCTGCCGACAGTGGGAACGCAAGGCGTTCGACACGGCCCGCCAGGTGGTCGCGGTGACCGAAAGCGACGCCCGGACCATGCGCCAGCTGACCCGTACCCCGGTCGAGGTGGTGGTCAACGGTGTCGACAGCCGCAGCTTTGCCGAGGTCTCGGCCGACCCGCAGAGCCAGCGGGTGCTGTTTGTCGGCAACTACGAATACGCGCCGAACCTGGACGCCGTGCAGTGGATGCTCGACGAGATTTTCCCGCGGGTCTGGAGCCACTGCCCCGAGGCGCGCCTGGCGGTGGCCGGGTATGCCTTGCCGAGCAACTGGGCCGAACGCTGGACCGACAGCCGCATCGAATGGGTCGGCTTCGTGCCGGACCTGCCCGATCTGCAACGGCGTTGCGCGCTGTTCATCGCGCCGTTGCGCCAGGGCGGCGGCTCCAAGCTCAAGGTGCTCGAAGCCATGGCCGCCGGCCTGCCGCTGGTCAGCACCGCGCAAGGCGCCTCGGGCCTGGCCATCCGCCCCGAGGAACATTACCTGGCAGGCGACAATGCCCAGGCCCTGGCCGATGCCGTGATTCGCCTGGTGAGCGAGCCGACCCTCGCCGCCCAACTGGCCGGCGCCGCCCGCCTGTATGCCCGCCAGCATCACGACTGGGCCGTGGCCGGTGACGAACTGGAACAGATCTACCGGACTCTGCCCTCCACACAGGAGCATCCCGCATGCGTGTAGCCCTCGATTATCGTCCGGCCACGGTCGCTCCCTCCTCGGGCATCGCCCGTCAGGTCAAGGCACTGGAACAGGCCCTGCGTGCCCGTGAAGACACCGAATTGCTGCTGGTGAGCGAAGCGCCACTGGAGCATGAACAACGCCAGACCGCCTTTTGCCCAGCCTGGCCGAGCCCCCTCGATGGCGTGCAACGCCCCGGCGTGCGCCTGCGCTTCGAACGCAAATTCTTGCCGGCGACCATTCGCGAGCAGTCGGTCGACCTGTATATCGCCACCGCCAACATGGGCCTGCCCATCGGCCACAAGCCGGCGGGCACCCGTTATGTGCTGATCCTGCATGACCTGTTCCAGCTGACCCAGCGCAACTTCCACCGCTCGCCGCTCAAGGCCATGGCCTATCGGCTGATCGACGCCGTGTCGATCGCCTGGTCGATCTGGGTTGCCGATGAGGTCTGGTGCCCTTCGCGGTTTTCCTGCAGTGAAGCGGCCCGGCTGTTTCCCTGGGCGCGGCCGAAATTCCGCGTGCTGCACAACCTGGTGCCGGAGTTCCAGGGCGTCGTCGGCCCACTGCCGACGGGCCTGCCCGAGCGTTACTGGCTGGCCGTCGGGACGCGGGAGCCGCGCAAGAACATGCCGCTCTTCATCGAGCAGTGGCAGCGCTGCCGCCAGGAAAACCCGCAAGTACCGGAGCTGGTCCTGGTCGGCCATGCCAGCGACCTGCCCGCCAACCTGAGCCAGTTGCCCGGCCTGCATTGGGTCAATGGCGTCAGCGACGAGCAGTTGCAGGCCCTGTACCGGCATGCCGACTGCCTGTGGCAGCCCTCCTACGCCGAAGGCTTCGGCCTGCCGGTGGTCGAGGCGCTGTGGCAGGGCACGCCGGTCGCGGTGGCCAGGGGTTCGGCGCTCGATGAGGTCACGCCACCCGGCGCGCGACGCTTCAATGCCCGCGATCGCGCCAGCCTGCGCAACGCGCTGATCGAACAGGCGCAGGACAGCGCCAGACCCGATCCGGATACCCTGCGCGACTGGGCCCGGCAATTTGCCGAGCCGGCCCACCGCCAGCGCCTCGACACCTTGCTCACAGGGCTCTTTCACTGATGCTGCCAGGAAAATTCATTGGCCTGACCCTGGGGTTGATCTTCGGGATTCTGTTGTGGGCCCTGCCACCGGCAAAAGTCATCTTCGTGGTGATCGGCCTGGCCGTGACCCTCACACTGATCCGCAAGCCGCTGTGGGGCCTGCTGATCTTCGCCGTGCTGGCCACCTGCATTCCCTACACCACGCTGCAACTGGGGATTCGCACCACGGTCAGTGAAGCGGTGCTCGGCCTGACGTGGGTCGGGCTGTTCTGGCAATCGTTCATCGGCAAGACCCGCAACCTCATGCTCTGGCGCCCCACCGAGCGGGCCATGGTCTGGCTGATGCTGTTCAGTGCCATTCCCTTTGTCTGGGGCATGCTGATCATCCACGCCGAAGGCAACGGCCCGGTGAACTGGGTGCGCTGGCTGATGAACCTGTCGCTGCTGTTCATGGTGCCGCTGCTCCTGCGTACCGACGCCGACCGCGACAAACTGGTGATCGCCCTGCTGCTGGGCACCCTGCTGATGCTGCTGTTGTCGATCGGCATGTTCATCAAGTCACGCAACGCGATGTCGATGATCCCGATCCTCACCGACCTCAAGTACGCCCACCCGGAAGCGGTGAGGGACATCTTCTCCGCCAACTACCAGCGCATGGCATCGCCCTGGGTTCACCCCAACCTCACGGGCGGCGTGCTGGTGCTGTTCATTCCCCTGGCGCTGCTCTATGGCTGGACCCGCACCGGCGCGCGCCGGGCCCTGGGGCTGGCGGTGGCGATCCTGGGTTGCGCGGGGCTGCTGCTGAGTATTTCCCGCGGGGCGATCCTGGCCCTGGCCCTGGTGCTGATCTGGCTGACCTACAAACGCGTGCCCTACAGCGGCCGGATCATCGGCCTCGGGGCGGCCTTCGCGGTGGCCCTGGTGATGTTCTACCCGCCGCTGCAGGAACGCCTGATGACCATGTTCTCGGCAACCAACGCCAGTACCGAAGTGCGTTTCGACGAGTACGCGAAATTCCCCGAGGCGATGATGCGCTACCCGCTGGGCATCGGCTTCAAGGTCGACCCGCCGGTACCGGGCACCGACCTGCCGGGCATCTCCAACCTGTGGCTGAACTTCATCTACAAGATCGGCATTCCGGGGATGCTGCTGTTCATCGCCGTCACCCTGTTGTGGTGGCGCGAGGTGCGCCCGCTGGCGCCGATCCGCCAGGTGACCGCCGACAACGCGCTGTGGCTGGGGTGCATTTCCGGCCTGCTGGCGGCCTTGCTGACGGGTTTGTTCGACCACTACTTCAGCTTCACTTTCGTGCTGATCGGTCTGTTCTGGCTGTTGATGGGCATGAGCCTGCAACAGGTCCGGTTGCGCCCGGCCATCACTCTTCCTCTCATCAACCCCAAGGATCGCCAAGCATGAAACATCGTATTTTCCATTCTGCGGATCTGCCGGAACGCCTGCCTGCCCTGGCCTCGGAGCTGGGCGTCAGCCACGATGAACTGCTCGAGGCCTACAGCTGGGGGCTGAACAACGACGTGCTGTTCGTCGAGGGCGACGGCGAGCAGGCGCGCTACAGCATCTGTGCGGTGGATATCGAACCGATCATCGAGCATCCCCTGGCCCGACGCCTGTTTGGCCGTTTGAAGCGGGACATCCCCACCACCCTGGTGCCGCGCTACGGCAAGAACCTGGCCACCCTCAAGGACCGCTGGCTGCGGGCCTGGGAGCAGGCCTACAACATCCTGATCAACAAGATCCCCAGCCATCACGTGCGCATCGCCTGGCTGCGCCTGGGCGGCGCGAAAATCGGCAAGGGCTCGAGCATCTGGCGCAACACCGAGGTGCTGGGGGTGGAAAACCTGGTGATCGGCGATGACAGCGTGATCGCCTGGCATTGTCAGATCGATGCCCGAGCCGGGCTGATCATCGGCGATCATGTGACGATCGCCTCCCACGTGCTGATTCTCGCCGGCGGCCATGACCCGATGAGCCCCGAGTTCTGGTCGGTGTCCGCGCCCATCTACATCGATGACTACGCCTGGATCGCCACCCGGGCGCTGCTCGCCCATGGCTCGCATATCGGTCGCGGGGCCGTAGTGACCGCCAACACCCTCGTGGCCAAGGCCGTTGCCCCCTACAAGATCATCGGCGGCAGCGGTGCCAAACCCATGGGCGAGCGCCCTCACGACCTGAACTACAAGGTGGGTGGCAAAGGCCTGTTCACCCTGTTCTACTGATGCTCGGCAGCACCCTGCTGCTGACCCTGGCGACCCTCGCCGGGCTGCTCGCCGGTTTTGCCCGCGAATGGCTGCTGGTGGCGGCCTGGGGCGCGGGCAGCCGCAGCGATGCGTTCCTGGTCGCGGTGTTCATTCCCGAAGCCCTGCGCATGACCCTGGCCGCCGGCATTCTCGCGGCCGCGGCCCTGCCGCTCTATCAGGAACGCGACGCCCAGCGCCAGCACGCCTGGCTGGCCGGCCTGTGCCCACGCCTGCTGGGCCTGGGGCTGGGGCTGTATGCCCTGCTGGCCTTGAGCGCGCCATTGTGGATCCGCCTGATCGGCCCCGGGCTCGACAGCGCAGCCCAGGCCGAAGCCGCCGCCAACCTGCGCAGCCTGGCCGCCTGCATCCCCGGCCTGCTCATGCACGCGCTGTTCAGCATCCCCCTGCACGCCCGGCAACGTTTTGTCCTGCCGGGGCTAGGCTCGCTGCTGTTCAACCTGCCACCGGTGCTTTACCTGTTTTTCTACGGCCAGGCGAGCCTTGGCTCCGGCCTTTCGCTGGCATTTTTCCTCGGCAGCCTGCTGATGTGCCTGTCGCTGGTGCCGGCGGTCTGGCAAACCGGCTGGCGCCCCTGGCAAGTCCGCGGGGACGCCGGGGCCGGCCGGGAACTGCTCGGCCGCCTCGGCCCGCTGTTGACCAGCAACCTGGCCAGCCAGGGCCTGGCGCTGGTGGAACGGCTGGTCGCCAGCTACCTGGGCGAAGGCGTGGTGACCTGGGTCAACCTGGCGCGCAAGCTGATCAACCTGCCGCTGATTGCCTTGATGAGCCTGAACCAGGTCCTGCTTGGCTTGATGAGCGGCAAGTCCGGCGATCAGCGCCTGGGGCTGCTGCATCGTGGGCTCGACGCCGCGACCCTGCTGAGCCTGCCAGCCGCGCTCGGCCTGGTGGGTGCCAGCCCGGCGCTGATCCACTGGCTGCTGCCCGCCCAGAGCGCCGATGGCCCGCTGCCGACGTTGCTGGGCTGGTTCGCCGTGTCGTTGGTATTTGGTGCCTGGAACGCCATGCTCGCGCGTTACGCCTATGCCGCCGGTGATACCAGCACGCCACTGCATTGCGAGTTGCTCGGCAGCCTGCTCAACGCCTTGCTGCTGGCGGGCCTGCCGCTGGTCCTGGGGCTGACCGCAATTCCTCTGGCGGCCCTCGGCGGTGTGCTCCTGACCAACCTGCTGCTGATGCAGCGCCAGCAATTGCTCACCCTGATCAACTGGCCGGTGCGCTGGGCAGTCAGCGCCGTCCTGCTGAGCGCGGCGGCGCTGCTGTTGCATCCGCTGTTGAATGTCTGGCTGCAATTGGGGCTCAGCACAGTGGCTGGTCTGCTCCTGCTGATCGTCCTGGGGCTATGGCTGAAACCCTGGCGGGCCTGAACGAGCGGCAGAGGGTTGACCGGATGTCACACTTATCCGTTATAAGTGCAGTCAGCCCCCGCCGACCCGGCAGAGTGTATTTCTTGGATCAGCGTTTGGACGCTAAGCTTGGACTATGGATGACTCAGATTACTTGCGCCTGCTCACCATTCAGGCCGAACAAGCCAACGCGTTCCTGTCCAATGCGCGCAAATGGGAGCGTGAGCGTTGGGTCTGCCAACGCCTGCTGCAAGGCTTGAACATCCCCTACCGTGCCGACGAGTTCACGCCCGCCGGGCAGGAGCCGCCGGACGTACTGTTTCGCGAGGCCTGTTTCGAGGTGTTCTTCGTGCTGGACGAAGGCCGCCGCCTCAACGACGAATGGCGCGACGAGTTGCAACGGCGCCGCAGTGCCTTCTCCCTCAGCCAGCTAGTACGGCGCGAGGCCAAGCCCAAACGCATTCCGGCCAACGAACTGTTGCTCAGGCTGGCCCCGACCCTGCGCAAGAAAGCCCACAACTACAAGGAACGCGGCATGGACCTGGGGGAGCTGGACATCATCGCCTTCGCCAGCCTCAAGCGCGAAGTGCTGGACCTCAACAGCCACTTCCCGCCGCCGACCGAATACCTGCGCCAGGGCTGGCGCTCGTTGTCGCTGGTCGGGCCGACCTTCGCCCGCGTGCTGTTCGCTCACCCCGACGCGCCGGACTTCCTGCGTGGCAACCTGGGGCGCAGCATCCTCTTCGATGTCGGTATCAGCCTGTAAGCCTGCTGGAGCGGAATTTCCCGGGCCTTGCCGGCCATTCGTGGCATGGCGCAAACACCGCGCGAGTGTTACAAAGCGCAATCATTCACGGGATGACAAGGCCGGCATCCGCGAGCAGCTATGCTCCGTTCATTGCCGCATAGCCCGACAAGATGGCACTGCGCTGTAACCTTCATACTTTTCGCAACGTCTAGCTGACGAGGCTTTTTATGACCAGCCGCCTGAACCCCGACGACCAACGCCATGTCGAAGAATACCTGCAACTGGCCCAGCACCGAGTCGAGCGCCGGCCCTTCCGGCCGTGGATGCTCCTCGTGATAGTCGTGAGCGTCACCATTGGCCTGGGCCTGCTGAGCCGACTTATCAGTTACCTGACGCTATGAGCTGCATCGCGCTCGCTCGGGTAACCGTACCGATTTCTTTTAGCCTTGCGAGATATCCCCATGACTCATCGTATTGTCATCGTTGGCGGCGGCGCCGGCGGTCTGGAGTTGGCTACCCGTCTGGGTAAGACTCTGGGCAAGCGCGGTACCGCCAGTGTGATGCTGGTCGACGCGAATCTGACCCACATCTGGAAGCCCTTGCTGCATGAAGTGGCCGCCGGCTCGCTGAACTCTTCCGAAGACGAACTCAACTATGTCGCCCAAGCCAAATGGAACCACTTCGAGTTCCAGCTGGGCCGCATGAGCGGGCTCGATCGCCAGCAGAAGAAGATCCAGCTGGCCGCCACCTACGACGAAAACGGCGTGGAGCTGCTGCCGGCCCGCGAGCTGGGCTACGACACCCTGGTGATCGCCGTGGGCAGCACCACCAACGACTTCGGCACCCAGGGCGCCGCCCAGCACTGCCTGTTCCTCGACACGCGCAAACAGGCTGAACGCTTCCACCAGCAACTGCTCAACCACTACCTGCGCGCCCATGCCGGGCAGACCGATGTGGTGGAGCAGATCAGCGTGGCTATCGTCGGTGCCGGTGCCACGGGCGTCGAACTGGCCGCCGAGCTGCACAACGCCGCCCATGAACTGGCGGCCTACGGCCTGGACCGGATCAAGCCGGAAAACATGCACATCACCCTGATCGAGGCCGGCCCACGGGTACTGCCGGCCCTGCCGGAGCGGATCGGCGGCCCGGTGCACAAGACCCTGGAAAAACTCGGGGTCAAGGTCATGACCAATGCCGCGGTCAGCGAAGTCACCGCCGACAGCCTGATCACCGCCGATGGCCAGGTGATTGCCGCCAGCCTGAAAGTCTGGGCCGCGGGCATTCGCGCCCCGGGCTTCCTCAAGGACATCGACGGCCTGGAAACCAACCGCATCAACCAGCTGCAGGTCTTGCCAACCCTGCAGACCACCCGCGACGAAAACATCTTCGCCTTTGGCGACTGCGCCGCCTGCCCGCAACCGGGTACCGACCGCAACGTTCCACCGCGGGCGCAGGCGGCTCACCAGCAGGCATCGCTGCTGACCAAGTCGCTGAAACTGCGTATCGAAGGCAAGGCCCTGCCGGAGTACAAATACACCGACTACGGCTCGCTGATCTCGCTGTCGCGCTTCTCCGCGGTGGGCAACCTGATGGGCAACCTAACCGGCAGCGTGATGCTCGAAGGCTGGCTGGCGCGGATGTTCTATGTGTCGCTGTATCGCATGCACCAGATGGCGCTCTACGGCCCGTTCCGTACCGCCATGCTGATGCTCGGCAGCCGGATCGGCCGCGGCACCGAGCCACGCCTCAAGCTGCACTGAATCTGAGCCTGTAGACCAGGACAAGAGTGCCCCGAGCGATCGGGGCATTTTTTTGCGCCCTGTTCAACACGGACTCAGGCAAACAGGCAGACGGTTAAAGATCGAAGTACCTAGAGACTTCCCGCACTCTATTTCCAACTTTCCACGCAGCTTTAAGATTAGTCTTAATTCTAAAATAGAAGAGCCGCCCGACTTGGCCCATACATCAAAAAGTTGCTCTCCCCCGGGCGTACCGAATACATAAGCCTGACTCCTCGCCACCTCTTACTGCGGCATATAGATAGCTGGCCCGATAGTATTCAAGACGCCACTCATGCTCTATCTAGTTGCATTGATAGTTTGCCCTGCACGCTTAAACCTTCGACTCCAACCTGCTACCCCTAAAGATTAGCCCCTGCAAAACAGCTACTTACATACAAGAATCGAAGATTTTTGCGGCGTTCATCCCGTTTAGCTGCCGACAGGTATTCCGACAACTTCATGCTGACCGATCAAATTTTAAGAATCTTCTTATTGAAATCCTATCAGGCAAAAAAGTATTAGCCGCCATTCAAAACCATAGAGCATTCAGTACTTTAAGAATGGTCTTATTGTAACGATCGAAGTGAAGATACAAGATTGCACCTCCAACTTTAGCAGGTACATGAAATGTCCAAACTTCTCAAAAGCATCGTCTCCATGGCTATCGCTGGCGCGGTCAGCACTTCCGCTCTCGCAGCAGATGGCACCATCAACTTCACCGGCGACATCGTCGCTGCCTCCTGCACAATCGCCGCCGGTTCCGGTACCAACGTTGGTGGTAGCAAGGGCAACCAGAACATCGATATCAACCTCGGCAAGGTCAGCAGCGACTCGCTCACGGGCTCTGCAGGTGGCGGCATCGTCGGCGGTAAGGGTATCAACCTGAACCTGGATTGCGGCGGCACCGCAGAGGGCCTGAAGTCCGTCAAGCTGCAGTTCGACCCAAGCAGTGGCTCCGGCATCGACAGCAAGAACGTCTCGCTGCTGAAAGTCACCGGTGGTGCAGAGGGCGTGGGTATCGGTCTTTACAACAGCAGCAACAAGCTGGTGAACCTCGGCGCGAACGAAACCATCGATGGCGCGCTGGTGCCAACCACAGTAGGTGAAACCACCACCTACAGCGCCAACCTGAACATGCGTGCAGGTTATGTGGCAAACGGCGCGACGATCAAAGCAGGTCCTGCGAACGGCACCCTGCCGTTTACCTTGACTTACGAGTAACCCGCGACAAAGGGAGGGGCCTGTGCCCCTCCCTCCGACCTGGAGCCGCTATGAAAGCCTCACTATTGACACGTCTTGCGCTCGCCAGCGCGATGACGCTCTTTGCGTCGATGGCCAGTGCCGGCATTACGCTGGATGGCACCCGCGTCGTCTTCGCTGCGCCAGCCAAGGAAACATCCGTCGTCGTCAGGAATCAAGGCTCGAACGACATCATGATCCAGTCTTGGGTCGAGCCAGACAAAAACGGGCTCGCGACCGATGTACCGTTCGCCATTACCCCTCCCTTGGTTCGCCTTGGAGGCAACAAGCAGCAGATCCTGCGCATCCTCTATCAAGGCCAGGGGCTGCCGACCGACAAGGAATCCGTGTTCTGGCTGGCCGTGCAAGAGATCCCGCAAAAAGCCAAAAGCGAGAACACCCTGCAAATTGCCATACGCCAGCGCGTGAAACTGTTCTACCGCCCGGCCAACCTGCCGGACACCGCCGCCAATGCAGCCAAGAGCCTGCAATGGAAGCTGGTGGAACAAGGCGGCAAAGCCGCGCTTTCGGTGACCAACCCTTCCGCGTTCCATGTGACCCTTGCTGGGAGCAGCGTGAAACTGCGCAATGGCAAAGACGCGGGCACCGCTACCGTGGAAATGCTGGCACCAGGAGCAACACGCACCGTCGAGATCAAAGGCTCGACTGGCATGAAGCCCGGAGCCACAACAGTGGAATTCGACAGCATCAACGATTACGGCGGGCTGGACCGAGTCACCAGCAAACTTTCCAACTAACGGAAAACAGCCATCACTCGTGTCGCTCGCATAGAGCGCACCGCTTTATCTAATCCGACTTTTTAATCAGGTCAGTGCCCCGGACATCCGATGCACGATCGAAAGGATTTCGCATGCCCATTTTTCAGAGAGAGCTCAGCTTCAGGATCGCCCGACGGGCGTGCGCGACCTGCCTCATGGCACTGGGGCTGGCCTCGAAGCTGTCCGCCGCAGAGGCCGAGTTCGCCGACTCCTTTCTGAAAATGGAGGGCACTCCGGTGGACCTCAAGTTTTTTGAGAAAGGCAGTGCAGTTCCGCCAGGTACCTACAGCGTCGACCTCTACCTGAACAACGTGCTGATCAAGCGCCAGGAAATCACCTTCAGCGCCGATGCCTCCGGGCAGGTCAAACCCGCCATCTCGCTCGGGCTGCTCAAAGAACTTGGACTCAACGCGGGCAAAGCCCAGCAGGATGGACTCATCGCCGCGGACGCCAAGGATGAGCAGCCGTTCGACGTCAGCGCCCAGATCACCGGCGCCGCGGTGGACTTCGACGTCACCAACCTGGCATTGCAGTTCAGCATTCCGCAGGCGTACGTCCAGCGCTATTCCCGTGGTTACGTCGACCCGTCGGTTTGGGACGAAGGCATCACCGCCTTCTACAGCGACTACCAGGCCAACTTCAACCGCAATACCAACCAGGGCAGGAAGAGCGACTACCACAACCTGAACCTGCGCAACGGTTTCAATATCGCCGGCTGGCGCTTTCGCAACGAATCCGCCTTGACCGGAGGAACCGGTACAAAAAGCGAATTCAAGAGCAACCGCAACTATCTGGAGCGCGATGTCCAGCGCCTGAAAGGCAAGCTTTCCCTGGGCGAGCTGTACACCCCAGGCGAGATCTTCGACAGCGTGCGCTTTCGCGGTGCACAGATCGCTTCGGACCTCGGCATGCTGCCTGACAACGAGGTCGGCTACGCACCCGTGATCCGTGGCATCGCTGAAACCAATGCCACCGTAGAAGTACGGCAAAACGGCTACGTGATCTATTCCGCGTCGGTGCCTCCTGGCGCCTTCGAGTTCACTGACATCTATCCCAGCGGCTCCAACGGCGACCTGCAGATCAAGATCATCGAAGCGGATGGCCGGGTACGCGAATATCTGCAGTCCTATGCCTACCAGCCGATCATGACCCGGCGCGGCAACCTTCGCTACAGCGTCACCGCCGGGGAATATCGCGTCGCCGACCAACCGTCGCCGTCGTTCACCCAGGGCACAGCCGTCTACGGTGTGACCGATAACGTCACCGGTTATGGCGGCGCGCTGCTCGCGCAAGACTATCGCGCCGTCAACATTGGTGCGGGCGTGAACTCCAGCCTCGGCGGTATTTCCTTCGACGTCACCAGCAGTGAATCGAAAACCCCGAACGGCAGGAGCAACAAGGGTCACAGTGCGCGCTTCCTGTACTCCAAGACGCTGAACGCCACCGATACCACCTTCACCATGGCCGGCTACCGCTACTCCACCGAAGGCTATCGCAGCTTCAGCCAGCATGTGGACGACCTCATGTATCAGGAGCGTGCCGGCTTCAGCGCACAAAAGAGCCGAATCAACCTCCGGGTGAACCAGAGCCTGTCACAGCGAGGCTCGTTGTACCTCAGCATGGATGAAACCAACTACTGGAATCAGCAGGGCCGTACGCGCAACTGGCAATTTGGTTATGGCAGCAGCGTTGCCAACGTCAGCTACAACCTGGCGGTGTCACGCACCCAGAGCGATCCCATGAACGGTGGTTCGGATACGCAACTCACCGCCAGTGTCAGCATGCCACTGGGAGGCCGGGGTAGTTCTCACCGCCTCTCCAGCAACGCCATCAGCTCGAGCAAAGGCGATTCCTCGCTGCAGTCGAACGTGTCCGGCTACCTGGACGACCAGGCGACCCTCAGCTACTCGGCACAGGCAGGCCACAGCAAAAGAAACGGCAGTACGGCCGGCGCCAGCCTGGACTGGGACACCCCCGTCGCCAAGCTGCGTGGTGGCTATAACCAGGGCCGTGACGACAAACATATCGACCTGGGCGCATCTGGATCGCTGCTGGTGCACAGTGGTGGCGTTACCCTCGGCCAGCCGCTTGGCGAGACTTTCGGCCTTCTGGAAGTTCCGGATGTCGACGGCGTCGGTGTATCCGGCTGGAACGCCGTTCGCACCAATGGCAAGGGTTACGCGGTGGTGCCCTATATGCAGCCTTATCGCTACAACTGGCTGAACCTGGATACCCAGACCCTGGGTACCGACACCGAGATCAACGAAACCTCCAAGGTGCTGGTGCCAACCCGTGGCGCCATCGTCAAGGCCACCTATGCCGCACAGACAGGTCGCCGCCTGCAATTCGTGCTGCGCGCGGACAAGGGCGATCCAATCCCCTTCGGCGCCCAAGGCTACGACGAACAAGGCAAGCCCCTGGGCATGGTCGACAACCTGTCGCGCCTGCTGGTCTTTGGTGTTCCCGACCAGGGCCGGCTGGAGATTCGCTGGGCCGAAGGCAGCTGCATGGTGGACTACAAGCTCCCCCCAACAAACAAGGAACTGGCTTACGAACGCGTGGACGGCCTTTGCCGGGTCTTGTGAGTACCGTAAACGCCCTTCGCAACGAGGGGCTGGCCACGGACACAGGCGATCACTCCCACATCAGGTTAATTGTCATGAGCTAAGCATTTGAGCTCATGCCGGGCTTTCTAGAAAATCCGATGCCAGACTTCTGGCATCGGATTTTTTATATCTGCTCAACAGAACCTGCTCGACCTCGGCGACCTTTTCAACGTCTGCGACATATCCCCATAGAGTGAATGGCGTCTGCGCTGAATCTCTCCAGCCAGGTAACCCTTCGCCGACATTGTCTGCCCACCGATCAAGTGCTTTGGCGGGTGCTCGGCGTGGCGTTATTTCGTGACGAGCCGGTTCATGAGGTGGCCAGACATTTGAATATCCGCGCCCAAGGCCTGGCTTCTGACCATTTGCTGGCTCGCAGCAGGCAACCGAAGCTCGTAAACGGCTCGGCGCCGGTCCTGTTGAGTGGTTATTGCGCAAGACCGGGCAACCATTGGGATATAGAGCGCTATAACGATGATGCCAGGCATGACCTGCCGGTCTTTGTAGTGGACGGTGCGCTGTTGCGCATTGTGGACGCCCGAGCGTTGAGATCACTTCGGCTCGGGAAACACTGCAAGCGACCATCAGACACCGTTTCCTATGCTGCGCCTGGTGGCGCTGATGAACGTGCGTTCGCATGTGATCCTGGATGCACAATGAGCCCTTACCGACGCAGTGAAATGCGTTTGGCCGACGAGTTTTGCAGCAGATTCCCGACCACTCGGTGACGCTGCTCGACAAAGGGTTCTGGGGCGCGGAACTGCTGTCGAACCTGGGCAGAACCGGCAAGACACAACCGGCACCAAATTCCGGGCAAAAAAAATCCCCGTATCTTTCGATACGAGGATTTTCAGTATGGTCGGGGTAAGGGGATTCGAACTCCTGACATCCTGCTCCCAAAGCAGGCGCGCTACCGGACTGCGCTATACCCCGGTAAAAAAAAGGCACCTTTTAAAGGCGCCTTCTGCGAACAGAGCTTTTGGCGTCTGATCTTAAGATTCGATTCCAGCGAACTGGTTTCAAAAATGGTGGGTCGTGTGGGATTCGAACCTACGACCAATTGGTTAAAAGCCAACTGCTCTACCAACTGAGCTAACGACCCAAATATGGTCGGGGTAAGGGGATTCGAACTCCTGACATCCTGCTCCCAAAGCAGGCGCGCTACCGGACTGCGCTATACCCCGGCTTGAAATTGGCTCCGTGACCAGGACTCGAACCTGGGACCCAATGATTAACAGTCATTTGCTCTACCGACTGAGCTATCACGGAACTGAACATTTCAATTTTACAACTTTTACAGCAGGCTTTTATTTCTAGAAGCCTCCTCGTCGACTTGGTCCGTATCGCTACGTTCATGTCTCTGAGGCGCGCTATTCTACAATCTTAAAAACCTCTGTCAACCCCCTAAATTGCTTTCAAGACAATGATTTGCAACTTATTTCAGTTTTTTCCTCAGGGAGGAAAAAGCCTTGGGGCGACGTACTGCGGGGCGCACTTTACAAGCCTTTGCCTTACAGTTCAACGCCCTATGCAAAAAAAGGCCTCGCAATGCGAGGCCTCCTTCACAACGACGCCCTATCGGGCTCAGGTGAAGACGATTTCGTCGTTTTCCACCTTGGCCGTCACAGTGGCCCCCGGCAGGAAACTGCCGGACAGAATCAACTGCGCCAATGGGTTCTCGATCCAGCGCTGGATCGCCCGTTTCAGCGGACGCGCGCCATAGACCGGGTCGTAACCCACGGCAATCAGTTTGTCCAAGGCCTCGCCACTCAGCTCCAGCTTGAGCTCGCGCTCGGCCAGGCGGCTGCGCAGGCGTCCCAGCTGGATCTCGGTGATGCCGGCGATCTGATCCCGGGCCAGTGGCTCGAAGATCACCACTTCGTCGATCCGGTTGATGAACTCCGGACGGAAATGGGTCGACACCGCATCCATCACCGCCGCCCGCTGTGCTTCGCGATCCCCCACCAGCTCCTGGATCTGCGCCGAGCCCAGGTTGGAGGTCATGACGATCACCGTATTACGGAAGTCCACGGTACGCCCGTGGCTGTCCGTCAGGCGACCATCTTCCAGCACCTGCAGCAGGATGTTGAACACGTCCGGATGGGCCTTCTCGACCTCGTCCAACAGGATCACCGAATAAGGCTTGCGCCGCACCGCCTCGGTCAGGTAACCGCCCTCCTCGTAGCCGACGTAGCCTGGAGGCGCACCGATCAACCGAGCCACGGAGTGTTTCTCCATGAATTCGGACATATCGATCCGCACCATCGCCTCTTCGGTATCGAAAAGGAATTCGGCCAGCGCCTTGCACAACTCGGTCTTACCCACACCGGTCGGGCCGAGGAACATGAACGAACCACTTGGCCGGTTCGGATCGGACAACCCGGCGCGAGAACGCCGCACTGCGTTGGCTACCGCCACCACGGCTTCGTCCTGGCCAATGACACGCTGGTGCAGCAGGCTTTCCATCTTCAGCAGCTTGTCGCGCTCGCCTTCGAGCATCTTCGACACCGGAATACCGGTCCACTTGGACACGACTTCGGCGATTTCCTCTTCGGTCACCTTGCTGCGCAACAGCTGGTTCTCGCTTTGGCCGTGCTGGTCGACCATCTGCAGGCTGCGCTCCAGGTCCGGGATCACCCCATACTGCAACTCGGCCATGCGGTTCAGGTCGCCTTTGCGGCGCGCGGCTTCCAATTCCTGGCGGGACTGCTCGATTTTCTGCTGAATCTGCGCCGAACCCTGCACTTCGGCTTTCTCCGAGGTCCAGACTTCTTCCAGATCGGCGTATTCGCGCTCCAGGCGGGTGATTTCCTCCTGGAGTTTCTCCAGGCGCTTGATCGCCGCTTCGTCGTCTTCTTTCTTCAGAGCCTGGGATTCGACCTTCAGTTGAATCAGGCGCCGTTCCAGGCGGTCCAGGACTTCCGGCTTGGAGTCGATCTCCATGCGGATACGGCTGGCGGCTTCGTCGATCAGGTCGATCGCCTTGTCCGGCAGTTGCCGGTCGGTGATGTAGCGATGGCTGAGCTTGGCCGCGGCAATGATCGCGCCATCGGTGATCGCCACCTTGTGGTGCACCTCATAACGCTCTTTCAGGCCGCGCAGGATGGCAATGGTGTCTTCTTCGCTCGGCTCGTCCACCAGGACTTTCTGGAAACGCCGCTCGAGGGCCGCGTCCTTCTCTATATATTGGCGGTACTCATTGAGCGTGGTGGCGCCGACACAGTGCAGCTCACCCCGGGCCAAGGCTGGCTTGAGCATGTTGCCCGCATCCATCGAACCTTCGCCTTTACCGGCGCCGACCATGGTATGCAGTTCGTCGATGAACAGAATGATCTGCCCTTCCTGCTTGGACAGCTCGTTGAGCAGGGATTTCAGGCGCTCTTCGAACTCGCCACGGTATTTGGCGCCAGCGATCAGCGCCCCCATGTCCAGGGACAGCAGGCGCTTGCCCTTCAGGCCATCCGGCACTTCGCCGTTGATGATGCGTTGGGCCAGGCCTTCGGCAATCGCGGTTTTACCCACGCCAGGCTCACCGATCAGCACCGGGTTGTTCTTGGTCCGACGTTGCAGCACCTGGATGGTCCGGCGGATTTCGTCGTCACGGCCGATCACCGGGTCGAGCTTGCCGTCTTCGGCGCGCTTGGTCAGGTCGACGGTATATTTATCCAGGGCCTGACGCGACTCCTCGACGTTGGCGTCATTCACCGCCTCGCCGCCTCGCAGGTTATTAATGGCGTTTTCCAGCGCTTTCTTGCTGACGCCCTGCCCCAGCAACAATTTGCCGAGCTTGCTGTTTTCGTCCATGGCCGCCAGCAGCACCAACTCGCTGGAGATGAACTGGTCGCCTTTCTGTTGCGCCAGGCGATCGGCCTGGTTCAGCAAGCGCGCCAGATCCTGCGACATGTTCACGTCGCCGGTGGGGTTCTGGATTTTCGGCAAGTGGTCGAGCTCTTTGCTCAGTTCCTTGCGCAGGCTGTTCACGTCGAAGCCCACTTGCATCAGCAGCGGCTTGATCGAGCCGCCCTGCTGTTCGAGCAGCGCCTGCATCAAGTGCGCCGGCTCGATGGCCGGATGGTCGAGGCCGACCGCCAGGGATTGAGAATCGGATAATGCCAGCTGAAGCTTGCTGGTTAATCGGTCTATACGCATTAGTCACCTTCCTTTTGAGCAGGTCGGAGCGATAAACACACCTAAATAGAGAAACCTGCCAGATACCCCTGTAGATGCGGTCGATTCTGGAAGATTCAAGCCTTGCGAGCTTGACACAGGTCAGAAGAGTCTAGCGTTCCAGCCAGATCAGGGAAGCGAAGCGCCCGGTGCGCGGGCTGCGGCGGTAGGAATAGAAACGCGCATCGCTCACGGTGCAGAAACCGCCACCATACACAGCGGTGACGCCGCATGCCGCCAGGCGCAAGCGAGCCAGCATATAGATATCAGCCATGAGTTTGCCGGGGTTGTGGCTCGGCACAAAGGCCTGTTCGGTCTGTGGCAAGTGCCGGACGAAAGCCTCACGCACTTCCGGACCGACCTCGAAGGCTTGCGGTCCAATGGCTGGCCCCAGCCAGACCAATACATCTTCTGGCGCGACTTTCAGGCTATCGAGCGTCGCTTCCAGCACCCCGGCCGCCAGCCCACGCCAACCGGCATGGGCCGCTGCCACCCGAGTACCGGCACGGTCGCAGAACAGCGCTGGCAGGCAATCGGCGGTCATGGCGCTACAGGCAATGCCGGGCGTGGCGGTCCAGCTGGCATCGGCGGTGGCGACGACGGACGGATCCGCCTCGACCACATCAATACCGTGAACCTGTTTCAGCCAGGCTGGCTTTATAGAGAAACGATCGGTCAGGCGACGGCGGTTTTCGGCCACCGCCTCTGGGTTGTCATCGACATGATCGCCCAGGTTGAGGCTGTCGAACGGCGCCAGGCTGACGCCGCCCGCACGGGTGGTGACGCAGGCTTTGACCCCGGCCGGCGCGGGCCAGTCAGGAATCAGCCAGTCACTCATCCGACGAAAGCCTCGCGATCCTGCTTGAGCAGGGTCAGCAGCCAGACGAAATCTTCCGGCAGCGGCGATTCCCAGCTCATGCGCTCGCCGGTGGTCGGATGGTCCAGCTCAAGGAACCGCGCATGCAGCGCCTGACGCGGGAAGTGCTTGAGGGATTCGACCATGGTCGGATTCGCGGCGGGCGGAATGCGGAAACGGCCACCGTAGGCCGGATCGCCGACCAATGGATAGTTGATATGGGCCATGTGCACACGAATCTGGTGGGTCCGCCCGGTTTCCAGTTTCACCCGGACGTGGGTGTGGGAACGGAAACGCTCCAGCACGCGGTAGTGGCTGACGGCCGGCTTGCCGCCTTCCATCACCGCCATGCGCTGGCGTTGCTGACCGTGACGGCCGATCGGGGCGTTGATCTTGCCACCGGCGGTGACCACGCCGATCACGATGCATTCATAGATGCGGCTGACGCTGCGGCTCTGCAACTGGGCAACCAGCTGGGTCTGCGCCTGGATGGTCTTGGCCACCACCATCAGACCGGTGGTGTCCTTGTCCAGGCGATGCACGATGCCGGCGCGCGGCACGTTGATGATGTCCGGGACATGGTGCAGCAGGGCATTGAGCAGCGTGCCATCGGCGTGACCGGCGGCGGGGTGGACCACCAGGCCGGCAGGCTTGTTGATCACCAGGATGTCGTCGTCTTCATAGACGATATCCAGTTCGATGTCCTGAGCGATCCATTCTCCCTGAGCTTCCTGCTCGGCGGTCAGCTCAAGAACCGCGCCGCCATGGACGATGTCTCGCGGGCGGATAACCGCTCCATCCACAGTCAGGCGGCCGTCTTTGATCCAGGCGGAAAGGCGCGAGCGCGAGTGCTCAGCGAATAATTGGGCGGCGACTTGATCGAGGCGTTGGCCGCCCAGTTCGGACGGCACCTCTGCGCGAAGTTCAATTTTATCGGACATGCTCAGACTAGGCGTCGGCACAGCCTTTGGTTTCGGCTGCGCGCTTGTGGTTAAATACGGCGTCTTTTGCCCCGAGGCTTTTCAACGGGGCGCTCATCATAACAGGACGGCCCCGCCCAAGACAGCGGCCGTCATAGGGACGCAAGCCGCCATGCAAGTGAAACACCTGCTGCTGATCGCCATCCTCGCACTGACCGCTGCTTGCTCATCGAAGGAAGTCGTTGACGAAAACCTGAGCGAGGTCGAGCTGTACCAGCAGGCGCAGACCGACCTCGACAACAACAGCTATACCAGCGCCACCGCCAAGCTCAAGGCCCTGGAGTCGCGTTATCCGTTCGGTCGCTACGCGGATCAGGCACAGCTCGAACTGATCTATGCCAACTACAAGAACGCCGAGCCGGAGGCCGCCAAGTCCGCCGCCGAGCGCTTCATCCGCCTGCACCCACAACACCCGAACGTGGACTACGCCTACTACCTCAAGGGCCTGACCTCCTTCGACCAGGACGTCGGCCTGCTGGCGCGCTTCCTGCCGCTGGACATGACCAAGCGTGACCCGGGTGCCGCGCGCGACTCCTACAACGAGTTCGCCCAGCTCACCAGCCGTTTCCCGAACAGCCGCTACGCGCCGGACGCCAAGCAGCGCATGATCTACCTGCGCAACCTGCTGGCCTCCTACGAAATCCACGTGGCCGACTACTACCTGACCCGTCAGGCCTATGTAGCCGCCGCCAACCGTGGCCGCTACGTGGTGGAAAACTTCCAGGAAACCCCGTCGGTGGCCGATGGCCTGGCGGTGATGACCGAGGCTTACCAGCGTCTGCACCTGGACGAACTGGCCGCCACCAGCCTGGAAACCCTGAAGCTCAACTACCCCGATCACCCGACCCTGGTCGACGGCCAGTTCGTGCCACGGGTCGCCGAGGCGGACAACCGCTCCTGGCTGAGCAAGGCCACCCTGGGCCTGATCGAGTCCCGTCCACCGCTGCCGCCGGGAGAAACCCGCGCCAACCAGGACGTGATGAAGCAATACCAGGACGCCAAGGATGCGATTCCGGCCGAGCTCAAGCCTAAAGACGCCAATGGCGACGCTGTCGAAGAAGAACAGCATGAAGCCGAAGGCAACAACAGCGACCGCTCGTGGTTCAGCTACATGACCTTCGGCGTGTTCGACTGACACCGCCGCGGTCACAAAAAAGGGAGACTTTCGAGTCTCCCTTTTTTTGTCCGTGGATTTCAGCGCTGATTGCACTGTGCGCCCGGCAT
This sequence comes from Pseudomonas sp. NFACC41-3, assembly GCF_900109505.1. Classification (NCBI taxonomy): domain Bacteria; kingdom Pseudomonadati; phylum Pseudomonadota; class Gammaproteobacteria; order Pseudomonadales; family Pseudomonadaceae; genus Pseudomonas; species Pseudomonas sp. NFACC41-3. Next base: position 78,120 of record NZ_FOAE01000007.1, read on the forward strand.
GAGCTTGGCTAAACTGCCGGTTCCTCACTCACATAGCTGGCTACCATGCTTCGTCTACTGTTCTGGATCGCCCTGATTGCCGCTGCGGTATGGCTCTGGCGCAAATTCAAGCAGCCCGCCTCCGGCACCGCTGCGCCCCGCGAACCCAGCACCACGCCCATGGTGCGCTGCGCCCACTGCGGCGTGCACCTGCCCCGCGACCGGGCGCTGCCCCTCGAGCAGCAGTGGTATTGCAGCCAGGCGCACCTGGAGCAAGGCCCGGTATCCCGCTAGCACCAAGCCCCGACCGGCAGCGGTGCTAGCAACGGCGAAAGCCCGCTGCTAGCACCGCTGAATAATTCGCTACAAAAAATCCACCGTTTCAGCATCGTCCCGCTTCTAGCCGGCAACCCTCGGCAAATCGGGGCTATTACCCTGCACATCATCCTGAACCCGACCAAACCACCACACCCCACCCGGCCTTGAGTAGGGCGAACGAGTTCAAGCCTGCCTAGACTTCACGACACGCCAGGATGGCGGGTGCTCCCGCACCTCTTTCGCTCACGGATGAAGCAGTAAGCGGCATGAGCCCACGACAAAAAGTCTTGATCGTCGATGACGATCCAGGCATTCGCGAATATCTGGAAATCAGCCTCGGCCGGATGCAACGTCATACCCGCAGCGCCCGCACCCTGGGAGAAGCGCGTCACTGGCTGGCCCGGGAAGGCTTCGACCTGTGCCTGAGCGACCTGCATCTGCCCGACGGCACGGGGCTGGAATTACTCGAGCATATCCAGTGCCGCCAGCTGCGAATGCCGCTGGCAATACTCAGCACCTGCGCCCGCCAGGAAACCGCGGTCCACGCCCTGAAGGCCGGCGCCATCGACTTCCTGAGCAAGCCCGTGGCCCTGGCGCGCTTGCGCGAGCTGCTGAATGGCGCCCTGCCCGGATCGACACCACCGAACCCTGCTACCGGTCCATTGCTCGGCGATTCGGCCGCCATGCACAAACTGCGCGGACAAATCGGCAAACTGGCCCGGAGCCAGGCCTCGGTCTATATCAGCGGAGAGTCCGGAAGCGGCAAGGAACTGGTCGCCCGCGCGATCCACGACCTGGGTCCTCGGGCCAGACACGCCTTCGTGCCGGTCAATTGCGGAGCCATCCCACCGGAACTGATGGAGAGCGAGTTTTTCGGCCATCGCAAAGGCAGCTTCAGCGGCGCTATCGAAGACAAGCCCGGCCTGTTCCAGGCAGCGCACGGCGGCACGCTGTTTCTCGATGAGGTGGCCGATCTGCCGCTGGCGATGCAGGTCAAATTGCTCCGCGCACTGCAGGAGAAGGCGGTACGTTGCGTCGGCGGGCAACAGGAGGTCCAGGTCGATGTGCGCATTCTCTGCGCCACCCACAAGGCGTTGCTGGCGGAAGTGCATGCCGGGCGCTTTCGCCAGGATCTCTACTACCGCCTGAACGTGATCGAGTTGCTGGTGCCAGCGCTACGGGCGCGCAAGGCTGATATCGAACCCTTGGCCACCGCCATTCTCGAGCGCCTGGCGCAGGGTAACGGCCAACAACTGGCACGGCTTCAGCCAAGCGCGCTGCAAGCGCTCCAGGGCTACGACTTTCCCGGTAACGTGCGCGAACTGGAGAACCTGCTCGAACGGGCGCACACCCTGTGCGAGAACCGGCGGATCGAAGCACGCGACCTGCGCCTGACACCAAACGGCGCCCACCCGGCCATCACGCCCGGACCGGCACAGGTGATCAACCTTGAGAAACATCTGCAAGAAGTCGAGCGCCGACTGATCCTCCAGGCCCTGGAGCACACCCGCTGGAACCGCACGGCGGCGGCCCAGCGCTTGAGCTTGTCGTTTCGTTCGATGCGCTACCGGCTGAAGAAACTCGGCCTGGATTAAATTCGCCCACTGGGCGCATAAGGCGCCGGATCGATGATCGGCTCCCGGCCCAGCATCAGGTCGGCGAACAGCTGGCAGGACGCTGGCGCCAGGACCAGACCGTTGCGGTAGTGCCCGCAGTTCAACCACAGCCCCGCCAGCCCCGGCACCGGGCCGATATAGGGAATGCCCTCTGGCGAACCCGGACGCAAGCCCGCCCAATGCCCCACCACCTCGGCCTGCGCCAGCGCCGGGATCAACTCGATGGCCGAAGCCTTCAGGCTTTCCAGGGCCGATAAGGTCGGGGTCTTGTCGAAGCCTTCGTGCTCCAGGGTACTGCCGATCAAGATGTGGCCGTCGCGCCGGGGAATCGCGTAACGCCCCTTGGCCAGGACCATGCAGGAAAGAAAATCCGACGCGCACTTGTAGAGGATCATCTGGCCTTTGACCGGCTCCACCGGCAACGCCAGCCCCAGGCTCTGGAGCAATTCGCCGCTCCAGGCCCCTGCCGCCAGCACCACCTGATCGCCACGGATTTCGCCCAGGGAGGTCTGCACCCCGAGCACTCGCTCACCTTCGCGGATAAACCCGCTGACTTCGCACTGCTCGTGAAGGGTCACCGCCGGCAGGGCCGACAGAGCGGCCTTCAGCGATTTGACCAGGCGCGGATTGCGCACGTTGGCCACGTCGGCCATGTAGATCGCCCGCGAAAAACCGCCGCCCAGCACCGGCACCGCGTCATGAGCCACCGAGATATCCACAGCGCTCAATGGCCGCTGTTCCCGCCGGGCCCAGGCCAGCGCTTCGGCCTCATCGTCGAGGTCCAGCCAGTACAGGCCGGTGGTGTGCACTTCAGGATCGACACCGGTCGTGGCAAACAGGCGTTCGGCCAGCTGTGGATAAAAATCCTGCGACCAATGCGCCAGCGCGGTGACCGCCGGGCTGTAGCGCCAGGGGTACAGCGGCGAGACGATCCCGCCGCCGGCCCAGGAGGATTCCTGGCCGACATTCGAGCGTTCGAGCACCACCACCTGCTGCCCGGCGGACGCCAGGTTGAACGCGGTCAGCAGGCCGATCACTCCACCGCCGACAATCACCACTTGCTGTTGCTTTGCCATAGTCCAGTCCAGGAAATGAAAACACCGGGCGCCGCCAGCGCCCGAGAAGGTTGTTCAGCGCCCCCAGCAATCCTTGCTGGTCACCCCGTCGGCCATATTGTTGTTGCCCATGGCACCGGTGTGGCTAAGGGTGAACTCGCCGCATTTGTCGCCGGCCATCATGCTCTCGGTTTTCGGCGTCGCGGTCAGGGTAAAGCTCTGGTCGGCCAGGACTGGCGTGATGCTGTAGTCGTCGTTGCCGGCGCTGAGGCCCGGAGCGTTGCTGTAGACACCGCCCTTGGAATGAAACCGCTCGAGGCTCTGCGCCTGTTCCGACAGCAGGCCGGCGATTTGCGTGCGATGGGTTTTCTTCACGTACTCGGTGATGCTGGGCAGGCTCAGGGTGACGACGAGCCCGATGATCGCAATCACGATCATGATTTCGATCAGGGTAAAACCTTGGTTGGATCTACGCATGCCTCACTCTCACTTACTGTATTTGTCGCCACATGATGCGACGGCTGCCACCGCCCGGTCTCTCGACCAGGGAGGCAATACCGCCGCCGGAATCGCTGACGATTTTGCGGGTAGCGCGGTTAAGCACAGCGCTCAACGCAGGAATGCCGCCGGTAAAGATGACACCGCTGGAAGGCGTGTCCAGACCATCGACCACTTCATCGCCATTGGTGTCGAGCACCGCGTCGTCCTGCATCTTACCGCTGAATGCGTCCAGCTCGACCAATTTGCCGTTGCCCGCGCTGGAACAAGGGTCGCCCGCCTCGACAGCGGCGGTGCTGAAGACAATGCGACCCGCCACCAGCGTGGCCTGATTGATGACCCGCTCGCCGCTGGACGCCTCCCCCAGCGGCAGGTACCAGCCCTGCTCGGCCGGATAACTGACATCCGCCTGGGTGCTGGTGATATAGGAGCCCGCGCTACCGGCAAACAGCCCGGTGATCGCTTGCGCCTGCAGGTCAGCCACGGTGATCCGCCCCGCCCCGTCCGGGGCATCCCAGACCGCGTAGAAACCCTGGGCATCCTTGCTGCGTTTGTCGGCCAGCTCGCTGAGCTTGCCGGTGCCGAACAGCACCAGCTTGCCGCCCTCGGGATGATCCACCAGCAACGGCTGCGCGGTGATCGGCTGGCTCGCGCCACCCGGAGCGCTGAACAACGGAGCACCGCCAAAGGCCGGGCCCCAGCTATCCGGCGCCGAACCGCTCAAATCGAACTTCCACAGATGGCCCTGGAGGTCGCCGCCATAGGCCGCCTGGACCACATTCTGGCTGTCCACCCGCACCTTCACCGAGGACAAGCCGTTCTCCTGCCCATTGCCATCGACCAGAATTTTCCTGATCAGCGAGCCATCGCGAATATCCACCACATACAAGGCGGCGACCCCGGAATGGCTGCCATAGCCATTGCCGATAAAGGCCGCCCAGCGCCCGTCGGCCAAGCGTGCCACTTCCGGACGGGCGTAGGCATAACCCAGGTCATTGAACGGGTGGCTGTTATCGGCAACCTCAGGCGCGGCGATTTCCCACAGCGCCTGCGGCGTATTGCCGGCCTGGCCATACAGCTGCACCGCATAAAACACCTTGCCGCCGGCCCCGGTGCCCGCCAGCGCCAGGGTTGCCCAGGCTGTGCCGAGTTGGGCATCGAAGACCGCCACCGGGCCATCGGCCAAAAACCGGTGACGTTCCCCGTTGACGTAGCCGGGGTCGGCGATGTGATGCAGCAGCGGCAAGGCACTGGAGGGCATATAGGCGTAGCGGCGCCGGCCATTCTCAGGGTCGATCAGCGAAAGCAGGCCGTCATTGGCATTGACCAGCAGGCTCGGGGTCATGCCTTGGGCCTTGCTCGCCAGGTAGGCGCTGTAGTCGCTGTCGCCCTGCAGGTCGGCGGCGTCCTGCGCGGTCGGCGTCGCCATGACCAGCGGCGAGTTGACGATGTCCCCCAGCAGGCGGGTACGCACCTTGAGCCCGGCCCGGTTACTCCCCTGGCTCCAGGCCAGTAGATCGGCCGCGGTGGTGCCGGGCAGCAGGTTCTGGGCGAGCGCGGCCTGCTGCGCGCCGGACAGTTGGTCATGGCGCAAGGCAACGGCGGTCCGGGTGGCGCTGTTCCAGCTCTGGAAGATCCCCGGCGATGCATCGGCAACCAGGGTCGAGTCCGTGCTCCACAGCGGCGTACGGGTGTCGATCGCACCAGCAGGGCTGATGCCATACGCCCTGATGGTGCCGTGCCAATCGACGGAGTCATAAGACGCCTGGAAATAACTCGAACCGCTGGCCAGCCCGGCGGCCCCCGCCGTGGCACTCCCCGCCTGGGCGGCGGAAGCCGAAACCTCGCCCAGGGCCGAGGCCAGTGCGGCGTCGAGCCCCGCCTTGTCGGTCACCGGGTAGAACTTGCCCCGGCCATAGTTCGCCGCATCCGCCAGCATGGGGTACTGCGCGTTGAGACCGATGGTGTAAGTGTTCATGTGCTGCTGCGCGAAGCCCGCCGAATCCCAGCTTTTCCCCGCGATATCCAGGCCTGCCGCGCGCATGTCGATATCCACCGCCAGCTTGGCGATGTCATCCAGATACAGGCTGCTGCCCTCCTCGTTGCCGCCAGGATTAATACCGTCATTGGGCACCCCATCCCAATCTGGCAGGCTGCTCGCCCCCTGGGGTTCACGGGAGGGAAAACTGTGGTCGTAACTGGGCAGGCCATCGGTCACCACCAGGCCGTAATTGCGCTGACAGCGATACTGGATCGGGCTGCCATAGGTAGAGGGCGTGCTGTTGTAGTAAGGCGTCAGCCCCCGAAAATAACGGCTGATCTCGTAATAGGTTTCCGCCAGCGGCGCCTCGGCCGAGGCCCTGAGCCCGCCGATGGCGGACAGCAATGCCTGGTAGTTAGCGTCGGCCTGAGCCTGGCTGACCTGGTCGCTGAGCGGAGCCAGATCGCTGATGGTGCGCACGATACGCCCACCCGGCGCCAGATCGCCGCCCGCTGGCGGGTTGAAGCTCGCCAGGCCAATGCGCAGCGCGCGGTTGTCAGCCACCAGCTTGCTGGCGGCCTCACGCACCAGGGTCATCCGGTCCTGAGCGGGAATCGAGCCATCGGTGAAATCCCGGTCGCGACCGTCGGCCAGGGCCAGCAGGTAAGCCAAATAGGCAGCCGAATAGCGGGTGCGGCCGTTCCCCGCTGGATCAGGCAGCTTGAGGCACTGTGGCCGGGCACTGTCGCGGTAGAAACCGACATAACCGCTGGCGCAGCCCGCCTGGCTCAGCGTTGAAAGAGCAAGCGAATCCGCGCTCGGACTGGCTCCGGCCAGGCATTCGCCCGCCTGCATCCGGCACGGCCTGACCGGCGCCCGCGCCAGCCCGGGATCGAAACCCGGGGCATAGACAATGCTGTTCATGCTCTGCGAGTCGTCGAGCAGCAGCATCACATTCGGTGCCACCGCCGCCGAATTCGCCAAAGGTGCCTGCGCCGGGCTGAAGCCATAGGCCGGAGCACTCAGATAGAGGCCCAGCAAAGCGCCAGCCAGCAATCCCCCAGGCCTTTCAATACTTGGCATAAATGCTCTCCAGCACGCTGCGCGAGTGGCCGGCCAGCCCGACAGCGGTCACCCGGTACAGGGTCGCGGAAGTGTTACTCGGCACATGGACTGCCCCCAGCGTCGTACCGAGGTTCTGCACAGCGTAAAAACCGTTATCGGTGGCGATCCAGGTCACGCCCGAATGGCTGTTGTGGCCCGCGGCGCTGACAGCCGCGGACTCGCCGGGCGGCGCGCACTGGCCGCCGCTACAGGCCGCCAATACATAACTATCCTGCTGCACCGCGCTCTCACCGATACGCAGGGCCATCTCCGCCGCCTGGAACGACTGATTGCGCAGCCACAGGCCGCCAGCCATCTTTTCCTGCAAGGTCGCGTTCTGCATCGACGAAATGCCGATCAAGGTCAGCAGTAACAGGAACACCAGGCTCATCAGCAGCGCCATGCCGCGCTGCGCCCCGGGAGCCGTTCGATACGAAGTCATCGGCAACTCCCTCACAACAGGCGATTGCGCAAGGCGGCCACCACATTGAACGTCTGCGGCCGCACTCGCGCCTGGGGATCGCTCAGGGTCAGGCTCAAGCGCACGCTGCGAATCCGTGCCGGGTCTGCGGGATCACGGCTATAGCTGGAGGCCGCGACATCCGTGGCGGTGCTGGCGATGCCGAACGACACGTCGAACGCGCTGACATTGTTCACCAGCACCGCCTGGCCGGAGCCAGTGCCGGTGCCCATCAGCAGTTGATCGTCCTTCAAGCTGTACACCAGGCGCCGCACCGCAAACGCCTGCTGCCCCGAGGGGGCCTTGCGGGCGCCGGTATAGGCGGTGGCGCTATTGCGGCAATCGCTCAGCACGGTCCAGGTCGGGGCGCCACCGCTGTCGCCGATATCGGCCGTGACCAGCGTCAGCCGGTGGTTGGCGTTGTCCCAGCGGATAGGCGTTTGCGCATGGCCGGCGAAGTCCGCGGCAATGCTGGAATCGGCAATGTTCTGCAGGCAACCGAACATGCCGACCATGCGTATTTCCTGGATCATCTTGCTCAGTACGAAGCGCGCATCCTCTTGCAGGCTGGCCGAGGCGTTCTGGCTGACATAGGTGTTTTTGGCCGAGATGAAAATCTGCGTCACGCCCAAGGCCACGATCAGGCTCAACGCCAGCGCCACCAGCATTTCGATCAGGCCGAAGCCGCTGTTCCCGCGTCTCATGGCTTGCTCCCCGGATCCACTGCCACCCGGCTGCTCAGGACAAAACTGCGGGAGCCTTCAGCAGGCTCGCCAGAAGAATGGGCGGCACGGGCGTCGTCCCAGGTGATGCTGATGGTGAACACGCCCTGCTTGAGGCTGATATGGCCCTCGGCGGTCGGCCCGCCAAAACTCTCGACATTGCGCTTGAAGTCATAGAGGTCCTGGTCCCGAACCACGCCGAAATTGCCGGCCTCGGGAGCTGCCACGGTGTAGTCCGCGGCGCTGTTGGCGCGGATGCGATCGAGCATGTCATAGGCGATGAAGCTGGCCTGGCTGGTCATCAATGCACTGTCGGTGTAGCGCAGGGCATTGAGCTGGACCGCCGCCGCACCGAGCAGGCCGACGCCGAGAATCAGCACCGCCACCAGCACCTCGATCAGCGTCATTCCGGCCTGCACGCTCCTGCCCGTCATTTGCACTCCCCGTTTACCGCTATCCGTCCGTTCAGGCACAGCGTGATCGTCCTGTGTTGCTCGCCCAGCACATAAGTCATGACCGGCGGGACCGCTGCCGATACACCGCCCAACGCGTTGAAGCCAATGCTGTCGAATTCAGAGGTTAGCGTCAGCCGGGCGCCGCGACTGACCGCGGGAACAACCCGCAATACATTCGTCGCCGGTCCGTCGCCTTGATAAATCGACAGCCCCCGGCTCCAGTCCGAATCGACCGCGGCCGGGCGCAGGTGAACCGGCAAGCCGCTGTCGATCGCCTCCAGGCGCGCGTAATTCAAGCTGCGCAGCAGTTCGCTGATGTCGCTGTCGGCCTTGGAGCGCTGCGCCATCTGACTGAACGCGGGAACCACCAGGGTCAACAAAACCGCCAAAACTGCCAGGGCCACCAGCAATTCGATCAGCGTGAAGCCTTCTGTACGGTGACGCATGCCATCCCCTTGAGCGGCCAGCGGCTATAACTGGCTCTGGCACTTCGAACCTTCATAGACCGAGGGTTTGAGGTTTTGCTCAATGGCCGGGCAAGGATTGTCCGGGCCTGGCGCACTCCATGGAGGGAGAACCATGTCGCAAAAGGGTTTCGGCCTGATCGAAATAATCGTGGGCTTGGCGCTTGCCAGCCTGCTGATGCTGTTCGCCACCACCTCATTCGGGGAGTTGTTCCAGTCGACACGCCGGCTGGATGCCGCACAGATGCTTGCCAGCGGCATTCGCAATGCGCGCACCGAAGCCATCCTGCGTCAGCAGCGGACCGTGATTCACGGGTTGAACGATGACTGGAGCCAAGGCTGGCGGATCATTCTGGATATCAGCGGCGAGGGCTCGCAGGACAGCGGTAACCCGGTACTGCTTGAACGCCGGGGGGACGCCCGGGTGGCGATTGTCGGCAATCGTCCGGTGGAGCATTTCGTGCGCTTCAGTGGCCTGGGCGATCCGCAGCTGCCCAGCGGCGCCTTTCAGGCCGGGACGCTGCACATCTGCGCGGCCGATCCGGGAACGAGCCAGCACCAGGTGGTGCTTTCCCGCAGTGGGCGGGTCAGCCTGCGCAGCGACAAGGCCGCGCAGGCGTTATGCGACAGGCAGGGCTGATCAGAGCAGGGAGCGAACGCGCAGCTCTTTGGGCATGGAAAAGGTGATGTTTTCTTCGCGGCCGGCCAGTTCGTCGGCGCCGGTAGCGCCCCAGGCGTGCAACTGCTCGATCACGCCCCGTACCAGCACCTCGGGAGCCGAAGCCCCGGCGGTGATGCCGATGCGCTCGACGCCGTCGAACCAGCTGCGTTGCATGTCCTCGGCACCGTCGATCAGGTACGCCGGCGTGGCCATGCGCTCGGCCAGTTCACGCAGGCGGTTGGAATTGGAGCTGTTCGGGCTGCCCACCACCAGTACCACATCGCACTCGTCGGCCAGTTGCTTGACCGCATCCTGACGGTTCTGCGTGGCGTAGCAGATGTCGTCCTTGCGCGGCCCGCCAATCGCCGGGAAACGCTGGCGCAAGGCATCGATGACCCGGCTGGTGTCGTCCATCGACAAGGTGGTCTGGGTAACGAACGCCAGCTTTTCAGGATTGCGCACCTGCAGCTCGGCGACGTCTTGCTCGTCTTCCACCAGGTAGATCGAGCCGCCATTGCTGGCGTCGTACTGGCCCATGGTGCCTTCGACTTCCGGGTGGCCGGCATGGCCGATCAGGATGCATTCGCGACCGTCGCGGCTGTAGCGCGCCACTTCGATATGCACCTTGGTCACCAGCGGGCAGGTCGCATCGAAGACTTTCAGGCCACGGCCCGCCGCTTCGCTGCGCACGGCCTGGGAAACGCCGTGGGCGCTGAAGATCACGATGACGTCATCCGGCACCTGGTCCAGCTCCTCGACAAAGATCGCGCCGCGAGCGCGCAGGTCTTCGACGACAAATTTGTTGTGCACCACTTCATGACGCACGTAGATCGGCGGCCCGAAGACCTCCAGGGCGCGATTGACGATTTCGATCGCGCGGTCCACGCCAGCGCAGAAGCCACGGGGGTTGGCGAGTTTGATTTGCATGCTGTGCCTCGTGTCTTGCCCTGTAGGAGCGAGCTTGCTCGCGAAGAACTCAAAGACGCCGCGGTCATCCTGAATGCCAGCGTTATCGTTGAAGAACTTCGCGAGCAAGCTCGCTCCTACAGCAGGCTGGTTTCGTTAGTTACAGCGCTTTAACGTCGATGATCTCGACATCAAAGGTCAAGGTTTTACCGGCCAACGGATGGTTGAAGTCAACCGTCACCTGGGCGTCATCAAAGGCTTTGACCACGCCTGGCAGCTCGGTATTCGCCGCATCGTTGAAGATCACCAGCAGGCCTTCGGACAGTTCCATATCCTGGAACTGCGAACGCGGGATGATCTGCACGTTTTGCGGGTTCGGCTGGCCAAAGGCGTTTTCCGGCTCGATAGTCAGGTTACGCTTGTCACCCGCCTTGAAGCCGAACAGGGCCGCTTCAAAACCTGGCAACAGGTTGCCGTCACCGACCTTGAAGGTCGCCGGGGCCTTGTCGAAGGTGCTGTCCACCGTGTCGCCGTTCTCCAGGCGCAATGCGAAATGCAAAGTGACTTCCGTGTTCTGGCCGATGCGTTGTTCAGCCAATACCTGTTCAGTCATGAACGGCTTCTCCGGTTTTCTTGCTTTTGAACATATCCAGCGCAAGCATCACCGCACCTACGCTGATGGCGCTGTCGGCAAAGTTGAACGCCGGGAAATACCAGCGGTTCTGCCAATGCACCAGGATGAAATCGATCACATGGCCCAGGGCGATGCGGTCATACAGGTTGCCCAGCGCGCCGCCCAGCACCAGTGCCAGGGCGACCGCCAGCCAGGTTTCGTTGCGCCCCAGGCGCTTGAGCCAGACCACCAGTACCGCGCTGACCACCACCGCGATCAGGGCGAACAACCAGCGCTGCCAGCCCGAGCTGTCCGCCAGGAAGCTGAATGCCGCGCCGGTGTTGTAGGCCAGGGTCCAGCTGAAGTAATCCGGAATCACCACGATCTGCTGGTACATCGACAGCGAGCTTTCGAAGTGCAGCTTGCTGGCCTGGTCGATGACCAGGACCAGCACGCTCAACCACAGCCAGCCCAGACGGCCGAAACGGCCCGTGGCATTAGGCATAGTGACGAACCTCGCCTGCGCCGCTGATGTTGTCGACGCAGCGACCGCAGATTTCCGGGTGCTCGGGGTGCACACCGACATCTTCACGGCAGTGCCAGCAACGGGCGCACTTGGCGAAGCTCGACTTGACCACTTTCAGCTTGAGGCCGGCGACTTCGGTTTCCACCGCATCCGCCGGTGCCTGCGCGAAAGGCGCGACGCTGGCGGTGGAGGTGATCAGCACGAAGCGCAGTTCGTTGCTCAGCTTGGCCAGGTCGGCGCTCAGCGCTTCCTCGGCGTACAGGGTCACTTCGGCTTGCAGGTTGCCACCGACGGCCTTGGCCGCGCGCTGGATTTCCATTTCCTTGTTGACCGCGACCTTGACCGCCATGATCCGCTCCCAGTAGGCACGGTCCAGCTCGAAGCCTTCCGGCAGCTCGCTGAGGCCCTGGTACCAGGTGTTGAGCATCACGGACTCGTTGCGCTCGCCCGGCAGGTACTCCCACAGCTCGTCGGCGGTGAAGGCGAGGATCGGCGCGATCCAGCGCACCAGCGCTTCGGAGATGTGGAACAGCGCAGTCTGGCACGAACGACGGGCCTTGCTGTCGGCGCCAGTGGTGTACTGGCGGTCCTTGATGATGTCCAGGTAGAAACCGCCCAGCTCCTGCACACAGAAGTTGTGCACCTTGGAGTAGACGTTCCAGAAGCGGTATTCGCCGTAGTGCAGTTCCAGCTCGCGCTGCAGCAGCAGGGTGCGGTCCACGGCCCAACGGTCCAGGGCGAGCATTTCTTCGGCCGGCAGGATATCGGTGGCAGGGTTGAAGCCGCTCAGGTTGGAAAGCAGGAAGCGCGCGGTGTTGCGGATACGCCGGTAGGCGTCGGCGCTGCGCTGCAGGATCTGGTCGGAAACCGCCATTTCACCGGAGTAGTCGGTGGCCGAGACCCACAGGCGCATGATGTCGGCGCCCAGGGTGTCGTTGACCTTCTGCGGCGCGATCACGTTGCCCAGGGACTTGGACATCTTGCGACCGTTCTCGTCGACGGTGAAACCGTGGGTCAGCAGTTCGCGATACGGCGCATTGCCATCGATCGCGCAGCCGGTCAGCAGGGACGAGTGGAACCAGCCGCGGTGCTGGTCGGAACCTTCCAGGTACAGGTCGGCACGCGGGCCGCTGGCGTGGCCCATAGGGTGCGAGCCGCGCAGTACGTGCCAGTGAGTGGTACCGGAGTCGAACCAGACGTCCAGGGTGTCGCTGATCTTGTCGTATTGCGGGGCTTCGTCACCCAGCAACTCGGCCGCGTCCATCTTGAACCAGGCCTCGATGCCTTCGTGCTCGACGCGCTTGGCGACTTCTTCCATCAACTCGACGGTGCGTGGGTGCAGCTCGCCGCTTTCCTTGTGCAGGAAGAATGGGATCGGCACGCCCCAGTTACGCTGACGGGAGATGCACCAGTCCGGACGGTTGGCGATCATCGAATGCAGGCGCGCCTGGCCCCAGGCCGGCACGAACTGAGTCTCTTCGATGGCCTGCAACGCACGCTGGCGCAGGGTGTTGCCGCTGGTTGGCTGCTTGTCCATGCCGACGAACCACTGCGCGGTGGCGCGGTAGATCAGCGGGGTCTTGTGGCGCCAGCAATGCATGTAGCTGTGGCTGATGGTTTCGGTGTGCAGCAGCGCACCGACTTCAGTCAGCTTGTCGACGATGGCCGGGTTGGCCTTCCAGATGAACTGGCCGCCGAAGAACTCCAGCGAGGTGGCGTACACGCCATTGCTCTGCACTGGGTTGAGGATGTCGTCGTTGACCATGCCGTAACGCTTGCAGGTCACGAAGTCGTCTTCGCCGTAGGCTGGCGAGGAGTGAACCACGCCGGTACCCGCGCCCAGCTCGACGTAGTCAGCCAGGTACACCGGCGACAGACGATCGTAGAACGGGTGACGGAAGTTGATCAGCTCCAGCGCCGAACCCGGGGCGGTGGCGATGACCGAGCCTTCCAGGTTGTAGCGGGCCAGGCAGGACTCCACCAGCTCCTCGGCCAGCACCAGCAGCTTGTCGCCAGCGTCGACCAGGGCGTAGTTGAACTCAGGGTGAACGTTCAACGCCTGGTTGGCCGGGATGGTCCACGGAGTGGTGGTCCAGATCACGATCGAAGCCGGCTTGCTCAGCTTGGCCAGGCCAAAGGCAGCAGCCAGCTTGTCTGCGTCGGCGATCGGGAAGGCCACGTCGATGGTCGAGGACTTCTTGTCCTGGTACTCGACTTCCGCTTCAGCCAGGGCCGAGCCGCAGTCGAAGCACCAGTTCACCGGCTTGAGGCCCTTGAACACGAAACCGCCCTTGACCATTTCCGCCAGGGCACGGATTTCCCCGGCCTCGTTGGCGAAGTCCATGGTCTTGTACGGGTTGGCCCAGTCGCCCAGCACGCCGAGGCGGATGAACTCGGCTTTCTGGCCTTCGATCTGCTCGGTGGCGTAGGCACGGCACAGCTCACGGGTCTTGTCCGAGGACAGGTTCTTGCCGTGGGTGACCTCGACCTTGTGCTCGATCGGCAGACCGTGGCAGTCCCAACCCGGAACATAAGGCGCGTCGAAGCCCGCCAGGGTCTTCGAGCGGATGATCATGTCCTTGAGAATCTTGTTGACCGCATGACCGATGTGAATCGAGCCGTTGGCGTAGGGCGGACCGTCGTGAAGTACGAACTTCGGACGATTCTTGCCAATTTCGCGCAACTTACCGTACAGGCCAATGCTGTCCCAGCGCTGCAGAATCTGCGGTTCGCGCTGAGGCAGGCCGGCCTTCATTGGGAAGGCGGTGTCCGGAAGGTTTAGCGTGGCTTTATAGTCGGTCATTTAAGGCTCTTCATTAGCGATTGGCGCTATGGATACGTGCAACTTCGGCACGGGCGGCGGCGACATCCGCGTTGATCGCCGTCTTCAGCGCCTCCAGAGAGGCGAAACGCTGCTCTTCACGCAGCTTGTGGTGGAAAACCACCGTCAAACGCCGGTCATACAGATCGCCGGCAAAATCTAAAAGATGGACTTCCAGGTGGGCCTTGCCATCACCTGCTACCGTCGGCCGCACACCGATATTGGCGACGCCCGGCCAGGTCTTGCCGTCGATGTCGACATCGACCAGGTACACCCCGGACAACGGTACGCGACGGCGCTTGAGCTGCACATTGATAGTTGGCGTACCCAACTGGCGCGCCAGCTTCTGCCCGTGCAGGACCCGCCCGGCGATGCGGAACGGGCGACCGAGCAGACGCTCGGCCAATACGAAGTCGGCAGCCGCCAGTGCATTGCGGACCTGGGTGCTGCTGACACGCAGGCCATCCAGTTCGACGGTCTGCGCGGCCTCGACGGTAAACCCGTGGGTGATACCGGCCTTTTGCAGGAAATCGAAGTCACCGACCCGGTCGCAGCCAAAACGAAAGTCATCGCCGACTTCCAGGTGCTGTACACCCAGGCCGTCGACCAGGATGGTCTCGACGAACTCACTGGCGCTGAGCTTGCTCAAGCGCTGGTTGAACGCCAGGCACAGGACCCGGTCGACGCCCTCTTCGGCCAGCAGCTGCAGCTTGTCGCGCAAGCGTGCCAGGCGGGCCGGGGCGGTATCCGGAGCGAAGAACTCGCGCGGCTGCGGCTCGAATATCACCACGCAGCTGGGCACGCCCAACTCAAGCGCACGCTCACGCAACCGGCCCAGGATAGCCTGGTGGCCACGGTGAACACCGTCGAAGTTGCCAATAGTGGCGACACAGCCCCGATGCTGGGGGCGCAGGTTGTGGAGGCCTCGGACCAGCTGCATAACGCGCTTCTTGCTCATAAAGTGGTCGATTATAACCACACCCGACGGCCGGTGACAGGCAACAGCACGCGCCAAAGTGATCGAACCGACAAAACCACTGCCTCGCCGGCGTCCAAGTGCCTCAGGACCTCAGTGCAACGCCTTGCGATTGAAGTCGCGCAGACGGAAGCCGAACAACGCCAGCATGCCGAAATAGGCCACCACGCCCGCCACCACCAGCACACCCAGACGCAGGAAGCGTGCAAGCATATTCCCCTGATCCCAGGCCGGCATGAACTGCATCAGCCCCAACAACACCGCCGACATCACGCTCACCGCAACGACCAGCTTGATCGCAAACTTGCCCCAGCCAGGCTGCGGCAAGAACATCTGCTGCTTGCGCAGCTGATAGAACAGCAAACCCGCGTTGATACAGGCCCCGGCGCTGATCGCCAGCGCCAGGCCCGCATGTTTCAACGGGCCGATGAACGCCAGGTTCAGCAGCTGCGTGACGATCAGCGTGAAAATCGCGATTTTCACCGGGGTACGGATGTTTTGCTGGGCATAGAAACCCGGCGCCAGCACCTTGATCACAATGATCGCGAGCAAACCGACCGAATACGCGACCAGCGCACGCTGGGTCATCGAGGCATCGAAAGCGCTGAACTGGCCGTACTGGAACAGTGACACCGTCAATGGCTCCGCCAGAATCCCCAGGGCCAGCGCGCAAGGCAGCACCAGCATGAAGCACAGGCGCAGGCCCCAATCGAGAATCCGCGAATATTCATGCCGATCCTTGTTGGCGTAAGTCTTGGCCAGCGTCGGCAGCAGGATCGTGCCCAGCGCCACCCCCAGAACCCCTGAAGGCAGCTCCATCAGGCGATCGGCGTAATACATCCAGGACACCGAGCCGGCCACCAGGAACGAGGCGAAGATGGTGTTGATGATCAGCGAGATCTGGCTCACCGAAACCCCGAGAATGGCCGGCAGCATCTGCTTCAGCACCCGCCAGACCCCGGTGTCGCGCAGATTCAGGCGCGGTAGCACGAGCATGCCGATCTTTTTCAGGTGCGGCAGCTGATACAGCAACTGCGCCAGGCCACCCGCCAGAACCGCCCAGCCCAGGGCCATGACCGGCGGATCGAAATAAGGCGTCAGGAATACCGAGAACACGATCATGGCGACGTTCAGCAACGTCGGCACGAACGCCGGGACCGAAAAGCGGTTCCAGGTATTGAGGATCGCCCCCGCCAGGGAGGACAACGAGATCAGCAATATATAAGGAAAGGTCACGCGCAACAGATCGGTGGTCAGCGTGAATTTTTCCGGGGTGTCGACAAAACCTGGCGCCGTCGCCCAGATCACCCAGGGCGCGGCGATGATCCCCAGCGCCGTCACCAGCGCCAGTACCAGGGTCAGCAGGCCGGACACATAGGCAATAAAGGTACGGGTCGCCTCCTCACCCTGCTGGCTTTTGTATTCCGCCAGGATCGGCACAAAGGCCTGGGAAAAGGCGCCCTCGGCGAAGATGCGGCGCAGCAGGTTGGGCAGCTTGAAGGCGATGAAAAAGGCGTCCGTCGCCATTCCGGCGCCGAATGTGCGCGCAATGATGGTATCGCGCACGAACCCCAGAACCCGGGAAAGCATGGTGATAGAGCTGACAGCGGCCAACGACTTGAGCAGGTTCATGGAAAGGTTTTTTGCCTGTAGATAAACAGCAGGCGAACAATGCGCCCACTTGTGCGATACTCCGCGCCGCAACAGCACAGAGCCAAAGCTCGCGAGTTTACAGGTCAAGCGCCGGAAATAAATATCCCGCCTCTTCAGATCCAACCACTCAGCGGAACGCATCACCTGCCCTTGACAAGACTTCAACTCATCGGCATGATTCGCGGCCTATTTTGTTTGCTATTTCCCAAAAAGTCTTTCGAGGAGCTCGACGGTGGCCAACTCACCTTCCGCCAAAAAACGTGCAAAACAGGCTGAGAAGCGTCGCAGCCACAACGCCAGCCTGCGTTCCATGGTTCGTACCTACATCAAGAATGTAGTTAAAGCCATCGACGCAAAAGACGCTGAAAAAGCGCAAGCTGCTTATGTTCTGGCCGTGCCAGTTATCGACCGCATGGCCGATAAAGGCATCATCCACAAGAACAAAGCTGCTCGCCATAAAGGTCGTCTGAATGGCCACATCAAGGCTCTGAACCTTGCTGCTGCAGCCTAAGCGACACGCTTGTTAAAAAACCGACCTCAGGGTCGGTTTTTTATTGCCTGCGATTTGCTGCCTTGACCACCAAACCGCCATCGCCAGCAACCGAACATCGACCGCCAGCCCCTACAGGCAATAACCACTGCAGGAGCCAGCCCCGAAGGCCGTTACGGGGTTTGCGCCCAAGGCAGGATCGGGATCGCCGTCACCGCATTCTGCGGGCTGCCCTCGATCAACCGATCGCTATAGACCAGGTACACCAGGGTATTGCGCTTCTTGTCGAGGAAACGCACCACCTGCATGGTCTTGAACACCAGCGAAGTGCGCTCCTTGAACACCTCGTCGCCATCCTTGAGTTCGCCCTTGAAGCTGATCGGGCCGACCTGACGACAGGCAATGGAGGCTTCGGCGCGATCCTCCGCCAGACCCAACCCACCCTTCACACCACCGGTCTTGGCGCGCGACAGGTAGCAGGTCACGCCCTCCACCTTCGGATCGTCGAAGGCCTCGACCACAATGCGGTCATTAGGCCCGACAAACTTGAACACCGTCGACACCTGGCCGATTTCTTCAGCGCAGGCCAGCAGCGGCATCGCCAACAGCAATCCCAACAACCCTTTTGCTACACGCATTGGTTTTTCCTTAGACCAGAATCAGGTTGTCACGGTGAACCAGCTCGGGCTCAGCCATGTACCCCAACAAACCGACAATCGCATCAGAGGACTGACCGATGATTTTTTGCGCCTCCAGAGCGCTGTAGTTGGCCAGGCCGCGGGCGATTTCACGCCCGTCCGGCGCCACGCATACCACCATCTCGCCACGACGGAAGCTGCCCTGAACCAGCTTGACCCCCACCGGCAGCAAGCTTTTGTTGCCCTGGGACAAGGCCGACACCGCACCATCATCCAACACCAGGGTGCCTCGGGTTTGCAGGTGCCCAGCCAGCCATTGCTTGCGCGCCGCCAGCATGCCGCGCTCAGGCGACAGCAAGGTACCCAGGCGCTCACCCGCCTTGAGGCGATCCAGCACACGCTCCAGACGCCCACCGACAATGATGGTGTGCGCCCCGGAACGGGCCGCCAGACGCGCCGCGCGCAGCTTGGTCTGCATACCGCCACGCCCCAGCGCGCCACCCGTGCCGCCCGCCACTGCGTCCAGCGCCGGATCGTCGGCACGCGCCTCATAAATCAGCTGGGCATTAGGATTATTACGGGGGTCCGCATCGAACATGCCGTCGCGATCCGTAAGAATCACCAGCAGATCAGCCTCAACCAGATTGGCCACCAGGGCCGCCAGGGTGTCGTTGTCGCCGAAGCGGATCTCATCGGTAACCACGGTGTCGTTTTCATTGATGACCGGAATCACCTTCAGCTCGACCAGCGCACGCAAGGTGCTGCGGGCATTGAGGTAACGCTTGCGGTCGGACAGGTCGTCATGGGTCAGCAGAATCTGCGCAGTGTGCAGGCCGTGCTCGGCAAAGCTCGACTCCCAGGCCTGCACCAGGCCCATCTGGCCAATGGCCGCGGCCGCCTGCAGCTCATGCATCGCACTCGGTCGTGCGGTCCAGCCCAGGCGGCTCATGCCGGCCGCGACCGCGCCGGAGGAAACCAATACCAGCTCGACGCCAGCCTCATGCAAGGCCACCATCTGCTCGACCCAGACACCCATTGCCGCGCGATCCAGCCCTTTGCCGTCCGCCGTCAGCAGCGCACTGCCGATCTTCACGACCCAGCGCTGCGCACCTGTCACCTTACTCCGCATCTTCTTCAACCTTAGCTTGAGAGCCACGCGACCGAGCGCGCCCATAAAGTTATTCGTGGCTACGTTTCCCGGATACTAAAACGCCGCTCAGTGAGCGGCGCTTGTAGTTTACTGCAACGAATCAGTCGCGGACGTAAATGATTTCCGGACCATCTTCGTCATCCACATCCTCCTCATCCCAATCATCGTCGCCGATGTCGTGCACGCTCTTCACGCCGCTGCGGCGCAGGGCACGCTGGTCGTCCAGAGCCTGCAGCTGGGCACGCGCCTCGTCCTCGATACGCTGATCGAGCTCGGCCAATTCGTCGGCATAAGCCGGGTCAGCCGCCAGACGATCGGCACGATCCTCCAGATACCGCATGATGTCGCGACTCAGGCGCTCGGTACCGTCTTTGGAAATAGCCGAGATCACGTACACCGGACCGGTCCACTCCAGGCGATCGACGATCTCCTTGACCCGCGCTTCATGCTCCTCCTCGAGGATCTGGTCGCATTTGTTCAGCACCAGCCAGCGATCACGCTCAGCCAGGGACGGGCTGAACTTGGTCAGCTCGTTGACGATCACTTCCGCCGCATCGGCCGGACTGCTTTCATCCAGTGGCGCCATGTCCACGAGGTGCAACAGCAGACGAGTACGCGCCAGGTGCTTGAGGAAACGGATACCCAGGCCCGCACCATCCGAAGCGCCTTCGATCAGACCCGGAATGTCGGCGATCACGAAGCTCTTCCAGCGGTCGACACTGACCACGCCCAGGTTCGGCACCAGGGTCGTGAACGGATAGTCGGCCACTTTCGGCTTGGCCGCGGACACCGAACGAATGAAGGTGCTCTTACCGGCGTTCGGCAAGCCCAGCAGACCAACGTCCGCCAGCACTTTCAACTCCAGCTTGAGGTCACGCTGCTCACCCGGCTTGCCCGGCGTGGTCTGGCGTGGCGCACGGTTGGTACTGGATTTGAAACGGGTGTTACCCAGACCGTGCCAACCGCCCTGCACCACCAGCAAACGCTGGCCGGCCTTGGTCAGGTCACCGATCACTTCCTGGGTCCCGGCGTCGATCACCGTGGTGCCGACCGGTACGCGCAGCTCGAGATCCTCACCCTTCTTGCCAGTGCAATCGGTACTGCCGCCATTGGAGCCGCGCTCGGCATCGAAATGACGGGTGTAGCGGTAGTCCACCAGGGTATTGAGGTTTTCGTCGGCGATCATGTAGATCGAGCCGCCATCACCACCATCACCACCGTTCGGACCACCGTTTTCGATGAACTTTTCCCGACGGAAACTCATGCAGCCATTGCCGCCGTCGCCAGCTTTTACTCGGATCGAAACTTCATCAACGAACTTCATAACAAAACGCCTCTCGCCGCACGGGCGAGCCGAAAAACACTAAGACATAAGACTCTTGCAAAAATGAGCGCAGCGACCCCGATCAACGGCCGTAACATCCAGCGCTGGCAGCCCATACAAACAGTTTTGCAAGAGACTCACCCCACAAACGAAAAAGCCCCGTCGCGAGACAGGGCTTTTCCAGCGATCGCGCAATTAAGCTGCGACGACGCTCACGTAACGACGACCGAAGGCGCCTTTTACTTCAAACTTGATCACGCCTTCGATTTTCGCGAAGAGGGTGTGATCCTTACCCATGCCAACGCCGTAGCCAGCGTGGAATTGGGTGCCGCGCTGACGCACGATGATGTTGCCGGCCTTGATGACCTGGCCGCCATACATCTTCACGCCAAGGCGTTTGGCTTCTGAGTCGCGACCGTTACGGGTACTACCACCAGCTTTTTTGTGTGCCATGAGTTCAATTCTCCTAGTGAGGAATTAGGCTGAAATTAAGCCTGAATACCGGTGATTTTGATCTCGGTGAACCACTGGCGGTGGCCCATACGCTTCATGTGGTGCTTACGGCGACGGAACTTGATGATGCGGACTTTATCGTGACGACCTTGGGAGATCACTTCAGCCTTGACGGTTGCGCCAGCAACAACAGGTGCGCCGATGTTCACGTCGTCGCCATTGGCAACCAACAGAACGCGGTCAAAAGTCACGGATTCGCCAGTGGCGATTTCCAGTTTTTCGATCTTCAGGTATTCACCTTCAGCGACCTTGTATTGCTTACCGCCGGTAACGATTACTGCGTACATGGTATTTCTCCGATAATCCTGCTCACCCAGCTCTTTATAAGAAGAGGTATTGGCTGGCATGGCTGCATGGGGCTGGAACGGCCCAAGTGCAATTGCGTAAGGCAGGTGCTGCCCAGGAAGTTCAGGGTGCGCGATTGTACGCAAGCTGTCTTGGCGATGCAAGGGGCCGTCCATCGCGCCTTGACAGCCCCGGACGTGGGTCCTAGCATGCCGCGCAACCCTTCTGGAGCACCTGTCGCTGATGCAACCCCAAGCTTTCTACCGCGCGGTGGCGGACGATTTTAGCGCCGTCGACGGCATCATCAAGAAGCAGCTGACCTCCCGAGTGCCGCTGGTATCGAAAATCGGCGACTACATTACCTCGGCCGGGGGTAAACGCCTGCGTCCTTTATTGGTGCTGCTGTGTGGCAAGGCCCTGGGTCGCGAAGGCGACGACCTGCGCCTGCTGGCCGCCACCATCGAATTCCTGCACACCGCCACCCTGCTGCATGACGACGTGGTCGACATGTCCGGCATGCGCCGCGGCCGCTCGACCGCCAACGCCATGTGGGGCAACGCCCCGAGTGTGCTGGTGGGCGACTTCCTGTACTCGCGCTCCTTCGAGATGATGGTCGAGCTGGGCTCGATGCCGGTGATGAAGATCCTTTCGCAGGCCACCCGCATCATCGCCGAAGGTGAAGTGCTGCAGCTGTCGAAAGTCCGTGATGCCAGCACCACCGAAGAAACCTACATGGAAGTCATCCGCGGCAAGACCGCGATGCTCTTCGAGGCCTCGACCCACAGCGCCGCCGCCCTGGCCGGCGCCACCGAAGAGCAGAGCGAAGCCCTGCGCACCTTCGGCGATCACCTGGGCGTGGCCTTCCAACTGGTGGACGACCTGCTCGACTACCGTGGTGACGCGGAAACCCTGGGCAAGAACGTCGGCGACGACCTGGCCGAAGGCAAGCCGACCCTGCCGCTGATCTACACCATGCGCGAAGGCACGCCGGAACAGGCTGCCCTGGTGCGCCAGGCGATCCAGAAAGGCGGTATCGAAGACCTGGAAAGCATCCGTGCAGCCGTGGAAGCCTCCGGCTCCCTGGACTACACCGCGCAACTGGCCCGCGACTATGTCGCTCGCGCCATTGCCTGCCTGGAAGCCCTGCCGCCGAGCGAATACCGCGACGCGCTGGTGGAACTGAGCGAATTCGCCGTAGCCCGCACCCACTAAGATCCGATTGCACACAAGCCCGCTCCTGCCCTGCGCAGGAGCGGGCTTGCTCATGATGCTTTCCCCTCGATCCCCCGCGATCCCCCTTCCCCGGGCAAAACCCTATATAATGTGCGCTTTTTTAGCCTTCCTGAATCCGAGGAGTCTTAGTGAGCACGTTGCCACCCTGCCCGAAATGCAATTCCGAATACACCTATGAAGACGGCGCCCAACTGGTCTGCCCGGAATGCGCCCACGAATGGTCCGCCAATGGCGAAGCCGAGGCCGCATCCGATGAAACCGTGAAAAAGGACTCGGTCGGTAACGTCCTGCAAGACGGCGACACCATCACCGTGATCAAGGACCTCAAGGTCAAGGGCACCTCGCTGGTGGTCAAGGTCGGCACCAAGGTCAAGAACATCCGCCTGTGCGATGGCGACCACGATATCGACTGCAAGATCGACGGTATCGGCCCGATGAAGCTCAAGTCCGAGTTCGTCCGCAAGGTCTGATATTCCGGCTATCGCCCCGTGCCAGGCACGGGGTGAAGCCCTTCCCACTCCCGCCAGACTCCCCCTCATTTCCCGCTATATATCAAAAGGCCAGCCCTTTTGACCCACAACAATTTCCACACAGAAAAAAGCAGAAACCGCCAATAGGTACTTGCTATTCATTGAATAAGAATTATTCTCATTGAAATCCATCAAGGAGATGAGACTCATGACTTATTTGATCGACGCATGGCTGGACCGCCCACACCCTTACCTGAGAATCCTGCATCGGGAAACCGGGGAAGTCTGTGCGGTACTGGAAGAAGAAGCCTTGAACGAGCTGCAGGATCAGGGCGACCTGGACCTCAACGGCCTGAGTTCCAGCGAGCCGGTGGTGCTCAAGGAACTGGTGCGCAACCTGTTTCTGTTCTGCTATGCGCGGGCCTTGCGCCCTGCTGGAACAGCGGAAGGGCAAGGCCTGAGCGCAAAAATACGTCTATGACCCCACCTGACCCCTCTGCCAAGGCAAGCCTTCTCGCGATTCGTACACCGCAAACACGGCGTATGGATCGCGAGCAAGCTCAACCCGGCAACTGAGGCTTACAGAACGTCGAGCAGCTCGACGTCAAACACCAGAACGCTGTGCGGCGGGATGCTGCCAACACCTTGCGCGCCGTAAGCCAGCTCGCTCGGCACGTACAGACGCCATTTGCTACCGGCATTCATCAGTTGCAGCGCCTCGGTCCAGCCAGCGATCACGCCGCCGACCGGGAATTCCGCAGGCTGGCCGCGCTCGTAGGAACTGTCGAACACAGTGCCGTCGATCAGGGTGCCGTGGTAGTGGGTACGCACGCTGTCTTCACGGGATGGCTTGGCGCCTTCGCCCTGGGTCAGCACTTCGAACTGCAGGCCGGAGGCCAGAGTGGTGATGCCTTCACGCTTGGCGTTTTCAGCCAGGAAAGCCAGGCCCGCGCCAGCAGCGGCTTCAGCCTTGGCAGCGGCTTCGGCCTGCATGATTTCGCGGATCACCTTGAAGCTGGCGGACATTTCTTCCTGGCCTACACGGCTAGGCTTGCCGGCGAACGCGTCGGTCAGGCCAGCCAGGATGGCGTCCAGGCTCACGCCCGGTGGCGGGTTGTCACGCAGCTGGTCGCCCAGCTGACGGCCGATACCGTAGCTGACGCGGGTTTCGTCGGTGGACAGATTTACTTCGGACATGACACTGCTCCGCTGTGCGGACGGCTCGGAAATCCGCCGTGCGTACACAGCGCATCCCGGGACGCCCGGAACCAAAAGGGCGAGCAGACTAGCACAGATGCCATGGCGATGATGAACGTGCGTCCCGCCTGTCAGGCCGAGCGGACGGCGAGGGGCACCCGCAGGCTGTCATCGGTACCGGCCGAGAGGCCACACATCTCGTCATGCACTGAGGCATGGATCAGGTTGAAGGGCAGCTTGGGAAAGGCGTGCAGCACTTCCCGGGCATGCTCCACCGAACGCAGATGCAACATCTGACCGTGGGCGTCGCTCAACGGATAGGCCGCCCCATGCATCCGCGCCTCGAGCAGATAGATGCCGCCTTCGAGGGAGATCAGGTTCAGCTCGTCGATTTTTCCGGCGACGGCATAAGCATTCAACTCGTGCAGGTTCATGAGTGCACCTCGCGCAGTTCAAGCCCTTGACCCTTACAGGGATATGCCTCGGCCCGTAAAAGCACAAGCCACAAACGACACCGCCCGTCCGTTTCACAACGGCCGGGCGGCGCGGCTACAGCGGTGATCAGGTGATCAGTGCTTGGTCAGCTTGTCCAGGTAGCCCATGGCGAAGGCCGAAATCACGAAGGTCATGTGGATGATCACGTACCACATCAGGTACTGCGGCTCGATGTTCTTCGCATCCATGAATACCCGCAGCAGATGGATCGAGGAGATCGCCACGATGGACGCGGCCACCTTCATCTTCAGCGAGGAGGAGTCCATCTTGCCCAGCCAGTTGAGCTTTTCCTTGTCCTCGTCAATGTCCAGCTGAGACACGAAGTTCTCGTAGCCGGAGATCATCACCATCACCAACAGGCCACCCACCAGCGCCATGTCGATCAACGACAGCAGCACCAGGATCAGATCGGACTCGGCCATGGTGAACACGTTGGGAATGACGTGGAAGACTTCCTGGAAGAACTTCAGGGCCAGGGCCAGCAGCCCCAACGACAGACCAAAGTAGATCGGCGCCAGCAGCCAGCGCGAGGCGTACATTGCATTCTCGATAAAACGTTCCATTGAATCTCACACAGGTCTGAAAACGGCGGCGAGTATATCAGCCGCCCAAAAGCCCATAAACCGCAACGAAATCCATTACCTGCGCGTCTGTCAAAGCGTTTTCTGCTAGTGTCGCAAGCACGTGAACAGCTCAATGACATCGGACAGGAAGCCTGGAGAATGGATTTGCGATTGCCTTTGGCGGGTACCGGCCTGTGTATCGCGGTACTGCTCAGCAGCGGCTGCTCGCCCAGCGACGAGAAGCAGCAAGTCAGCCTGGAACAGAAAACCGCACAGTTCGAACAATCCCTGGATGCTATCCAGGACCCCAAGCTCAAGGACGCCATCGCTGACCTGGGCGGTTCGCTGTTACTGCTCGAACGCGCGCAACTGCGGCTCCAGAACAAGCCCATCGAGACCGAATACGGCGATGACGCCCTGGCCCTGCTCAAGCACTACCCCAGCCCGCAGGCACTGGTCGACACCTACCTCAACGGCCTGTTCGTACTGCGCAAGACCTCCAACTCCGACTACCTGACCGACCTGCAGCCGGTGTTTCCCTTCAGCTTCAACATGCCGGCGCAATTCCCCTTCCCCCACGGCCTGGAATGGCAGTCCGTGACCCTGAGCAACGGCAAGGTCATCGCCTTCCAGCCCGAATGGTCGGAAACCGATCCCGGCATCCAGTTGAGCCCGTCCAGTTCCAACCTGACCAACCCGGATGACCTGACGGTGACCTACCCGTTCATCGAAGGCCTGGAAGTCGAAAACAAGAACCAGCCCCAACCCGTGACGCTGCAAGGCAAGGCCGAAGTGATCGCGCCACACCAGGTCCTCACCTTCGAACTGGGCAAGGCCGATATCGGCAAGCAACGCAGCGACAAGAATGTCAGCGTGAAACTGTTGTCCCTGGACAAGAACAGCGCCGAAATCGAGTTGACCAACAGCGCCCCACTGTCGCCCGAACTCAGCGAGACGCCGCTCAACCCATTGCTGGTGCAGGCACGGGATACTACCGGGCAGATCCTTTCGCGCTCCGGGTCGATCAACGAAAACAGCCAACAGATCGCCTTCTACACCAAACAGCTCAGCGAAATGCAGAAGCAGAAGGCCTGGAGCCAAGCGTTCGAGCAGCAGCTTGAAAATGAGCGCAAAGCCTTCGAGCGCGAACAGCACAGCCATTACACCAAGGTGTATTTCAACGGCCTGATCGACAAGCTCGAAGTCAATGTGCTGGATTTCTCTGGAGCCACCATCACCCGCAAAGACCTCAATCTGCCGGTGCGGCGCTTCGACCCTCTGACCACCGACAGCAAGATCCAGCCCCTGCCCATGCCGGTAGTGGTGTATGACGATCAGGCTCCGAACTACCTCAAGGGCGCCAACCTCGACCAAGAAACCTTGAAGAAAAGCGTGGTCGTTCATCAATCCACCGAGGACGCCAGCGCGGCGCGGATCGAGTTCGACCACCCGAGAACCTTCAATGACGAGTTGCTGGGCACGTCCTTCTCCACCGGCGACAGCCCCGTGACCTTCTTCACCCAGAACGAAAACGGCAAACGCGGTGAGCCCATCGAACTGCCATCGGAGGCAGTCGAGGTCGATCCGATGCGCAGCTCGATCACTTACGACCTGACTCTGTTCCCGGAAACCCCGGCTTACGCCGTCGGTTCGATCCCGCTGTTCCTGGCCAGCATCGAGAAGAAAGCCCTGCCCGTCAGCCAGCTGCCCAAAGGCCTGGAGCTGCGGGGCAATGCGCTGATCGTCGACCAGCGCCTGTTCCCGTCCGAGGCCTGGCGTTTCTATGCCAAGGACGCCAGCGGTCAGTACCTGAAGGAGATTCTTGCGGTCAGCCATGAGGCGCCGGCAAACGGCCCGGCCTTGTTCGACGTGCATTACTTCTATGGACAGCCCACCGAGCTGGAAACCTACCAGCGCAGCGAACTCAACACCGTCGAATATGGCTTTGAGGTCAAGCTCGACAAGCTGGAGAACCCACCACCCGCCGAGTAGGACTCAGCGGTAGGGATTAACGGGAGATTGCGTCAATGACGGCAGCGTTCGCCATTGATCTGCCGTAGTTGCGCCTGAAGGTGCAGGCACCAGATCTGCGGATCGTCGGCCAGCTCATAACCATGGGTGGTCAGGCTTTCGACGATGGAATCAAGGATGGATTCGGCCACGCTGGGACCGCAGAAAGGTCCCTGGGCCTTGATGGCCGAAGGTTGCTCGCCGGCCATTCCGGCCGCGAACAGTAGGGTCCACATTCCGTTATCTCCCGCCAGCGGGCGGATACTGCATTCGATACGGGTGACCAGGCCAAGACACTGGCGGGTAAGGCAGAGGTTGCGCGACATGGCGGCGACCCTCGGTAGATCCGGTATTCAGCCCTCATGTGAAGACTGTTTCGATCCAGTGACGACTGTCGTTCTCCTTGCCTGAGAATAGGAAGAAAAGCCTGAGAAGCAAAGTTGACCGGCTGAACAGGCGCCGAATGGTCTATTCGCGAAAGTTGACGCCAGCGGACCGGCGCCGCGACGAAGGCCGAGCCCTCGTCGCGGCAAGGCTCATGCCGGCTTGGTTTGCGCCAATGCTTCTTGCGCCTGCTCTTTTTCCGCTTCCTTGAGGTCCTCCTCGCTGACCATTTCAGCGATGACCCGCAGGCGCTCCACCACCCGCGCGTTGACGCTGCCTTCCGGGAACTGGCCATCCGCATCCGGCTCGCCCGCGGGCTCGCCGACCAGCAGGCTCAGGGCCTCGTCAGCCTGGCGCACGGCATACACGTGGAATTGCCCGGCGCGGACCGCCGCCAGCACCTTCTCATCGAGCATCAGGGTGGCGACGTTGGCGTGAGGAATGATCGCACCTTGCTCGCCCGTCAGGCCCCGAGCTTCGCAGAGGCGGAAGAAGCCTTCGATCTTCTCGTTGACCCCGCCAACCGCCTGCACTTCGCCGAACTGGTTGATCGATCCGGTAATGGCAAAGCATTGCTTGAGCGGGGTTTTCGACAAGGCCGAGATCAGCGTGCACGCCTCGCCCAGCGACGCACTGTCGCCATCGACATAACCGTAGGATTGCTCCAGCGCGATGCTCGCCGAGATCGCCAGGGGGAATTCCTGGGCGTAACGACTGCCCAGGTAGCCGGTGAGGATCATCACGCCCTTGGAGTGAATCGGCTGGCCGAGATTGACCTCGCGCTCGATGTCGACGATACCGCTGCCTCCCGGATAGACCGTGGCGGAAATCCGCGCCGGCACGCCAAAGGCCGAGTCGCCTACTTCCAGCACGGTCAGTCCGTTGCACTTGCCTACCGCAGCGCCATCGGTGTCGATCAGGATGATCCCCGCCAGCATGTCATCGAGAATCCGCGCCGAGACCCGCCCGGTGCGTGTGGCCTTGGCTTTGAGTGCCCGTTCGATGTGCCCGGCATCAGTCATCTCGTCCGAGGCCAGGTGACGGATGAAGTCCGCCTCGCTGACCAGCTGGAACAGATCGCCAATACGCGCCGACAAGCGCCCCTGGTGCTCCGCCAGCCGGGCGCTGTAGGTCGCCAGGCGCGCCACCGCGTCCGCGGTCAGCGGTGCCATGCCTTCTTCGGAAGTGCGGGTCTTCAGCAGCTGGGCGAACTGTTCGAGGCTCTCGTCCACCATCGGGATGTCTTCGTCGAAATCCACCAGCACGCGGAACATTTCCTGGAAGTCCGGATCCAGGTCCTGCAGCGTGTAGTACAGCTGGCGGGCACCGATGATCACGACCTTGACCTGCAACGGGATGTGTTGCGGGGTCAGGGTCACGGTGGCCAGGCGCCCCAGTTCGCCCAGCGGCGACTCCATCTTCAGCTTGCGCGATTGCAGGGCCCGCTTGAGAGCATCCCAGACAAAGGGTTCGCTGAGCATCTTCTCGGCTTCGAGAATCAGGAAACCGCCATTGGCCCGATGCAGGGCACCCGGACGCAACTGCCGGTAAGTGGTGTAGAGCGCGCCCTGATCGGTGCTGTATTCGATGCGGCCAAACAGGTTGTCGTAGGTCGGGTGCGGCTCGAACACCACCGGCGCGCCGCCACTGGCCGGGTGGCCGACCACCAGGCTCGGGCCGTACTGTTCTTCCAGCAGCTTGCGGGCCACGGCGTCGGTCTTGCTGTCGTCCACCAGTTGCTCGACCACGGTCTTGAGCAGGTACACCTGCATGGCTTGCAGGTAGCCACACACACCGGCGTTTTCCGCGTACTTCTCGGACAGCGGCGCCAGCAGCGGCTGCAAGGCCAGGGTGATGGTTTCTTCGTTGAGGTGACGCAGCTGGTTGCTCGACTCGCGCTTCCACTGCGGCAGGCTCGCCAGTTCTTCGTTGAGGCGCTCTTCCAGGGCGGAAATGTCCTCGTGGAAACGTTCGCGATCGGCTTCGGGCAATTGCGCGAACTCGGCCTCGTCCAGCGCCTTGCCGTCGAGCATCGGGGTGAAGGCGATATTGCTGCTGTCGCGGTACAGCGCGACGTCCTTCTCCAGCGCCAGGCGCTCGATAACGTCGAGGGCACGGTCGTAACGCTGGTTGAACGCGCGGTCGATGGCGCTTTTCTTCTGTTGATAGGACGGATGCTCGAAGACCGCCGGAAAGGTCGCCAGCAGATTGTCGATCAGGCCGTTGATGTCACTGATGAACGCACCCGCGGCCCCCGAAGGCAGCTCCAGCGCGCGAGGCTCGCGCGGCTCATCGAAATTGTTGACGTAGACC
The DNA here is from genome assembly GCF_900109505.1 of Pseudomonas sp. NFACC41-3. NCBI lineage: Bacteria > Pseudomonadati > Pseudomonadota > Gammaproteobacteria > Pseudomonadales > Pseudomonadaceae > Pseudomonas > Pseudomonas sp. NFACC41-3. The sequence goes on from NZ_FOAE01000007.1 coordinate 107,993, forward strand.
CAGTCGGACGGGGTCTGCAGACGTTTGCCTTCAGCCTTCAGGTAGCGTTTGACGAAAGAGAAGCGGCCAGTGCCGGGCTCGCCCATGACAAAGACGTTGTAACCGGGGCGTGGCATGGCCACACCGAACTGCAAGGCTTCGACCGCACGTTCCTGGCCAAGCACACCGCGAAAGGGCTCCAAATCATTGGTGGTCGAGAAGCTGAACTGTTCAGCGGAAAACGGACGGGTCAGCGCTTCGGGCGCTAGACGCAAGCTGGCAGCAACAGGATCAGGCATCGGGCTTCCTTACATCAGGCGGGGCAGATGGGGCATTCTGGCGCCGGGTACAGCGGCTGGCAAGGCGCGACGCAGCGAAAGCGCGGACAGATCCCTGGTCCCACGCAGACAGCATAAAAACCGTCTATTTCAAGGAATGTCATGCAAAAAAACACGGAACCCTTGGAATCTGCCTAAACTCCAAGCTGCGCGGCTGGACTAATAACCGGCCCACTGGCGCCGACATGGGCCAGAACCCTTGTCCATTGGTTTGCACACAAAGAGAACAAAGCTATGAAACGGATTCTTCTCGGTACTCTCTTCACCGCTGTTTCCATCAATGCAATGGCCCAAGCGCCAGGCGGTCCGGATTGTGGGTGGGGCAACCTGCTGTTCGAAGGACAGCGCGGCACTCCGGCTCACTTCCTGGCCTCTACCACCAACGGCACCTCCGGTAACGCGACCTTCGGTATGACTTCCGGCACCAACGGCTGCTCGACCAACAGCGCGCTGACTTACGGCGGCAAATCCTGGTTTGCCATGAATGGCATGATGAACGAGCTCTCCGAAGACATGGCCAAAGGTGAAGGCGAAGCGCTGACCACCTACGCCGTGGTCCTGGGCGTCGCTCCTGAAGACCGCGCGCACTTCGCCGCAGTCACCCACGAGCACTTCCAGCAGATCTTCAGCAAAGCCGACGTGACCGCGGAAGATGTGCACACCAACACCCTGGCCGTGCTGAAAAGCGATGCACGCCTGGCCAAGTACGCCACCCCGGCTTAATCTCGACCCGCCCGCTCTTTTCGAGGAGCGGGCTTTTGTTTTTCGGACATGACCCCTCCCGGGTCTTTGTTTTTTCCGACTCAAGTTGCCCACCATGCTCAAACGCCTTGCCTCCCTGGCGCTCTGTGTCTGCGCCCCGCTGTCCGCCGCGCCACAAATCGACCACTCACGTTTGCAGCAACTGGCCAGCGATCCGTTCTGGATTTCCCTTGGCCACTACGAAACCGCCAAGCTCGGTGGCTGGCGCAGTTATGTCAGCGACCCGAAATTTTTCCTCGCCAAAGACGGCGCCGAACACCCCGACGCCGAACTCAAGGCCACCCTTGACGCGCTCTACGCCCCCGCCGGCAGCGGCAACCAGCATGCTCAATGCGTGTACCCCGCCCGCACCCGCTGGCTCAAGGCCCAGCTGCGCCTGAGCGATCTGCCGGCGGTGGACTGCAATGAGTTCAACCAGTGGTTCAAGGACGTCTCGCCCCACAGCACGGTGATGATTTTCCCGGCGGCTTACCTGAACAGCCCGTCGTCGATGTTCGGCCATACCCTGCTGCGCATCGACCAGGCCGACGTACAAAGCAACCACACCGCCCTGCTCAGCTACGCGATCAACTTCGGCGCCTACATCGAAGGCTCGGACAACAGCATTCTCTATGCCTGGAAAGGCCTGATGGGTGGCTATCCCGGCCTGTTCGCCCTGGTGCCCTACCAGGAAAAGCTCTCGGAATACCGCAGCCTGGAAAACCGCGACCTGTGGGAATACCGGCTGAACCTGACCCAGGCCGAAACCGAACGCATGGTCGAGCACGTCTGGGAACTGAAGCAGATCAAGTTCGACTACTTCTTCTTCGACGAGAACTGCTCCTACCGCTTGCTCGAGCTGCTGCAAGTAGCCCGTCCGAGCCTGCGCCTGACCGGGCAATTCCCGTTGACGGCGATTCCTACCGACACCGTCAAGGCGGTGAAGGAAGCCGGCCTGGTGGAGAAGATCGAGTACCGCCCGTCCCGCGAACGTGAGCTGCTCGAGCGCGCCAAGCCGCTGAGCAGCGACGAACAGCAATGGGTGCTGAAGGTCAGCGCCGACCAGCAACAGTTGCAGGAGCCCGCCTTCAAGGCCCTGCCACGGGACCGCCAGGCGTTGATCATCGATGCGGCCTATCGCCTTGAGCGCTACCGGGCCAACGGCCAGGAGCGCGATCCGCAACGGGCGCAGCGCAGTTTCGAGCTGTTGCGGGCGATCAACCGCAACCCGCCGCCCGAACTGTCCATCGAGCGCCCTGGCCTGCCGGAAGACGGCCATGAATCGCGCACCTGGCAGGTCGGCGTGGGCACCCGCGGCGACCAGGCCTTTGGCGAATACGGGCTGCGCATGGCCTATCACGACCTCAATGACAACGCCGAAGGTTTCCCCTTGGGCGCACAGATCGAAATCCTGCAAATGAAACTGCGCCAGTACGAAGGCAACCACTGGCAGCTGCAGCAACTGGACCTGGCGACCATTCGTTCGCTGACGCCGCGTAACGAACTGCTGCAACCCTGGTCCTGGCAGGTCACCGGCGGCCTGGAGCGGGTGCCGGGCAAACACGACGATGAAACCCTGGTCAGCCATGTCAACGGTGGCGGTGGCGGCACCTGGCAGCTCACCGAGAACATGCTCGGCTTCGCCCTGGGCACCGTGCGCGTCGAGCACAACGCCGATTTCGCCGGTTTCATCACCCCGGCGGCCGGCTTCAACACCGGCCTGCTGTGGAAAAATCCGTTGGGCAACTTCAGCGTCGAAGCCAAGGGCGATTACTTCACCAATGGCGAGGTGCGCCGCAGCCTGAGCCTCAACCAGCAATGGGAGCTGTCGCGCAACCTGGGCCTGCGCCTGAGCGCCCAGCGCGAGTTCAGCCACCTGGCCACGGCGGAAAACGAGGTGATGCTGGAACTGAAGTGGTACCACTACTGACGCCCGGTAGCATTCTTGCCGCGCTTTCACAGACCACTGACGAATCCCCTTCTAGACTTTCTCTATCAGCCGTTCAGCGGCGTGGGAGTCAGAGATGTGGCGGTATGCGGTAGTGGCAGCGTTGCTGGCGTTGATGACCGGTTGTGAGACGACCCACGAGCAGTTGCTCAAGCAAGGTTATCCACCGGCCTTCGCCGACGGCTTCGATGATGGCTGCGCCAGCGGTCGCCAGGCCGCCGGGGCGATCAACGGCGAATTTCGCAAGAATGTGCCGCGCTACCTCAAGGACCCGCAATACGCCGAGGGCTGGAGCGACGGCTTTCGCCAGTGCCAGGCCATGCTGGAAAACCAGGACCGCAACGATTATCGGGAGCGTCACTGGGACGAACGCGAACGCGCCTGGCAAGAAGAAAAAGACCGCGACGCCGCGAGAGCCTATCGCTCACAGTAAGTCGCTTTCAGGCATGGCCCGAAACCAAAAGGCTGCGACCATGGCCCAAACCTCCATTACGGGAAAACGCCCATGAGCCGAGCCTTCGTCAATGAGGAACTGACTGCCGCCCAGGCCGACCAACCAGTGGAACGGCAGATCAGCGCGCAGCCCAACTACGTCACCCCGCAGGGCCTGAGCGAACTGCAAGCCAAGGTCGCGTTCCTGCAAACCCGGCACAACGAACAATCGGCGCTGGGCGACCAGGCGGACCCACAGCAGCTGGCCGATATCGAGCGCGATCTGCGCTACTTCAACCAGCGCCTGCAAAGCGCCCAGGTGGTTCCCCAGGCAACATCGCGGTCGAAAGTGCAGATCGGCAGCCGGGTCGTCTTCGCCGACGAGCACGGCACCGAGCAGTGTGTGCAACTGGTGGGAGAGGATCAGGCCGATGTCGCCAAGGGCCTGATCAATTGGGACTCGCCGCTGGGCCGGGCGCTGCTGGGCACCCAGCTTGGCGATGAAGTGCTGTGGCAGCGGCCGGCGGGCGATCAACTGATCGAGGTGATCCGCATCGACCCGGCTTAAACCACGCCCTGGGCCAGCATGGCATCGGCGACCTTGACGAAGCCGGCGATGTTGGCCCCTTTGACGTAGTTGATCCGGCCGTTTTCTTCGCCGTAATGCACGCAGGCGTGGTGGATCGACTGCATGATGCCGTGCAGCTTGCTGTCCACCTCGCCGGCGCTCCACAGCAGGCGCATGGCGTTCTGCGACATCTCCAACCCGCTGACCGCCACGCCCCCGGCGTTGGACGCCTTGCCCGGGGCGAACAGAATGCCGGCCTCGATAAAGATATCCACAGCCTCCAGGGTGGTCGGCATGTTCGCCCCTTCAGCCACGCACATGCAGCCATTGCGCAGCAGCGCGCGTGCCGACTCGGCGTCCAGTTCGTTCTGGGTGGCGCACGGCAGCGCGATGTCGCACGGCAGCGCCCAGGGGTGCTGTCCGGCAAGGAACTCGAGGTTGAACCGGGTCGCCAGCTCGCTGATGCGCCCACGCTTGACGTTCTTCAGTTCCAGCACCGCCTGCCATTGCTCCTCGGTCAGCCCGGCCTCGCAGTACAGCGTGCCTTCGGAGTCCGACAGGGAGATCACCTTGCCGCCCAGGTCCATGACCTTGCGCGCGGCGTATTGCGCCACGTTGCCGGAGCCGGAAATCGCCACGCGCTTGCCCTCCACCCGCTCGTCACGGCGCTTGAGCATTTCTTCGGCGAAGTACACGCAGCCAAAGCCGGTAGCCTCCGGACGGATCAGGCTGCCGCCGTAACTCATGCCCTTGCCGGTCAGCACCGAAGTGAACTGATTGCTCAGGCGCTTGTACTGGCCGAACAGGAAGCCGATTTCCCGGGCACCCACGCCGATATCCCCCGCTGGCACGTCCACGTCCGAACCGATATGGCGATACAACTCGCTCATGAAGGCCTGGCAGAAACGCATCACCTCGGCGTCGCTCTTGCCCTTCGGATCGAAGTCCGAGCCGCCTTTGCCGCCGCCCATGGGCAGCGAAGTCAGGGAGTTCTTGAAGGTCTGCTCGAAGGCGAGGAATTTCAGCACCCCCAGATTGACCGAAGGGTGGAAGCGCAAACCGCCCTTGTACGGGCCGATAGCACTGTTCATCTGGATGCGGAACCCGCGATTGACCTGGACCTTGCCCTGATCGTCGACCCACGACACACGAAACACCACCGCCCGCTCCGGCTCACAGATGCGCTCGAGAATGCCCGAGGTCAGGTAATGCGGGTTAGCCTCCAGGAACGGCCACAGGCTGCGCAGCACCTCTTCCACCGCCTGGTGGAATTCAGGCTGGTCCGGGTCGCGCTTTTTCAGGCGGGCGAGGAAGTCTTCGACGGATTCGATCATGGGAAAGTCTCGGCAAATTTATTGTCGTTAACGCAGATTTGTCCGGGACTTTAGCAACTCGAACAGCACCATGACAGCGCAAAATGTCGCAGTTATGAATTTAAATGGTGCAATAGATATAAATATTCGGCTGTTTTCGGCCTTTTACGCACCATTCAAGGGATTAAAACCGCAGGTCTCGCCCCATGTTGGGCAACCTAAAAATCGGCGATGCCAGTCAGGGCGCATCGCGAGCAAGCTCGCTCCTACAAGAACGACACAGCCCCTGTAGGAGCGAGCTTGCTCGAGATAAGAGCCACAGGCTCCACCTGGAAACACGCGCAAAAAAAACGGAGCCCGAAGGCTCCGTTTCTTTCAAGCAACCGGCCCGGATCAGGCCAGTTTCTTGTAACGCACGCGGTGCGGTTGGGCTGCCGCGTCGCCGAGGCGCTTCTTGCGATCGGCTTCGTACTCGGTGTAGTTGCCTTCGAAGAACACCGCTTGCGAGTCGTCTTCGTACGCCAGGATGTGGGTCGCGACACGGTCAAGGAACCACCGGTCGTGGGAGATCACAATGGCGGCGCCCGGGAAGTCCAGCAGGGCTTCTTCCAGGGAACGCAGGGTTTCGACGTCGAGGTCGTTGGACGGTTCGTCGAGCAGCAGGACGTTGCCGCCCTCTTTCAGGGTCAGGGCCAGGTGCAGGCGGCCACGCTCACCACCGGACAGGTCCTTGACGAACTTCTGCTGGTCGCCGCCCTTGAAGTTGAAACGGCCGACGTAGGTACGCGACGGGATCTCGTAGTTGCCGATGCGGATCTGGTCGGAACCGTCGGAGATCTGCTGGAACACAGTCTTGCTGCCGTCCAGGTCTTCGCGGCTTTGATCCACGCAAGCCAGCTGCACGGTTTCGCCGACTTCGATGCTGCCCGAGTCCGGCGTTTCCTTGCCCATCAGCATGCGGAACAGGGTGGACTTACCGGCACCGTTACCGCCGATCACGCCGACGATGGCGCCTTTTGGCATGGAGAACGACAGGTTGTCGATCAGCACGCGATCGCCGTAGCCCTTGGTGACGTTCTTGAACTCGATGACCTTGTCGCCCAGGCGCGGACCGGCCGGGATGTAGATCTCGTTGGTCTCGCTGCGCTTCTGGAATTCCTGCGATTGCATTTCTTCGAAGCGGGCCAGACGGGCCTTGGATTTCGACTGGCGAGCCTTGGCGCCCTTGCGCACCCACTCCAGCTCTTCCTTCATGGCCTTTTCATGGGCCGACTGCTGTTTGGACTCCTGGGCCAGACGATCGGACTTGGCTTCCAGCCAGCCCGAATAGTTGCCCTCGTAAGGAATGCCGGCGCCGCGGTCGAGCTCGAGGATCCAGCCGGCGACGTTGTCCAGGAAGTAACGGTCGTGCGTGATCGCAACCACGGTGCCCGGGAAATCATGGAGGAAGTGTTCCAGCCAGGCCACGGAATCGGCGTCCAGGTGGTTGGTCGGTTCGTCGAGCAGCAGCATGTCCGGGGCGGACAGCAGCAGGCGGCACAGGGCCACGCGACGTTTTTCACCACCGGACAGGTGTTCGACCTTGGCGTCCCAGGCCGGCAGGCGCAGCGCATCGGCGGCGACTTCCAGCTGGCGCTCCAGGTTGTGGCCATCGCTGGCCTGCAGGATCGCTTCGAGCTTGGCCTGTTCGGCGGCCAGCTTGTCGAAGTCGGCATCCGGATCGGCGTAGGCCGCGTAGACCTCGTCCAGGCGCGCCTGGGCGTCCTTGATCACGCTGACCGCTTCCTCGACCACTTCACGCACGGTCTTGGTCGGATCCAGCTGAGGCTCCTGGGGCAGGTAGCCGATGTTCAGCTCGGGCATCGGACGGGCTTCGCCCTCGAACTCGGTGTCGACGCCAGCCATGATTTTCAGCAGGGTGGACTTACCCGAACCGTTGAGGCCCAGCACGCCGATCTTGGCGCCCGGGAAGAACGACAGAGAGATGTTTTTCAGGATTTCCCGCTTCGGCGGAACAACTTTTCCCAGCCGATGCATGGTGAAGACGTATTGAGCCATGATGAACCTAGCGTCAGTGACTGATGAATGGAGAGCGGGCGAAGCCCGGGCCAGGCCATGCGCGGCGCCGGCATTTGATCGCGATCAATGCCTGCGTACGGAAAAAGCCTGATTGTCTGGAGCTGGAGCGCTCCCGCGTAACCGGCAAAGCTACCTCAATGGCCGGGCAAGGTCCAGCCAGCCCGGACTGGCACTTTGCCACAACTCAAGGCATGCTAGCCGCCCTTCGGGCGTCCGGCTTATAGTGCACGTCGCGCCAGTCCAGCCAAACCGCAGGATCACAGTTTGTCCAATGCCACTCCGCCCTTTTCCCTGCGCGCACCTGCACCTGCGTCCGGCTCGCCCCTGCGCGGCACCGTGAAAGGCGTGCTGGCGACCCTGGTCCTGCTGCTGCTCGCCCTGCTGTTCTGGCAACTGCTCGACCAACTGCAACAGACCCGCAAAGACCAGCGTCAACATGCGATCGACTACAACGCCGACCTGGCCGAGCACATCAGCCTCAACCTGGCACTCAATGCGCAGATCGCCCTCAACCTGCTGCCGATCGTCGAGCCGCCCCAGAATGCCGAACAGCAACAACTGCTGCTGAAAAAGCTGCAGTTGTCCCTGCCCGACCTGCAAAGCATCGCGTTGCTGGATGCCAAGGGCCAGCTCATCAGCGACAGCGGCGCCGACGGCCAGGACGCCGCATGGCTCGCCGAGCTGACCAGCCGCAGCCGAGGCCAGCGCTATTACTACAGCAACGCCACCAACGGCGCGCTGGTACAGCTGCTGTTGCACCAGCCCAGCGGCGCCCTCAAGAGTTACTGGGTGCTGCGCCTGGCACCGTCTTTCGTCCAGTCCCTGCAGCCCAGTCCCGACCAGGGTTTTCACCCGACCTGGGTCATTGAAAACCGCCTGAACCAGAAAACCCTCAGTCGCGACGACGGCAGCAGCACCTCGGTGAGCACCGACGACATCGCCAACAGCGTGCTGGTCGCCCCCCTGGGCAATAGCGACTGGCAACTGCGCGGCCTGTTCGACGAGCGCGCGGTGATCGAGCAACTGTTGCCGGCGTTTATCGCCAAATGCCTGCTGGGGCTGGCGTTTTCCCTGCTGCCGGTGATCGCGTTGCTGAACATGCGCCGCCGCCAGCGTCAGTTGCACGAAGGGCGTCGGCGCTATCAGGATATTTTCGAAGGCACCGGGGTCGCTCTCTGTGTCCTGGATATCTCCGGGCTGCCGGCATTTCTCGACAAGGCGCAACTGCACGACAGCGAACAGCTCAAGGCCTGGCTGGAGCACAACCCACAGCAGCGCCAGCTGCTGCTTGAAGAACTGCGCGTCACCGAGGTCAATCAGGTAGCCCTGCGGCTGCTCAACGTCGACTCCTGCGAGCAGGCCTGGAAACTGCTGATCGAAGGCAGCCCGCTCCACAGCAGCGCCATCGGCAACCAACTGCTGGAGACCGTGATCAACCAGCACAAACAGCTGGAGCTGGAAATCCGCCTCAGCGACGCCCAGGGCCACGACCAGCATCTGTGGCTGGTCCTGCGCCTGCCGGAAGACCCCTGCGACTATCGCGCGGTGATCCTCAGCATCAGCGACATCACCAGCCGCAAGCTTATCGAGCTGTCGCTGCTGGAGCGCGAGGGTTTCTGGTCGGATGTGGTGCGCACCGTGCCGGACCACCTGTATGTGCAGGACGTCATCAGCCAGCGGATGATCTTCAGCAACCATCACCTGGGCCAGACCCTGGGCTACAACAAGACCGAACTGCACCAGATGGGCGAGTATTTCTGGGAAATCCTCCTGCACCCGGAAGACGCTGACCTCTATCACCGCCTGCGCCAGGAACAGCGGCATGCCGGCTACCTGCAGTTGCTGCAGTGCCATTTGCGCTTTCGCCACCGCAGCGGCCAATGGCGCTGTTTCGACATCCGCGAACAGGCCCTGGCGCGGGACAAGTACGACCAGGTCACGCGCATCATCGGCGTGGCCAAGGACATCACCGACCAGATCGAGGCCAGCGAATCCCTGCGCGACAGCGAACGACGCTATCGCATGCTCGCCGAAAGCATCAGCGACGTGATTTTCTCCACCGACAGTAAGATGGCCCTCAACTATGTCAGCCCCTCGGTGCAGTCGGTACTGGGTTATGACGCGGAGTGGATCTTCCAGAACGGCTGGCAATCGACCATCGCCAACCCGCAACAGCTGACCGGCATCTATGCCCTGATGGAGCGGGTCAGCAAGGCCCTGGACAAACCCGAGCAACTGGCGCGATTGCGCAACCAGGTGCAGACCCAGTTGTTCCTGTTCGACTGCCTGCGGGCCGACGGGCGCAAGATTCCGATCGAGTTGCGCCTGGTGCTGGTATGGGACGAACACGGCGCTTTCGAAGGCGTGCTCGGGGTCGGCCGCGATATCAGCCAGCAGCGTCGCGCGGAAAAAGACCTGCGCATGGCGGCCACGGTATTCGAGCACTCGACCTCGGCGATCCTGATCACCGACCCGGCGGGCTACATCGTCCAGGCCAACGAGGCGTTCAGCCGGGTCAGTGGCTACGCGGTGTCCCAGGTGCTCGACCAGTTGCCGAACATGCTCACCGTCGACGAGCAACAGGAAGCCCATCTGCGTTATGTGCTCAAGCAGTTGCACCAGCACAGCACCTGGGAAGGCGAGGTCTGGCTCAAGCGGCGCAACGGCGAGCACTATCCGGCCTGGGTCGGCATCACCGCGGTGCTCGATGACGAAGGCGACCTGGCCAGCTACGTGTGTTTCTTCACCGACATCAGCGAACGCAAGGCCAGCGAACAGCGCATTCACCGCCTGGCCTACTACGACGCCCTGACTCACCTGCCCAACCGCACCCTGTTCCAGGACCGCCTGCACACCGCCCTGCAATCGGCGGAGCGGCAGAAGTCCTGGGTGGTGCTGATGTTCCTCGACCTGGACCGCTTCAAGCCGATCAACGACTCCCTGGGCCACGCCGCGGGCGACCGCATGCTCAAGGAAATGGCCACCCGCCTGCTCGATTGCGTCGACGATGACGACACCGTGGCGCGCATGGGCGGCGATGAGTTCACCCTGCTCCTGCAACCGCGGACCAGCCGCGAGATCGCCCTGAACCGGGCGATCCACGTCGCCGAACAGATTCTCGCCAGCCTGGTGAAGCCGTTCGTGCTCGAAGGCCGTGAGTTCTTCGTCACCGCCAGTATCGGCATCGCCCTGAGCCCGCAGGACGGCAACGAACTGAGCCAGCTGATGAAAAACGCGGACACCGCGATGTACCACGCCAAGGAGCGCGGCAAGAACAACTTCCAGTTCTACCAGGCCGACATGAACGCCAGCGCCCTGGAACGCCTGGAGCTGGAAAGCGACCTGCGCCACGCCCTGGAACAGCAGGAATTCATCCTCTACTACCAGCCGCAGTTCAGCGGCGACGGCAAGCGCCTGACCGGCGCCGAGGCCCTGCTGCGCTGGCGCCATCCGCGACGCGGGCTGGTACCGCCGGGGGACTTCATCCCGGTGCTCGAAGAACTGGGACTGGTGGTGGATGTCGGCGACTGGGTTATCAGCGAAGCCTGCCGCCAGCTCAAGGCCTGGCACCAGGCCAAGGTCCGGGTGCCGAAGGTCTCGGTGAACATCTCGGCCCGGCAATTCTCCGATGGCCAGCTGGGCATGCGGATCGCCACCATCCTCAAGGACACCGGCCTGCCGCCGGCCTGCCTGGAGCTGGAACTGACCGAAAGTATCCTGATGCGTGAAGTCAGCGAGGCGATGCAGATCCTCGACGGCCTGAAGAACCTCGGCCTGAGCATCGCAGTCGACGACTTCGGCACCGGTTATTCATCGCTGAACTACCTCAAGCAGTTCCCCATCGATGTCTTGAAGATCGACCGCACCTTCGTCGACGGCCTGCCGTCCGGCGAGCAGGACGCGCAGATCGCCCGCGCCATCATCGCCATGGCCCACAGCCTGAATCTGGCGGTGATCGCCGAGGGCGTGGAAACCCATGAGCAACTGGACTTCCTGCGCGAACACGGCTGTGACGAGGTCCAGGGCTACCTGTTCGGCCGGCCGATGCCGGCCAACAGCTTCGAAGGGCAGTTCAGCAACGACGCGCTGTTCATGTTCGATTGATCAACCTCGCCTTCCCTGTAGCCGCTGCCGCAGGCTGCGATAAGGCCGAAGGCCTTCAGTGGCCTCAAGAGCACGACCACTGCGTGGTCGATCGCAGCCTGCGGCAGCGGCTACAGGACTCAGCCTGGGCAGCTCATGAACACCACTTGTCTGCGACATGATGTCCTTTCATATGCCATCTAAAACCCGTTGGGTTAGAATGCCCCCCTTTTCTGCCCCGATCCTTGAGGACCGCCATGTTCAGCCGTGATTTGACTATTGCCAAGTACGACGCCGATCTCTTTGCCGCCATGGAGCAAGAAGCTCAGCGCCAGGAAGAGCACATTGAGCTGATCGCTTCGGAAAACTACACCAGCCCTGCGGTGATGGAAGCTCAAGGCTCGGTGCTGACCAACAAATACGCCGAAGGTTACCCAGGCAAGCGTTACTACGGTGGCTGCGAATACGTCGATGTGGTTGAGCAGCTGGCCATCGACCGTGCCAAGGAGCTGTTCGGCGCCGACTACGCCAACGTTCAGCCGCACGCCGGCTCGCAAGCCAACGCCGCCGTTTACCTGGCGCTGCTGTCGGCTGGCGACACCATCCTGGGCATGAGCCTGGCCCACGGCGGTCACCTGACCCACGGCGCCAGCGTTTCCTCCTCCGGCAAGCTGTACAACGCCATCCAGTACGGCATCGATGCCAACGGCCTGATCGACTACGACGAAGTCGAACGCCTGGCGGTCGAGCACAAGCCGAAAATGATCGTGGCCGGTTTCTCTGCCTACTCGCAGATCCTGGACTTCCCACGTTTCCGCGCAATCGCCGACAAGGTCGGTGCCTACCTCTTTGTTGATATGGCTCACGTTGCGGGACTGGTCGCCGCTGGCGTCTACCCGAACCCGGTGCCTTTCGCCGACGTGGTAACCACCACCACCCACAAGACCCTGCGCGGTCCACGTGGCGGCCTGATCCTGGCGCGCGCCAACGCCGACATCGAGAAGAAGCTGAACTCCGCGGTATTCCCGGGCGCCCAGGGCGGCCCGCTGGAGCACGTGATCGCGGCCAAGGCGATCTGCTTCAAGGAAGCGCTGCAGCCTGAATTCAAGGCCTACCAGCAACAAGTGGTGAAGAACGCCCAGGCCATGGCCGGCGTGTTCATCGAGCGCGGTTTCGACGTGGTTTCCGGCGGTACGCAGAACCACCTGTTCCTGCTGTCGCTGATCAAGCAGGAAATCTCCGGTAAAGACGCCGACGCCGCCCTGGGCAAGGCTTTCATCACCGTGAACAAGAACTCCGTGCCAAACGACCCACGCTCCCCATTCGTCACCTCCGGCCTGCGCTTCGGTACTCCGGCAGTGACCACTCGCGGCTTCAAGGAAGCCGAGTGCAAGGAACTGGCGGGCTGGATCTGCGACATCCTGGCCGACCTGAACAACGAAGCGGTGATCGACGCCGTTCGTGAGAAAGTCAAAGCCATCTGCAAGAAGCTGCCGGTATACGGCGCTTAATTAGCAGAGCGTTACCTGAAAAGCCCGGCCTTCGCGCCGGGCTTTTTTTCGTCCGCAAATTGCCTGGCCCGGGACCTGTAGCCGCTGCCGCAGGCTGCGATCGGCCGGCACGGCTGTGACACTCTGAAGATCGCAGGAAGGCCTTCGGCCTTATCACAGCCTGCGGCAGCGGCTACAGGACCAGCACCACTGGTCAGACCGGTCATGCCAATTTTCGGATTTACCCTTGTATTCGCGGGAAACTCGGGCATAGACTGCGCCTGCACTGGACATACCGGTAAGACCACAATAATTAAGTCCCGAATCTGATGCGCTCCGCGCACGGCAGCCGGGACACCGACCAGGATTCCCCTCATGCTCAGATGGTGCTCGCGTTCGATTTTCCTCCAGGTAGTCCTCGGACTGATGCTCGGCATCGTGTGCGGACTGACACTCCCCGAATACTCCTCGCAACTCAAGCCACTGGGCGACGCCTTTATCAAGCTGATCAAGATGCTGATCGGCCTGATCGTCTTCTGCGTGGTGGTCAGCGGCATCTCCGGCGCCGGCGACCTGAAAAAGGTCGGACGCATCGGGCTCAAATCGGTCATCTACTTCGAAGTCCTGACCACCATCGCCCTGGTGATCGGCCTGGTCTTCGCCTTCACCACTGGCATCGGCAGCGGCGCCAATATCCATCTGGAACAGCTGTCCGCCGCCGACATGGGCGACATCGCCCAACGCAGCCAGCACATGCACGGCACCTCCGAGTTCCTGATGGGGCTGATCCCCAACTCGGTACTGGGCGCCTTCGCCGAAAACAACATCCTGCAGGTACTGCTGTTCTCCGTGCTGTTCGGCAGCGCGTTGAACCTGGTGGGCGAAGCCGCTTCCGGCATCTCGCGGCTGATCAACGAACTCAGCCACATCATCTTCCGCATCATGGGCATGATCGTGCGCCTGGCGCCGATCGGCGTGTTCGGCGCCATCGCCTTCACCACCAGCAAATACGGCCTGGACTCGCTGCAGCACCTGGGCAGCCTGGTGGGCCTGTTCTACCTGACCTGCTTCGCCTTCGTGGCGGTGATTCTCGGGCTGGTCATGCGCTGTTCCGGCCTGCGCATGCTGCCGTTCCTCAAATACCTGCGCGAAGAGCTGCTGATCGTCCTCGGCACCGCCTCCTCCGACGCCGTACTGCCACAGATCATGCGCAAACTGGAGCACCTGGGCATCGGCAGCTCCACAGTCGGCCTGGTCATCCCGACGGGCTACTCGTTCAACCTCGACGGGTTCTCGATCTACCTGACCCTCGCCATCGTCTTCATCGCCAATGCCACCGGTACGCCGCTGTCGATGTCCGACCTGCTGACCATCCTGCTGGTGTCGCTGATCACCTCCAAAGGCGCCCACGGGATTCCCGGTTCGGCGCTGGTGATCCTGGCCGCCACCCTGACGGCGATCCCGGCCATCCCGGTGGTGGGCCTGGTGCTGGTGCTGGCGGTGGACTGGTTCATGGGCATCGGCCGGGCGCTGACCAATCTGATCGGTAACTGCGTCGCCACCGTGGCGATCGCCCGCTGGGAAAAAGACATCGATATTCAACGGGCCAACAAAGTCCTGAGCGGCCAGCAGGGCTATGGTTTCCAACCGCGCAAACCGCTGCCCGGCGCGCAGCAGCAGGAGTTCTGAGGCATGCCTTGTGCCTCTCGCCGGCAGGCACAACAATCAGCGCCTGCCATGGGCCTCATCCGCCATATTCCAGGGAGTGAACAGTGATCACCTCGTCAACGGTTGTAAATTCAGTGGTAGAAAAGCTGCGGGCGGCCTTGGCCCGTGGCCAATGGCGCTCCGGCGACATGCTGCCGGGGCAACGTGAATTGGCCGAGCAACTGGGCATCAGCCGCCCGAGCCTGCGTGAGGCGGTGACTGTTCTGGAAACCCTGGGCCTGGTGCGCTCCATGCCCGGCAAAGGCGTGGTGGTGCTGGAGGCCAGCCTCAATGAACAACCGGCCAGCGACAGCGGCGTGGCGGGCGCCAGCCTCGAGGATGTGCTGCAACTGCGCTACACCCTCGAGCCGTTCATCGTCGGCCTGGTGGCGCAGTCCATCAGCAGCAAGGAAGTGGGCCAACTGCGCCTGACCCTGATGGACATGCGCGAAGCCCTGGACGCCAACGACAGCGAAGCCGGGATGAACGCCTACATCGCCTTCCATGAAGAGCTGTTCACCCTGACCTCCAACCCGATCTTCCAGAACGTGGTGCAGCAGACCAGCAACGCCCTCAAGCAGAGCGCTGAGATCCTGCGCAACTCGCCGGAGCACCTGGCCGAACGCCTGGAAGAAAACGAAGCGGTGGTCCGGGCGATCCGCAACAAGAACAGCGCGCTGGCCAGTGCCGAAATGCGCCGGCACATCCTCAAGGAAGGCCAGCGCATGGGCATCGAGCTGAACATCCCGGACGACCATCTGGGCAACTAAGCCGCACCAACACCTTCGTATCGGTAACCGGACTGGAGACAGGCCATGGCCAGCTACGCCTTGAACAAACTTGCATTTCCCCTCCCCACTGCCCTGCCACGGCGCCGCAGCGGCGAGAAAAAACTGCTGGTCGACGATGTCTACCCGCAGATTTTCGATGCCATTCTCGAACAACGCATCGCCCCCGCCAGCCGGTTCACCGAGGACAGCCTCGGCGAAGTGTTCGGGGTCAGTCGCAGCATCATTCGCCAGGTCCTGGCGCGTTTGTCCCACCAGCAGGTGATCATCCTGCGGCCCAACCACCGGCCTCAGGTGGCGGCTCCGGACCACGAGCAAACGCGGCAGATCCTGCATGCCCGACGCCTGACGGAAATCACCCTGGTCAGGCTTGCCTGCCAGCAATCGGCACCGCGCAACCTCAAGCGTCTGCGGGAGCTGATCGCCGCTGAGCGCGACTGCATCGACCGCGGCTTGCGTGGCCCGGCGATCCGCCTGTCCGGCGAATTCCACCTGCAATTGGCCGAGGTGGCCGGCAACGCGCCGCTGGCGCACTTCCTCGGCAGCCTGGTGCCGCTGACGTCATTGGCGATTGCCCACCATGAAACCCGCGCCTGCAGCCATTGCGCCTGGCAGGAGCACGCGGCGATTGTCGATGCCATCGAAGACGGTGACGTAAAGGCCGCGGTCGCCTTGATGACCGGGCACCTGGATCACCTGGAGGAAAGGCTGCTCAAGGCCAGCGCGGGTTCGCAGTAACCGGCGTTTCGCGAGCACGCTCGCTCCTGCAGACCGGAGCGGGCTTGTTCGCGATGACCTCGTGGCAAATGTGTAACGAAACTACTGCGCCGCCATCCGGGCGAACCCGGCACGGATCTTCTCTTCCGGCAGATCGTCGGCAATAAACACAATCACGCTCTCCCGTGTCTCGCCTTCGGCCCATTCGGTATCCCAGTCGAAACCGTACAGCTTGAGCACACCCTGGAACACCAGGCGCCGTGGCTCGCCGGCAATGTTCAGCACGCCCTTGTAGCGCAGCAGCTGCTTGCCATGTTCTTCCAGCAGCTCGTTCATGAACTCGCTGAGTCGGTCGATATCCAGCGGCGCGTCGGTGCGCAGCACCAGGCTGGAAATACGATCGATAGAGGGCGCCTTGCTCACCGGACGCAGGCTGACACCGCCGCCCAGGTCGGCATTCAGGTTGAAGCCTCGCACATCCAGCAGTTCGGCCAAATCGATGCGCCCATGCTCGACCACACGGATCGGCGCACGGCGGTTGATCCGGGTCAGGCGCTCGCTCAGCGCATTGAAGGTCTGCTCGTCCACCAAGTCGCGCTTGCTCACCAGCAAGCGGTCGGCAAAGCCGATCTGGGCCTGGGCGATGGTCTGGGTCAGGTGGTGCTCGGCGTGCCTGGCGTCCACCAGGGTGATGATGCCGTCGAGGATATAGCGCTCGCGCAGCTCTTCGTCGATGAAGAAGGTCTGGGCCACGGGCGCGGGGTCGGCCAGCCCGGTGCATTCGATCACCAGCCGGTCGAAGGCGATCTCGCCGCTGTCCAGCCGTTCCAGCAACAGGTACAGCGCCTTGGTCAGATCGGTGTGGATGGTGCAGCAGACGCAGCCATTGGACAGCGTCATCACTTGTACCGGCTCGTCGCCCAGCAACTGGGTGTCGATGCCGGCATCGCTGAATTCGTTTTCGATCACGGCGATTTTCAGGCCGTGCTCGGCCTTGAGCAGGTGACGCAGCAAGGTGGTTTTGCCGGCGCCGAGGAAGCCGCTGAGAACGGTGACGGGGATTGGAGAGGACAAAAGCGGTTCTCCTGAAAAAATGGGAACGCAAAAACAACTGTAGGAGCGAGCTTGCTCGCGAAGAACTCAAGGACACCGCGTGCGTTCAGAATGAACTCGGCGTCTTTACGTTTTTCGCGAGCACGCTCGCTCCTACAGAGGGACTAACGAATCAACAGCATTTTGGCCCGGCTTTGCCGCCGTACCGTGCTTCCTGGCGTTCCCGGAAGAACGCCTCGTACGACATCACCGGCTTGTCCGGGTGCTTGGTCTGCATATGCTCGACGTAGTTGTCGTAGTCGGGCATGCCGACCATCAGGCGCGCGGCCTGACCGAGGTATTTACCGAGGCGACTCAGGTCATTGAACACGATTGCAATCCTCGATCAAGCATCTGGCAGTGCATGGAATGGCGATTCTTTATCCGTGCGCTCTTTTTTACCCCAGGCGGAAATACCCACCTTGAGGGCGTAGAACAGGATGCTGAATACCACCAGCAGGAACAGCACCGTCAGCGTGGCGTTGGTGTAGGCGTTGAAGATCACGTGCTGCATCTGCGTGATGTCCTTGGCCGGCGCGAGGATCTGACCATTGGCCAGGGCATCGCTGTACTTCTTGGCCAGGGCCAGGAAACCGACTGCCGGGTTGGCGTCGAACAGCTTGATGAGGCCCGCGGTGGTGGTGCAGATCAGCAGCCAGGCGGCTGGCAGCAAGGTCACCCAGATGTAGCGTTGACGCTTCATCTTGATCAGCACCACGGTGCCGAGCATCAGCGCGATACCCGCCAGCATCTGGTTGGAGATGCCGAACAGCGGCCACAGGGTGTTGATGCCACCCAGCGGATCGATCACGCCCTGGTACAGCAGGTAACCCCAGAGGGCCACGCAGCCCGCGGTGGCGATCAGGTTGGCGGTCCAGGACTCGGTGCGTTTCAGTGCCGGCACGAAGGAACCCAGCAGGTCCTGCAGCATGAAACGACCGGCACGGGTACCGGCGTCCACCGCGGTCAGGATAAACAGCGCTTCGAACAGGATCGCGAAGTGGTACCAGAACGCCATGGTGTTCTCGCCCGGCAGCACCGTGTGCAGGATCTGCGCGATACCGACCGCCAGGGTCGGCGCACCGCCAGCACGGGCCAGGATGGTG
The DNA here is from genome assembly GCF_900109505.1 of Pseudomonas sp. NFACC41-3. Lineage (NCBI taxonomy): Bacteria > Pseudomonadati > Pseudomonadota > Gammaproteobacteria > Pseudomonadales > Pseudomonadaceae > Pseudomonas > Pseudomonas sp. NFACC41-3. The sequence goes on from NZ_FOAE01000007.1 coordinate 126,374, forward strand.
GTTTCACCGATGTCCTTGGCCACCGCTTGCAGGGCGTCCGGAGTGATGGCGAAGCCCCAGCTGCTAACCGTCTGCGCCACAGTGACCACGTCACCGCCAACGATGGCCGCCGGGCTGTTCATGGCGAAGTACACGCCAGGCTCGATCACCGAAGCGGCAACCATCGCCATGATGGCCACGAAGGATTCCATCAGCATGCCGCCGTAACCGATGTAACGGGCGTTGGTTTCGTTATCCAGCAGCTTCGGCGTGGTCCCGGAAGAGATCAGCGCGTGGAAGCCGGACACCGCGCCACAGGCGATGGTGATGAACAGGAACGGGAACAGGCCGCCTTTCCAGACCGGGCCGGTGCCGTCGGTGAACTGGGTCAGCGCCGGCATTTTCAGCTCGGGCATGGTGATCAGGATGCCGATCGCCAGGGCGATGATGGTACCGATCTTGAGGAAGGTCGACAGGTAGTCGCGAGGTGCCAGGATCAGCCATACCGGCAGCACCGCGGCGACGAAACCGTAGCCGATCAGCATCCAGGTGATCTGTACGCCGGTGAAGGTGAAAGCCTTGGACCACACTGGATCCGCGGCAATCTGGCCCCCCAGCCAGATCGAGCCCAGCAGCAGGAGCACGCCGATGACGGAGATTTCACCGATGCGGCCCGGGCGGATGTAGCGCATGTAGACGCCCATGAACATCGCGATCGGGATGGTCGCCATCACCGTGAAAATGCCCCACGGGCTTTCGGCCAGGGCCTTGACCACGATCAGCGCCAGCACCGCGAGGATGATGATCATGATCAGGAAGCAGCCGAACAGCGCGATGGTCCCGGGGATCCGGCCCATTTCCTCACGGACCATGTCGCCCAGGGAACGGCCGTTGCGCCGGGTGGACATGAACAGGACCATGAAGTCCTGCACCGCCCCCGCCAGCACCACCCCGGCAATCAGCCAGAGCGTGCCGGGCAGGTAGCCCATCTGCGCCGCCAGCACCGGACCCACCAGTGGGCCCGCGCCGGCGATGGCCGCGAAGTGGTGACCGAAAAGAATGTGCTTGTTGGTCGGAACGTAGTCCAGACCGTCGTTGTTGAGCACGGCGGGGGTGGCCCGGCGCGCATCGAGCTGCATCACGTTGTTAGCGATGAACAGGCTGTAGTAACGGTATGCGACCAGATAGATGGCCACGGCAGCGACCACGATCCACAAGGCGTTGATCGCCTCGCCGCGGCGCAATGCCACTACGCCGAGGGCGCACGCTCCTACGATTGCCAGCACCAGCCAGGGTAAGTGGCGTAGCGGGCTATTATTATTTTTCATTTTATTATTCCAGCCAGGGTGGACAAGAAAGACAGCCATCCGGAGTTTAGCGCTACTGGCCCCAAAGGCCACCCCCCACGTTGGTCTAGAGCGTCCTTTTGAGTTTTTTCCTAGGTTTTGCACCGCCTCGGTGCAAGCGTTTGCGCAAGCACTGAACCACCCGAGCGAAAAAGCGGTCGCACCTTTAACGACTCGTCGCCTGGAGTGCCCATGCCCGCGCCGCCCAATAGACCGCCGTTGTCACCGCCGCTGCTGTATCTGCTGTTCCTGGTGGCGGCGCTGTCGCTTGCCGACGGAGTGCCCTTGCCGGTCCCGGTCAACGGCTGGCTGCGCACCCTGGCCCTGCTGTTGATTATCGGCGGCCAGGGCCTGTCGTTCTGGGCGATGTGGCGTCTCAGGCAACGGCACACCACCACCAGCAATGCCGGCGAACCCCGGCGCCTGCTGTGCGATGGCCCGTTCGCAATCTCGCGCAACCCCATCAATCTCGGCGACACCCTGGGTTACTGCGCCATCGCCCTGTTGCTCGGCAGCCTGTGGCCATGGCTGCTGTTGCCGCTGCTGATTTACCTGATGAACCTGACGGTGATCCGGCCGGACGAGCACCATCTGCTGGAGTTGTTCGGCGACCGCTACCGTGACTATTGCCGCAAGGTGCGCCGCTGGCTGTAGCGGGTTGGGCAAACCCGGGTCTATAGTCATTTCACCATGCAGGGGGGCTGCTCATGAGCGAACACCATTCCGATCGTCGCCGTTTCAAACGCATCGCCTTCGATGCCCGTACCGAACTGAGCCAGGGTCCTTATCGCTGGTCCGTGCAGTTGGTCGATCTCTCGCTCAGGGGCATGCTGATCCAGCGCCCCGATCCCTGGCTGGGGGACGAAAGCCAGCCGTTCGAAGCCGATATCCATTTGAGCGATGACGCCGAAGTACGCATGGACGTGCGACTGGCGCACGACGATCACGGTCAGTTGGGCTTCGTCTGCCTGCATATAGACCTGGAGTCGATCGAACATCTGCGCCGGCTGATCGAACTGAATCTCGCCGACCCGCAGGAGCTGGAGCGCGAGCTGGGGGCGCTGCTGGAGGTTTGAGCGCCCGCCTCTTCCCGTCAGCCGTTCAGGGGAACGCCGAGGGCTCGGGGAATTCGCTTTCCATATCCCAATAACCGGGCTGTTGCCGACTGGCGGCGGTCCACTGCCCGTCCACCCAGCGATAAATCCGGTAGGTGGTCACAAAATCGTCACCCTCGCTGGCAGGCGCTGAAGACACCTGGGCGATCGACTCGGTAGCCCCCGATGCCGATGGAAGGATCTGCCAGGCCGCCTTGCCGGTCTGGGCCATCGCCAGCGGTCGCTGCTCCCCGTTTTCGTCCCGATACAGTACGGGCTCCAAGTGGCTTTGCGTCGGCGCCAGGATCTGCGTGGCCGGGCCGCTATAGCTGCCCATTGGGGCCGTCTGATCGACGGTGAGGAAAAACGCCGGGTATGGCAGGCCACTGAGCGGCGCCTTCTCCACCTTCGCCAGCGGGTAGCCCAGGGACTGCTCGGCCAGCACTTCGCCGGCCTCCGACACCAGGCGCACCCGAGCCTCCAGCTGCGGCTGGTGCTCGCTGTCCGTCGACTCGTCGAAGGTTTCCTCGTCCAGGCCGCTGCCCCAGCTCTGCGCATGCAATTGCGCGGTGATGCGTCGGTCTTCCAGCACCTCGAGCACCGTGCCGTCGCCGACCAGCAGTTCCTGGGCGATCCGATAGCCGTGCGGCGCATCTTCCTGGCTGGCCACAGCCAGGCCGCTGGCCCACAACAGCGTAAAACCAAGGGCGCCGAGGCCCACTCCTGTCATCCGCATCAACTGCTTCCTTTCAGTAAGGGATCATTCGAACAGCGCATCCAGCGCCTGCTCCAGACGGGTTACCGCAATGATCCGCAGGCCCGGTGGAGGCTCTTTAGGGGCATTGCCCTTGGGCACGATGGCCCGTTTGAAGCCGTGCTTGGCCGCTTCCTTGAGGCGCTCCTGGCCGCTCGGCACCGGGCGCACTTCACCGGACAGGCCGACTTCGCCGAACACCAGCAAGTCGTGGGGCAAGGGCCGATTGCGCAGGCTGGACATCACCGCCGCCATCAACGCCAGGTCGGAGGCGGTTTCCAGCACCTTGACCCCGCCGACGACGTTGAGGAACACGTCCTGATCGTGGGTCGGAATGCCGCCGTGGCGGTGCAGTACCGCCAGCAGCATCGCCAGGCGATTCTGGTCCAGGCCCAGGGTGACCCGCCGCGGATTGGCCAGGTGGCTGTCATCCACCAGCGCCTGGACTTCCACCAGCATCGGCCGGGTGCCTTCCCAGGTAGCCATGACCACACTGCCCGGGACTTCTTCCTGGGCACGGGTGAGAAAGATCGCCGAAGGATTGGAAACTTCTTTCAGGCCGCGGTCGGTCATGCCGAACACGCCCAGTTCGTTGACCGCGCCGAAACGGTTCTTCACCGCCCGCAGCAAGCGCAGGCGGCCGTCGGATTCACCTTCGAAATACAGCACGGTGTCGACCATGTGCTCGAGAACCCGCGGCCCGGCCAGCGCGCCCTCCTTGGTCACGTGGCCCACCAGGAAGATCGCCGTGCCGCTCTGCTTGGCGTAGCGCACCAGCAGCGCCGCGCTTTCGCGCACCTGGGAAACACCGCCGGGGGCCGATTGCAGTTGCTCGGTGAAGATGGTCTGGATCGAGTCGATCACCATGACCTTGGGCTTCTCCTGCCGGGCCGTGGCGATGATGGTTTCGATACAGGTTTCGGTCATCACCCGCAGCTGGTCCTGGGGCAGGCCCAGGCGCCGGGCGCGCATCGCTACCTGTTGCTGCGATTCCTCGCCTGTGACGTAGAGCGCCGGCATGCGCGTGGCGATGTTGCACAAGGTCTGTAACAGAATGGTCGACTTGCCGATCCCCGGGTCGCCGCCGATCAGCACCACCGAACCGTCGACCAGGCCGCCGCCGAGCACCCGGTCCAGCTCGCCGGAAGCCGTGGAAAAACGCGGGATCTCTTCGACGCTGACCTCGGCCAGGGTCTTGATCTGCGCCTGCTGCCCGGCCCAGCCGGTACGACCGCTGGGGGCCGCGGCACCGCCGCTTTCCACCATGGTTTCGGTCAGGGTGTTCCAGGCCCCGCATTCGCCGCACTGGCCGGCCCATTTGGGAAAGGTTGCGCCGCACTCGGTGCAGCCGTACATGCGCTTGGCCTTGGCCATCTGATCCCCCGGGCAAAACCGCGATGATAGCTCAGCTGGAGCGGATCAGCGCGGCGCCACCGTGCGGATTTCGCCCTCGGCCAGACGCGTGGCGCTATTGCCCAGCGAATCTTCGGCATTCAGGTCGGCGCCCTTGGTCGCCAGGGCGTCGAGCAGTTCCACCCGCTTGAACAGCCCGGCGTACATCGCCGCCGTCTGGCCGGCGCCGTTGCGCTGATCGGGGTTGCAGTCGGTGGCCAGCAGGCGCCGGGCGATCTTCACTTCGCCCTTGAAAATGGCGCCCATCAGCGCCGTGTTGCCTCTTTTATCCTGCACGCAGGCGTCGGCACCGGCGGCCAGCAAACGCTCCACCGCCGGCCCCTGGCCGTGATATGCCGCGAGGATCAGGGCGGTGTAGCCCTTCTCGTCCTGGGTATCGAGGGAATATCCGGCCTCGATAAAGGTATTGAGCATCTCGACGTCGCCGCGACGGGCCGCATCGAAGTAGTAATTCTCTAGTTGGACCTTGACCGCCACCGGGTCCGCGGGGGCCGGTGGCTGCGCATGAGCGCCCAGCGAGCAGGCGGCCAGCAGCAGCGAAATGAACAGGCGCATGGTGCGACTCCCTTGTCTCAAAGATTCTGTAGGAGCGAGGCTTGCCCGCAATGACTTCAGCCCGGGCAAACGTTCGTCAGCTAGAACGCCATCACCGGCATTGGGGCCGCTTTGCGGCCTTTCGCGGGCAAGCCTCGCGCCTATATAAAGAGGAAGCGTCACGCCAGGGGCGTGACGCGGGGTGGGATCAATCCGACAGCTTGGCGGCCAGGGCCTTGACCCGGGCCAGGTCGCCCTTGGCCACCTTGGTCACGCCAGTGCCGTACTCCGGATCGGCCTTGTAGAGGAACGACAGCATGATGTGCTTGCTCTCGTCATCGGTGGTCGCCAGGGAGCCACCGAAGTTCTCGATCAGGTCCTGACGCTCCTTCTCGCTCAGCGAACGATACAGATCGCCGGCCTGCTTGAAGTTCTGCTCGCGCTGGATCTTCGCCTGCTGGGTGCTGCCACTCAGCGCCAGCTGGCTGTAACGCGCGCTTTGCGGCTCTTCACGCGGCATCAGGCGGCTCGGCTGGTAGTTCACGCCGGTGCTGGTGCTGCCGCTGTTCATCGCGCCATCCTGGTTGCCATTGTTCACCGCGACTTTCGGCGCGTTGATCGGCAATTGCAGGGCGTTGGCGCCCAGGCGGTACAGCTGGGTATCGGCATAGGAGAACACCCGGCCTTGCAGCAGGCGGTCTTCCGAAGGCTCGATGCCCGGCACCAGGTTGGCCGGGGCCATGGCCACCTGTTCGGTTTCCTGGAACACGTTGGCCGGGTTGCGGTTGAGCACCATCTGCCCGACCTTGCGCTCAGGCACGCCCGGCCAGATTTTGGTGGCATCCAGCGGGTCGAAATCGAACTTGGCCAGATCTTCCGGCTTCAGGACCTGGACATACAGGTCCCATTTCGGGAAGTCGCCCTTGTTGATATGCGTGACCAGGTCATTGGTCATATGGCTGTAATCACGCCCCTGCACCTCGACCACTTGTTTGGGATCGAGGTTGTTGATGCCCTGCAAACTCTTCCAGTGAAACTTCACGTAATGCACTTCGCCCTTGGCATTCACCAACTTGTAGGCGTGCACGCCGTTACCGTCCATTTCCCGGTAACTGGCCGGAGTGCCGGAATTGGAATACAGCTCGGTCAGGGTCCGGGTGGCTTCCGGAACATGGGAGAAGAAATCGAAGCGCCGGGAATCGTCATCCAGGTTGGTGCGCGGATCAGGTTTGAACGCATGCACCATGTCCGGGAATTTGATCGCGTCGCGAATAAAGAAAGTCGGGAAGTTGTTGCCGACCAGGTCCCAGTTACCGTCGGCGGTATAGAACTTGGTGGCAAAACCGCGCGGGTCACGCAGGGTTTCCGGCGAGTGGTTGCCATGCACTACCGCGGAAAAACGCACGAATACCGGTGTTACCTGGCCGGCGGCGAATACCTTGGCCTTGGTCAGGTCGCTCAGGCTGTCGGTCACGGTGAAGGAACCATGGGCACCGGTGCCACGGGCATGCACCACCCGCTCTGGAATGCGCTCGCGATCGAAACGCTGGAGTTTCTGGATCAACTGCACATCCTGCAGCAATACCGGTCCGGTAGCGCCCGCAGTCTGCGAGTTCTGGTTATCGCCCACCGCGGCCCCGTTATCGCGGGTCAGAGTGGCGGCCTGTACGGAAAGAGAAAGCATACTGGCGGCGAGTACGCCCAATACGCGTCGTTGGGAAAAACTCCCAAGGCCAATGATCATGGTCATGTTTTATTCCTCTGGTTTTAATCGAACGCATCCAGGTGCGCCTGTCAGAGGCTAGTGACCAAAGAGTCGAACTCTAAATAGAAAGGTCGCAACAGTCTGATTGAAAAAATATTCTGGTATCTAAGAGCAAGCGCGGGTATTTCGCGCGCGATTGATGGCACTTTGTAAACTATTTGCCGTTAACTCGGTCGATAACTGCGAACGCTGTAAGCAGTTGTTGCAAGCAAGATACCTTGTGCTGAATTACACTGCGTTCACCAACCTCATCTGTAACAAGGAATAACCTATGAGCGTGCTAAGTGAGTTCAAGGCCTTCGCGGTCAAAGGTAATGTGGTCGACATGGCCGTCGGTATTATCATCGGCGCCGCATTCGGCAAGATCGTCTCGTCGTTTGTTGGTGATGTGGTGATGCCGCCAATCGGCCTGCTGATCGGTGGGGTGGACTTCAGTGATCTGGCGATCACGCTCAAGGACGCCGTCGGCGAGACACCGGCCGTGACGCTGGCCTATGGCAAATTCATCCAGAGCCTGATCGATTTCATCATCGTTGCCTTTGCCATCTTCATGGGTGTGAAGGCGATCAACCGCCTGAAGCGCGAAGAGGCCGTGGCGCCAACCCTGCCGCCGGTTCCGACTAAGGAAGAAGAGCTGCTGGGCGAGATCCGCGACCTGCTCAAGGCGCAGAACAACAAGCCCTGAGGCTTCTGCCGCAACAAAACGGCGCCCCCTGCAAGTCAGGCGGCGCCATTTTTTTACCAGTAGTTTTCCACCGCCACCTGCCCGGGCCGCCGGGTCAGGCTCAGGTGCATATCCCGTTGTTTGAGCAAGGCGCGGGTGTCGTCGATCATCTGTGGGTTGCCGCAAAGCATCACTCGCGAGTGCTCGGCGCTCAGGGGCACGCCAGCGACCCGTTCCAGTTCGCCACTCTCGATCAGATGGGTGATCCGCCCGTTGAGGCTGCCCGGATGCTGTTCACGGGTCACCGTGGTGATGACTTGCAGCTTGTGGGCAACTTCCGCCAGATAATCGCGCTGTTTCAGCTCGGCCAGCAATTGCTGATAAGCCAGCTCCTTGGCTTCGCGCACGCTGTAGACCAGGATGATCCGCTCGAATTTCTCCCAGACTTCGAAGTCCTGCAGGATCGAAACAAAAGGCGCGATCCCGGTGCCGGTGGACAGCAACCAGAGGTCGCGGCCATCGACGAAACGGTCCAGGGTCAGATAACCGAACGCCTGGCGGTCCACCATCAGGGTATCGCCCTCCCCCAGCCGGCTCAGCTCGCTGGTGAACTCGCCGCCGGGCACGACAATGGAGAAGAACTCAAGAAACTCGTCGAAGGGCGAAGACACCATGGAGTACGCACGCCACACCGTGCTGCCATCGGCCTTGGTCACCCCCAGGCGGGCGAATTGCCCGGCACGAAAGCGAAAACCCGCGTCCCGCGTGGCGCGCAGGGTAAACAGGCTGGGAGTCAGGGGCTGGACGTCGAGCAAGGTCTGGCGCGTGTATTTTTCTGCACTGGCAGTCATGGCAGGCTCCAATAAGCGAATGCCCTTAGTGTCCCGCAAAGCGCGCGGCAGAAACACCGGCGGTTTGTAATGGCATAGAGCGCGGGCAATCGGGCGCAAAAAAACGTACCATTGGCCCCCTCTTCGGGCAGGTGCCACGCGGCCTGCGCGCCACCTGCCCGAACGGTCCAGCCCGCATCGCGCCCCTCCCGCCGGCAGGACATTCACCGATTACCAAGAGTCCGTCCCATGCCCCTGCTCGAAAGCCCCTTCGCCCAGCTCGACCTGATCCGCCAGCCCGAACAACAGAACGAGCCCCTGCAAGCTTTCGACGCGGCGGACGAGTACCTGCTCAATCACCTGGCCGAACAGCAGCCGACGGCGGACACCCGGGTGCTGGTGCTCAATGACAGTTTCGGCGCGCTGGCGGCCAGCCTGGTCGGGCGCGTACAGGTGCACAGCAGCGGCGATTCGTTTCTCGGCGCGCTGGCGCTGGAGAAGAACCTGGTGCGCAATGGCCGGCCATTCGACGCCGTAACAGTGGTGCCGGCCAGCGAGCCGTTGACCGGGCCGTTCGACCGCGTACTGATCCGCGTGCCCAAGACCCTGGCCCTGCTGGAAGAACAGCTGATCCGCCTGCAAGGCCAACTGGCCCCGGGCGCCCAGGTGGTGGCAGCGGCGATGGTCAAGCACCTGCCACGGGCCGCCGGCGACCTGCTGGAACGCTACATCGGTCCGGTACAAGCCTCGCTGGCGGTGAAAAAGGCCCGTTTGCTGATCGCCACCCCGGAGGCGAAAACCCCGGCGGTTTCGCCCTACCCGACCCGCTACAAGCTCGACGAGCCCGCCATCGAGCTGCTCAACCACGCCAACGTGTTCTGCCGCGAAGGCCTGGACATCGGCACCCGCGCCTTCCTCCCGCACCTGCCGAAAAACCTCGGCAAGGCCCGGGTCGCGGACCTGGGTTGCGGCAACGGCGTGCTGGCCATCGCCAGCGCCCTGCACAACCCCGATGCCCATTACACCCTGGTGGACGAATCCTTCATGGCCGTGCAGTCGGCCCTGGAGAACTGGCGCGCGACCCTGGGCCAGCGCGAAGTGACCGTGCGCGCCGGCGACGGCCTGGCCGGGCAGGAACCGCAGTCGTTGGACGTGGTGCTGTGCAACCCGCCCTTCCACCAGCAGCAGGTGGTCGGCGACTTCCTCGCCTGGCGCATGTTCCAGCAGGCCCGCGAAGCCCTGGTGGTGGGCGGCGCGCTGTACATCGTCGGCAACCGCCACCTGGGCTATCACAGCAAGCTGGCGCGGCTGTTCCGCGGCGTCGAGCAAGTGGCTGCCACGCCCAAGTTCGTGATCCTCAAGGCGCGCAAATAATCCCCCCGGCAGCCGCCCCATTCGCGGTCGACTGCACGGCCATCGCCAGCCCCCCTTTCTCTTATAAAACTCCAGGCCAAAAAAAGCCCTCCAAAGGAGGGCTATAAAACCGTGCCGCAAGGCAACGGGATGGGATGAGCGGTGGTGAAAATCAGTGCGTGGTCAGGCCCGCAGCGTTCATGAACATGCGCATCAGGCTGGCGACGATAAACAGCGCCAGCACGCTGCCGACCCAGATCCCGGCGAGCCAGCCCAGACGCTGCCAGAGCGGTTTCTTCTCGGCTTCTTCGATTTCCTGCAACGTGGGTTTACCAGCCATCATCGAATACTCCTCTCGGAATGGAGACGATGGCGTCGCTCGGGGCGCCATCGCGAGCAGGTCCGCTCCCGCACGGGGAGCGGCGCATTGACTAGTGGTAGCCGTCTTCGTGGGTGACCTTGCCGCGGAACACGTAGTAGCTCCAGAAGGTGTAACCCAGGATGAACGGGATGATGAACAGCGTGCCCACCAGCATGAAGCCCTGGCTTTGCGGCGGCGCGGCGGCGTCCCAGATCGAGATCGACGGCGGCACGATGTTCGGCCACAGGCTGATGCCCAGGCCGCTGTAGCCGAGGAAGATCAGCACCAGGGTCAGCAGGAACGGCGTGTAGTGGGCATTGCGGGCCACCGCGCGCAGCAGGCCGTACAGGGTCACCAGCACCAGGATCGGCACCGGCAGGAACCAGAACAGGTTCGGCAGGGTGAACCAGCGCGAAGCGATTTCCGGGTGGGCCAGCGGCGTCCAGATACTGACGACACCGATCACCGCCAGCAGCACGAAAGCCAACGGCCGCGCCAGGTCATGCATCTGCTCCTGCAGCTTGCCTTCGGTCTTCATGATCAGCCAGGTGCAGCCGAGCAAGGCATAGGCCACCACCAGCGCGCCGCCGCAGAACAGGGTGAACGGCGTGAACCAGTCCAGCGAACCACCGGCGTACTGGCGGTCGACCACCGGCAGGCCATCGATGAAGGCACCCAGCGCCAGGCCCTGGAAGAAAGTCGCCGCCACCGAGCCGCCGATGAACGCCTTGTCCCAGATGTGGCGCTTGGCTTCCTTGGCCTTGAAGCGGAACTCGAAGGCCACGCCGCGGAAGATCAGGCCGATAAGCATCAGGATCAGCGGCATGTACAGCGCCGAAAGCACCACCGAATAGGCCAGCGGGAAGGCGCCGAACAACGCGGCACCGCCCAGCACCAGCCAGGTTTCGTTGCCGTCCCAGACCGGGGCGACGGTGTTCATCATCACGTCACGGTCGCGGGAATCCTTGACGAACGGGAAGAGAATCCCGATCCCCAGGTCGAACCCGTCCATGACTACGTACATCATGATGCCGAAGATGATAATCACGGCCCAGATCAGCGGAAGATCGATACCCATGACTCAATTCCCCTTGTTCAGGCTGGTGCCGTTGTCTTCGGCATCGTCGTCGGCGGCCGACAGCGGACGGGCCGGCGTGCGTTTCTGGCCAGGACCACCGTGGCTGACTTCCGTGCCTTCGTTGGTCTTCGGCCCTTTGCGCACCAGGCGCATCATGTAGCCGATACCGACCCCGAACAGCGAGAAATACACCACGACAAACAGCGCCAGGGTGATGCTCATCTGCATCAGGCTATGCCCGGACGAAGCGTCCGCGGTACGCATCAGCCCGTAGACCACCCACGGCTGGCGGCCGATCTCGGTGGTGAACCAGCCGGCGAGGATCGCGATCAGGCCGGACGGCCCCATCCACAGCGCCAGGTACAGGAACGCGCGGTTCTGGTAGATGCGGTCACGCTTGCGCAGCCAAAGGCTCCACAGGCCGGTGAGGATCATCAGCATGCCCAGGCCGACCATGATCCGGAACGACCAGAACACGATGGTCGAATTCGGCCGGTCTTGCGGCGGGAATTCCTTGAGCGCCGGCACCTGTTTGTCCAGCGAGTGGGTGAGGATGAGGCTGCCCAGATACGGGATCTCGACGGCGAACCTGGTCTTTTCAGCCTTCATGTCCGGCCAGCCGAACAGGATCAGCGGGGTCGGCTCGTGACCGACGTTTTCCCAGTGCCCTTCGATCGCGGCGATTTTCGCCGGCTGGTGCTTGAGGGTGTTGAGGCCGTGGAAGTCGCCGATCACGGCCTGGATCGGCGCGACGATCAGGGCCATCCACATCGCCATCGAGAGCATGCGGCGGATCGCCGGGTTGTCACGGCCGCGCAGCAGGTGCCAGGCAGCGGACGAACCGACGAAGAACGCGGTGGCGACAAAGGCCGCCGTGGCCATGTGCGCCAGGCGGTACGGGAACGACGGGTTGAACACCACCGCCAGCCAGTCCACCGGAATCACGCGGCCGTCGATGATTTCGTAGCCTTGCGGGGTCTGCATCCAGCTGTTGGACGAGAGAATCCAGAAGGTCGAAATCAGCGTACCGATGGCCACCATCACCGTGGAGAAGAAGTGCAGGCCGCGCCCCACGCGGTTCCAGCCGAACAGCATGACCCCGAGGAAGCCGGCTTCGAGGAAGAATGCGGTGAGCACTTCATAGGTCAGCAGCGGCCCGGTAACGGCGCCGGCAAAATCGGAGAAGCGACTCCAGTTGGTGCCGAACTGGTAGGCCATGACCAGGCCCGAGACCACCCCCATGCCGAAGTTGACGGCGAAGATCTTCGACCAGAAGTGGTACAGGTCACGGTAGGTATCGTCGCGGGTCTTGAGCCACAAACCTTCGAGCACCGCCAGGTAACTCGCCAGACCGATGGTGATGGCGGGGAACAGGATGTGGAACGAGATGGTGAACGCGAACTGAATTCGGGCGAGATCTAGTGCCTCCAAACCGAACATAAGCTTTCCTCTGTCAGGTAATACCGGCTGCCGGCTGGAGGCCTGCACCCACTGCCCCCACGGATCTGGAGTGTGGCGAATTCGAATTCGTTCTTTTTAAACCCATCGCAACGCAGGGAGTCTGGCCATCTGGCCACCAGACCCAACCTTGCAAAAGGTTTTGATCTGGATCAATCAACGTTGAAAGAGTAGTCGCATTTTCGCCATTGGTTTGTGTGGTCTTTTGTCGCGTGACAGGTTGCCTCACCACGTCAAGCACGGGGTTTCCCCGAAGTTTTGCTCTCCCTGTAGCCGCTGCCGCAGGCTGCGATCGACCGGAACGGTCGTGGCGATTTCTGCTCCGTCGAAGGTCCTTCGGCCCTTATCGCAGCCTGCGGCAGCGGCTACAGGGATTGGGCTATTTCGAATAACCGGGATAGATGCGGGGCTAACGATTCTGCAACTATTGGTTACATCTTGGTGATAACCTCGCCTTACTCCACGCCCAGACCTGTCTTTCAGATGCCCAGCCAAGACCCTCTGCTGCTTCGCCATCACCGTCCGTTCATTGCTTTCTGGCTGGCGCGGATCTTCACCGCCAGCGGCTTCCAGATGCTCACCGTGGCCATCGGCTGGAACCTCTACCAACTGACCGGCAACGTGCTCGACCTGGGCCTGGTCGGGCTGGTGGAGTTCGCGCCGCGGGTGCTGTTCATGCTGCACACCGGGCATGTGGCCGACCGCTATGACCGGCGCAAGGTGGCAGCCATCTGCCAGTCGCTGCAGGCGCTGATCGCCCTGTCCCTGGCCATCGGCAGCGCCACCCATAACGTCACTCGCGAGATGATCTTCATCCTCGCGTTCCTGCTGGGCGCCGCCCGCTCCTTCGAGATGCCGACCACCCAGGCGCTGCTGCCGAGCATCGTGCCCAGCGCGCTGTTCCCGCGCGCCGTGGCGGCGGCCCAGTCCGCCCAGCAATCGGCGACCATCGTCGCGCCCGCCCTCGGCGGCCTGCTCTACGCCTTTGGCAGCGTGTGGGTCTATGGCCCGACCGTGCTGCTGTATGTGATCGCCTGCTGCCTGATGCTCAACCTGCCCGCGCGGCAGACGCCGCTGAACAAGGGCAAGGCCACCCTGGACTCATTGCTGGCTGGGGTGCGCTTCATTCGCAGCCGCCCGGACATTCTCGGGGCGATCTCCCTGGACCTGTTCGCCGTATTGCTGGGCGGCGCCACCGCGCTGCTGCCGGTGTTCGCCAAGGACATCCTGCTCACCGGCGCCTGGGGCTTGGGCCTGCTGCGCTCGGCGCCGGCGGTGGGGGCACTGCTGATGTCGCTGTGGCTGGCGCGCTTTGCCGTCGACCGCCATGTCGGCCGGGTGATGTTCAGCGCCGTCGGCGTATTCGGCGTCGCCACCATCGCCTTCGGCCTGTCGACCTCGTTCTGGTTCTCGCTTGCGGTGCTGGTGGTGCTGGGCGCGGCGGACATGATCAGCATGGTGATCCGCGCCTCCTTCGTGCAACTGGAAACCCCGGATGAAATGCGTGGCCGGGTCAGCGCCGTCAATGGCCTGTTCATCGGCGCCTCCAACCAGCTCGGCGAGTTCGAGTCCGGGCTCACCGCCCACTGGTTCGGCACCGTGCCGGCGGTGGTCCTCGGCGGAGTCGGCACCCTGCTGGTGACCGGGGTGTGGATAAAACTGTTCCCGACCCTGGCCCATCGCGATCGCATGCATGGGCCGGTGGAAGAAGAAGCCAAGGCCGAAAGCCGCGCCTGACAGGCGCGGCCAGACTCAAGCGTCAGTGGCTGGGTTGCGCCTCATCGACCACTCGCCATTTTGCCGCCTCCAATAGATCGCACCCATCCCGGGTCAGCAGATAGAGCACATCGATGATGTGCGGTATGTCCTTCACATCGCCGTGGCTGAAGTTCAGACAGCACAGGGTTTCCAGCAGATTGGCAGCCGCACGCATACGTTGCTCCGCCGCTTCGTGAAGTGCCTCCGAGGAAGCGTTGGCGTTGATAAAGAAAACGCCTGGCCGGCTTATGTTGGATTTGAGCGGCACATAGTGAGCGGTAGTTTTCGGGGTATTCATCCTTAAATCCTTCTTTATGAATGACCGCCCCCAATCGTGACCAAACGATAGGTGGCGGACTGTGCACAGGTTGGTCAACCGGGAAAGAAGGCACCCGGCACACCCGAAGGTGTCCCGCGCACAGCCCACCATAAAGCGTGCGGGCATAGAAAAAATGCCCGCAATACCAGGGTGGCGCATGCGCCTTCTTAATTTCGGGTGACCAAACCCGTTCGCTGAATTGGCAGCGACGGCGCGAACTATAGGTGTGATCGGATGGGCTGTGCAAGGAGCGGCTAATTAGCCTTTGTTACCCGGTTTTTTGAGCGTCAGTCGCAGTCGCCCCTAAACCAGCAACTCCCCCTCCACCACCGTCCGCCGGCCCCTGCCGCACAGTTGTTCCACCAGGGTCAGGGCAAAACTCAGGGCCGCCCCCGAGCCTTGCGCGGTGATGCAGTTGCCATCCACCACCACCGGCTGGTCGACGAAGTTGCAGCCCGACAGCTGATGGCTGGCGCTGGGCAGGCAGGTCATGCGCCGCTGGCGCAGCACCCCGTAATTCTGCAAAGCCAGGGCCGGCGCTTCGGCGATGCCGGCGAACAGGCGCCCGGCGGCGGCCTGGTCCTTGACCAATTGCATCAGCGGTTGATGGGCCGCCAGGTGCTGCGCGCCAACCGCGCCACCGGGCAGCACGATCAGGTCGAAGTGCTGGGCCAGCACATCCACCAGCATGCCGTCGGCGGTCATGCGGGTGCCGCGGGCACAAGTGAGCATGCGCCGCCCTTCGATACTGGCCACCAGCACTTCGACCTGGGCACGACGCAGCACATCGATCAGGGTCACGCTTTGCAGATCGTCGACACCCTCGGCGAGGGGAATCAGGGCTCTAAAGGTCATGGGCTGTGTCCGCGGTAGGGTCTTTAAAGCTTAGTCAGCTTTAAAGCCCTCCGCGTTCGGACGCTGCCGTCACTTGATGTAGATCTGCGCGCTCATGCTGTTGCCCGGCGCGTTGAGCGAGGTGTTGCTGAAGGTGAAGGTCCCTTCCTGCCTGCCGGCCAGGTCGAAGGTATAGATGTAGCCGACGGTGGTCCCGGAGTTGCCGCACGGCACCAGGCTGGAACCCTCTTCGCAGACCGCCGCGCGCGTGCCGTTGACCTCGAAGCCGTCCAGCGCCACCCGGGGCTGGCGGCCATAGCCGATTTCCAGCACATACACCTTGATGTTCGGGCCCTGGTGATCGCAGGCGGTCTTGTCGCGTCCGTCCGACACATCCTCCAGGCCGCAGGACTGCGACTCGACCTTGAGGATTTCCACCTGGCTCAAGGGCGGCGCGGAACGGGCCATGGCCGGCGCCGCACCCAACCACAGGCTGCTGGCCACTACCGCCAAGGCCATCGTTTTTATCGTGCTGTGCATAAGTCCCCCCAAAACGTCGGCGCAGTATGCCCCAGTCGCCACTCGGGCAAAACATCGCCGAGGATCGCAGCCATAGCCCTGCGCTGCTGGTATGATGCGCGGCTTTTTCCGACCCGCACAAAATCCCCGGACGCTTTTTCAGGGTCTGTGCTTTGCTGTCTGGGTCGATACATTCACGGCGCCCTGCGCGCCACGGGGAGCAGACATGCTGGAAAGGCTGTTTCAACTCAAGGCACACAACACCAATGTGCGGACCGAGATTCTCGCGGGCCTCACGACCTTCCTGGCCATGGCCTACATTCTCTTCGTCAACCCGAGCATCCTGGGCGAGACCGGCATGGACAAGGGTGCGGTGTTCGTCGCCACCTGCCTGGCCGCCGCCATCGGCTCGACCGTGATGGGCCTGATCGCCAACTACCCGATCGCCCTGGCTCCGGGCATGGGCCTGAACGCCTTCTTCACCTACACCGTAGTCCTGCACATGGGCCATACCTGGCAAGTGGCGCTGGGCGCGGTGTTCATCTCGGCGGTGCTGTTCTTCCTGCTGTCGATCTTCAAGATCCGCGAATGGATCATCAACAGCATCCCGCTGCCGCTGCGCTCGGCGATCGCCGCCGGTATCGGCCTGTTCCTGGCGCTGATCGCCCTGCACAACGCCGGCATCGTGGTCAGCAACCCGGCGACCATGGTCGGCCTCGGCGACCTCAAGCAACCGGCACCGATCCTCGCGACCCTGGGCTTCGCCCTGATCGTCGCCCTGGAAGCCCTGAAAGTGCGCGGCGCGGTCCTGATCGGCATCCTCTCGGTGACCATCGTCTCCATCGCCCTGGGCTTCACCCCGTTCGGCGGCGTGACCTCGATGCCGCCTTCGCTGGCGCCGACCTTCCTGCAACTGGACATCAAGGGCGCGCTGGACATCGGCCTGGTCAGCGTGATCTTCGCCTTCCTGTTCGTCGACCTGTTCGACAACTCCGGCACCCTGATCGGCGTCGCCAAGCGCGCCGGCCTGATGGGCAAGGACGGCCACATGCCGAAAATGGGCCGGGCCCTGATCGCCGACAGCACCGCGGCCATGGCCGGTTCGCTGCTGGGCACCTCGACCACCACCAGTTACATCGAATCCGCCGCGGGCGTCAGCGCCGGTGGCCGCACCGGCCTGACCGCCATCGTCGTGGCCATTCTGTTCCTCCTGGCGCTGTTCTTCTCGCCACTGGCGGCCAGCGTCCCGGCCTTCGCCACCGCCCCGGCCCTGCTGTTCGTCGCGGTGCTGATGACTTCGGGCCTGGCGGAAATAGACTGGGACGACATCACCGTCGCCGCGCCCGTGGTGGTCACCGCCCTGGCCATGCCGTTCACCTACTCCATCGCCAACGGCATCGCCTTCGGCTTCATTGCCTGGACCGCGATCAAGCTGCTGTCGGGCCGTGCCCGTGAGCTGAACGCGCCGCTGGTAATTCTGTCGGTACTGTTTGTGATCAAGTTGGGTTGGTTCAACGCATGACTTTCGATTCCCAGGCTTACGCCACCCAGCTCGCCGACAAGGTCGCGCGCCTGCGTCAACTGCTGGCGCCGTTCGATGCCCCCGAGCCCCAGGTCTTCGATTCGCCGCTGCAGCACTTCCGCCTGCGCGCGGAGTTTCGCCTGTGGCGCGAAGCCGGCGAGCGTCACTACGCGATGTTTTCCCAGGAAGACAAACGCACGCCGATCCTGATCGAAGAATTCCCCATCGCCAGCCAG
Organism: Pseudomonas sp. NFACC41-3; assembly: GCF_900109505.1. Lineage (NCBI taxonomy): Bacteria > Pseudomonadati > Pseudomonadota > Gammaproteobacteria > Pseudomonadales > Pseudomonadaceae > Pseudomonas > Pseudomonas sp. NFACC41-3. Next base: position 144,191 of record NZ_FOAE01000007.1, read on the forward strand.
CGCATCAATCAGCTGATGCCGCGACTCAAGGCCGCCTGGCAAGCCAGCAGCGCCTTGAGCCACAAGCTGTTCCAGGTCGAGTTCCTCACCACCCTGGCCGGCGACGCGATGATCACCCTGTGTTATCACCGCCCGCTGGACGAACACTGGCACGCCGCGGCGAGCCAGTTGGCGGCCGAGCTGAACGTCAGCGTCATCGGTCGTTCCAAAGGCAAGCGCGAAGTGATCGGCCACGATTACGTGGTGGAGAAACTCGAAGTCGGCGGGCGCACCTTCAGCTACCGCCAGCCCGAAGGCGCCTTCACCCAGCCCAACGGCACGGTCAACCAGAAGATGCTCAACTGGGCCTACGACGCCCTGGGCGATCGCCCGGACGACCTGCTGGAGCTGTACTGCGGCAACGGCAACTTCACCCTGCCCCTGGCCACCCGGGTGCGCAAGGTACTGGCCACCGAGATCAGCAAGACCTCGGTCAACGCGGCCCTGAGCAACCTCAGTGAAAACGCGGTGGACAACGTCACCCTGGTGCGTCTGTCCGCCGAAGAGCTGACCGAGGCGCTGAACGAAGTGCGTCCGTTCCGCCGCCTGCAGGGCGTGGACCTGAAGAGCTACGAGTTCGGCAGCGTGTTCGTCGACCCGCCGCGCGCCGGCATGGACCCGGACACCTGCGAGCTGACCCGGCGCTTCGACAACATCCTGTACATCTCGTGCAACCCAGAGACCCTGGCGGCCAACATCGCCCAGTTGCACGACACCCACCGCATCACCCGCTGTGCGATGTTCGACCAGTTCCCGTGGACCCACCACATGGAATCAGGGGTCTTGCTGACCCGGCGTTGATGGCCTGTCGCGAACCACAAAAAAGCCGTCCCTGCGACGGCTTTTTTGTGGCTGCGCCCTTTCATGACAACGCCTGCGCCTTGTGCGCTGCCACCTTTATCGATGAACCCTCGCCTGGCGTGATTGAGGCCGGTCCGCAAGCTCCGGCAACCCTGGCCAGGTGGCAAGCATTCGCTGGCAGCGGCATGAACATGTTCGATCACCGAACACTTATTGACAGGACCTGCCTTGCCTTCTCCCGTCGCAATTGACCAAATTAACTAGTTAGTACAATTTAGCTCCAGCCGCTGGCCGCTCAAGCCACGCCCACAATAACAACGGAGAATTCCCCCCATGCGCCCTATCGTTCTGGTGCTCAACGGCCCGAACCTGAACTTGCTCGGCACCCGCGAACCCGCCACCTATGGTCACGAGACCCTGGCCGACATTTCCGCCCTGTGCGGGCGTGCCGCCGAGGAGTTCGGCCTGACCGTGGAGTTTCGCCAGACCAACCACGAAGGCGAACTGCTGGACTGGATTCACGGCGCCCGTGGCCGTTGCGCCGGGATCGTGATCAACCCGGCGGCCTGGACCCACACCTCGGTGGCGATCCGCGATGCCCTGGTGGCCAGTGAGTTGCCGGTGATCGAAGTGCACCTGTCGAACGTCCACGCCCGCGAACCGTTCCGCCATCATTCCTTTGTCTCGGGCATCGCCCTGGCGGTAATGTGCGGCTTTGGCAGCCATGGCTATCGCCTGGCACTGGCGCATTTCAGCCAGCGCTTTCAAGGAGCCCAGGCATGACCCAGCAGAACACAGTACTGGCCGGACTGATCGGCGCCGGCATCCAGGCCTCGCGTACCCCGGCGCTGCATGAACACGAGGGCGACGCCCAGGGCCTGCGTTACCTGTACCGGCTGATCGACCTGGACCAGCTGCAACTCGACAGCAACGCCCTGCCCGACCTGCTGCTGGCCGCCGAACGCATGAACTTCACCGGGTTGAACATCACCTTCCCGTGCAAGCAAAGCATCATCCCGCTGCTCGACGAGCTGTCGCCGGAAGCCCGCGGCATCGGCGCGGTGAACACCGTGGTGCTCAAGGATGGCAAGCGCATCGGCCACAACACCGATTGCCTGGGTTTTGCTGAAGGTTTCCGCCGCGGCTTGCAGGGCGTGGCCCTGGCGCGCGTGGTGCAGATGGGCGCCGGCGGTGCCGGTGCCGCGGTGGCCCATGCGTTGCTCAGCGAAGGCGTGCAGCAACTGAGCATCTTCGATGTGGAAAGCGCTCGCGCCCAGAGCCTGGCGGATAACCTCAACCAACATTTCGGCCCCGGCCGGGCCAAGGCCGGCGTCGACCTGCCCGCCACCCTGGCTGCCGCCGACGGCCTGGTGAACACCACGCCCGTGGGCATGGCCAAGCTGCCGGGCATGCCGGTACCGGTCGAGTTGCTGCGCCCCGGATTGTGGGTCGCGGAAATCGTCTATTTCCCCCTGGAAACCGAGCTGCTGCGCAACGCCCGCGCCCTTGGTTGCCGCACCCTGGACGGCGGCAACATGGCGGTGTTTCAGGCGGTGAAAGCGTTCGAGCTGTTCAGCGGCGTGGCGCCGGATGCCCAACGCATGCTCGCGCATTTCCAGAGCATGAATGGCTGACAGTGCCTGACCGGGCCAATGCGGGGCTGTGATCGGCTCCGCTCTCGGCAGGTACCTGCCACACTCCCCGCGGCCATGCATGGCGACTAGGCGCGTTCATGGCGACCGGCTGGCCGCAGCCGTCCGTGCATCACGCCGTGCGCCAGCAACCCCGCCAGCAAGCCCCAGAATGCGCCGCCCAACCCGAACAAGGTGATATTGGCGGCGGTCGCCAGGAAGGTGATCAAGGCGGTTTCCCGGCCATTAGGCTCGACCAGCGCGGTGGCGAGGCTGCCGCCGATCGCCCCCAGCAGGGCCAGGCCCGCCAGGGTGGTGATAAAGGTCGCCGGCAGGACCACGAACAGCGCCGCCAGGGTGCTGCCGAAGATCCCCACCAGCAGATAGAACACCCCACACGCGAGCCCGGCCAGATAACGCTTGGCCGGTTCTTCATGCGCCTCCTTGCCCGTGCAGATGGCGGCGGTAATGGCGGCGACGTTGAACGCATGGGAACCGAACGGCGCCATCAGCAAGGAGCCCAGGCCGGTCGCGGTGAGAATCGGATTGGCACTGGTCTTGAACCCATCGTTGCGCAGCACCAGCATGCCGGGCATGTACTGGCCGGTCAGGGTGATCAGAAACAACGGCAGGGCCACGCTCAGCAGCGCATTCAGCGAGAACACCGGCACGGTCAGCACCGGTAGGGCCGGCTTGAGTTCGAGGCTGGCGAAACTGACCTGCCCCAACCCGAGCAGCAGCACGATGCCGATCAGCAACACCCCGACAATCGCATAACGCGCGGTAAAGCGCCGTAGCAGTACATAGCTGAGCAGCAGCGCGCCCACCAGCAAAGGATCGACCCCCGCGCCGTCGAAAGCACCAATCCCGAAGCGCAACAGAATACCCGCCAGCAGGCCCGCCGCGATCCCCGGCGGGATCAGCTTCACCACCCGCTCGAAATAACCCGACATGCCCAGCACCACGAAGCCGGCAGCCGACAGCATGAAGGCGCCGATCATTTCCGGGTAAGGCGTGCCCGGCAGTACCGCGATCAGGAAGGCCGCGCCCGGTGTCGACCAGGCGGTAATGATCGGCTCGCGGTAGCGATAGCTCAGCCAGGCGCCGGTCAGGCCAACGCCGATAGAGATCGACCAGATCCACGAGGCGGTCTGCTCCGGGCTCAGCCCGGCCGCCTTGGCCCCCTGGAAAACCAGAATGAAGGTTCCCCCGTAATTGACGATGACCGAGATCAGCGCGGCAACGCTTGGATGCAGCAGGTCAGCAATTCTGATGCTGGCGGTTTTCATCGGGGAAACCCTCTGGCTGTGTTGGCAAGGCGAGGGAGTATCCGCAGGTAATGGCCTGTATAAAATATCCACTTTCGATCAATATCCCAGACCACTTTTCCAGCTGCCGCCGACCGGCGATCCCCAGGCCCCCCGATGAAAACCCGCAAAACCGCCTATCCCATCTGGAACCGCCTGCAACTGGCCAAGGACGGCCACTTGTCCTTGCGCGAGCAATTGCTGCTGTTCCTGCGCAAAGGCATCGCCGACGGCAGCGTCAAGGCCGGGATCCGCCTGCCCGCCTCACGCGTGCTGGCGACACAGTTGGGGCTATCGCGCATGACCGTGACCGAGGCCTATGGGCAGTTGATCGCCGAGGGGTTCCTCGAGGCCCGGACAGGTTCGGGTACCTACGTCATGGCGCGGATCGCCGAGCAAACGGCCTCGCCGCCCGCCCGGACAGAGGCCCCCGCCGGCTCCACCCGGGCCCGGGCGCTGACGGGGACCGACTCGATGTCCCTGGCCCGGGCCGCCTGGCCGCTGACCCCGGGCCTGCCGGGGCTGGACGCCTTTCCCTATGCGCTGTGGGGGCGCCTGGAAGGCCGCTTCTGGCGACGCCGGCCACTTCCCGACCTGTCCTACGGCGACCCGCAGGGTTTCCTGCCATTGCGCGAAGCCCTGGCGGCGTATCTCGGCGCGGCGCGCGGAGTGGTGTGCCAGGCCAGTCACATCGTGATTACCCCCGGTGCCCAGGCGGCGGTGTCGATTGCCACCCTGGCGCTCACCGACCTGGGAGAGCGGGTCTGGGTCGAGAACCCCGGCTACGATGCGGCCTACCGCAGCGTGTTGCTGGCCGGTGTGCAAGCCGTGGGCGTTCCGGTGGATGCGGAAGGCCTGGATGTGCAGGCCGGCCGCCGGCTCGCGCCCGACGCGCGGCTCGCCCTGGTATCGCCTTCGCACCAGTATCCCCTGGGGGTCGGCATGAGCCTGGCGCGACGCCTGGCCTTGCTGCAATGGGCCCACGATGCCGATGCCTTCATCCTCGAAGACGATTACGACAGCGAGTTTCGCTACGGCGGCGCGCCAACCCCGGCGCTCAAGGCCCTGGACGGCAATCAGGGGCGGGTCATTTACGTCGGGACCTTGAGCAAGCTGCTGGCGCCGGGCCTGCGCCTGGGCTTCCTGGTCGCCCCCGAGGGGGTAGTGGAGGTGTTGCGCAACGTGCGCAATGGCAGCGGCCACCGCGTGCCTTTGTCGCTCCAGGCGACGGCGGCGGAGTTCATCGGCAATGGCCACCTCGGCAGCCATATCCGTCGTAGCCAGGCGGTTTATGCGCAGCGTCGCGCCGCCTTGCTGGCGGCCATTCACAACACCGGCAGCGAGCGCATGACGGTAGCCAGCAGCGCCAGCGGATTGCACCTGCTCGCCGAACTGCCCGATGGGCTCGACGACCAGGCGATCGCGGCCGCCGCCCATGCCCGGAAGATCGGCGTCGCGCCGCTGTCAGGTTTTTTCGTGGGTGCCCAGGGCGGATCACGCCCCGGCTTGCTGATGGGCTTTGGCAATACCCGAGCGGAGTCGATGCAGGATGCGGTTGAAACCCTGTGCCGGCTGATCGACCGGCAACGGGGTTCAACCGCCTAGAGGATCAGGCCTGCAAGTAGCGCAGCACCGACTCGCAGATCATCTCGCGGTGGCGCTGCTTGATCGCTTCGTCGGGCAGGTCGATCTGGAAGATCTCGCCGAAAGTGTGGCGGTTGGACACGCGGTAGAAGCAGAACGAACTGATCAGCAAGTGCACATCCAGAGGGTCCAGGCCGGCGCGGAACACGCCCTCGTCGGCCCCGCGCCGGAGGATCTCGCCCAGGGCATGCAGGATGGTGTTGTTCATCGCCTTGATCGCTTCGGAGCGCTTCACGTATTCGGCGTTATGGATGTTCTCGATGCTGACGATGCGCACGAAATCGACGTTGCGGTCGTGGTGATCGAAGGTGAACTCCACCAGCCGGCGAATCGCCTCGCGCGGCGCCAGCTCCGCCAGGTGCAGGCGGCTTTCGGTGTTGCGGATATCGCCGTAGAGCTTCTCCAGCACCTCGACGTACAGCTGCTCCTTGCTGCCGAAGTAGTAATAGATCATGCGCTTGGAGGTGTGGATGCGCTCGGCGATGGCATCCACCCGAGCACCGGACAGGCCCTGCTGCACGAACTCGACAATAGCCTCTTGAAGAATGTTCTCGCGGGTCTTTTCCGGGTTGTTCTTGCGACTCTTGCGTGGCTCGATCACGGGCTGCTCGGGCGCTACGGAGAGTTCTGTGGTCATTGTCATTCTGGGGCTCACGGCCATCGCTGCACACGCGGGCGATTATGGGCCGCCTCGCGCAGCGAAGGAAAGCAGGACGGCGGCCCTTTGCCGCCGCCGTTACGAAACTCCTACAACTTCGCGTGCCGTACCCCACCGCTGCGCGACTTGGCCATGGCCGCCAGGCGTACCGCGACGTTCGCCGCGCCATACCCGACATAGCCATTCTTGCGCTGGATGATCTCGAAGAAGAAGCGCCCCTCGAACGGCTCGGTGTAGACATGGAACAGCTCGCCACCCTGGGCGTCACGGTCGTAGAGCACGTTGTAGTAGGCCAGCTCGCTGAGGAACTCGTCGTCGAAATCGAAGCGCGCCGCCAGGTCGTCGTAGTAGTTGAGCGGGATGTCCAGCAGCGGCACGCCCGCCTCCTTGGCCCGGCTGACTTCGGCAAAGATATCGTCGCAATCGAAGGCGATGTGATGCACGCCCGAGCCGCCGTAACTGGACAGCGCGTGGGAGATCGCGGTCTTGCGGTTCTCGGAAATGTTCAGCGGCAAACGAATGGTGCTGCAACGGCTGCGCAGTGCCCGGCTCTTCACCAGGCCGTAGGGATCGGGCAGCACCACTTCGTCGTCGGCGGTGAAATCCAGCAGGCTCTTGTAGAACAGCACCCAGCTGTCGAGGTTGTCGGCCGGCAGCGCCATGGCCATGTGGTCGATGCGCTTGAGGCCGCCCTTGGCCACCACGCCCGGGAGCATATTGAAATCGGTGTCGTACAGGTGCTGGCCGCCCTGCTCCTGGTCCACCAGGTAGATCAGGCTGCCATCCAGCTCGCGCACGGCGGCCAGTTCCAGTTCGTTGGGGCCCACCAAGCCGCGGTACGGCTGGCCCTTGTAGGCCACCGCGCGCTCCAGCGCCTTGGCGCTGTCCTTGACCCGGATCGCCGTGGCGCACACCGAGGGGCCGTGGGCTTCGAAGAAGCTGTGGGCAAAGGAATAAGGCTCGGAGTTGAGGATCAGGTTGATATCGCCCTGGCGCATCAGGCTGACATTCTTCGAGCGGTGCTGGCCGGCCCTGGCGAACCCCAGGCGTTCCAGCCAGCCGCCAAGCTTGGCGCCCAGCGCTTCGTCCACGGCGAACTCGAGAAACTCGGTGCCGCCATATTCACTGGCCGGCGGCGGCGCGAACAGCGTATCGATATTGGCCACCGGCGCGGCTTCCTGTTCCAGGCGCTGGCGGGTTTTCTCCTCGAGGTACAGCAGCGAACGCAGGCCGTCCGCGGCGTTGGCCCGCGGTGGCGCGGCGCGGAAACCGTCGTTGAAGATCTCCAGGGACAAAGGCCCGGTGTAGCCGCTCTTGATGATCGGCGCGAGGAACCCCGGCAAGTCGAAATCACCCTGCCCCGGGAAGCAGCGGAAATGCCGGCTCCACTCCAGCACGTCCATGGCCAGGATCGGCGCGTCGGCCATCTGCACGAAGAAGATCTTGTCCCCGGGAATCTCGGCGATCGCCGCCGGGTCGCCCTTGAGCGACAAGGTGTGGAAGCTGTCGAGCAGCACGCCCAGGCTCGGATGGTCGGCCTCGCGAACGATGTCCCAGACCTGTTGATAAGTATTGACGTGCCGGCCCCAGGCCAGGGCTTCGTAGCCGATCCGCAGGCCACGGCTGCCAGCGCGCTCGGCCAGCAGGCGCAGGTCGTCCACCAGGATCTGCCGGTCGCCGACGCTGTCGGCCGCGGCATTGCTGCACACCAGAACCAGGTCGGTGCCCAGTTCCTGCATCAGGTCGAACTTGCGCTCGGCGCGTTCCAGGTTGCGTTGCAGGCGGTCGCGGCGGCAACCTTCGAAATCGCGAAAAGGCTGGAACAGGGTGATGGCGATGCCCAGGTCCGCGCACATCTGGCGGATTTCCCGGGGGCTGCCGTCGTAGTAGAGCAGGTCGTTCTCGAAAATCTCCACGCCGTCGAAACCGGCGGCGGCAATGGCTTCGAGTTTTTCCGGCAGGGTACCGCTCAAGGAGACGGTGGCAATGGAACGCTGCATGTTTCAACTCCCGGTAATGACCACAGATCGGGCGCCGTGCCTGTGGCCGCTGCCGCAGGTCCTCCAGCGCACTGAAGATCCCGCGCCCGCTTCGCGGGCGATCGCAGCCTGCGGCAGCAGCTACAGGTACGTTTGTTATTGGATGGGGCGGATTATTGAGCCGGGCATTGCAGACAGCAATTCAAAGTGTACGAACCAGTTAGTTTTTCGTGCGATTATCGAACAAAATGGCCATTGGCGAATTGACGATTTTTCGTCCGCTGCGCACCATCGGCAACACATTGAGCCGGCACCGAACCGCCGGCTTCAATCACCCAGACCCAGAACACACCATAAAAATTTCAAAAATCGGGTACACCCTCATGCTTGCACTCAACGCCACACCTCTCTGCCTGGCCCTCTGGCCCTCACCCGGCCATGCCTCCAACAGCCGCCTTCAGACCGACGCACTACGGCCCCTGGGCTGATCATGCCCGCACGCTGACCAACCCGCTTTCCACCGCCGCGCCCGACGCGCGTCGACCAAAGCACTCAGCCGATCGATCATCGAGTTCACCCGCGGCCCGTCCGCATAGCCGACAATCGATCACGCGCCCTTGAGTCCCGACGAGTTGTCCCTCGTCAGTCATTGAACGGATGGCACACATGATTCCTTCTCAAAGCTCCCGCATGGCCCCGAGCCTCGGCACCGCCTCCGGCGGCATCGGCGACAAGATCCGCGGCGCCATGGCGGTCGGCAAGACCCGCTGGGGCATGCTCGCTCTGGTGTTTTTCGCCACCACCCTGAACTACATCGACCGCGCCGCCCTGGGTGTGATGCAGCCGATCCTGGCCAAGGAAATGAGCTGGACGGCGATGGACTACGCCAACATCAACTTCTGGTTCCAGGTCGGCTACGCCGTCGGTTTCGTCCTGCAAGGACGGTTGATCGACCGGGTCGGCGTCAAGCGCGTGTTCTTCTTCGCCGTGCTGCTGTGGAGCCTGGCCACCGGCGCTCATGGCCTGGCCACCTCTGCCGCGGGTTTCATGGTCTGCCGCTTCATCCTCGGGCTGACCGAGGCCGCCAACTACCCGGCCTGCGTGAAGACCACGCGCCTGTGGTTCCCGGCCGGCGAACGCGCCGTGGCCACCGGCATCTTCAACGCCGGGACCAACGTCGGCGCCATGTTCACGCCGATGCTGCTGCCGTTGATCCTGCACGCCTGGGGCTGGCAGGCGGCGTTCCTGTGCATGGCTGCGCTGGGCGGCATCTGGCTGCTGTTCTGGGGCCTGAAGTACTTCAACCCGGAAGATCACCCGAGCGTCAAACAGTCCGAGCTCGAGTACATCCAGAAAGAAGTCGAACCGGAGCAGGCCCGCGTGCCTTTCTCGCGCATCCTGCGCATGCGCGGCACCTGGGCCTTCGCCCTGGCCTACGCGATCACCGCGCCGGTGTTCTGGTTCTACCTGTACTGGCTGCCACCCTTCCTCAACCAGCAGTACAACCTGGGCATCAACGTGACCCAGATGGGCATCCCGCTGATCATCATCTACCTGACCGCCGACTTCGGCAGCGTCGGTGGCGGCATCCTCTCGTCGTTCCTGATCGGCCGCGGGGTCAACCCGATCAAGGCGCGCCTGGTCTCCATGTTCCTGTTCGCCTGCTGCATCATCGGCGTGATCATGGCAGCCGGTACCTCCAGCCTGTGGCTGGCAGTGTTCGCCATCTCCCTGGGGATCGGCGCGCACCAGGCCTGGACCGCCAACATCTGGAGCCTGGTGATGGACTACACGCCCAAGCACATGATGAGCACGGTGTTCGGTTTCGGCGGTATGTGCGCAGCCATCGGCGGCATGTTCATGACCCAGATCGTCGGCCACATCCTCACCGTCACCAACAACAACTACACCGTGTTGTTCACCCTGATCCCGGCGATGTACTTCATTGCCCTGACCTGGATGTACTTCATGGCTCCCCGCAAGATTCCGAAAGTAGAAGACTGACGCTTTCCTCTCGCAGGCCCGGTTCCGGGCCTGCTTTTTTTCTCCCCCGCTTCTCTCACTGTCCTCCCGTTACCAACGCCACTCAGCGCTGCCGCTGTTGCCAGGCAGCCGCCAGGCCGCTGAGACAGATCACCGCGATGCCCAATTGGGTGATCGGCTGCGGCGTATGGCTGAACAACAGCCAGCCCAGCAACCCGGCGAAGACGATCTGGCAATAGCCGAACGGCGCCAGCAGCGCCGGCGCCGCGTGGCGGAAAGCCTGGGTCAGGAACAGGTGGGCGGTCATGCCGCAGGCCCCCAGCGCCAGCATCAGCGCGCCATGGACAAAGCTCGGTACCTGCCAGAACAACGGCACCAGCGCGCTCATCACCAGGGTGTTGCACAGGCCGGCGAAGAAGTTACTGGTGGTCGGGCTGTCGTGCTCGGCGAGCTTGCGGGTCAGCAGTTGGTAGAAGCAGAAAAACAGCGCCGAGCAGAAAGGCAGCAGCACCGCCGGGGTGAACAGGTCGCCACCCGGGTGAACGATGATCAGCACCCCAATAAAACCGCAGATCACCGCCAGCCATTGACCCTTCGTGACCCGCTCGCCCAGCAGCGGCACCGACAGCGCGGTGACCAGCACCGGCGCCAGGAAGTTGACCGCCGTGGCTTCCGCCAGCGGGATAAACAGCAGCGCCGAGGTGAACAGCAGGCTGGTGCCAAGCAGGCACAAGGCCCGCGCTATTTGCAGCAACGGCCGCTTGGTGCGCAACACCCGCAGGCCCGATTGCGGCAGGAAGATCCCGGCCATCAGCAGGGTATGAACCAGGTAGCGGGCCCAGACCACCATCACGATCGGATAGAACCCCGAAAGGTATTTCGACAGGGCGTCATGACTGGCGAACAGGAAGGTCGCCACGACGACCAGCAGGATGCCCTTGAAGGGCTGGTTGACACCGGAAAGGGGTGTGCTGAGGGTCATCCGCGGAGTCTCTCAAGATAGGGTTTGTTTGTAGAAAAACAGCTTCGCGGGCAAGGACTGGGCGCCCAGTCCTTGCCCGCGATAGGGCTATCCGGGCTATCCATTAAATCCTGGCCAACAACGCCCGGGTCTTGTCCAGGGCCATCTGCGCCCGCTCCAGGGCGCCAACGCCCTGTTCGAGCAATTTCACCGTGGGGATCTCCAGGCTCAACGGCAAGTTGGCCGGCAGACAATGCAAGAGCCCCGCCAGGTCGCAATCGCCATCCCCGGGGAAACGCCGCTCGTTGCGGGCCTGGCGCAGGATCTCCTGCATATCGTCCGGTCGCGGGCCGGCCACGTCGCACAGCTGGGCATAACGCAGCCGTGACGGCGCGACCTTTGCCAGATCCTCCAGGCGCGAGGCCGAGCGATCGAAGTGGAATGCGTCCACCAGCACCGCAGCGTTATCGCGCCTGGCGTTCTCCACCACCCGCACTGCCTGCTGCAGGTTGCGTGCATCGGTCCAGGGCATGAACTCCAGGTGCGGGTGCAGGCCGTAGATCGACGCCAGGTCGCACAGTTCGGCGAAGCGCTCGGTCATGCGCCCCTCGTCGGGGTCGTTGCCGGCCACCAGCAGCTCGCTGGCACCGAACTCCGCGCCGACCGCCAGCACCGCCTCGAAATCCGCCACCCGGGTGTGCGGCTTGAGCCGCAGGATCTCCACATCCAGCACGCCGACGCCGGTGTCGCGCAGGCGGCTCAGGGTCTGTCGGCGCAGCCCGGCATCGGCCACCAGGGCAAAGTGATGCTCCTGCGGCGTCGCCGGCACCAGGCGCAAACCGACGTGGCTATAACCGGCACGGGCCGCCACCTCGACCATCTGCGGCGGTGAAATTTCCAGCACCGTGAGGCTGGCCAGGGACAGAATGCGTTCGCTCATGCTCATCCCTCGATCGGCGCCGGGGCACAGGCGCGACCGGTCGCCGCCGCTTTACGGATCGCCTCGATCAGCGCCAGGGTCCGCGCCGCATCGGCCACGCTGACCAGCGGCTCGACCTCGCGTCGCGCCACTTTGACGAAATGCTGCAACTGCAGGCGCAGGGCCTCGGCAGCAGTGAAAGGCTCCTCGATCGCCAGCAACGGCCGATGCCAGCCGGCGCCGGCCTCGGCGTACCGCCAGCGCTTGAGTTGCGGAATGCTCAGGGCGCCACCGGTGCCGGCCAAGAGGTAGCACGGCTGGTCGGCCTGGCGCGGGTACACCGGGTTCTCGCCGGAATCCAGCTCCCAGCTCCAGGGCGCCGCAACAGCGTCGGAACCGGTCAGGCTGCCGAGGGCACCGTTGGCGAATTGCAGCAGGACGGCGGCGCAATCCTCGTTGGCAAAACCGCGCACCGCGTTGCTGGTGACGGCCTGCACCTGATGCACCTCGCCGCACAGATGACGCAGCAGGTCGAGGTCGTGAATCAGGTTGGTCAGCAACATCCCGGCCCCGGGCTCGCGACGCCAGGGAATCTCGAAATAGCTGTCGGGCTTCTGCAATTGCCAGAGCGCGGTGACCGTAGTCAACCGGCCCAATGCCCCGCCCCGCACCAGCGCATGGGCACGGACGATCAGCGGGTTGTGGCGCCGGTGATGGCCCACCAGCACGGGAACACCGCTGCTTTTCACCGCGGCCACCAGTTCGCGCGCTTCATCCAGGCGCACGCCGACCGGTTTCTCCAGCAGCACCGGCACACCGGCCGCCAGGCAATCCAGGGCGGTGCCGACGTGCAGGTTGTTTGGGTTGGCGACTATCACGGCGTCGGGGCGGGCCTGTTCGAGCATCAGTCCATGGTTGGGGTAATACGGCACCTGCCACTGCGCGGCGATCCCGGCTGCTTGCGGGCCGGGGTCGGCCACGGCGCAGAGCCTGGCCTCGGTGAGGGTCTTGAGGTGCTGGTAATGCTGCTGGCCCATATTGCCGACGCCGATCAGGGCAATGCGCAAAGGCGAGTCCAAGGCGGGATCCTCTTGTGATTGTTATGGGAACGCGAAATTTCAAATATTTAGAACTCGGTTCCATTTTCATACAAGAGCAAAACAAAATAGTGTCCGATCAGCGAACAGCTTTAAGGCTTGAGATCGCAAAGGCCCTGCAAGCCTTATCGCAGGCTGCGCCAGCGGCTACAGAAAACGAGGAAACCCTGTAGCCGCTGCCGAGCCCCGCGAGGCTGCGATCGGGCGCGCAGCGGCCGTAAAAC
>NZ_FOAE01000007.1:157563-332457 GCF_900109505.1 Pseudomonas sp. NFACC41-3
CGATCGGGCGCGCAGCGGCCGTAAAACCGGCGACCGCGTTCAGCCTGCCCCACCCGTAATGAGCGGTTTTGCGGCTCCTGCGGAGCCGATCGCAGGCTGCGCCAGCGGCTACAGGAAACGGGGAAACCTTTGTAGCCGCTGCCGAGCCCCGCGAGGTTGCGATCGGGCGCGCAGCGGCCGCAAAACAGGCGACCGTGTTCGGCCTGTCCCACCGCAGAGGCCGGTTTTGCGGCTCCTGCGGAGCCGATCGCAGGCTGAGCCAGCGGCTACAGGAAACGGGGAAACCCTGTAGCCGCTGCCGAGCCCCGCGAGGCTGCGATCGGGCGCGCAGCGGCCGTAAAACAGACGACCGTATTCGGCCTGCCCCACCGCAGTGGCCGGTTTTGCGGCTCCTACGGAGCCGATCGCAGGCTACGCCAGCGGCTACAGAAAACGGAGAAATCCTGTAGCCGCTGCCGAGCCCCGCGAGGCTGCGATCGGGCGCGCAGCGGCCGTAAAACAGACGACCGTATTCGGCCTGCCCCACCGCAGTGGCCGGTTTTGCGGCTCCTACGGAGCCGATCGCAGGCTACGCCAGCGGCTACAGAAAACGGAGAAATCCTGTAGCCGCTGCCGAGCCCCGCGAGGCTGCGATCGGGCGCGCAGCGGCCGTAAAATAGGCGACCGCGTTCAGCCTGCCCCACCCGTAGTGAGCGGTTTTACGGCGCCTGCGGAGCCGATCGCAGGCTGCGCCAGCGGCTACAGAGTCAGCTGAAGAGTTCGGAGGCCTGGCTGGCGGCCGAGAGTTCGTCGGTGAACTTCAACAGCAGCGGCGCCAGTTCATGCAGGCGCGCCAGCGGCATGCGCGCGCTGGGGCCGGCGATGCTCAGCACTCCGACCACCCGGCCGTCGACCGGATGACGCACCACCGCGGCCACCGCCGAGGTGCCCACCGCCGAGCTTTCCTCGACCCAGGCGTAACCCTGTTCCCGAGCCAGGCGCAGGCGTTCGAGCAGTTCGATGTTCGAGCGCGGCGCGTTCGGGCCCAGGTCCGCGGGGATCTCGGCAGCCTGGCGCTCCACCAGCGACAACGCCTCGGCATCGCTCAGGCAGGCCAGCCAGGCGTGCCCGGAAGCGGTATAGAACAACGGCGCCTCGCGGCCCATGTCGGGGTCGTAGCGCAACCCGGAACGGGCGCCCTGGGACTTGGCGATCCAGGTCTGGCGCTCGTCCTCGATCACCCCGAGGCGCACCAGCTCGCCGGTTTCCTGGGCCAGCCGGTCGAGCACCGGCTGGACGATATCCGCGCCGCTGCTGGACAGGTAGCGAAAGCCCATAGCCACCAGCTTGGTCGACAGGTGATAGCGCAGGTTGTCCGGATTCTGGCGCACGTAGCCCAGGCGGATCAGCTCCGCCAACAGCCGGTGGGTGGCGCTTTTGGGGATGCCCAGTTGCTCGGCCAGGGTCTGCATCGGCAGGCCGCGGGGGTCGCTGGTAAGACTTTCCAGAACGCTGAAGACGCGCTCGATTTGACTGCCGGCCATGGTCGGGTCCAGACGAAATTTGGCCGATTCTAGTGACAACCGGCGCAATGGGGAAACACACCGCGGCCTCGTTCGATAACCGCCCATAAAAACCTCGGCACGGCGCAGATGATCCTGCCCTCGCCTTGCTGTCGACTATTCGACTCCGTATATTTTTTGGAATCAAGTTCCAAAAATAATAATCGTTCGTTTAGCGGAGTTGCTTCTTCCATGCCTGCCACCGCCTCCCTGCACCACCCCGATATCGATTGCGACGTGCTGGTCGTCGGCTCCGGCGCCGCCGGCCTTTCGGCGGCCGTGACCGCGGCCTGGCATGGCCTGAAGGTCATAGTGGTGGAGAAAGACCCGGTGTTCGGCGGCGCCACCGCCTGGTCCGGTGGCTGGGCCTGGGTGCCGTGCAACCCGCTGGCGCGACGGGCCGGCATAATCGAAGACGTGGAACTGCCGCGGACTTACCTGAAACACGAACTGGGCGAACGCTACCAGCCGGAGCTGATCGACGCCTTCCTCGAAGCCGGCCCGCGCATGGTGTCGTTCTTCGAGCGCCATACCGCGCTGCAATTCGCCGACGGCAACGCCATCGCCGATATCCACGGCGATACGCCAGGAGCCGGCACCGGCGGACGTTCGGTGATCGCCGCGCCCTACGATGGGCGCGAGGTCGGCACACTGCTCAAGCGCCTGCGCAAGACCCTGCGCGAAACCTCGTTCATCGGCATGCCGATCATGGCCGGCGCCGACCTGACAGCCTTCCTCAACCTGAGCCGTTCGCTACCGGCGGCCTGGCATGTGAGCAAACGCGTCGCTCGCCACCTGCGCGACCTCGTCACCCATCGCCGCGCCCTGCAACTGGTCAACGGTGTGGCGCTGGTGGCGCGCCTGGCCAAGTCGGCGCAGGACCTTGGCGTACTGCTCTGGGAATCGGCACCGGTCACCGAGCTGCTGCGCGACGGCGACGCGGTGACCGGAGCGATTGTCAGCAGCTCCACCCGGGGGCCCATTCGTATCCGCGCCCGCAAAGCGGTGGTGCTGGCGGCCGGTGGTTTTGCCAATGACATCGAGCGACGCAAGGCGCTGTTCCCACGCACGCCCACCGGCCACGAGCATCTGGCCCTACCGCCGTTGGCAGTCTCGGGCGACGGCTTGCGCCTGGGGGAAAGCGTCGGTGCCCGGGTCGATACCGACATGGAATCCCCCGTGGCCTGGGCCCCGGTTTCCGCGGTGCCCTACCAGGACGGCAGCCGCGGGCATTTCCCGCACATCATCGAGCGCGGCAAGCCGGGGATCATCGGCGTCTTGCGCAACGGCCAACGCTTCGTCAACGAAGCCGACGGTTACTACGACTATGTGCGAGCAATGGTCGCGGCGGCGCCCGAGGGCGAAGAAGTGGCGTCGTGGCTGATCTGCAGCCACGGCTTCCAGCGCCGCTATGGCCTGGGCATCTCCCGGCCCTTCCCGGTGCCGATGACGCCCTTTATCCGCAGCGGCTATCTGAAGCGCGGCGAGAGCATCGAGGAACTGGCCCAGGCCTGCGGCATCGAGGTGAACGGCCTGCGTGCCACCCTGGCGGAATACAACCGGCATGCCCGACAAGGCCAGGACCCGCTGTTCGGCCGGGGCTCGACGCCCTACAACCGCAAGCAGGGCGACCCGCGCCAGCAACCCAACCCGTGCGTGGCGCCCATCGAACAGGGGCCGTTCTACGCGGTGAAAGTCCAGCCGGGCTGCTTCGGCACCTTCGCCGGGCTCAAGGTCAACCCCCACGCCCAGGTGCTCGACGGCCAGGGCCAGGCCATCGCCGGCCTGTACGCCGCCGGCAGCGACATGGCCAGTATCATGGGCGGCCACTACCCCGCCGGCGGCATCAATCTCGGCCCGGCGCTGACCTTTGGCTACATCGCCGGGCGGCACATCGCGGGTGCCAGCGCTTACGAATAAAGCGGCAATCAAGCTCGAAAAGGGTGTGGTTCCTGAGATCGCTTGAAGGCCCTGCGGACCTTATCGCAGGCTGCGCCAGCGGCTACAAAAAGCATGGAATCCCTGTAGCCGCTGCCGAGCCCGCGAGGCTGCGATCGGCTCCGCAGGAGACGCCCGCGGTGACGGATGGCCAATCAGAAATCGAAGAACACCGTCTCCCCTTCTCCCTGGATGCGGATATCGAAGCGGTACGCCCGCTGCCCATCCACGTCACAGGGATGCGCCAGCAGGGTGTCGCGCCGCTGCGGCTGCTCGATCAGGTTCAGCACCGGGCAGGCGGCGTTGGCTTCCGGCTCGTCGGCGAAATACAGGCGCGTGTGCAGGTGGATGTTGATCCCCCGGGCGAACAGCGCCACGTTGATGTGCGGCGCCATCGGGAACCCGGCGGCGTTGTTCACCACGCCCGGCTTGACCGTGTGCAGCGTCCACTCGCCGGCATCGAAGGTGGTGGCCGTGCGCCCGAAGCTGTTGAAGGCTTTCTCCGAATCGAACACAGGGTCGTAGACGCCCTCGTGGTTGGCTTGCCAGAACTCAAGGAATGAGTCGCGCACCAGATGGCCGTTGCCGTCGTACACGTGGCCGATCAGCAGGATCTTTTCCCCCTGGGCGTCGGGCCCGGCCATCCGGTTCCAGATCTCGTCGCTGCGGGTCGGGTTGCCCGCGGCAGCCAGCGCCAGGCCGATGTGCACATAAGGGCCGGCCGTTTGCGAAGGGGTTTCGGGCAGCAATTGGATAGGCATGACGGGCTCCTCAGCAATTCTCGAAGTGGGTCTTGCGCTGGCCGCGCAACACGATGTCGAAGCGATAGGCGAGGCAGTCCATCGGGTTGGCACTGCTCATGTCCAGCCGCGCGATCAGGCTCTGCACCGCCTGCGGATTGGCGATCGACTTGACGATCGGGCACAGCGGGATCAGCGGGTCGCCCTCGAAATACAGCTGGGTGATCAACCGCGTGGCGATCGACGGCCCGCTGATGGAGAAGTGGATATGCGCCGGGCGCCAGTCGTTCGGGCCGTTGCGCCACGGGTAAGGGCCGGGCTTGATGGTGCGGAAGCTGTAGTAGCCGTCACGGTCGGTCAGGGCCCGGCCGACACCGCCGAAGTTCGGGTCCAGGGGCGCCAGGTAGCGGTCGTTCTTGTGCCGGTAACGGCCACCGGCGTTGGCTTGCCACATCTCCACCAGGGTGTGGGGAATCGGCTGGCCGTACTGATCGCAGACCCGGCCGGCGACGATGATCCGCTCGCCCACCGGCAAGCCGCCGTTATTGAAATTGAGCAGCAGGTCGTTGTCGAAACGCCCGGTCTTCAGATGGGAGAAATCGGGGCCACTGGTTTCGCTCAGCGATTGCGGAATGCTCACCAGCGCCTGGCGTGGCGAACGGGCCACGGAGGTCTTGTAGTCGGGAGTCAGGGCCTTGGGATGCCAATTACGGTCACGGATAACGAAGCGACTGCTGTCTGCATCAGACATGTCGGTCTCCTGTTGTTTGATTTATGGAGCGCAGCCCGCGCAGTTTCAAACAACGGCAGCCCAACGACTATTGAAAAGCCCCCTCAAGAACATAACCAAACGGTTAGGGATAACGCCCCTCGCGATAGGCCTGCCCGACCTCCCGCAGCACCTCCACGCACCATTGCGCCGCCAGCGACAGCGGCAGGCTGGCGTTGCTGGAGATGCCCACCGAGCCGCCCGGCTCGCGCTGCCCCAGGTCGATCTCGCGCAACTCGCCATTGGCCAAGTCCAGGCGCACCGCATCCAGCGGGGCGATCCACAGTGCATCGCTGGACAGCGCATAACGCCGGCTCAGGGCCACCGAGAGGGTTTCCAGGCGCTGGCGCGACTGGCTGATGCCGCACTGCACGAACAGGCTGTCGGCGAATTTGCGGATGGTGGTGCCGGCCAGCGGCAGTACCAGCGGGTAGCGCTCCAGCGCATGCCGGTCCAATGGCCCGTGCAGCAACGGATGATCGGGGCGCGCCACCAGGGTCATGGACTCGCTGTACAGATGCTCGAAGCTCAGGCCCTGGATCTGCGGGCTGTCCGTCATGCGCCCGACCACCAGGTCGACATCGCCGACCCGCAACTGCGACAGCAGATAGGCGCTGGGGCCGGTGACCACGCTCACCACCAGCGCCGAATGCCGTTCGTGCAGGCGCCGCACCACCTCCGGCAGCAGCAGGCTTTCGGCGGTCGAAAGCACACCCAGGCGCACCACGCCGGCGGCATATTCGCCACCACGCAAGGTGTTCACCCCCTCGCGCAGGGCCTGCACCGAGGGCCCGGCGTAACGCAGAAAGGCCATGCCGGCCTCGGTCAGGCTGAGCCCGGCCTTGCTCCGGGCGAACAGCCGGGTGTCGAGCAGTTCTTCCAGTTCCTTGAGGGTTTTCGACATCGCCGGCTGGCTTACCGCGAGCACATCCGCCGCCCGCGCCAGGCTGCCCTGGCGAGACATTTCAAGAAAACATACGAGGTGACGGAATTTGATGCGGGTATCGATGTTCAAAGGAGGCCCCGGATGTGTCGCGACAGGATCGATGCGGCTGCGGGCAATGGTAGCGTGCATGCAAAAGGCTGACGACCGGACTGGCGTCTGCCCTACTCACCAGCAACACTGATCAGCAAATTAGAACGAGGATTCACCCATGCTTTGGAAGAAAGGACGGCGCAGCGACAACGTGGTGGATGCTCGCGATGACAGTGGCGGCGGTGGAGGCGGCGGTCTGCGCTTTGGCGGCGGCAAGGGGCTGAGCCTGACCGCCATCATCCTGATCGTCGGCATCGGCTGGGTCACCGGCCAGGACCCGTTGCAAATCCTCGGGCAGCTCGCCGGGCAGATGGACCAGTCCTCGGCGCCCGCCACCACCCAGCAGACCCGCCAGGCGCCGCCGGCCAACGACGAGCAGGCGGAATTCGTGCGCTCCATCCTCGGCGACACCGAAGACACCTGGGGCCAGATCTTCCAACAGGCCGGACGCGCCTATCAGCAACCCAAGCTCATCCTGTTCCGTGGCCGGGTGAACTCCGCCTGCGGCTCGGCGACCTCCGCCACCGGCCCGTTCTATTGCCCGGCCGACCAGCAGGTGTACCTGGACATGGACTTCTTCCGCGAGATGGACCAGCGCTTCTCGGCCGCCGGCGACTTCGCCCAGGCCTACGTGATCGCCCACGAAATCGGCCACCACGTACAGACCCTGCTCGGCGTCTCGGCGAAGATCCAGGCGGCCCGCCAACAAGGCCGGCAGATGGAAGGCGACGGCGGCCTGCTGGTGCGCCAGGAGCTGCAGGCTGACTGCCTGGCGGGCGTCTGGGCCAACCATGCGCAGAAACGCCTGAACTGGCTGGAGCCGGGGGATATCGAAGAAGCCCTGAACGCCGCCAACGCCATCGGTGACGACCGCCTGCAACAGCAAGGCCAGGGCCGCGTGGTACCGGACTCCTTCACCCATGGCAGCTCGGCGCAACGGGTACGCTGGTTCAAGGCCGGTTTCACTCAAGGCCAAGTTGCCCAGTGCGACACCTTCGCGGCGAAGAGTCTGTAATGCGCCGGGTACTGGTGCTGCTCACGTTATGGATGATCTGCGCCGGCGCGCAGGCAGCGGAAAATGGCGTCAAGACGGTCAGCCCCGCGCGGCTGAACCTCGAAGGCGGCGAACTGGCCATCGGCCTGAGCCAGGACTGGCAGCGGCCGCTGCCCGAGGTCCAGCGGGCGCTGATCATCGTCCACGGGCGCCTGCGTAATGCCCAGACCTACCTGCAAAGCGCCGAACAGGCCGCCAGCCAGGCCGGGCAAAGCGCGTCCACCCTGGTGGTCGCGCCGCAGTTTCTCAACCAGAGCGATATCGAGCGTCACCAACTACCCGGTTCGCTGCTGCGCTGGCAGGGCAATGACTGGATGGCCGGCGAGCCGTCCAGCGGGCCCAGGACGGTCAGTTCCTATGCGATGCTGGACGCGATCATCACGCGGCTGAGCGATCGCCAGCAGTTCCCGTCCCTGACCGAGATCGTCATCGCCGGCCACTCCGGTGGCGCCCAGGTGGTGCAGCGTTTCGCCCTGCTCGGCCAGCACCATCCGGGCCTGGAGGATGACGGCATCAAGCTGCGCTACGTCATCGCCAACCCGTCGTCCTATGCCTATTTCGACGAACAGCGCCCGGTGAAGGTCGATGCCGGCGCGTGCCCCGGTTTCAACCACTGGAAGTACGGCCTGCTCAAGCTGCCGGCCTACGCCGCCGGCCAGACCGCGCAGCAACTGGAACAGAGCTACGTCAAGCGCGATATCACCTACCTGCTGGGCAAACAGGACACCGACCCGCACCACCCGGCGCTGGACACCAGCTGCGCCGCCGAGGCCCAGGGCGCCTACCGCTTGATTCGCGGGCACAACTATTTCAACTACCTGAAACAGCGCCATCCCCAGGGATTGCAACAGCAATTGATCGAAGTGCCCGGCGTCGGGCATGACGGCGACAAGATGTTCACTTCGCCCGAAGGGCAGAAGGCATTGTTCGGCCAATAAGCTCGGCCAATAAACAGAGTGAGATCAGCTTGCTCGCGATGGATCTCAGGCCAAAAGCATCTGCTTCAGGATCACGCAATCCTCGGCGTGCCAGTCGGCCAGCTCCGGCCACGGGTTATCCGGCAGGTTGACCAGCACCGTATGGGTGCCCGCCGCGCGACCGCAGTCGAGGTCGAAGCGGTAGTCGCCGACCATCACCATCTCGGCGGGCGCCACCGCCCAGGCCGCGGCCAGCTTCAGCAAGCCGCCCGGGTGAGGCTTGGGTGGCGCTTCGTCGCGCCCCAGCACGTCTTCGACGGCAAAGCAGTCGGCCAGGCCGATGGCCTCCAGGGTGATATGGGCCAGCTCCCGCGCATTGCGGGTCAGGATGCCCAGGCGATAGCCCCGCGCCGCCAGCTCCCGCACCAGTTCCACCGCCCCTGGCGCCGGGCGCGAACCCAGCGCCAGGTCGCGTTCGTGCTCCAGCAGCCAGGCGTGTTTCGCCGCGGCTTCGGCGGCGGGCAAGGCCGCGAGGTGGGTCAGGATGTCGTGCTCCGGCGGGATCCCCAGCGCTTCGCGGATAGCCGCGAAATCATGCACGGCCACCGTCAGGGTGCCGTCCATGTCGAACACCCAATGCCGAACCTCGGCCAGGCTCATGCCCAGTCCTTGCGGTGGCGGATCAGGCCTTCCTGGGTCACCGACGCCACCAGCTGGCCGGCGCGGTTGAACACGCTGCCACGGGAGAAACCGCGGGAATTGCCGGCCCACGGGCTGTCCATGGCATACAGCAGCCAGTCGTCGGCGCGCAGGTCGGCATGGAACCACAGCGCGTGGTCGAGGCTGGCGACCTGCATGTCCTTCTGCCACACCGACTTGCCGTGGGGCAGCATCGAGGTGGTCAGCAGGCCGAAGTCCGAGGCGTAGGCCAGTAGGTATTTATGCAGCGCGGGAATGTCCGGCAGGCTGCCGTCGGCACGGAACCAGACATATTTGATCGGGTCCGCCGGCTGCGGGTTGTAGGGGTCTTTCTCGGTGACCGGGCGCACTTCGATGGGCTTGGGGCACAACAGTTTTTCGCGCATGTGCTCGGGGATCAAGTGCGCGCGCTGCTGGGTGATCTCCAGCTCCGACGGCAGGTTTTCCGGGCCGACCACCTGGGGCATCGTGTCCTGGTGCTCGAAGCCTTCCTCGTCGTACTGGAACGAGGCGCTGCAGGTGAAGATCGGGTTGCCCTTCTGGATCGCCGTCACCCGGCGGGTGCTGAAGCTGCCGCCATCGCGTACCCGGTCGACCTGGTACACCACCGGCAACGCCGCGTCGCCCGGGCGCAGGAAATAACCGTGCAGCGAATGCACATGGCGGGCCTCTTCGACAGTCTGGCTGGCCGCGGACAGGGACTGACCCAACACCTGGCCGCCGAACAGCTGGCGGAAACCCAGGTCCTGGCTACGACCGCGAAACAGGTTTTCCTCGATCGGTTCCAGGGTCAACAGGTCGACCAGATCATCCAACACGTGGCTCATTCAGACTCTCCTCACACAGAGCAATGCCGCGCAGTCTTCGCTGCCGCGGTCGATTCAATCGGGTTCACACACATGGGCACACTCCAGATGCCCCCGACCTGCTATCCATGCAAGGTTTCCAACCATTGTTCGCGGTTGATGCGATACAGCACATGATGACGCAGCGGATGCTCGCTGCCGAGCTTTGGGTGATCGAAATCGTCGTCCGCAGCGTGTTGCATGCCGATGGCCTGCATGACTTTCTGCGACGGCAGGTTGCTGGTGGTGGTGAAGGCGACGATCTCCTTCAGGGCCAGGCGATCGAAGCCACAGCGCAACGCGGTCCAGGCTGCTTCGCTGGCATAGCCCAGGCCCCAGTGCTCGCGCGCCAGGCGCCAGCCGATTTCCACCGCCGGGGTGAACGGCGCCTCGAAGCCCACCACGCCCAGCCCGGTAAAACCGATAAAGGCCCCGGTATCCTTGCGCTCCAGCGCCCACGTGCCAAAACCGTGCTCGGCGAAATGCCCACGGATCCGCCCGATCAGCGCAGCGCTTTCCAGGCGGCTCAAGGGGGCCGGAAAGTAACGCATCACCTGCGGATCGGCACACATCGCCGCGAACGCCGGCAAATCCTCGTCGCGCCACTGGCGCAACAGCAGTCGAGCACTTTCGAGTTGCAGTATCGGCTCCATCGTCCCCTCCATTTCCATGCGTGCCAGTCTACATCGCTGGTAGGATCCTTTTCGGATTCCTACATGAAATTGCCATGCCACTGCCGCTGATCTACCACGAAGACTACAGCCCTGAGTTCCCGGCGGAGCACCGCTTCCCCATGGACAAGTTTCGCCTGCTGCGCGACCACCTGGTGGACAGCGGCCTGACCCGCGATGCCGACCTGCTGCGCCCGGAGCTGTGCCCCAGGGAAATTCTCGCCCTGGCCCACGACCCTGGGTATATCGAACGCTATATGGCCGGCGAGTTGTCGCGGGAAGACCAGCGGCGCCTCGGCCTGCCCTGGAACGAAGCCCTGGCCCGACGCACCGTGCGCGCCGTCGGCGGCTCGTTGCTGGCCGCCGAACAGGCCCTGGAGCATGGCCTGGCCTGTCACCTGGCCGGCGGCACCCATCACGCCCACTACGACCACCCGGCGGGCTTCTGCATCTTCAACGACCTGGCGGTGATCAGCCATTACCTGCTGGAAGCCGGGCGGGTCGGCCGGGTGCTGATCTTCGACTGCGACGTGCATCAGGGCGACGGCACCGCGCGGATTCTCGAACATACCCCGGACGCCGTGACCGTCTCGCTGCACTGCGAAAAAAACTTCCCGGCGCGCAAGGCCACCAGCGACTGGGACATCCCCCTGCCGATGGGCATGGGCGACGCCGACTACCTGAAGGTGGTCGACGATGCCCTCAATTACCTGCTGCCGCTGTACCAGCCGGACCTGGTGCTGTACGACGCCGGGGTGGATGTGCACCAGGACGATGCCCTGGGTTACCTGAAGCTGACCGACCAGGGTGTCGCCGCCCGCGACGAACAGGTGATGCGCCATTGCCTGGGCCGCGACATCCCGGTACTCGGGGTGATCGGCGGTGGCTACAGCAAGGACCGCCAGGCCCTGGCGCGGCGCCACGGCATCCTCCACCACAGCGCGCAACGGGTGTGGACGTCATTGGGTTGCCATTGAAAAATGAGCGCCGCCGCATCATCAGGTTGTCATCAAAAGCTGGGCGTCTTACCCCCAACCGCTGTGGAGCCGCTTGTGGATAACCTGCGCGTAAGCCGCTGCACGCCAGGCAATACAAGCCCTCCAGCCCGCTGCTCATTTTTCGACCAACACTTGCAGCCGCTGCCGCAGGCGGCGATCGACCGGAACGGTCGCTGGCGTCGGCACTGGCGCTGGAGGTCCTGCGGACCTATCGCAGCCTGCGGCAGCGGCTACAAAAACGGCGGCCGGTCGCGTCATCAGGTTGTCATCAAAAGGTGGGCGTCTTACCCCCAACCGCTGTGGAACCGCTTGTGGATAACCTGCGCGTAAGCCGCTGCACGCCAGGCAGTACAAACCCTCCAGCCCGCTGCTCATTTTTCGACCAACACCTGTAGCCGCTGCCGCAGGCTGCGATCGACCGGAACGGTCGCTGGCGTCGGCACTGGCGCTGGAGGTCCTGCGGACCTATCGCAGCCTGCGGCAGCGGCTACAGAAACGGGGGCCGGTCGCGTCATCAGGTTGTCATCAAAAGATGGGCGCCTTACCCCCAATCTCTGTGGAGCGGCTTGTGGATAACCTGAGCGCAAGCCTCTGCAGCCCATGGGATACAAGCCCTGCAGAGCACTGAACGTTTTTTGATCAGCTCCCTGCATAAGCCACTGCGGGACGCATGGAGCATTGGCGACGGGCCTGCCTCGGGTAGAATGCCCGGCTTATTCCGCCACGCCGCCGCCCGCCATGACCTTATCCCGCACCACCCTGCCCCATCACGTCGCCATTATCGGTGGCGGCCCCGCCGGCCTGATGGCGGCCGAGGTGCTGAGCCTGGCGGGCCTGCGCGTCGATCTCTACGACGGCATGCCATCGGTAGGCCGCAAGTTCCTGCTGGCCGGGGTCGGCGGCATGAACATCACCCATTCCGAGGCCTACCCGGCCTTCCTCTCGCGTTATGCCGAACGGGCCCCACAGATTGCCCCGCTGTTGCGCGAGTTCGGCAGCGAGGCGTTGTGCCAATGGATTCATGGCCTGGGCATCGAGACGTTCGTCGGCAGCTCGGGCCGGGTGTTCCCCACCGACATGAAGGCCGCGCCGCTGCTGCGCGCCTGGCTCAAGCGTCTGCGCGATGCCGGCGTGGTTATCCACACCCGCCATCGCTGGCTCGGCTGGAATGTCGATGGCAGCCTGCGCATCCATAGCCAGGAAGGCGAAAAATCGGTTCAGGCCGATGCCCTGTTGCTGGCGCTGGGTGGCGGCAGCTGGTCGCGCCTGGGTTCGGATGGCGCCTGGATGCTGCCGCTGGAACAGCGCGGCGTGCAACTGGCGCCCCTGCAACCGAGCAACTGCGGGTTTGAGGTGCAGGACTGGAGCGATCTGCTGCGCAGCAAGTTCGCCGGTGCCCCGTTGAAGAACGTGGCCATCGGCCTGAACGACGACATCCCCCGCCTCGGCGAGTGCGTGATCACCACCACCGGGATCGAGGGCAGCCTGATCTACGCGCTGTCGGCGCCGATTCGCGAGGCAATCAACAAGCACGGCACCGCTACGGTGCATATCGATCTGTTGCCGGGCAAACCCCATGACCGGATCCAGGCCGCGCTGAGCAAGCCACGGGGCTCGCGCTCCATGGCCAAGCACCTGCACAGCCAGCTGGGCATCGATGGGTTAAAAGCCGCGCTCTTGCGTGAACTGACCAGCGCCGACTGCTTCGCCGACCCGGCGCTGCTGGCCAAGGCGATCAAGGCCCTGCCGTTGACCCTGGTGAAAACCCGGCCCCTGGACGAAGCCATCAGCAGCGCCGGCGGCGTGACGTTCGAGGCCATGGACCAACGCCTGATGCTCAAGCAATTGCCCGGCGTGTTCTGCGCCGGGGAGATGCTCGACTGGGAAGCGCCCACCGGCGGCTACCTGCTCACCGCGTGTTTCGCCAGCGGGCGGGCAGCGGGGTTGGGGATGCTCGAGTGGTTGCGGGAAAAGGCCTGAACCCGGCCTACGCCCTGTAGCCGCTGCCGAGCGAAGCGAGGCTGCGAACGGCCGCGCAGCGGCCGCCAAAGCAAACGACCCGGCTTCTCCAGGAGAACCGGGTCGTTTGGTTTTACGAGGACTGCGTCCTCGATCGCAGGCTGCGCCAGCGGCTACAGGGGCGGTGTTGGCCTCTGGCTTACGGCTTGCGCTTGCGCGGCCCGGTATTGAACGCCGGCACCTTGCGCACCGGTTTCACCGCCGGGGCTTCGGCCACTTCGCCACTGTCCACCCACTTGCCCAGGTTGCGCTTGCCGCCACCGCCGGAAGTCTTGGGTTTCTTCGGTTTTTTCGGTTTCTTGATCACCTGGCCGCTGGCGTCGGTTTCCGGCACCCGGTGCTCCGGGATGAAGTCCGGCTCGTCGTGGCGCTTGAGGGTCTGGCGGGTCAGCATCTCGATGGCCGACAGCAGGTTCACTTCATCGGCGCACACCAGCGAGATCGCCTCACCGGTGGAGCCGGCGCGGCCGGTGCGGCCGATGCGGTGGATGTAATCCTCGGCGACGATCGGCAGGTCGAAGTTGACCACTAGCGGCAAGTCCTCGATGTCCAGGCCACGGGCCGCGACATCGGTGGCCACCAGGATCTGGATCTCGCTGGCCTTGAAGCGGTCCAGCGCCCGCTGGCGGGTAGCCTGGGGCTTGTCGCCATGGATGCCGTCGGCGTTCACGCCCTGGCCCTGCAGCCTTTCCACCAGCGCGTCCACGCCGTTGCGGGTCTTGGCGAACACCAGCACCTGCTTCCAGCGGTTCTTGCGCAGCAGGTGGCTGAACAGCTCCGGCTTGCGCTTCTTGTCCACCGTCACCACCCATTGCTTGACGGTGTTGGCGGCAACGTTGCGCGGGCTGACTTCGATGCTCAGCGGGTCGTTGAGCATCTGCCCGGCCAGCAGGCGGATGTCATCGGAGAAGGTCGCGGAGAACAGCAGGGTCTGACGCTTTTTCGGCAGGGCGCGATAAATGTTCGCCAGCTCTTCGGAAAAGCCCAGGTCGAGCATGCGATCGGCTTCGTCCAGCACCAGGGTCTGCAACTGGTTGAACTTCAGCGCGTTCTGGCGAAACAGATCGAGCAGGCGGCCCGGCGTGGCCACCAGCAGGTCAACGCCGCCGCGCAGCTTCATCATTTGCGGATTGATGCTGACGCCGCCGTACACCGCGTAAGTGCGCAGCGGCAGGTTCTCGGCGTACTGGCGCACCGCTTCGTGCACCTGTTCGGCCAGTTCGCGGGTCGGCACCAGAATCAGGGCGCGCACCGAGTTGGCGGTGACTTTCGGCCCTTCCATGGCCAGCAACTGCAACAGCGGCAAGGCGAAGCCGGCGGTCTTGCCGGTGCCGGTCTGGGCCGCGGCCATCAGGTCGCGACCGCCCAGCACCGCCGGAATGGCTTGCGCCTGCACCGGTGTCGGGGTCTGGTAGCCAAGCGTTTCGAGGGCGCGCAGCAAGGGTTCGATCAGGCCAAGAGTGGCGAATGTCATGGGGATACCGTAGGGAAATTGTCAGCGCAGGTGTGCAATGGGCGGCAGTTTACCCTAATTCAGGCGGGTTTCTTTCGGGCTGACGAGTTGCCCCGCAACAGGTCGCCAGCTGGCGGGCATGAAGAATGCGGGTGGACGCGCCTTGAGGTACGGGAGGAGAATTCAGTCCCTTTTTTCCCTATTGCACCTTTGAAGATCCAGGAGCCTGACCTGTATGGATACGCCCAACCCCTTCCAGACACCGACCGCCGAATTGCAGACCCCGGCGGCGACTGCGCCATTGCGCCTGTACAGCATCAACGCTGTCGGCCTTGCCACCTTCCTCGGCACTTCCGTGGCGGGGTCCTACATGATCGCCGCCAACCT
Source organism: Pseudomonas sp. NFACC41-3 (assembly GCF_900109505.1). Lineage (NCBI taxonomy): Bacteria > Pseudomonadati > Pseudomonadota > Gammaproteobacteria > Pseudomonadales > Pseudomonadaceae > Pseudomonas > Pseudomonas sp. NFACC41-3. The sequence continues at coordinate 172,631 of NZ_FOAE01000007.1, forward strand.
CAAGGCGCTCGGCCGTGAAAGCGAAGTGAAGAAGGCCTGGTACATCGGTATCGGCCTGCTCATCCTGATGATGGTGCTGGGCGCGGTGCTGCCGGAAAGCGTTCCAGCCGTGGTCTTCGTACTGCCACCGATTTTTGCGATGAACACTTACGCGCGCCAACTCTTCGGTCCGGTCGTCATCGAACACAAACTCAGCAAGGGGCCTTTCTTCTCGTTGTGGCGCGTCGCCGGGATCAGCCTGCTGTTCATGCTGGCCTTCGTCCTGGTACTGCTAGCGCTGGTGATGCTGTCCAACCCGGACTGAGTACGACGGGCTGGAACAAAAAACGCCGGGCAATGCCCGGCGTTTTTGCTCGCGCGCTACCCGGCACTCTCAAGCGGAGGCTTCTTCCAGGCATCACGTAAAAATACCTTGCGCCCGGACACCGAGCGTTTCGGACGGGTACGAAAAGCCGCCGGGTCAATGTACAGGGCAGTGACCCACCGCCTATGATCCCGGCCGCCGGCACACCTCCTTATTCATCACTTACCCGCACAGGCACTCTGTCGATCCCGATCGGCTGGGGGGCGTCCGTGCGGTTTCAGGAATGGTTATGCCTCGCTTCAGATTGACCGCGTTTTCCCGCGCCCACCGCTTTTACTGCACCAGCCTCGCGGCGGCCGTACTGTTGCCCCTGAGCGGCGAGCTACTGGCCCAGGAGACCGGCTCGCAGGCTTCGGCCGCCCAGAGCGGCCCCTTCATCAACCTCCAGACCCTCGCCCCGGGAGCCCGCAGCACGGCCGAGGTCGGCACCCAACGCCTGCAACAGGAAACCGGCCTGAGCATCCGCAGCCTCGTGCCGACCACGGCCGATGGCTTCAAGGACCTCAGGGTGCTGGTCGGCAAGACCCATAGCCGCAGCTTGCAGCCGGAGGACGAAATGATTGTCGCCAGTCGCGCCGATGGCAGCTTCGTCGCGCTGTTGCCGCAAGCCAATGCGATCATTCGTGGCACCGCCGATGGCCAGCAGTCGCTGTTGCGCTTCGACGGCCCGCAACGCCCGGCCCATGCCCAGGACTCCCTGGAGGCCCCGGGCAAGGAGCAACCCAACCTGCTCGAATCGCGCAGCGGCCAACGCAGCTATCAGCTCGATCGCAGCGCCAACGGGGACATCCTCATCGACCTGCTGGCAGGCTTCTCGGAGGCGTCGGCCAGGTTTATCGGTGACCCCGAAGCCTATGCCCTGGCGCAGGTGGTGGCGGTCAACCGCGCCGTGCAGCAATCGCAGATCCAGGGCGTGCGTTTACGCCTGGTAGGTACCCAGGTGGTCAGCGATGACATGCCGATCACCACGGGCTCCCTGAGCCAGGTCAGCAAAGTGTTCGCCGACGGCATCAAGCAGTACAGCCCGGACCTGGTCGCCAGCTTCGTGCGCGGGGTCCCAGGCCAGGACACGGCGGTCGGCTGGGCCTACGTCAACGGGCGCTACTCGATCAACTACATCAATGGGCCGACGGTGTTTCGCCATGAACTGGCGCACAACATCGGCGGCAGCCACTGCTCGGACGGCAAAAGCTACCGCTTCGGCTATAACAACGGCCGGGTCGGCACCATCCTCTGCGGCAACCAGGTGCCCTACTACTCCAACCCGGATCTCAAGGACAGCCGTGGAGTGCCGCTGGGCGATGCGCAGACCGCGAACATGGCCAGGGTCTGGCGCGAGAACGCGGCGAAGATCTCCGCCTACGCGCCTGCCGTGGTGCCCCTGGCCGACGAGCAAGCCACACCCTTGCTGCAACAGTCGGTCGATCTGGCCAAGGACGAAATACGCTACTTCCCCCTGGACGTCCCCAGCGGCACCCAGCGCCTGGTGTTCAGCGTGACCCAGGGCCCGCAGAACGAGTCGTCGAGCAAGGTCCAACTGCTGCTCAAGCAGGGCAGCCAGCCAAGCGTCAGCGACTATGACTACCGTTCCCTGGAAAACAACGGTGTGGCCCTGGCGGTCAACGATCCGCAGGCCGGCCGTTGGTACCTGGCGTTGCGCGTGGAAAAGAACAAGAGCGTGGCCGGCATGGTGATCGAGGGTCACGCTTTCGCCACCCAGAACGAAACCGTCAAGGCGCGTTATGTGCGGCTGGTGGCCAACTCCTCGGTGGATGGCAAGGAAGGCGCCAGCATCGCCGAACTGCACCTGGCCGATGCCCGCGGCAAATCCCTGCCCCGCGGCTGGCGCATCCACTCCGCCAGCAGCACCCAGGCCGGTTCGCCCGGCAGCAACATCCTCGACGGCAACCCCAAGTCCTACTGGGCTTCGGCGACCGGGGCCGGTTATCCCCATCAACTGGTGATCGACCTGGGCACCGAGAGCCGCTTCTCCCAGTTGCATTACCTGCCACGCCAGGACCAGGGCCTGAGCGGCAATATCAAGGATTACCAGGTGTATGGCGGCGCCGGCCCGGACGGTCCGTGGACGCTGCTCGCCGATGGCGAATTCAGCGCCGACAACGAGGTCAAGTCCGCCGCCCTCAAGCCGGTCGACGCCGACCTGCCGCCGGTGGCGGTGATCAATGGCAAGACCGAGGCTGAGGCCGGTCAGCAGGTGGTCCTGGATGCCTCCGCGTCCAGCGACCCGCAGGGCAATGCCCTGAGTTACGCCTGGGAAGTGACGCCGGCCCTGGACTTCAGCTTCGACGGCCCGCGCCTGAGCTTCAGCGCGCCCGAACGGGCCAGCGACACCCGCTACCGCTTCACGTTGAAGCTGAGCAACGGCAAGCAGAGCAGCAGCGCCAGCCATGAAGTGCTGGTCAAGGCCGGCGGCAACGCGGCCAGCTGCCAAGCCCAGTGGGAAGCCGACAAGGTCTATACGGAAAAAAACCAGGTGCAGCACAAGGGTCGCCAATACATGGCCCGCTGGTGGGTACAGGGCAGCGAACCCGGCAATCCGAACTTCACCGGCGCCGACGGCAGCGGCAAGGTGTGGAAGGATCTGGGGCCATGCGACAACGACACTCAGGTCGAGCCACCGCTACCGAGCATCAACGGTGCGACCCAAGCCAAGGCCGGCGAGCAGGTCCGGCTCGACGCCTCGGGCTCCAGCGACCCCGCGGGCCTGCCCCTGGAGTACCGTTGGAGCGTCACCCCGAGCCTGAGTTTCCAGGCCAACGGGCCGCAACTGACGTTCATCGCGCCGAAGACCGGCAAGGACGCCAACTACCGCTTCAGCCTCGAACTGAGCAACGGCCATCACACAGTGGTCAGCGAGCACAACGTGAAGGTCAGCGCCGAGGAAGGTGGACAACCCAGCCTCTGCCTGGGGCAATGGAACGCGAATAGCGCGTACCTGACCGGCAACAAGGTCAGCCACAACGGCCACTTCTATACCGCGCGCTGGTGGACCCAGGGCAATGAACCGGGTAACCCGGCGTATACCGGAGGCGAAGGCAGCGGCAAGGTCTGGCGCGACGAAGGCGCCTGTAACTGATGCCCCTGTAACTGCTCCCGGGCGAACGCAGCGCGCGCGTCCGGGGGTTAAGGCAATCACGACCGCCAGTGTCAGGCGGTCGTTTCTTCCGCCAGCACTTTCACTTTCGGTCGGCTCCACTGCGGCAGGCCGATCAACACCACGGCACTGATGATCACCACCATCGCCAGCGCCTCCTCCAGGCCGATGGTCTCGCCGACAAACACGATCCCCAGCAGCACCGCTACCGCCGGGTTGACGTAGGCATAGCTGGTGGCCGCCGCCGGACGCACATGCTTGAGCAAGTACATGTAGGCGTTGAAGGCGATGATCGAGCCGAAACCGATCAGGTACGCCAGGGCTGCCCAGCCTTCGATCGGCGGAACGGCGGCCAGTTGCTCGCCGCTCAACCAGCTGCCGATCAGCAGCACCACGCCGCCCACCAGCATCTCGACGGCACTGGCCATCGCCCCTTGCGGCAATGGCAGGTGCTTGCTCCACACCGAACCGAAGGCCCAGGCCGCCGCCGCGAACACCAGCAAGGCCGCGCCGGTCGGGCTCGACTGCAGGTTGGAACCAAGGTTGAGCATGGCGATGCCGATCAGCCCGAGGACGATCCCGGCCCATTCCAGGCGAGTGTTGCGCGCGCCCCAGAAGTAACCGCACAGCAGGGTGAACAGCGGCACCGTGGCCACCGCCAGGGCCGCCACTCCGGACGCCACGCCCATGTGTTCGGCGACAGTGACCGCGCCATTACCGCAGCTCAGCAGCAGGATGCCGATCACCCCCGCCGCCCGCCATTGCGCCCAGGTCGGCGCCGGCGCCCCGCGCCAACGCAGGAAGCCGTACATCAGGCTGCCGGCGATCACGAAACGGATGCCGGCGAGCATCAGCGGCGGCCAGTATTCGACACCGATACGGATCACCAGGTAGGTCGACCCCCAGATCACGTACAACGCAAAAAAGGCGGCAATCAGGGGCAAGGGAAAACGGCGTAGGCCAGGCATGGGAAGCTCGAAGACAGGACGAGGGAGAGGGTTATTCTAGAAAGCCGGCCGGCGGAACTTAAGTTACAAAACCTGTTTAAAGCATCGGTACACTTTTCAAAACATGGAGATTCTGGCTATAAACCATGCTTTCGAAAGTCGCTGAGTTTGGGAGCCTTATCATGGATAAATATGACCGCATGCTCCTCGCCGCCCTGCTGGAAAATGGCCGGGCGAGCTACGCGGAGCTGGCGCGCAAGGTGAACCTCTCCGCCCCCGCCGTGGCCGAACGGGTGGCCAAACTCGAAGCCAGCGGAGTGATCACCGGTTACCAGGCCAAGGTCGACCTGGCCAAGCTCGGGCTGCCGATCCAGTGCGTGATCGAACTGCGCATGGCCCAGCACGGCAATCAGAAGGCCTACGACGAACTGAGCCGGATCCCGCAACTCACCGAATGCCAGCGGGTCACCGGCGATCCGTGCGTGATCATGCGCGCCGCCGTCGGCTCGATGCCGGAGCTGGAAGAGCTGATCAACCGGGTGGCGAAGTACGGGTTCAGCAAGACCTCGATCGTGCTCTCCAGCGCCATCGAACAGCGCGTGCCGCTGGGGCATCTGGAGAGCAACGGCAAGTGAACCCAGCCAGCACCGATCTGTAGCCGCTGCCGCAGGCTGCGATAAGGCTCGAAGAGCCTTCCGAGGCCCTCAAGAGCGCGTCTCCTTCGGAGCCGATCGCAGCCTGCGGCAGCGGCTACAGGAGTCAGGCGCCGCGATGGCGCTTGAGGTGTTCACCGATCTTGGCGGCCGGCACTTTCTGCAATTTGCACAGGAAATCGTGGGACAGCTCGCGCAGCCCGTGTTTCTGCCGCAGCTCCAGCGCCAGGTGGGCGGTAAGGTTGGCGGCCATTTCCGCATCGGCCATGGCCCGGTGAGCCTGGCCGGTATGGGGCAAGCTGGCGAAACGGGTGAGGGTGCCGAGCTTGTGGTTGGGCGCCGCCGGCATCAGCCGTCGGGCCAGCAACAGGGAACAGGCGAAGTTCTGCAAGCGGGTGCGCTTGATCCGGCCGAGCTCGTAGTCCCAGAACTTCTGGTCGAACGCAGCGTTGTGCGCCAGCAGCGGCGTGGTGCCGACGAATTCGTTGACCTCGTTCATCACCTGCTCGGCCGGCGGCGCGCCGCGCAGCATGGCGTTGCTAATGCCGGTCAGTTGTTCGATGAAGGCCGGCACCCGCACGCCGGCGTTCATCAGGCTCTGGTAACGCTCGACGATGCGCCCCTGCTCAAGGATCACCACGGCGATTTCCGTGGCCCGGCAACTGCTGCTCGGGGAGATCCCGGTGGTTTCAAAGTCGATGACTGCGATGCGTTCCAAACCTGTCCAGCTCCGTACAAAAAATAGTCAGCTCAGCTTTTGAGCAGTAGTGCGCCTTCGATCGGCACGTAGCGCGTGGCCGCGCGAATCAGCGAATTGGCGGTCAGCCCCGGCACGCCATAGGCCACCGCTTCGACCCCGTGCTTGCTGATGATGCGCTCGAGCAACAGGTCGAAATCGCCGTCGCCGGAGGCCAGCACCACTTCGTCGACATGGGCCGCGGCGTCCATGATGTCGATGGTGATACCCACGTCCCAGTCGCCCTTGGCCGAACCGTCGCTGCGCTGGATATAGGGTTTGAGTTTTACCGTGAAGCCCAGGTTGCGCAGGATCTGCTGGAACTGCTGCTGCTTGCTGTCGCCCCGGTCGATCGCATAGGCGTAGGCCTCGACTATCTGCCCCTGCTGGCTGATATCGGCCCACAGGGCGGCATAGTTGAAGTGACAACCATAGGCCTGGCGCACGGTGTAATAGAGATTCTGGACATCGGCGAACACAGCGATTTTTTTCACCGCTTATCCTCATGGCGCTCACGCGCGCGAACTGGGCCGGGACTCAACCCTGAAAAGTCGCCCAGTATGCCAGCCAGAAGGAAGGTTCCGCGAATAATCGGTCCGGGACGCTGTTGCGTTCCGGACCGATGGCGGGTCAGACGAAGGAATCGTCGTCGGAAAAGAACGAGCTGTCGTCGTTGCCGTAGTCGGCATCGCTGAAACCACCCTGGTCGTTGTTGCCCCAGGAGTCGTTATTGGCCATACGCTGCTCGTCATTGCCCCAGCCACCCGCGTTGTCGTTGGCGGGCGACGGTTCTTCCTTGATCACTTCGACGATTTCCTGCGGCTGCTGGTTGCCGTGGAACAGGCTGCTGAGGCCTTGCGCCAGCATCACGCCACCCGCCACGCCGGCGGCGGTTTTCAGCGCGCCGCCGAGGAAGCTGCTGCCAGCCGCGGCCGGAGTCTGCTGGGGTGGAGCTGCGTAGTTCTGCTGGGGATAGCTCTGTTGCGGGTAGTTCTGCTGCGGCTGCGGGTTGAACGCCGGCCGCGCCGGTTCGCGCCAGCCACCACCGGACGAGGCCGGAGCGCTTTGCGTCGGCGCCGGCTGCGGATCGCGGGAACCGCTGCCGAAGATGCTCGAAAGGAAGCCGCCACCGCTGCTGGGCGCCGGCGCCGCGGCCTGGGATCTGGCCTGCTGCAACTCGGCCTGCAGTTGCTGGACTTGCTGGGTGAGTTGCTTGTTCTGCTCGTCGAGGCTCTTGATTGCCGCCTCTTGCACCAGAATCGCCTGGGTCATGAAATACCCGGCGGCAGGCTGCCGGGTCAGATGCTCCTTGATCCGCGCCTCGGCCTGGGCGTCGCGCGGGGCTGAATCCTTCTCGGCTTGCTGCAACCGTGAAAACAGTCCATCGATCAGGGTTTGCTCTTCGCTATTCATGGCGACCTCTTTAGATTGCCGGTAAAAAACGGGGCCTTGTCGTCATGCACAAGGTGCAACCAGTAATGGGGCTGCCCAGCGAGCTTTCAATGGCCTTTACCTAACGTTTACGTTTGCTCGCCCCGGGGCTGCATCGGTTAAAGTGTCCAACCGCTTTTTGTGATCTGCGATAACCACTGATGAATCCGTTAACCGTTCTGCGCGACTCCCTGTACTTCTGCCAGCGCAACCTGGGCCGTATCGTCCAACTGTGCCTGCCGCTGGTGGTCCTCGAAGCGCTGCTGCAGCAGGCGGTCGACAGCTCGCTGGGCCCCGAGGCCTTTCCCGGCTACAGCGTGATCGTCGGCCTGTTGATCTACCCGCTCTACACCGGGGTACTGATCCTGTTTCTCGATGCCCGCAGCCGTGGCGAATCGCCATTGGCCCGCGACCTGCTCGCCGCGACCGTCAGCCTGTGGCCGCGCTTTGCCTTGCTGACCGCCATCAACACCCTGCTGATCCTGCTGGGCCTGTCGCTGTATTTCCTGCCCGGGCTGTGGCTGATGGTGACCCTGGCCTTCGCCGAATACCTGCTGGTGCTCAAGGGCCTGCAACCGCTGGCCGCGATCAAGGAAAGCTTCCGCCTGACCCGCGGACACTTCCTGCGGATCCTGGTCTGCATCCTGGCCGTGATGGCCCCGCTGTGGGTGCTCAAGGGCGCCAGCCTGGCGGCGTACCCCGAGCCGGGTCCGATGCTGTCGCTGCTGATCGAAAGCGCCCACAGCTTCCTGCAGTTGTTCACCAGCGTGGTGGTATTCCGCCTGTTCATGCTGATCGGCGACTCGCCTGACCAGCAATGACTCCGGGGGCCGACCGCTCTACCCCTTGGGCCGCGGTCCCGCTCTCGGTTATGCTCGGGCTCAATCCAGCAACGCCATAAGCCGAGCCGATGCCCCGTCTATTTCGCTTCATCCTCCTGGGCCTGCTGATCAGCGCAGGCCTGTTGTCAGCCCTGGTCTACAGCCTGACCTGGCGCCCCGACGCCAAGGAGTCGCTACCGGTCGCCTGCACCGGCAAGGTGCCCAGCCTGGTGCCGGGCCAGGCGCTGAAGGTGATGACCTGGAACGTGCAGTACCTGGCAGGCAAGCGCTACGTGTTCTGGAACGACCAGGCCCGGGGGCCGGACGAGCGCCCGACCCCGGAAGACATGGCCTTCAGCCTGGACGAAGTGGCCCGGGTGATTCGCGATGAACAGCCGGACATCGTGCTGCTGCAGGAACTGGACAACGGCGCCAAGGCCAGCGGCTACCAGGACCAGCTCAAGCTGCTGCAGGAACGCCTGACCGACCTGTATCCGTGCAGCACACAGGCCTTCGACTGGAAGGCCGACTTCGTACCCTCCCCGCACATCTTCGGCAGCGTCGGCCGGCAACTGGCGACCTTGAGCCGCTACCGCATCGAACACGCCGAACGCCTGCAATTGCCGGTGCCCGAGGCCAATCTCCTCAGCCGCCAGTTCCAGTCGAAAAACGCCGTGCTGGTGAGTTACCTGCCGTTAAGCGACGGCGGGCAGATGGCGGTGCTCAATACCCATCTGGACCGCGCGACGAAACCCGACGACACCCTGCAAGCCCAGGTGAATGCGGTCACCAGGATCCTCGACCGCCTCGAAGCCCGTGGCACGCCCTGGCTGATCGGCGGCGACTTCAACCTGCTGCCCCTGGGCCAGTACCAGCGTCTCGCCCCCGAGCAACGCACGCCCTACTCCGCCGACAGCGCGTTGCACACGCTCTGGGACAAGTACCCGATGATTCCCACCAACAACGAGGCCAGCGGCATCGACCGCGCCCTGTGGCTGACCCACTACCCCAACGACCCGGCCCTGAGCGGCCCGGATCGCACCGTCGACTACCTGTTCCATAGCCCGCGGCTCAAGCGGGTCGAGGCCCAAGTACGGCAGGACGACACCCTGCGCATCTCCGACCACCTGCCACTGATCGCCCGTTTCCTGCTGCCCGCCGCACTGTAACCGCTGCCGCAGACTGCGATAAGGCCGGAACGGTCGCTGGCGTCGGCACTGACGCTGGAGGTCCTGCGGACCTATCGCAGCCTGCGGCAGCGGCTACGGAAACGGGGCCTGTGGCGTCATCAGGTTGTCATCAAAAAGTGGCCGCCTTACCCCCAACCGCTGTGGAGCCGCTTGTGGATAACCTGCGCGTAAGCCGCTGCACGCCAGGCAATACAAGCTCTCCAGTCCACTGCTCACTTTTCGACCAACACCTGTAGCCGCTGCCGCAGGCTGTGATCGGCTTGGGCGGCATTCCGACGCAGCGGACGCAAAACCTGAGTCCTGACATGAACCGGGATGGCGAGCGCTACGCGCTCGATCGCAGCCTTCGGCAGCGGCTACACACTGGTTACTTGCGCGGTTTGGCGCGGGCCGTGGCTTCGGCCACCAGCGGGTCATCCGGCCAGTAGTGTTTCGGGTAACGGCCCTTGAGGTCCTTCTTCACCTCGGCGTAGGTGCTGCGCCAGAAGTTCGCCAAGTCCTGGGTGACCTGCACCGGCCGCCGCGCCGGGGACAGCAGGTGCAGCTTGACCACCTGCCGGCCGCCAGCGATCCGTGGTGTCTCTGCCAGGCCGAACAACTCCTGCAGACGCACCGCGAGAATCGGCGGTTGTTCACTGTAATCAAGGCGGATCGACGAGCCGGACGGCACCGTCAGGTGGTGCGGCGCCAGCTCGTCCAGGCGCTGTGGCAACGGCCAGGGCAGCAGGCTGTGGACAATGCTGGCCAGTTCCAGGTTGGCGAAGTGGCTGAGGCGCGAAACCTTGCCCAGGTACGGCAGCAGCCAGTTTTCCAGGCTCTTGAGCAGCGCCGCGTCACTGACGTCCGGCCACTGGCTTTCGCCCTTGGCCTCTAGATCGAGCTGGCGCAACAAAGCCACCCGGGCCTGCCACTGGCGCAGCTCCGGGGTCCAGGGCAACAGCTCCAGGCCCTTGCGCCGCACCAGATTGACCAGGGCCTGGCAGCGCGCCGCCTCATCCAGGCCGGTCAGCGGCTCGCGGCTGAGCACCAGTTCGCCGACCTTGCGCTGGCGCTCGGCGCGCAACAGCCCTTCGCGCTCGTCCCAATCAAGCTGATCGACGCAGCGCACCTGCTCGGCCAGGACCGAGTCGAACAGCGCCGGGTCGAAATCCGCCGCCAGGTAGATGCGCTCTTCCCGCTGCCCCTGGCGACTGCCCAGATCGGCGATCACCAGCCAGGGCTGCTTCATCAGGCTGTCGGTCTCGCTGAACAGCGCCGCGCGGCCGTTGGCCAGCCGGTATTCGGCGCCGCCGGGGCGACGTTGCTGGGCGACCCGATCCGGATAGGCCAGCGCCAGCAAGGCGCCCAGCCAGCGCGGGTGATCCGGGTCCGCCACCGCCTGGCTTGGCTGGCCGCGCAAATAACCACGATACTGCCGGGCCAGTTGCCGAGCCCGCTGGACCCCGCCCTGGGCGCCACGGGCCGCGCGCTCTTCGCCGGACAGCAGCACCAGGCGGCTGTGCAGGTCGGCACCGCCGCCACGCAGGATGTCGCGCTCGCCGAGCAAGGCGGCGACGTCGCAGGCCATGTTCGCCAGCCCCAGGGCCTGGCCCCGCAACAGCAGATGGGCAATGCGCGGATGGGCCGGCAACTCGGCCATTGCCTGGCCATGAGGTGTCAGCTTGTAGTCCTCGCCAGCCTTGGCCGTCAGCGCTCCGAGGCGTTCGAGCAAGTCCTGGGCCTGGGCATAGGCCGCGCCGGGCGGCACATCCAGCCACACCAGTTGCGCCGGTGTCACACCCCAGCGGGCCAGTTGCAGGGCCAGGCCCGCCAGGTCCGCCTGGAGAATCTCCGCGCTGCCATAGGCCGCCAGCTGTTCATGCTGGTCCTGGGACCACAGGCGATAGCACACGCCCGGCTCCAGGCGCCCGGCCCGACCGGCGCGCTGGGTGGCGCTGGCCCGGGAAATACGTTGGGTGTCGAGACGGGTCATGCCGCTGCCCGGGTCGAAACGCGGCACCCGCGCCAGCCCGGCATCGACCACCACGCGCACGCCGTCGATGGTCAGGCTGGTCTCGGCGATATTGGTCGCCAGCACCACTTTGCGCTTGCCCGGCGGGGCCGGCTCGATGGCCGCGCGCTGCGCCGCCAGGTCCAGTTCACCGTGCAACGGACAGAGCAGAATCTCCGGGCGCTCGCCCAGGGCGTCGGCCAACTGCTGGTGCACCCGACGGATCTCGGCCTGCCCCGGCAGGAACACCAGGACGCTGCCGCTTTCATCGTTCAGCGCTTCAAGAACGGTCTGCACCAGCCGCGGCTCGATGAACTCGCCCGGCTGGAAGGGCCGCCCCCAGCGCACATCGACCGGGAACATGCGGCCTTCGCTGCGCAGGATCGGCGCGTCGTCCAGCAGCCCGGCCAGGCGCTCGCCTTCCAGGGTCGCCGACATCAGGAGGATTTTCAGCGGCTGCTCATCGCGGAACAGATCGCGGCCATTGAGGCTCAAGGCCAGGGCCAGGTCGGCGTCGAGGCTGCGCTCGTGGAATTCGTCGAAGATCAGCAGGCCGACGCCTTCCAGCGCCGGATCGTCCTGCAGGCGGCGGGTCAGGATCCCCTCGGTAACCACCTCGATGCGGGTGTTCGGGCCGACCTTGCTATCCAGACGGATGCGGTAGCCCACAGTTTCGCCGACCTTTTCCCCCAGTTCGCTGGCCAGCCGCTCGGCCGCAGCCCGCGCCGCCAGGCGCCGCGGTTCGAGCATGAGAATGCGTTGTCCGGCCAGCCAGGGTTCGTTCAACAGGGCCAAAGGCACACGGGTGGTCTTACCGGCGCCGGGCGGTGCTTCGAGCACGGCCTCGTGGCGTGTCGCCAGGGCTTCACGCAGGGCGGGTAAAACTTCATCAATTGGCAAAGAATTCATACTGGCTCCCAAACAGAGGCGCGAGTATAACGGCGAACTGCCTGGCGTTAATCACGGTCTGAATTCATACCGGCAACGCTTCAGCCTTGCTCTTTCGTGTCTGTTCAGGAGATTTACATGCGTATTCCTTTCCGCATCATCGGTGGCGTCCTGGTTGCCACCCTGCTGACTCAGCTCACCGCCTGCGGCTCGATCTTCTTCCCCGACCGACGCGGCCAGATCGACGGCAAGATCGACCCGCTGGTAGCCGTGCTCGACGCTGTGGGCCTGCTGTTTTATGTGATCCCGGGGCTGATCGCCTTTGGCGTCGACTTCGCCACCGGCGCCATCTACCTGGAACCGGGCAAGACCGCGCAGGTCGACCAGCACAAGCTGCAGCAAGCCATAGGCGCCGACGGCCAGGTCGATAACCACAAGTTGCAGGCTATCCTCGAAAGCGAGCTGGGCCGCAGCTTCCCTCTGGACGATCCACGCCTGATCCAGCACAAGGGCAGCGCGCAGCAACTGGCCCTGTACGGTCTGCAACCGGCAGCCTGACCCTCGCGCTTCTTGAAGGAACAAGCCTTGTATGAGCAGTAGCCCGGAACACGCACGACTGTTGCGCCTGGCCACCCGCGCCTCGCTGGCAGTGGCCAGTATCCTGATCGTGGCCAAGGCCATCGCCTGGTGGCTGAGCGGCTCGGTCAGCCTGCTGGCCGGCCTCACCGACTCGCTGCTCGATGGCGCCGCGTCGTTCCTCAACCTGCTGGCCGTGCACTACGCCCTGCGCCCGGCAGACGAAGACCACCGCTACGGCCACGGCAAGGCCGAATCGCTGTCGGGCATGGCCCAGGCGCTGTTCATCGCGGTGAGCGCGGTGCTGATCGGGGTACAGGCCGTCGAGCGCCTGCAAAACCCCGAACCGCTGGGCGCGCCCTGGATCGGTATCGGCGTGATGCTGCTGTCGCTGGCGCTGACCGTGGCGCTGCTGATGGTGCAACACCGGGTGATCCGCGAAACCGGCTCCACCGCGGTACGCGCCGACTCGCTGCACTATCGCTCCGACCTGCTGCTCAATGGCAGCATCCTGCTGGCGCTGGTGCTGGCCAGTTTCGGCTGGCAGCAACTGGACGCCTGGTTCGGCCTGGCGATAGCCGTCTACATCCTGTGGAGCGCGATCCAGATCGCTCGGGAAAGCGTGGCGGTGCTGATGGATGAGGAACTGCCGCCCGAGGTCAGCCAGCACATGCTGGAACTGGTATGCGCCGTGCCCGGGGTACTCGGCGCCCATGACCTGCGCACGCGGATTTCCGGCAACCACTGGTTCGTGCAACTGCATCTGGAATTACCAGGGGAACTGACCCTCTCGGTGGCCCACGGCATCAGCGATCAGGCCGCCGAGGCGATTCATGCGGCCTATCCGCGGGCCGAGGTGCTGGTGCACGCCGACCCGCAGGAAGCGGTGCTCGCCGCCCGGGCTCAGTAAGTCACCTGATAGCCGCGCGAGCTCAGGCAACCGCCCTGGGCCTGGCGGTAGGTCTGGACCACCTGCGGCGCCGGGGGATAGGTCATCGCCGCCGGGTCGAAGCCGCTCTGCTGCACCGCCCAGCGATAACAGTCGTAGCGGTCCTGATTGATCTGCTGCGGGCTCTGCCCGCTGACCGGGTAGGCCAGCACGTTGTAATCATTGCCGGCCTGCGGCGGCGGGCTGGCCTGCGGCGGCTCGACCACTACGTACTGCTGGGTACTGGCCTCGTAGATGTAGTAGGCGCCCGCGGCCAGGAAGAACAGCGCGCTGCCGATCCACACCTCGCGCGCGTAGTCCGGCAGGTAGGCCACGCGAATCCCGTAGGGTGGGCGCACCACAACGTAACGCGGCCCCTCTGGGCGGTACCAATAGCCACCGGAGAAGTAATAGTCCCGGCCGCGATAAGGCACACGGTAATGCCGGTCCGGAAAACGATCGATCACATAACCCGGCCGATATTGCGGGCCTGGCCCCCAGCCGTTGCCCCGTCCCTCCGGACGGCCCGGCCAGCGATAGTCGTAGGGACGCGAACCCCCTCCGCCGGCCTGCCAATGCGGGTTGTAGTCGTTGCGGCGCGGGATGTCCTGGTAATAACCCTGGCGCGGTTCCTGGGTCTGGCGGACGGTATCGGGGCGACCCTGGATCGGCAGGTTGGCGGACGGCTGTGCCTGTCGTTCCCGCCCTTGATCATTCGGCCCGCGGTTCTGCCAACGCCCGTTCTCGACGTTGCGCTCGAACTGCTGGCTGTTGTCGCCGCGAATGATTTCAGTCTGCTGGCGCGACTGATGGCTTTCGCCTCGCCCCTGGCCGTTTCCCGGATACCCGTCGTCACTGCGCTGGCCGCCATTGGACCAACCACGGCCGTCATTGCGGTCATCGGCAAGCCCCTGCGCACTGACGCTCACACAGAGCAAACCAACACCTGCCAAACGCCAGATGCGCGATTTCATGCTATTCCTCACTACGGATGGGGGCCTGTAGATAAGACTGGAAAAGCCCAGGCCGGTTCTGCCACAGGTTATCAGTCGCAACACTTATTTATTGAGGCGCCACGGGATATTTCCTGGCGCGCAGACAATAAAAAAGGGGGACCCGTCGGTCCCCCTTTGAGAATTTCGTCCGTGCTCGACGCTTATGACGCCGGCTCACCTCACGCCGTCTTCTGGACAGTGTGTAGCCCGGGGGCCGGCTCAACCCTGTGGGATTGGCGGCCGCGGCAGGCCTGATTCGGCGGGCCGCAGTGGACTCTATGTCCGGGCAGTGATTCTGGTGATAAGAATAGGCCTGGGGCGCCGACAGAGAATTGCGAAGATTGCTCTAATAAACATGACTTGCGCAATTTTTAACCCGGGATAGATAATATCGCGCAATAGTTATTAAAAAGGCCTGTCCCATGAGCAAACTCGACCGATACGACCTCAGCATTTTGGCGGAATTGCAGCGCGACGCCCGCATCTCCAATCAGGAACTGGCCGAACGTATCGGCCTGTCGCCTTCGCCGTGTTCGCGTCGGGTCAAGCAACTGGAAGACGACGGCTACATTTCCCGCCAGGTCGCCCTACTGGACCGCAAAATGCTCGGCCTGAGCCTGACCGCCTACGTGCTGATCGGCATGGACCGCCACACCCCCGAGCGTTTCGAGAACTTCGAGGCGGCGATCCGCAGCCTGCCGCAGGTCCTCGAATGCAGCCTGGTGACCGGGATGGACGCCGACTACCAGCTCAAGGTGGTGGTGCCGGACATGGATCACTACCAGAAACTGCTGCTCGGCCATCTGACCCGCATCGAAGGCGTGACCAGCGTACGCTCCAGCTTCGTGCTCAACCAGGTGCTCAACAGCACCGAACTGCCGCTGACTCACCTGCGCAACTGAGCGCTATCTCTTCTGTAGGAGCGAGCTTGCTCGCGATAGAAATGTCCGGCCGCAACCGATGTATGGCCTGGAATATTTATCGCGAGCAAGCTCGCTCCTACAAGGACATGCAGAGCCTGTGACGACGAAGCGCACCTGGACCAATGCCCGGTCGCAGCCCCTTGGCGTATACTCGCCCCCGCCTTTTAGCCTTGCCCGCGCTGGAGATGTTCGATGGATCCTGCAGTATTCGAAGAGTGGATGATGACCGGTCTGGTGACCATCCTGATCATTTTCATGGCCTTCATCGTCTGGGATCTGGCGAAGAAGTCCAAGGCCGGACGCTTCGGCTCGTTCATCCTGTTCTTCGTCCTGGGCCTGGGCGTGGCCGCGTTCATTATCAAGAGCGTGGTGATCGGCCTGATCGAATCCGGCGCCTTATAAGCGCGCCGGAACCTCCTTCCACTGGCCCTGATCAAGCCCCTCGATCGTCCAGTCGCCGATCCTGACCCGCACCAGGCGCAATGTCGGCAACCCCACGGCCGCGGTCATGCGCCGCACCTGGCGATTACGCCCTTCACGAATGATCAATTCCAGCCAACTGGTGGGCACGCTCTTGCGAAAGCGCACCGGCGGATTGCGCGGCCACAGTTGCGGCTCTTCCAACTGCCGGGCTTCGGCCGGCAGGGTCATGCCGTCATTCAACTCCACGCCATCACGCAGACGCTGCAATTGCTCGGCCGTGGGCTCCCCCTCCACCTGCACCCAATAGGTCTTGGCCAACTTGTGCCTGGGATCGGCGATGCGCGCCTGCAACTGGCCGTCATTGGTCAGCAGCAGCAAGCCTTCGCTGTCGCGGTCCAGGCGCCCGGCCGGGTAGATGCCGGGGATCGCGATGAAGTCCTTGAGGGTCGCCCGCCCTTCGCCGTCGCTGAACTGGGTCAGCACATCGAAGGGTTTGTTGAACAGGATCAGCTTCGGCTCGGCCGGTGGCGCCTTGGCAACACGGCGCGGCGCGGAAGACGACGAAGGACTCTTCACGCCAGGGCGGCGGGAAGCGGGACGAGGAGGACGAGACATGGCGAAAAGAACATCTAACGGTCAGGGCCGACCATGCTAGTGGCCCGACCGTTAAATGACCATCCCGCGATCAGCGGAACGGCGGCTCGTCGAAGCTGCGCAGCTTGCGCGAGTGCAGCGAATTGAGCTCGGTACGCAGCAGGTCCACCGCGGCGATACCGATCTTCAGGTGCTGGCTGACCGCGCGCTCATAAAAGGCGTTGGCCGAACCCGGCAGCTTGATTTCACTGTGCAGCGGCTTGTCCGAGACACACAGCAAGGTGCCGTACGGCACCCGCAGGCGATACCCCTGGGCGGCGATGGTGCCACTTTCCATGTCCACCGCCACGGCGCGGGACAGGTTGATCAGCGGACGCTCCTGGGCCCAACGCAATTCCCAGTTACGGTCGTCGTAGGTCAGCACGGTGCCGGTGCGCAGGCGTTTTTTCAGATCGTCGCCCTTCTCGCCGGTGACGTTGGCGGCGGCCTGCTGCAACGCCAACTGCACTTCGGCCAGGGCCGGAATCGGAATGTTCGGCGGCACCACGCGATCGAGAATGCCGTCGCGACGCATGTAGGCATGGGCCAGTACGTAGTCGCCGATGGTCTGCGACTGCCGCAGGCCGCCGCAGTGGCCGATCATCAGCCAGCAGTGCGGACGCAATACCGCCAAATGGTCAGTGATGTTCTTGGCGTTGGACGGACCGACCCCGATGTTCACCAGGGTCACGCCGTGGCCGTCGCTGGCCAGCAGGTGATAAGCCGGCATCTGGTAGCGGTGCCAGACCACCCCGGCGGCGATCGACGAGGCTTCGCCGTGATCCATGCCTTTCTCGATGATCACATTGCCCGGTAGGACCATGCGCACGAACCGCGGATCGCTGCGCAGCTGTTCAAGACCGTGGGTGATGAACTGGTCGACATAACGGTGGTAGTTGGTCAGCAGGATCCACGGCTGCACGTGGCGCCAATCGCTGCCGGTGTAGTGCACCAGGCGGCGCAGGGAGAAATCCACCCGCGCGGCATCGAACAGCGCCAGGGGCAGCGGATTGGTGTTTTCCCAATCGTACAGCCCGTCGGCGATGCCATCGGTGGCGGCGGACAGGTCGGTGCTGGGGAACACCCGCGCCAGCACCGCGGCAGTGACGCCGGAACCGGCCAGTTCATCGCCCTGCTCGACCACGTACGGATACGGGATGTTCTGCTCGCTGACGCCCACTTCCACGGTCACGGTGAAGTCGTGCATCAGGGGCACCAGCTGTTCCAGCAGGTACTTACGGAAGGCGGCGGGATGGGTGACCGTGACGCTGTAGGTGCCCGGCAACTGGACCTTGGCGTAGGCCCGGGTGGTCTGCGGGACTTCGCCCTGGCAGAGATAGGTCAGGCGTAATTCCGGGTAACGAAACAGGGCGCGCTGTTCGGCGTCCGGTTCGACACGATCCTTGAGGTAACGCTTGAGCGCCTGGCTCAGCGACGTGGTGGCCCGCTCATGCAAAGCGGCAAGCCGGTCCACGGCTTGCTCGGCGGTTTGAACGACAATAAAAGCTTCGGTCACGGTAAGCATCCTGTGTTCTGATCTTGCAGGCCTTCATCTTGCCTGCAACGCCGTCTCACGGGAACAGCGGAATATGCGTAGGAGCGAGCTTGCTCGCGAAAGATCTTTCAGGCCCCAGCCGATCGGTAGCCTGGACTATTTATCGCGAGCAAGCTCGCTCCTACAACAAACCAGTCAGAAGCCTGCCGGGGTGGAGCGCGCGACTATCGCCTCGACATCCAGCCCTCGCGGCAAGGTGCCGTAGACCCTTCCTGCCGAACCCAGGCGACTGGCGATAAAGGCATCGCTGACCGCCGCGTTGCCGGCTTCCAGCAACAGCTTGGCCTGCAGGCCCAGGGCGATGTCCTCGGTCAGTTGGCGGGCGCGGTACTGAATGTCGTCGGTGTCCTGGAAGGCGCCTTTCAGGTTGGCGATATGCGCGGCCAGGCGCCTGTCGCCATGGCCATCGCCCAGCTCGGCGAACAGCGCATCGAGCACGCCCGGCTCCTTGGACAAGGCGCGCAGCACATCCAGGCACTGCACGTTGCCGGAGCCTTCCCAGGTCGAGTTGACCGGCGCTTCGCGGTACAGCCGCGGCAGAATGCTCTCCTCGACATAACCGGCACCGCCCATGCACTCGGCGGCCTCGTTGATCATTGCTGGGGCCCGCTTGCAGATCCAGTATTTGCCCACCGCCGTCACCAGCCGCGAGAACATGGCTTCTTGCGGGTCATCCAGGTTATCCAGCGCGCGGCCCATGCGCAGGCTCAAGGCCAGCGCCGCCTCGCTTTCCAGCGCCAGGTCGGCCAGCACGTTCTGCATCAAGGGTTGCTCGCTGAGCACACGCCCGCCCACCAGCCGATGGGCACAGTGATGGGCGGCCTGGGTCAGGGCCTGGCGCATCAGCGAGCTGGAGCCGACCATGCAATCGAAGCGGGTCATGGCCACCATCTCGATGATGGTCGGCACGCCGCGCCCTTCTTCACCGATCATCCACGCCAGGGCCCCGCGGAACTCCACTTCACTGGAGGCATTGGAGCAATTGCCGAGCTTGTTTTTCAGGCGCTGGATATAGAACTGGTTGCGGCTGTCATCCGGACGATGGCGAGGCAACAGGAAGCAGGTCAGGCCTTTTTCGGTCTGGGCCAGGGTCAGGAAGGCGTCGCACATCGGCGCCGAACAGAACCATTTGTGGCCCACCAGCTCATAAGCCTGCCCCGGCCCCGTAGCGCCCACCGGATACGCCTTGGTGGTGTTGGCGCGCACATCGGTACCGCCTTGTTTCTCGGTCATCGCCATGCCGATGGTGACACCGGCCTTGTGGGCCATGCCGACATTGCGTGGGTCATATTCGGTGGCGAGGACTTTCGGCAGCCATTGTTCGGCGAGATCCGGCTGCAGCTTCAACGCCGGCACACAGGCGAAGGTCATGGTCAGCGGGCAACCGCTGCCGGCCTCGGCCTGGCTATGCAAATAGGTCATGGCGGCACGCGCGACATGCGCCCCGGATTGCGGATGAGCCCAGGGCAAGGACGTCAGGCCGTGCTCGATGGCGGTACGCATCAGCTCGTGATACGCCGGATGAAACTCCACCAGATCGAGGCGATGCCCGTAACGGTCATGGCTGGTGAACACCGGCTTGTTCTGGTTGGCCAGGAACCCCGCCTCCATCAGCGGCCCACCGGCCAGGGCACCGTAGGCGTCGATCCGCGATTCGGCCCAACCAGCGCCGAAACGCCGTGCCCACTCCTGCAACGGCAGATCGATTCGATAGAGGTTGGTACCGTCCAGGGAAGGTGGCTGGTTGGTGACTTCGTGGGTCTCGGCGAACTGATGCAGGTTCATGTCGGGGCTCCTTGAGGGGTGTGCCAGAACCTCAGTTAAGCACCCCCTCCCCACCGAACAAAGTGGCATACCCGCCTAAATACCGGCGCTTTCGCCCTGTTCCGAGGCCAGCACCCGACGCGCCAGAACAGCTTGCAACTCCTCGAATTTCACCGGCCGGGAGAGGTAATCGAGCAGGCAGCGCTCAGCCTCCACAGCGTACGCCGAGGCCGACACCAGCAGCACCGGCAAGCCGGCGCAACCCGGCATGCCGCGCACCTGATCGCACAGCTTGAGCGCCTCGGCCTGCTCGATCTGGCAATCGAGCAGCACCGCATCCACCGACTCCCGGCGCAACAACGCCAGCGCCCCGCGAGCGTTCTCCGTCGTGCGTACCTGATAACCCAGCTTGAGCAACATGCCGCGGATCACCAGTTGATTGATGCTGTTGTCGTCCACCAGCAGCACGCTGCAATCCTGCGGCCTGCGCCGGACGGCGCGGACCCGCAAGGCCGGCTGGGAGGCCATCGGCTGCTCGCCGTCCACATCGAAGGTCACCTCCAGCCGGAAACAGCTGCCACGCCCCGGCTCCGATTCATGGGTCAGATGGCCACCCAGCAGATCCACCAGTTGCCGACAGATCGCCAGCCCCACGCCCAGCCCGCCGTATTCACGGGTCATCGAACCATCGAGCTGGAAGAAACGCTGGTACAACGAGGCCTCATCGAGATTGACGAAACCGATGCCGGTGTCGATCACCGCGAAGGTCAGCGCCACCCGCCCGGTTGCCACCGGCTTGCCAGTCACTCGCAGGACCAGGCCACCCACCCGGGTGAACTTGATGGCATTGTCCAGCAGGCACTCCAGGCACTGGCTCAATTTGCCGCGATCGCCCAGCAGCCGATCGGGCAGCCCGGTGGCCAGGTCGACATCGAAGCCCAGCCCCTTGGCCGAGGCGTTGGCGCAAAACTGGCCCAGCAAGGCATCGAGCAGCGAACGCAGGCTGAAGCTCTCGTGCTGGGCACTGAGCTTGCCGGCCTGCAGTTCGGTCAGGGTCAGGATGCCATTGACCATGCGCATCATGTCCCGGGCCGAACCGGCGGCAGTCTGCTGGTATTGCTCCAGCTCCGGATCGAGATCGACGGTCTGCATCAGCTCCAGGGAACCGATCACCCCATTCATCGGCGTGCGCAGTTCGTGGGTCAGGGTGGCGAGGAACTCATCCTTGAGCCGGTTGCTGTGGGCCAACTGCTGGTTGAGCACTTCGAGCTTCTGCCCGGCATCGAACAGGGTCTGCGCCTGCTGCTCGCGCATCGAGTTGATGCGGTCGGCCAGGGCCAGCGACAACAGCGCCACCTCGATGGCCGAACCGATCTGGCTGGAATACATGGTCAGGAACATGTTCGGCAGATAACCCAGCACCATCAGGGTATTGATGATCCCGCCCACCAGGAACGCCGACCAGGCGATGATGAAGTAACGCGCCACGCGCATGCCGCGGCACCAGGCGACGATGCCGGAGACGAAGATCACCACGGTAAAGACCAGCGCCAGGGCCGTGGCCAGACGCAACGCCAGGGCGTAGCTGGTCATCAGCGACAGGGCCACCACCACAATGCTGCACAGGATCAGCACCAGCAGCAGGCGATCGACCCAGCGGCTGTGGCTGGCGGTCTGCAGGAAACTGCGGGCGAACTGACTGCCGAACAGGGCCGCCGCGCCAATGAAAAACGGCGTCGCCGCGTTGGCCCACCACGGGTTGTCCGGCCAGAAGTACTCCACCGCGGCGCCGTTCACCGACAGTTGGTACAGCCCGAACGAGGCGATGTAGAGGATGTAATAGAGGTAACTGGTGTCGCGCACGCTCAGGTAAATGAACAGGTTGTAGACCAGCATCCCCAGCAGCACGCCGTAGATCAGGCCGAGTACATACAGGCGCACCGGCTGCGCTTCCAGGTACGCCGTGCTGGACCAGAGCGTCACCGGCGCCTGGACCGAGCCCTGGCTCTGCAGGCGCAGGAACAGGGTCTTTTGCTCGTAGGGCGCAAAACTCAGGTCGAACAGGTAATTGTTCTGGCGGATCTGCCGGCTGTCGAACGGCAAGGCATCGCCGGTGCGCTGGGCCAGACGGTAGCCACCGGTTTCATCGGGCACATACAGCTCCAGATGATCGAGCGGCGGATAGGCCAGCTCCAGCAGCCAGGTGTGTCGTATGGAAGGGTTGGCGGGACGGTAGCTGAGGTGGATTTTCAGCCAGAATGCCGAGCGGGAGTAACCGGCGTTGAGGGTGGCCTTGTCATGGGTCTTGAAACTGCCGGCCATCGCCGCTGTGCTGACATCCGCGATCGTTGCCTGACCACTCGCGTCTTCAAACACCTGCATCACCCGACCCAAGGGCAGGCTTTGGGTGAACTCGTCGAACTCGACCGCGCCAGCCAGCATCGGCAAGCTCAACAGCAACATCAGCAAATAGCGCATAAAGCCCCAGCGTGGCTTGTCCGGTTATGTCAGGAAGCCCCCCATTTCCCTTTGAGTAGACGTAAAACCGGCATTACCTGTTATTGGTTTGGATCCACTCTAGCATAGCCGTTGATGGCCAATGAACACCACCAAAAACTTTAGTTTAAAGGCTCTAGAACGGGCGTTTCAGCGCTATCCATTGATCTAGAGCTGTTGCCTCGGTCAACTTGTCGGGAAGGCGGAAAAACCAGCTCCGGCCAACGCGCGAGGGCCGTGCAAAAAAGACGTTTGGTGGTAAGCTCGCGCACCATGAATATCTACAGCTCTCGCCCCGTTGTCCTCTGTCTCTCCGGCCACGACCCCAGTGGCGGCGCCGGCCTGCAGGCAGATATCGAAGCCCTGCTCGCCCAGGGTTGCCATGCAGCTCCCGCTGTGACCGCGCTGACCGTGCAGGATACGGTCAACGTCAGCGACTTCCGTGTGCTGGATCGCGAGTGGGTGCTGGCCCAGGCCAACGCCGTACTCAACGACTCCACGGTCGCCGCGGTCAAGCTGGGCATGCTCGGCTCGCTGGAAATGGTCGACACCGTGGTCGAGCTGTTGCAGGCGCATCCGCACCTGCCGATGGTCTGCGACCCGGTATTGCGCGCCGGCGGCGGCGGGCGCCTGGGCAAGGACGAGGTCGGTTACGCCATGCGTGAACGCCTGCTGCCACTGGCGACCATCGCCACCCCGAACCTTCCAGAAGCACGAATCCTCGCCGAGTTGCCCGAAGGCACTGCGGACCAATGCGCGGAAAAGCTCCTGCCATTCGTCAAACACCTGCTGATCACCGGCGGCCATGGCGACGAGCAGGAAGTGCATAATCGCCTGTACAGCCGCGACGGCAGCCGTCACACCTACACCTGCCAGCGGCTGCCGGGCAGTTATCACGGTTCCGGTTGCACTCTGGCCAGCGCCCTGGCCGGACGCCTGGCCCAGGGCGAAAACCTGGCCAGCGCCGTGAAGTCGGCCCTCGATTACACCTGGCGCACCTTGCGCGACGCCGAGCAACTGGGCCAAGGCCAGTTCGTACCGCGCCGCCTGCCGCTGGACTTCTGCTCGTAAGCCATGAGGCTCGCTCGATGAAACTACGTGGTCTGTATGCCATTACCGACAGCCAACTGTTGGCCGGCAAATTCCTGCAGTACGTGGAGGCGGCGCTCGACGGTGGCGTGACCCTCCTGCAATACCGCGACAAGAGCAGCGACGAGGCCCGCCGTCTGCGCGAAGCCGAAGCCCTGCACAGCTTGTGCGAGCGCTACAAGACACAACTGATCATCAACGACGACGCCGAGTTGGCCGCGCGCATTGGCGTCGGCGTGCACCTGGGCCAGACCGACGGCCCGCTGACTCCGGCCCGTGCCCTGCTTGGCCGCCAGGCGATCATCGGCTCGACCTGCCACGCCCAGCTGGAGCTGGCCGAGCAAGCCGCCAAGGAAGGCGCCAGCTATGTCGCCTTCGGTCGCTTCTTCAATTCCAACACCAAGCCCGGCGCGCCGACGGCCAACCTGGAACTGCTGGACCAGGCCCGCGCCCGGCTGCACCTGCCGATCTGCGCGATCGGCGGCATCACCCTGGAGAACGCCGCGCCGCTGGTCGCCCATGGCGTCGACCTGCTGGCCGTGGTCCATGGCCTGTTCGGCGCCGACAGCGCCCAGGAAGTGACCCGCCGTGCCCGCGCCTTCAATGCCCTCTTCTAACCGCTGATTTCCGAGAGTCCGATCATGTCTCGTTCCGAAACCCTGTTTGCCAATGCCCAGAAACACATCCCCGGTGGCGTGAACTCGCCCGTGCGTGCGTTCAAGAGCGTGGGCGGCACGCCGCTGTTCTTCAAACACGCCGAAGGCGCCTACGTCACCGACGAGGACGACAAGCGTTATGTGGACTACGTCGGTTCCTGGGGGCCGATGATCCTGGGCCACAGCCACCCGGATGTGCTGGACGCGGTACGCAAGCAGCTGGAACACGGTCTGTCCTACGGCGCCCCGACCGCCATGGAAACCGAAATGGCCGACCTGGTCTGCTCCATCGTGCCGTCCATGGAAATGGTGCGCATGGTCAGCTCCGGCACCGAAGCGACCATGAGCGCGATCCGCCTGGCCCGTGGTTTCACCGGCCGCGACAGCATCATCAAGTTCGAAGGCTGCTACCACGGCCACTCCGACAGCCTGCTGGTCAAGGCTGGCTCCGGCGCGCTGACCCAGGGCGTGCCCAGCTCGGCCGGCGTACCGGCGGCCTTCGCCAAACACACCCTGACCCTGCCGTTCAACGACATCGACGCGGTCGAGAAGATGCTTGCCGAAGTCGGCCAGGAAGTGGCCTGCATCATCGTCGAGCCGGTGGCTGGCAACATGAACTGCGTGCCACCGGCGCCGGGCTTCCTCGAAGGCCTGCGCAGCCTGTGCGACAAACACGGCGTGGTGCTGATCTTCGACGAAGTGATGACCGGTTTCCGCGTCGCCCTGGGCGGTGCCCAGGCGCACTACGGGGTGACCCCGGACCTGTCCACCTTCGGCAAGATCATCGGCGGCGGCATGCCGGTGGGCTGCTTCGGCGGCAAACGCAAGATCATGGAACACATCGCGCCGCTGGGCCCGGTCTACCAGGCTGGCACCTTGTCGGGCAACCCGCTGGCCATGGCCGCCGGCCTGACCACCCTGCGCCTGATCAGCCGCCCGGGCTTCCACGCCGAGCTGAGCGACTACACCAGCCGCCTGCTCGACGGCCTGCAGCAACGTGCTGACGCCGCCGGCATCCCGTTCGTGACCACCCAGGCGGGCGGCATGTTCGGCCTGTATTTCAGCGGCGCCGACGATATCGTCACGTTCGACGATGTGATGGCCAGCGATGCCAACCTGTTCAAACGCTTCTTCCACCTGATGCTCGAAGGCGGTGTCTACCTGGCCCCGAGTGCCTTCGAAGCCGGCTTCACCTCGATCGCCCACGGCGACGCCGAGCTGAAACTGACCCTGGACGCGGCCGAACGCGCTTTCGCTGCCCTGAAGTAACCTTCCCCGCCAAACCGGCGCCACACTTGCTGGCGCCGGTTTTACGCTGCATTCGCGCCCCAACTCCCGAAACAGCCCCGAAAGCGGCGGATATCGCGCCCGCGCAGCAGAAAAACGAGTAAAGACTTTGTAAGGTTGGCCCTGCTTATTTCATAATGCGCGCTTATTGGATCCCTCGATGGGTCCGCGCGCCCTTCAGAGGTAAGTCGATTCCCATGAACCGCACCGGCCGCGCCCTTGCACTGGGCTGCCTGTTGCTCCTTCAGCCCCTGCTCGCGCACGCACAAGCAGGCGGCAACTCGTTGTTGATCCCAGCGATGGGTCGCTGCACCCTCAATACTCAGTCACAGGATCTGTCCGAGGCCCTGGCGGTCTGCCAGAAGGCGGCTGACGAAGGGGATGCGCAAGCGCAATACGAGTTGGGCGAGTTCTACTACGAAGGTAAAAATACCCCGCGCGATCTCAATCAGGCCCTGAGCTACTTTGAAAAGGCCTCGCTGCAAGGCCACGCCCAGGCGCAATTCAAACTCGGCACCATGTTCTTTCGCGGCGAAGGCGTACCGGCCAACAACGTTCAGGCCTATATCGTGCTGAAGATGGCGGCGGTCAACGGCGCCGAAGAGGCACTGGACACGGCCGACGAAGTGGCCGAACACATGCAGCGCGATGAGCTGGAAGTCGCCACCCAGGTGCTGGGGCAGATTTTCCGCAAATACCTGATGGAATTGCAGAGCGCCGACGGGCGTTCGCCCTTCTCACCCCTGCCTTGATGACATCGCGAGCAAGCTTGCTCGCGATAGCACACTCGATACAGCCCTTACTTCTCAGGCATCGGCATCGGAAACGGCATGACGTTGCTCACGCCACGCGCCTCGCTGATCTTCGGCGTACCCAGGCGCTCGACCTCGTCGATGCGCACGATCGAATGCATCGGCACAAAGCTGCGCACCACGCCTTCGAACTGGGCCTTGAGCTTCTCTTCGCTCGGATCGACGACCACTTGCGTGCGCTCGCCAAAGACGAACTCTTCCACCTCCAGGAAACCCCACAGATCACTTTGATAGATCTGCTTGGCGTACATTTCGAACACCTGTCCCTGGTTGAGGAAAATCACCTTGTAGATTGGAGCTTCACGTTTGGTCATGGTGGGCGGGTAACACATCGGGGGATATAAAAGAGGGCGCGAACTATAGCATAGCCACCGGACGCGCAGCGGTAGGAACCTCAGGCCATGTTCCCTATAATGCGCGGTTCTTTGAATCACGTGATGACTCCGTCCATGGCCAAGAAGCTCTACATAGAAACCCACGGTTGCCAGATGAACGAGTACGACAGCTCGCGCATGGTCGATCTGCTGGGTGAACACCAGGCCCTGGAAGTCACCGCCCGCGCCGAAGACGCGGACGTCATCCTGCTCAACACCTGCTCGATCCGCGAACGAGCCCAGGACCGGGTGTATTCCCAACTGGGTCGCTGGCGCGAGCTGAAGCTGGCCAACCCGGACATGGTCATCGCCGTCGGCGGTTGCGTGGCCAGCCAGGAAGGCGCGGCCATCCGTGATCGCGCGCCCTATGTCGACGTGGTCTTCGGCCCGCAGACCCTGCACCGCCTGCCGGAAATGATCGATGCCGCCCGCAGCAGCAAGCTGCCGCAGGTCGACGTCTCGTTCCCGGAAATCGAGAAATTCGACCACCTGCCAGAGCCACGCATCGACGGCCCGAGTGCCTATGTCTCGGTGATGGAAGGCTGCAGCAAGTACTGCACCTTCTGCGTGGTGCCCTACACCCGTGGCGAGGAAGTCAGCCGGCCATTCGACGACGTGATCTGCGAGATCATCCACCTGGCGGAAAACGGCGTGCGCGAAGTCACCCTGCTGGGGCAGAACGTCAACGGTTACCGTGGCCAGACCCACGACGGCCGCCTGGCCGACCTCGCCGAACTGATCCGCGTGGTCGCGGCGGTCGATGGTATCGAGCGCATCCGCTATACCACCTCCCATCCGCTGGAGTTCTCCGACAGCCTGATCCAGGCCCACGCCGAAGTGCCGGAACTGGTGAAACACCTGCACTTGCCGGTGCAATCGGGCTCCGACCGGATTCTCGCAGCCATGAAGCGCAACCATACGGTGCTGGAATACAAATCCAAGCTGCGCAAACTGCGCGCCGCCGTGCCGGGCATCTGCATCAGCTCGGACTTCATCGTCGGCTTCCCCGGCGAGACCGAAAAAGACTTCGAACAGACCATGAAGCTGATCGAAGACGTCGGCTTCGACTTCTCCTACTCGTTCGTCTACAGCCAGCGCCCAGGCACCCCGGCGGCCGACCTGGCGGACGACACCCCGGAAGAGTTGAAAAAGGAACGCCTGAACGCGCTGCAACATCGGCTGAATCAGCAAGGATTCGAAATCAGCCGACAAATGGTCGG
This sequence comes from Pseudomonas sp. NFACC41-3, assembly GCF_900109505.1. Classification (NCBI taxonomy): domain Bacteria; kingdom Pseudomonadati; phylum Pseudomonadota; class Gammaproteobacteria; order Pseudomonadales; family Pseudomonadaceae; genus Pseudomonas; species Pseudomonas sp. NFACC41-3. Next base: position 200,497 of record NZ_FOAE01000007.1, read on the forward strand.
TTCGATCCAGCGCATCCTGGTTACCGACTATTCGAAGAAAGACCCGGGCGAACTGCAGGGGCGAACCGAGAACAACCGCATCGTCAATTTCCGGTGCGACAACCCGACGCTGATCGGCCAGTTTGCCGATGTGCATATCGACTCGGCCCAGCCTCACTCGCTGCGCGGATCGCTGCTGCAATAACCTCCTGCCGATGCGGGCTGACCAGCGGTAGTGGCCTCGGGCACGCCATCGCCGGGAAGCCGGCCTCCAAGGAAAATGTGGCGAAAGACATTGCTTTGTATAAGAGCTTTCGCACCCAGGCCTCTGGCGTTATCCTTGATTTCATCCTTTATTGCCGTTGGGCGGCTAAAAAACGACCTTGAACGCACCCATAGAACCACATCGTTTCATCCTCGAGCCCTTTGAGGCTCGCCGCTTCGCCAATCTGTGCGGGCAATTCGACGAGCATTTGCGCTTGATCGAGCAGCGCCTGACCATCGAGATCCGCAACCGCGGCAATCAGTTCGAACTGATCGGCGAACCCAAGCACACCACCTCCGCGGAAAACCTCCTGCGCCGCCTGTACCGGGAAACCAAGGGTACCGAGCTGTCGCCGGACATGGTGCACCTGTTCCTCCAGGAATCCGCCGTCGAAGAACTGGACAATCACCCTGTCGCCGAAGCGGCCGTGGCCCTGCGCACCAAAAAAGGCATGATTCGCCCCCGCGGCTTGAATCAGCAGCGCTACGTCAAGGAAATCCTCGGCAACGACATCAACTTCGGCATCGGCCCGGCCGGTACCGGCAAGACCTACCTGGCCGTGGCCTGTGCGGTAGACGCACTGGAGCGTGAGCAGGTACGGCGTATCCTGTTGGTGCGTCCGGCGGTCGAAGCCGGTGAGAAACTCGGTTTCCTGCCGGGTGACCTGGCCCAGAAGATCGACCCGTACCTGCGCCCGTTGTATGACGCACTGTATGAAATGCTCGGCTTCGAACACGTGGCCAAGCTGATCGAGCGCCAGGTCATCGAGATTGCGCCGCTGGCCTACATGCGCGGCCGTACGCTGAACAACAGTTTCATCATCCTCGACGAAAGCCAGAACACCACCGTCGAGCAGATGAAGATGTTCCTGACCCGGATCGGCTTCGGCTCCACCGCCGTGATCACGGGCGACATCACCCAGGTCGACCTGCCCAAGGGCACCAAGTCCGGCCTGGCCCATGTGATCAACGTTCTCAAGGACGTCCCGGGCATCAGCTTCACCCACTTCATGCCCAAGGACGTGGTGCGCCATCCGCTGGTGCAACGCATCGTCGAAGCCTACGAGCGCTTCGAGCAGCGCGTGGCCGACGAGTCCGCCCAGTCCGCCGCGGAAAAAGGCAATCGCCACGATGCTTGAGCTTGATCTGCAACTGGCAAGCGACAAGCCTGCTCCCAGTGAAGCCCTGTTCCGCCAATGGTGTGAGCTGGCCCTGCGCCAGCGCACGGCCGACTCGGAACTGACCATCCGCCTGGTGGACGAACCCGAAGGCCGCGAACTGAACCGCACCTGGCGGCAGAAGGACTACGCCACCAACGTCCTGTCGTTCCCCGCCGATGTGCCGGACGAACTGCTGGACATTCCATTGCTCGGCGATCTGGTGATCTGCGTCGAAGTGGTCGAGCGCGAAGCCGCCGAACAAGGCAAGGATCTCCAGGCCCACTGGGCCCATCTGGTGATTCACGGCTGCTTGCATCTATTGGGTTACGACCATATAGATGACGACGAAGCCGAGGAAATGGAAGCACTGGAACGAACGTTGCTTGCAGAACTGGGTCATCCCGACCCTTATGCGGACGACGAAACCGAAGAACATCCATCTGTAACAACCAAGGATTTAGAGTAATCGCTATGAGCGAAGACCGATCGAGCAGCGGGCAAAAGTCGTGGCTGGGTAAACTGACCCAGGCTTTTGCCCATGAGCCGAAAAACCGCCAGGAGCTGCTGGAGCTGCTGCGCGAAGCCCATCAGAACAAGTTGCTGGACAGCGAAGCGCTGGCCATCGTCGAAGGCGCCATCCAGGTCGCTGACCTGCAGGTACGGGACATCATGGTTCCGCGCTCGCAGATGATCAGCATCAAGGCGACCCAGACTCCCCGCGAATTCCTGCCGTCCGTCCTCGATTCCGCACACTCGCGTTATCCGGTGATCGGCGAAAGCCATGACGACGTCATGGGCGTCCTGCTGGCCAAGGACCTGCTGCCGCTGATCCTCAAGGAGAACGGCGACAGCTTCAACATCAAGGACCTGCTGCGTCCGGCGACCTTCGTTCCCGAATCCAAGCGCCTGAACGTACTGCTGCGTGAGTTCCGCGCCAACCACAATCACATGGCCATCGTCATCGACGAATACGGCGGCGTGGCAGGCCTGGTGACCATCGAGGACGTGCTGGAGCAGATCGTCGGCGACATCGAAGACGAGCACGACGTCGAGGAAGACAGCTACATCAAGCCGCTGCCGAGCGGCGATTTCCTGATCAAGGCGTTGACGCCGATCGAGAACTTCAACGAGTTCTTCGACAGCGAGTTCTCCGACGACGAGTTCGACACCGTTGGCGGCCTGGTGATGAGCGCGTTCGGGCACCTGCCTAAACGTAACGAAATCACCGAAATCGGTGCCTATCGCTTCCGTATCCTGAATGCCGACAGCCGTCGGATTCATCTGCTGCGACTAACGCCTATCCCCCGCTAAGGATCGACATGCTGCGCTTAACCCGCCCCGGCTGGCCCGGTAACCTGCTGGCCATGGCGGCTGGCGCAATCACCACCCTGGCCCTGGCGCCGTACGACATCTGGCCGTTGGCACTGCTGGCGGTCGGCTTCTTTTACGCCGGCCTGCGCGAGCTAAGCCCGCGCCAGGCGCTGTGGCGCGGCTGGTGTTTCGGCTTCGGCCTGTTTGCCGCCGGCACCAGCTGGATCTACGTCAGCATCCATACCTACGGCGGCGCCTCGGTGCTGCTGGCGGGTTTACTGATGCTGGCCTTCATTGCCGCCATCGCCTTCTTTTTCGCCCTGCCGGCCTGGCTCTGGGCGCGTTGGCTGCGTCGCAATGAAGCCCCTCTCGCCGATGCCCTGGCCTTCGCCGCCCTTTGGGTGGGCCAGGAAGCCTTCCGCGGCTGGTTCCTGACGGGTTTCCCCTGGCTCTATTCCGGCTACAGCCAACTCGACGGCCCGCTGGCCGGCTTGGCCCCTCTGGGCGGCATGTGGCTGATCTCCTTTACCCTGGCGCTGACCGCAGCCCTGCTCTACAACCTGCCCGGCTTGATCCGCGCCGGACGCAAGGGGTTCATCGCCGCCGGCCTGGCGCTGCTGGTCGCCCCCTGGGTGATCGGCATCGCGCTCAAGGGACATGCCTGGACCAGCCCGTCGGGCGAGCCGCTGACCGTGGCGGCGATCCAGGGCAATATCGAACAGAGCCTGAAATGGGACCCTGCGCAACTCAACTCCCAACTGGCGCTGTACCGCGACATGAGCTTCAGTTCCAAGCGCGTGGATCTGTTGGTGTGGCCGGAAACCGCGGTGCCCGTGCTCAAGGAGTCGGCCGAAGGTTATCTGAACATGATGGGCAACTTCGCCGCCGACCGGCATTCGGCGCTGATCACCGGTGTACCGATCCGCCAGGAAGTGCACCACCAGAAGCGCTACTTCAACGGCATTACCGTGGTTGGCGAAGGCGATGGCGAGTACCTCAAGCAGAAGCTCGTGCCCTTCGGTGAGTACGTGCCCCTGCAGGACTTGCTGCGTGGCCTGATCGCGTTCTTCGACCTGCCCATGTCGGACTTCGCCCGCGGCCCCGCCGACCAGCCTTTGCTGCAAGCCAAGGGTTACCAGATCGCACCGTTCATCTGCTACGAGGTGGTTTACCCGGAATTCGCCGCCAGCCTGTCAGCCCGCAGCGACCTGCTGCTGACCATCAGCAACGACACCTGGTTCGGCACCTCGATCGGCCCGCTGCAGCACTTGCAGATGGCCCAGATGCGTGCCCTGGAAGCCGGCCGCTGGATGATCCGCGCCACCAACAACGGGGTGACCGGCCTGATCGATCCGTTCGGCAAGATCACCGTGCAGATTCCGCAGTTCGAACGAGGAATCCTGTACGGCGAAGTGGTGCCGATGCACAACCTGACGCCTTACCTGCAGTGGCGCTCGTGGCCCCTGATCATCCTGAGCGTCCTGCTGTTCGGCTGGGCCCTGCTGGCCAGCCGGATCGCCAAGACCGTCTGACTTCATCGCGAGCCTGCTCGCTCCTGCCGGGGATTTGCGATTCCTGTGGGAGCGGACTGGCTCGAGATGAACCTAGTCCTCTCCACGATAAAACAGCTTGTAGCCTACCAGCCCCACCGCCTCGTTCAACAACTGGCCGCTCTGCCAGATCGATTTGAACTCCGGCATCCAGCCGCCCAGCGGCCTGGCGTTATCCACCCCGAGGAACCCCACGGGCGCCGGCACCACAATGAATCCTGCCTGCTCGAAACTCCAGACAGCCCGCTGCATATGCCAGGCCTGGGTGACCAGCACCACACGCTTGACGCCCTGCGGCTTAAGCACTTGCGCGGTGAATTGGGCGTTTTCCCAGGTCGTGCGGCTACGCCCTTCCTGCCAGCGCACCGTTACGTCGAAATCGTTCAGCAACGACTCGGCCATCAGCGCTGCTTCCGTGGGCGGCGTGCCGTAGTGCAGGCCACCGCTGGTCAGGATCGGCAGCCCGGAAGCCTTGGCCAGGCGCGCCGCATAGCGCTGGCGCTCCAGGCCGACACCGGTCGGCTGGTCGGAACCCCAGGCCGGATCGCCACGCTCACGGCCCGAACCCAGCACCACAATCGCATCGGCCTGTCCGGCCAGGGTCGACCACTGGCTTTGCGTCAGCGCCGGCTCACTTTCCAGGGCACTCGCGCCCCACTCCACCATCACAGGCAGGCTCATCAACCAGAACCCGCCCAGGCCGAGGGCAAAACACACACCGGCCAATCGCGGCCTCGAGCGGCGAAACCACCAGGCGAGCAGAAGCAGCAGCAACAGAAGGCCTGGCGGCAGGAGTAGTTGTTTGACGAAATAACGAAAAGGCATCGAGCATCTCCAAAGATGCTCGAAGCCTAAGTGGGTAAAAGCAAAGCAACAACAGATATGAAACAGATTTCACGCACAAGGTACGCGGCGTTGACGCTGCGCAGATGCCCGCATGGGCTGCGCAGACTCACTTGAACTGCAGGGATCGGACCTTTACCGCATCCCGGGCGGGCACCTTGTCTTTCAACCAGATGACCTTGGCCGAATGTGGAGTCACTTCGTGCCTCAGGCATTCGAGCACGCTCAATTGCGTCTCACGCTCGCTACGATCCAGATAGGCTTTGATCACCTCGAGCTCGGCGTGACTCAGGCCCCGCAACTCCAACTCCGCAGGACGCTCATTACGCAAGCTCCCTGCTGTTTTCGCTGTATCCAAGGCCAAAGCCAGACGATCTATCAATCGTTCGTACAACTCGGGTTTTGTAACTTTTCGCTGCGACTCAACCATCCACTCACCTCATGAAAGTAAGAATCACTCCCCCTTTTTGAGCTTAGCCGCACTGCCGAAACCGGCAGGGTGCCGCGACCAACGGCCCACGGCGCGTAATCAGGGTTTCCCTCGGTAGAGCGCGGTCATGTATGCTACGGCGCTTCCTGTAACTCCACTTCCAGCTCGACTGGGTAGCGAAAACGCCATATCTGGCGCCATCACCACCCAACGTTGCATTGAAGAGGATTAGGCCACCCCTATTCAGTTCAAAAGTAGCCATGCACGAACACTATCAGCCCCGTGAAATCGAAGCCGCCGCCCAGTCGTTCTGGGATGAGCAAAAGTCCTTTGAAGTCAGTGAACAGCCAGGCAAGGAAACTTACTACTGCCTGTCGATGTTCCCTTACCCCAGCGGCAAGCTACACATGGGGCACGTGCGTAACTACACCATCGGCGACGTGATCTCCCGCTACCAGCGCATGCAAGGCAAGAACGTGCTGCAACCCATGGGTTGGGACGCCTTCGGCATGCCAGCGGAAAACGCCGCGATGAAGAACAACGTCGCACCGGCCAAGTGGACCTACGAAAACATCGCCTACATGAAGTCCCAACTGCGCAGCCTGGGCCTGGCGGTGGACTGGTCCCGCGAGGTCACTACCTGCAAGCCGGACTACTACCGCTGGGAACAGTGGCTGTTCACTCGCCTGTTCGAAAAAGGCGTGATCTACCGCAAGAACGGTACCGTGAACTGGGACCCGGTCGACCAGACCGTCCTGGCCAACGAACAGGTGATCGACGGTCGCGGCTGGCGTTCCGGCGCGCTGATCGAAAAACGCGAAATCCCGATGTACTACTTCAAGATCACCGCCTACGCGGATGAGCTGCTGGAGAGTCTCGACGAACTGCCGGGCTGGCCCGAGCAGGTCAAGACCATGCAACGCAACTGGATCGGCAAATCCCGTGGCATGGAAGTGCAATTCCCCTACGACCAGGCCTCCATTGGCGAAGCGGGCGCACTGAAAGTCTTCACCACCCGCCCTGACACCCTGATGGGTGCGACCTACGTCGCGGTAGCCGCCGAGCACCCGCTGGCCACCCTGGCAGCGCAGAACGACCCGGCGCTGCAAGCTTTTATCGCCGAGTGCAAGGGCGGCAGCGTCGCCGAAGCCGACATCGCCACTCAAGAGAAGAAAGGCCTGCCGACTTCGCTGTTCGTCGAACACCCGCTGACCGGTGAAAAACTCCCGGTATGGGTCGCCAACTATGTGCTGATGCACTACGGCGATGGCGCGGTGATGGCCGTTCCGGCACACGACGAGCGCGACTACGAATTCGCCACCAAGTACAACCTGCCGATCAAGAACGTGGTGCGCACCAGCGCTGGCGACGAAACGCCAGCACCTTGGCAGGACGCCTACGGCGAGCACGGCGAACTGATCAACTCCGGCGAGTTCAACGGTCTGGATTTTGCCGGCGCCTTCGATGCCATCGAAGTCGCCCTGCTGAAGAAAAACCTCGGCCAATCCCGCACCCAGTTCCGCCTGCGCGACTGGGGCATCAGCCGCCAGCGCTACTGGGGCTGCCCGATCCCGATCATCCACTGCGACAGCTGTGGCGATGTACCGGTACCGGAAGACCAACTGCCGGTAGTACTGCCGGAAGACGTGGTGCCGGACGGCGCCGGTTCGCCACTGGCGCGCATGCCCGAGTTCTACGAGTGCAGCTGCCCGAAATGCGGCAAGCCTGCCAAGCGTGAAACCGACACCATGGACACCTTCGTCGAGTCCTCGTGGTACTACGCCCGCTATGCCTCGCCAAAATACGAGGGTGGCCTGGTCGACCCGGCCGCGGCCAACCACTGGCTGCCGGTGGACCAGTACATCGGTGGTATCGAACACGCGATCCTGCACCTGCTCTACGCTCGCTTCTTCCACAAGCTGATGCGCGACGAAGGCCTGGTGAGTTCCAACGAGCCGTTCAAGAACCTGCTGACGCAAGGCATGGTGGTCGCCGAGACCTACTACCGCCGCGAAGCCAACGGTGCCTACACCTGGTACAACCCGGCCGATGTCGAGCTGGAGCGTGACAGCAAGGCCAAGATCGTCGGCGCCAAGCTGATCAGCGACGGCCTGCCGGTGGAAATCGGCGGCACCGAGAAGATGGCCAAGTCGAAGAACAACGGCGTCGACCCTCAGTCGATGATCGAACAGTACGGCGCGGACACCTGCCGCCTGTTCATGATGTTCGCTTCGCCGCCCGACATGAGCCTGGAATGGTCCGACTCCGGCGTCGAGGGTGCCCATCGCTTCCTCAAGCGCGTCTGGCGTCTGGCTCAGGCTCACGTAGCCCAGGGCCTGCCGGGCACACTGGAGCTGGGTTCGCTGAACGACGAACAGAAAGTCATTCGTCGCGCCATCCACCTGGCGATCAAGCAAGCCAGCCAGGACGTCGGCCAGAACCACAAATTCAACACCGCCATCGCTCAGGTCATGACGCTGATGAACGTGCTGGAAAAAGCACCGCAAGCCACCCCGCAGGACCGTGCCCTGTTGCAGGAAGGCCTGGAAACCGTGGCCCTGCTGCTGGCACCGATCACCCCGCACATCAGCCACGAGCTGTGGAGCCAGCTGGGTCGCAGCGGTGCCATCATCGACGCCGGCTGGCCGGTGCTGGATGAGAACGCCCTGGTTCAGGACAGCCTGCAGCTGGTCATTCAAGTGAATGGCAAACTGCGTGGCCAGATCGAAATGCCGGCCAGCGCCAGCCGTGAAGAGATCGAAGCCGCCGCCCGGAGCAACGAGAACGTGCTGCGCTTCACCGAAGGCCTGACGATTCGTAAAGTGATCGTCGTGCCTGGCAAGCTGGTCAATATCGTCGCTAGCTAATTGGATCAGGCGTCAGCCCATGGCTGACGCCGAATAAAACCTCCAGGGCCGCCCTGTCGGCCCACATGGTTTCAAGGGGAGCAACAAGATGATCAAACGCAACCTCCTGATGATGGGCCTGGCCGTACTGCTGAGCGCCTGCGGCTTTCAGCTGCGCGGTACCGGCACCACCGAACTGGCGATCAAGGAACTCGACCTGAGCGCCCGTAACGCTTACGGCGAAACCGTGACCCAGCTGCGCCAGGTTCTGCAGAGCAGTGGCGTCAAGGTCTATGCCGGTGCGCCCTACAAGCTGGTGCTGACCCGCGAGCAGGAATCCCAGCGCAGCCTCAGCTACGCCGGTGCCGGTCGTTCAGCCGAGTATGAACTGACCACCGTGCTGAACTACGAAATCCAGGGCCAGAACAACCTGACCCTGCTCAGCGACAAGCTACAAGTGCAGAAGGTCTACATCCACGACGGCAACAACCTGGTGGGTTCCGACCAGGAATCGCTGGAAGTGCGCAAGGAAATGCGTCGCGACCTGGTGCAGAACATGATGCTGCGCCTGCAACTGCTGACCCCGACCCAGCTGGATCAACTGCAGCAGACCGCGGATGCCCGCGCCAAGGCCGAGGCCGATGCGCTGGAAGCCGCGCAGAAGGCTGAGGCGGAAACCCCGCAACAGTCGCCCATGCAGCTGCCGAACCAGTAAGCCTTGTGGGGCGCCCAGGCGCCCCGCTTGCCCCTCCTTATGAAACTCGCCCCCGCTCAGCTCGGCAAACACCTGCAAGGCACGCTCGCACCGGTCTATGTCATCAGTGGCGACGACCCGTTGCTGTGCCAGGAAGCCGCCGACGCCATTCGCACCGCCGCCCGCCAGCAAGGCTTCGATGAACGCCAGGTATTCAGCGCCGACGCCAATTTCGATTGGGGAACGCTGCTGCAAGCCGGCGCGAGCATGTCGTTGTTCGCCGAAAAACGCTTGCTGGAACTGCGCCTGCCTTCGGGCAAGCCCGGCGACAAAGGCGCCGCGGCCTTCATCGAATACTGCTCACGGCCGGCCGAAGACACCCTGCTGCTGATCAGCCTGCCCAAGCTCGATGGCAGCGCGCAAAAGACCAAATGGGGCAAGGCCCTGATCGATGGCGAGCAGACCCAGTTCATCCAGATCTGGCCAGTGGATGCCAACCAATTGCCGCAGTGGATTCGCCAACGCCTGTCCCAGGCCGGGCTTTCCGCCAGCCAGGACGCCGTGGAGCTCATTGCGGCCCGGGTAGAAGGCAATCTGCTGGCCGCGGCCCAGGAAATCGAAAAGCTCAAGCTGATGGCCGAGGGTGGCCAGATCACGGTGGAAACCGTGCAAGCGGCAGTCGCCGACAGTGCGCGCTTCGATGTTTTCGGGCTGGTGGACGCCATCCTCAATGGCGAGGCCGCGCATGCCCTGCGCATGCTCGAAGGCCTGCGCGGCGAAGGTGTCGAACCGCCGGTGATTCTCTGGGCGCTGTCCCGGGAATTGCGGGCGCTGGCCAATATGTCGCTGCAGTACAGCCAGGGCACTCCGCTGGACAAAGTGTTCAGCCAGGCCCGTCCGCCCGTCTGGGACAAACGCAAGCCGTTGATGAGCAAGGCCCTGCAGCGCTATTCCGCGCCGCGCTGGGCGCAATTGCTGCTCGACGCCCAGCGTATCGATGCGCAGATCAAGGGGCAGGCCGCCGGTTCGCCCTGGAGCAGCCTGAGCCGCCTATCGCTGTTGATGGCAGGGCAACGCCTGCCTCTCCCAGCCGAGTAACCCCAACGTCTTGCAGAAGCAAGGCTCGTTCCTACAGGGAATGGGGGAATCCGTGAGGTTTGCTGAAAAACCCTACGCATCACAGGGCTGGACAGCAGGGTCAAGCTGGCCGATCATCTGCCGCGTAAACCCACCTCAAGCGAGAACCCAAAATGAGCAAGCCATCCAAGCATGGCCCCAACAAGGCCAAATCCATCATCGCCCAGCCACTGTTCCGCAGCCGTCAGGAACGACCCGCCAAGGGCAAAGGCAGCTACCGCCGCGAAGCCTTCCAGTCTAAAAGCTGGGAGGCTTCTTACTTTCTGGCTGCATAAAGCGGAGAACCCCGCCGGCATGATAAGGTCTGTATCTGATTCGTATTCTCTGGACCTGTGCATGCCCTTTTGTCTTTCCCGTCGTTGGCACCTGCGCCAACTGATCGCTGCCTCCAGCCTTGCCCTGCTCGTCGCCTGCGCGGAAAAACCCACCGCCGCCGATGCCCAGCCACTCCAAAGCATTCAAGCCGCCCCTCTCGCCGCGCCTGCAACCGTCGCTCCGCTGGCCGTCGACAACCTGGACATCCAGCCAACCCAGACCTTTGCCCAATGGCAGGCAGGCTTTCGTGTCGAAGCCCTGAACGCCGGGATCCGTGCCGATCTTTTCGACCGTGCATTCGCCGGTATCACCCCCGACATGGGTGTGATCAAGGCCGACCGCAGCCAGCCGGAATTCACCCGGCCGGTGTGGGAATACCTGGACGGAGCCCTGTCGCCGCTGCGCGTGCGCAAGGGCCAGGCACTGCTCAATCAGTACGCCGACATCCTGCAGCAGATCGAACAGCGTTATGGCGTCGATCGCCAGGCCCTGGTGGCGGTCTGGGGTATGGAAAGCAACTTCGGTGAGTTCCAGGGCAACAAATCGGTCATCCGCTCCCTCGCGACCCTGGCCTACGAAGGTCGCCGTCCGGCCTTTGCCAACAGCCAGCTGCTGGCCGCCCTGCAGATTCTCCAGCACGGCGACATCCAGCCCGAGAAGATGCTCGGCTCCTGGGCCGGCGCGATGGGGCAGACCCAGTTCATCCCGACCACCTACAACACCCATGCCGTGGACTTCGACGGCGATGGCCGCCGCGACATCTGGAACAGCCCGGCCGACGCCCTGGCCTCGACCGCGCACTATCTGCAAAGCTCCGGCTGGCAGAAGGGCCAGCCATGGGGTTTCGAAGTGCAGCTGGCGAACGGCTTCGACTATGCGCTGGCGGATGGCGCGATCCGCAAACCGGTAGCCGAATGGCTGCGCCTGGGCATGCAGTTGCCCAACGGTGCCAGTGTTCCGGCCGGCGCCGAACAGCTTTCGGCGGCCTTGCTGTTGCCGGCGGGTTATCGCGGGCCGGCATTCCTGATCCTCGACAACTTCCGCGCCGTTCTGAAGTACAACAACTCCTCGTCCTATGCCCTGGCGGTGAACCTGCTGTCACAACGCTTCAACGGTTCAGGTCTGATCAACGGCGTCTGGCCGAAGGACGACATGCCCCTCAGCCGCTCCGAGCGCATCGAACTGCAGAACCTGCTCAGTGCCAACAATTACGATGCCGGCAACCCGGACGGCATTATCGGCGCCAATACCCGCAAAGCGATTCGCAGCGCCCAACAATCGCTGGGCTGGCCTGCCGACGGCTATCCGACCCACAAGCTGCTGGAGAGCCTGCGCTCGCGTTGAGCCAGGCCTGCGCGCTGAATCATAGGGGCGCCATAGTTGAGCAAGCTCGCTCCCACAAGGGCAGCGAGCACGGGCTGATCAGCCGAATACCACGTCCTGTTCCAGGATCAACTGCTTCTCCCCCGCATCCAGCCTGACCATCGCCCCCAGCGGCAGGGTCAGGTTCGGATCGCAGTGGCCACTGCGCCATCCCGCCAACACCGGGATGCACAGGGGTTCGAAGGTCTGCTTGAGCAGTCCGGCAAGCGCCTGGGGCTCTACTCCCGCCACATCTCCCACCAGCACCCCGCGAAGCCTGTCGAGCTTGCCAGCCAGACGCAGATGCGTCAGCAGACGGTCGATCCGGTACAGCGGCTCGTTGATGTCTTCGATAAACAGAATGATGCCGTCGCCATTGATCTCGTATGGCGTGCCCATGGTCGCGGCGATCAACGACAGGTTGCCCCCCAGCAACTGGCCGCAGGCGATGCCAGGCTCGACGGTGGTCAAGGGATAAGCCGCCGGATGCGGCAGCAGGCTGCCAGCCTTCAACTGCCCCCGGAGCAGGCTGAACAGCGAGGACTCGGTAGGTGGCTGTTTGTCCCCCAACAAGTCGGCATTGAGCATCGGCCCGTGAAAGGTCACGAAACCCGCATGACGATTGATCGCCAGATGCAGCGCGGTGATGTCGCTGTAGCCGACAAACGGCTTGGCATGGCGGCGTAGCAGGTCGTAATCGATCCGGTCGAGCAAGCGTGGGCTGCCATAGCCGCCCCGCAGGCACAGGATGGTATCGACATCATCATCGGCAAAAGCGGCGTGCAGGTCGTTCAGGCGGACCTCGTCGCTACCGGCCAGATAGCCGTCCTTCTGTTGGACCCCAGGATAAATCCGCAGTGAATAACCTCGAGCGCGCATCCAGCGGGCGGCTTGCTCGGTATCCAGGGCTGCGGGCCCGGCGGGCGCAATCAAGCCGATCAGCCCTTGCGAAGGCAGCGCCGGCACTGGCCGTTGCGCACAAAGGACATCAGTCGGTTGGAGGGTCATCCAGTGGTTCTCCCTGTGTGGATTCTCTAGTGCACAGTAGACATGAAAGCGGGCAAACAGAAGTGCCGAAACGCCACGGCGCTTGCAGGAAAAGTCTATGAAGGGAGGGAGACGCAGGCGTAACGGAAGATGACGCCCGCAAGGAAAAGACCTTGCGGGCGTATTACATCAGGAGACCAGGCCTTCTTTGGCCAGCTTCGCCTGCTCGTCGGCGTGGTACGAGGAACGTACCAGCGGGCCCGAGGCGACGTTCTTGAAGCCCATCTTGTAACCTTCCTCGGCGAACCAGGCGAAGGTGTCCGGGTGCACGAAACGCTGCACCGGCAAGTGGCTGCGGGACGGTTGCAGGTACTGGCCGAGGGTCAGCATGTCGATGTCATGCTCGCGCATGCGCTTCATGACCTCGATGACTTCGTCGTCGGTCTCGCCCAGGCCCAGCATCAGGCCGGACTTGGTCGGTACGTGCGGCACCAGTTGCTTGAACTTCTGCAGCAGGGTCAGCGACCACTGGTAGTCCGAACCCGGGCGCGCGGCCTTGTACAGGCGCGGCACGGTTTCCAGGTTGTGGTTGAACACATCCGGCGGCTCGGCCGCGGTGATTTCCAGCGCTACGTCCATGCGGCCACGGTAGTCCGGGACCAGGGTTTCCAGTTGCACGTTCGGCGACAGCTTGCGGATTTCGCGGATGCAGTCGGCAAAGTGCTGGGCACCGCCGTCGCGCAGGTCATCGCGGTCGACCGAGGTGATCACCACGTACTTCAGGCGCAGGTCGGCGATGGCCACCGCCAGGTTCATCGGCTCATCGACGTCCAGAGGCTTCGGACGGCCGTGACCGACGTCGCAGAACGGGCAGCGACGGGTGCAGATGTCGCCCATGATCATGAAGGTCGCGGTACCGCCGGAGAAGCACTCGCCCAGGTTCGGGCAGGACGCTTCTTCGCAGACGCTGTGCAATTTGTGCTTGCGCAGCAATTGCTTGATCCGGTCGACTTCCGGGGAAACCGGAATACGCACGCGAATCCAGTCCGGTTTCTTCGGCAGTTCGGTGGTCGGGATGATCTTCACCGGGATGCGCGCGACTTTCTCGGCACCGCGCAATTTAACGCCGGTTTCAACTTTCGCACGGGCCGGGCGCTCGGAAACATCCAGCGTCGGGATCAGGGTTTGCACAGCGTCTTGCGCAGTAGTCATATCAGTCGATTCCGCCCGTTAGGGTCGTCTGCTCAGCATAGTCGAGGTGTTTGACGAGCTGCGCACGCAGCCGGGCACTTACCTCGGCAAATTCAATCGGTCCTGTGTGGTCGCTCAGCTGGGTCATTGCCAGCCCGGCATAGCCACAGGGGTTAATCCGTCGAAACGGCTGCAGATCCATGTCCACGTTCAAGGCCAGGCCATGAAAGGAACAACCATGGCGGATCCGCAGGCCCAGGGAGGCGATTTTCGCGCCATCGACGTAAACGCCGGGGGCATCCGGCTTGGCTGCCGCGGCCACGCCGTAGCTGGCCAGCAGCTCGACCAGGCACTGCTCCATCCGGCTGACCAGGTCGCGCACGCCAAAACCCAGACGGCGCACGTCCAGCAGCAGATAAGCCACCAGTTGGCCAGGACCGTGATAGGTCACCTGGCCACCCCGGTCGACCTGCACCACCGGGATATCCCCGGGAAGCAACAGGTGTTCGGCCTTGCCCGCCTGGCCCTGGGTAAAGACCGGCGGATGCTGCACCAACCAGACTTCATCGGGAGCGTCGGTGCCGCGTTCGTTGGTAAAGCGTTGCATGGCCTGCCAGACCGGCTCGTAGGCCATCTGGCCGAGCTCGCGAAAGCCCAGCGTTTGAGGCATCACAGCACCATGTGCACGAAGCCGGTGGCCCGCAGTTCGCTGTTGATGTCATACAGCTGTTCTTGACCGGTGGCGACGATGTGCAACTGGATGGTCGTGTACTTGCCGTTGGTGCTCTGGCGCTCGGCCAGGGTCTTGTGGTCAACGGTCGCGTGTTTTTCAAGGATCGCGATGATCTTGTCCTTGAAACCCACGCCGGTATCGCCGATCACCTTAATCGGGTAATCCGCGCAGGGGAATTCGATCTTTGGCGCCTTTACTTCGGTGTCTGTCATGGCGTAACGGCCTCGTAAGCCGTGGCGACGGACGCGGCCCCCGCTCTATTTCAGAGCGAGGGCCGCGCGGGTCGACAATATCAGTTGAACAAGCCGTAGAAGAATAGACGGATGCTATCCCACATGCGGCGGAAGATACCACCTTCGTCGACCGCGTCCAGAGCGATCAGATCGGCGCTGTGCACCACCTTGTCGTCCAGTTTCACTTCGACTTTACCGATCACGTCGCCCTTGGCGATAGGTGCGATCAATTGTGGATTCATGGTCATGCTGGCAGCGAGCTTCTTCAGCTGGCCTTTGGGCATGGTCATGGTCAGGTCCTGGGCCAGGCCGGCCTTGATCTGGGAGGTGGTGCCTTTCCAGACAGGGGCCTGAGCCAGCTCGGTGCCCTTCTGGTAGAAGGTCTGGGTTTCGAAGAAGCGGAAACCGTAGGTCAGCAGCTTCTGGGTTTCGGCCGCGCGAGCCTGCTCGCTGTTGGTACCGAACACCACGGCGATCAGGCGCATGCCGTCACGCACGGCCGAGGACACCATGCAGTAGCCGGCTTCGTCGGTGTGACCGGTTTTCAGGCCGTCGACGGTCTTGTCGCGCCACAGCAACAGGTTGCGGTTAGGTTGCTTGATGCCGTTCCAGAAGAACTCTTTCTGCGAGTAGATCGCGTAGTGAGCCGGGTCTTCGTGAATGATGGCGCGAGCCAGTACCGCCATGTCATGCGCCGACGAGTAGTGCTCGGGGTTCGGCAGGCCGGTCGGGTTCATGAAGTGGCTGTTGCTCATGCCCAGGTCGCCGGCGGTCTTGTTCATCATGTCGGCAAAGGCGTCTTCGCTGCCGGCGATGTGCTCGGCAACCGCGACGCTGGCGTCGTTACCCGACTGAATGATGATGCCGTGCAACAGGTCGCTGACAGTGACCTGCGAGCCGACCTTGATGAACATCCGCGAACCACCGGTACGCCAGGCGTTCTCGCTGACGGTCACCGGGTCGTTCTCGCCGATCTGGCCGCGACGGATTTCCAGGGTCGCGATGTAGGCCGTCATCAGCTTGGTCAGGCTGGCTGGCGGCAGGCGCTGGTCACCGTTGTTCTCCACCAGCACGTTACCGCTGCTGGCATCCATGAGCACATAGGACTTGGCGGCCAGCTGCGGTGGCGACGGCATCACTTCTACCGCCCAGGCGGCAGGCGTGATGATCAGCGGGACAAGCAGACACAGGCGTTTGGCAAAGGTGGTGATGTTCATCCGTCTCTCGAAATTGCTAATGGAAACTTGTCCTCGCGGACAAAACTATTCAGACAGCCTTCTAAAGGGCTGTCGCGTGTTCAGTTGTTCACTCACTGACCCTTGCCGGGCTTTTGTTGTACGACGAGCCAACAACCTGGGCTCACCCCCCAAATACCGCAGGTGAACCATGAATCAGAATCCTATTACTCGGCGGTTACCAGGCTCGGCTGCCCCAGATTGGCCAGCCGGACACTGTTCTGCACTTGCTGGATCTCACCCGGCGAGCCGATCGGCCCCAGGCGCACCCGGTGCAGGGTCTGTTGATTGCGCACGATCGAACTGATGAACACCGGAGCGCTCACCATCCCGCTCAGCTTCGAGCGCAGGAGCTCGGCAGCGTCCGGGTTGGCGAAGGCGCCCACCTGCAGATACTGGCCAGAGGCTTGCGCAGAAGCGTTTTTTTTTGCATCCAGTTGCACCGGCACAACGGCCGCGGCGTGCTGCTGTGCAGGTGGCGTCCATTGCTCGACGGTCCCCGTGGACGCCGTCATCACTGGCGCGGCTTTCGGCTCATTGAGCATCAAGGGTGCCGGCCGACCGCGCTGGGCCCACCATTCCTGCGGGTCGATACCCTCGACCTTGACCCGGGCGGTGCCGATCTCGGCATAACCGAGCTTCTTGGCCGCGGCGTAGGACAAATCGATGATCCGGTCCGAATAGAACGGCCCACGGTCATTGACCCGCAGGATCACGCTTTTGTGGTTATCCAGGTTGGTCACCCGGACATAACTCGGCAATGGCAGGGTCTTGTGTGCGGCACTCATGCCATACAGGTCATACACCTCGCCATTGGCGGTGTTCTGCCCGTGGAACTTGGTGCCGTACCAGGAAGCCGTACCCGAAGCGACATAACGCTTGGATTCGGCCATCGGGAAATAGGTCTTGCCCAGCACCGTATAAGGGTTGGCCTTGTACGGGCCGGTGTGCAGGGTCGGCGTGGCGTCGGGGATGCGCGATACATCGACGTCCCACCAGGGCGCGCCGTCTTTGTGGGCGCGGTTGATGTCCAGGCCCGGCGTCGAACGTACGGCTGTCGTCGGGCCTTTCTGTTTCGGCGCCTGGGTTGACGAACAACTGACCACCAGCAAGGACAACGCGGCAAGAGCCACCAGCTTCAGGGGTTTGCGGTTTGGCGATGCCAGCATTACTTGACGCCCCGTGCTTGGACCAGCTGTTCAGAGAGCTGATGTACGGCCATGGCGTACATCACGCTGCGGTTATAACGCGTGATCGCGTAGAAATTCTTCAGGCCCATCCAGTACTCGGGGCCATTGTCACCTTCCAGGCGGAAAGCCGTGACCGGCATATCATCGCGCAGCGCATCATGACTCGACCAGCCCAGCGCCCGCAACTCCCCGACGGTTTTCGTCGGCTCGATACCGGTGGTCAAACCTTCGTCGACCTGATCGCCACGCACTTCGGCCCGGCTGACCACCGGCTGCCCGGCTTCCCAGCCGTGACGCTTGAAATAACTGGCGACGCTGCCGATGGCGTCGTCCGGATTGGTCCAAATATTGATGTGGCCATCACCGTCGAAGTCCACAGCATAGGCGCGAAAACTGCTCGGCATGAACTGCGGCAACCCCATGGCACCCGCGTAGGAGCCTTTCAGGGTCAGCGGGTCGACCTGTTCTTCACGGGCCAGCAGCAGGAATTCGCGCAACTCCTTGCGGAAGAACTCGGCACGTGGCGGGTAATCGAAGCCCAAAGTCGACAGTGCATCGATCACCCGATAATTGCCGGTGTTGCGCCCGAAGAAGGTTTCGACGCCGATGATCGACACGATCACCTGGGCCGGCACGCCGTATTCCTGCTCGGCACGGGCCAGTACCGCTTCGTGCTGGCGCCAGAAGTCCACACCGCGGGCGATGCGCGCGTCGGTGATGAACATCGGCCGGTATTCTTTCCACTGCTTGACCCGCTCGGCGGGCCGGGAAATGGCGTCGAGGATCGACTGCTTGCGCTCGGCCTCGCGAAACACGCCCATCAACTGTTCGCCCGCGAAACCATAGTCGCGAGTCATTTCGCCCACGAATTCGGCTACTTGAGGGGAACCTTCATATTCGCCGCCGGCCAGCGCTTCCTGCGCCGCACCAAGGATGCCTACCAGACCGACCCACGGTGCATACCGAGCAGTCCAGCCACGCATTACTTGCATTGAATTCTTCACCTTATTCAAACCTGCGCGATCCACTTACGATGGGTATGGATCGACATCAAAACCCCAAACGCTGACAGCAGCGTCACCAGCGAAGTTCCTCCGTAGCTAATGAACGGCAACGGCACCCCCACGACCGGCAACAGGCCACTGACCATACCGATGTTGACGAAAACGTAAACAAAAAACGTCATGGTCAGGGCGCCGGCGAGCAATTTGCCGAACAGCGTCTGCGCCTGGGCGGTGATCACCAGCCCCCGACCGATCAGCAGCAGATAGATCAGCAGCAGGGCGCAAATGCCCACCAGGCCGAACTCTTCGCCCATGACCGCGATAATAAAGTCGGTGTGGCTCTCGGGCAAAAAGTCCAGGTGGGACTGAGTGCCGAGCAGCCAGCCCTTGCCGAAGACGCCGCCGGAGCCAATGGCCGCCTTGGACTGAATGATGTTCCAGCCAGTGCCCAATGGATCGCTTTCCGGGTCGAGGAAGGTCAGGATCCGTTGCTTCTGGTAGTCGTGCATGATGAAGAACCACATGGCGATCGCCACTGGTACCGCGGCGGCCAGCACGCTGAGGATCCAGCGCCAGCGCAGCCCGCCCATGAACAGCACGAAGGCGCCACCGGCGAGAATCAGCAGCGAGGTCCCGAGGTCCGGCTGGCGCACGATCAGAATGAACGGAATACCGATCAGGACCAGGCTGATACCCACATGCTTGAGCTGCGGCGGCAAGGTGCGCTTGGCCAGGTACCAGGCGATGGTCGCCGGCATGATGATCTTCATGAATTCCGAGGGCTGGAAGCGAATCACCCCGGGGATGTTGATCCAGCGGGTGGCGCCCATGGCGTTGTGGCCCATGACATCCACCACCACCAGCAGTATCACGCCGAACACATAGGCCAGCGGCACCCAGCGCGCCATGAACCGGGGCTCGAGCTGGGCAATGACGATCATCGACACCAGGCCGATGCCGAACGACGTCGCCTGCTTGCCCAGCAGGTCCCAGCTCTTGCCGCTGGCCGAATACAGGACGAACAGGCTGCCGGCCGCCAGGGTCAGCAGCAGGATCAGCAATGGGCCGTCGATGTGCATGCGCTGCAGCAGCGTCGCCCGGCGACGCATCACATCCTCGCTGGACAGGATGCGATCGAAATTACTCTTCACGGGTCGTAGCCTCCGCACTGATAGGGCCGGCAAACTCAGGCTTGAGCAGGCCATCGGGGCCGAGGAGCCAGGCGTCCATCACCTGGCGCACCACCGGAGCCGCCACGCCGGAACCGGACTCGCCGTTCTCGACCATGACCGAGACCACGATTTTCGGGTTTTCCGCCGGCGCGAAGCCGACGAACAGGGCGTGGTCGCGATGGCGCTCCTGGACCTTGGAGCGGTCGTACTTCTCGCCCTGCTTGATCGCGACCACCTGGGCCGTACCACTCTTGCCGGCGATCCGGTATTGCGAGCCAATGGCCGCCTTGCGCGCCGTACCGCGGGCGCCGTGCATCACCTGCTGCATGCCGTGATTGACCTTCGTCCAGTCCGACGGATCGCGCAGGATGATGTCCGGCATCGGGTTCTCATCCACCGGCTTTTCGCCCTCGATAGTCTTGGCCAGGTGCGGACGGTTCCATTTGCCCTTGTTCGCCACCAATGCCGTGGCCTGGGCCAGCTGCAACGGAGTGGACTGCATGTAACCCTGGCCAATCCCGAGAATCAGCGTCTCGCCCGGGAACCAAGCCTGGCGACGGGTGGCGCGTTTCCATTCCCGCGACGGCATCAGGCCCGGCGACTCCTCGAACATGTCCAGCGAGACCTTCTGGCCGATCCCGAACTTGTTCATGTAGGCCGACAACCGATCGATCCCCAGCTTGTGGGCCAGGTCATAGAAGTAGGTGTCGTTGGACCGCATGATCGCGGTGTCGAGGTCGACGTAACCGTCACCGCTGCGGTTCCAGTTACGGTACTTGTGATCGTAGTTGGGCAGTTGGTAGTAGCCCGGGTCATAGACCCGCGTGGAGGCCGTCACCACCCCGGAATCGAGACCGGCGATCGCCACCGCCGGCTTGATGGTCGAGCCCGGCGGATACAGGCCGCGCAGCACCCGGTTGAACAGTGGACGGTCGATGGAATCGCGCAGCTCGGCATAGGCCTTGAAGCTGATGCCGGTGACGAACAGGTTCGGGTCGAAGCTCGGCTGGCTGACCATGGCCAGCACTTCCCCGGTGCGGGGGTCCAGCGCGACCACCGCGCCACGCCGGCCGCCCAATGCTGCCTCCGCGGCTTCCTGCAGCTTGATGTCCAGGCTCAGGACAATGTCCTTGCCGGGAATCGGGTCGGTACGCTTGAGCACCCGCAACACGCGGCCGCGAGCATTGGTCTCGACCTCTTCGTAACCCACCTGGCCGTGCAGCTCGGGCTCGTAGAAGCGCTCGATACCGGTCTTGCCGATGTGGTGGGTGCCGCTGTAGTTCACCGGGTCCAGGGTCTTCAGCTCTTTCTCGTTGATCCGCCCCATGTAGCCCACCGAGTGCGCGAAGTGCGCGCCCTGGGGGTAATGACGGACCAACTGCGCCACCACTTCCACCCCAGGCAGACGGAACTGGTTGACCGCGATCCGGGCGATCTGCTCTTCGTTGAGCTCGAACAGGATCGGCACCGGCTCGAACGGCCGACGCCCCTGCTTCATGCGCTTCTCGAACAGCGCCCGGTCTTCCGGCGTCAGTTCCAGCACCTCGACAATGACATCGAGCACCTGGCGCCAGTCACCGGAACGCTCGCGGGTCATGCTCAGGCTGAAGCTCGGCCGGTTGTCGGCCACCACCACGCCATTACGGTCGAAGATCAGGCCGCGGGTCGGCGGAATCGGCTGGACGTGAACCCGGTTGTTTTCCGACAGGGTCGAGTGATAGTCGTACTGGATCACCTGCAGGTAATACAGCCGCGCGATCAGCACCCCGATCAGGCAGACCACGGCAATAGCCCCGAACACGACCCGGCCACGCACCAGACGGGCGTCTTTTTCGTGGTCCTTGATACGGATCGGCTGGGACATTAGGGGCGCGGGCTATTTGTGGTAAGGGTGCCCGGACAGGACTGTCCAGGCGCGATACAGCTGTTCACCAATCAGGATCCGTACCAGCGGGTGTGGCAAGGTCAGCGGCGACAGCGACCAGCGCTGATCTGCCCGCGCACAGACTTCCGGCGCCAGCCCCTCGGGGCCGCCGACCATGAAGTTCACGGTGCGCGAGTCGAGGCGCCAGCGATCCAGCTCCACCGCCAGTTGCTCGGTGCTCCAGGGCTTGCCGTGGACCTCGAGGGTGACGATCCGCTCGTTCGGGCCGACCTTGGCCAGCATGGCTTCGCCCTCCTGACGGATGAAACGAGCCACATCGGCGTTCTTGCCACGGGTATTGAGCGGTATTTCCACCAGTTCCAGCGCCAGTTCGGACGGCAGACGCTTGGCATACTCGTGCCAACCCTCTTCCACCCACTTGGGCATGCGTGAACCGACAGCGATCAGACGCAGGCGCACAGCCGTCCCTTATTGCTGGTCTTTGTTGAGCTTGGTGAAGTGCTCATGGGTGTGCTCCGGGCTGTGGTGCTTGCCATCGGCCGCACGGCTCTGCTCGGCGCCCTGCCACAGACGTTCCAGGTCGTAGAACTGGCGCGCGGAGGCGGTCATCATGTGCACGATCACGTCGTCCAGGTCCAGCAGCACCCAGTCGCTGTCGCCCTTGCCTTCTTCACCCAGCGGCTTGACGCCCTGGGCCTTGACCATCTCGCGGACCTTTTCCAGCATCGCGCCGATCTGGCGGTTGGAAGTACCGGTGGCGATGATCATGTAGTCGGTGATGCTCTGCTTTTCGCGAACATCGATCACCAGGACGTCCTGGGCCTTGACGTCTTCCAGCGCGGCGACTGCCACCTTGACCAGATCTTCGCCTTTCATTACTTGGTTAGTCATATAAAACTCGTTCAGCTCGTATGTATGGCGCGTTGCACGGCATCAGCCGGCAGCGCGCCTTCAGTTCGGCCCACGGTAAAGACCGTGTGCATCGATATAGGCCAGGACCGCATCAGGCACCAGGAAACGTACCGACTTACCGCTGGCCAGCAGTTGACGGATCTGGGTGGCGGACACCGCGAGCGGTGTCTGCCAGACGAATGCAATGTGTCCTCCGGGCCCTTGCAGGGCCAGGGGATCGCTCACCGAGCGCGCCGCCAGCAGGTTGCGCAACGCATCCGGCGGCTCGCTGTCGGCATCCGGGCGTTGCAGCACCAGGATGTGGCAATGCTGGAGCAACTCTTCCCAGCGATGCCAGGTAGGCAGGCCGCAAAAAGCGTCCCAGCCCAGCAACAGGAACAACTGGTCATCCGCGGCCATCTCGGCCCGCATCTGTTCCAGGGTGTCTAGGGTGTAGGACGGCTTGTCCCGTTTCAGCTCACGGTCGTCCACCACCAGGGGTGAAACGCCCGCCACCGCGCACTCGACCATCGCCAGACGGTCCAGCGCCGACACCTGCGGTGCATCGCGATGCGGCGGCCGCGCACTGGGGGTCAGGCGCAGCTCATCGAGCCCCAGCGAATCGGCCACCTCCAGCGCACTGCGCAGGTGACCGATGTGCACGGGGTCGAAGGTACCGCCCAGCAGACCGATACGTTTGCTCATCAAGTGCGCACATGGCCGTCGCCGAAGACGACATATTTCTCGCTGGTCAGCCCTTCCAGGCCGACCGGACCACGGGCGTGCAGCTTGTCGGTGGAAATACCGATCTCCGCGCCCAGGCCATATTCAAAACCGTCGGCAAACCGGGTCGAGGCATTGACCATCACCGAGCTGGAATCCACCTCGTTGAGGAAACGCCGGGCGTCGGTGAAGTTCTCGGTGACAATGGCGTCGGTGTGGTGCGAACCGTAGATGTTGATGTGCTCGATGGCCGCGTCCAGGCTGTCGACCACCAGGATCGACAGGATCGGCGCGGTGTACTCGGTACTCCAGTCTTCTTCGGTGGCTTCGATCACATCGTCGCCCAGCAAGGCACGGGTACGCGGGCAACCGCGCAGCTCGACCTGCTTGTCGCGATAGATCGCCGCCAACGGCGGCAGTACGCGCTCGGCAATACCGGCGTGGACCAGCAGGGTCTCCATGGTATTGCAGGGTGCGTAGCGCTGGGTCTTGGCGTTGTCGGCGATGCGAATCGCCTTGTCCAGGTCGGCCGCCACGTCGATGAACACATGGCAGACGCCGTCCAGATGCTTGATCACCGGCACCTTGGCGTCGCGGCTGACCCGCTCGATCAGGCTCTTGCCGCCACGCGGCACGATCACGTCGACGAACTCGGGCATGGTGATCAGCGCGCCAACGGCCGCGCGGTCGGTGGTTTCCACCACCTGCACCACTTGCGCCGGCAGGCCGGCCACCGCCAGCCCTTGCTGGATGCAGGTGGCAATGGCGCGGTTGGAATTGATCGCCTCGGAGCCGCCCCGCAAGATGGTCGCGTTACCGGACTTCAGGCACAGGCTGGCGGCGTCGATGGTCACGTTGGGACGCGACTCGTAGATGATGCCGATCACGCCCAGGGGCACGCGCATCTTGCCGACCTGGATGCCCGAAGGCAGGTAGCGCATATCGCGGATTTCACCGATGGGGTCAGGCAGCTTGGCCACCTGACGCAGGCCTTCGATCATTTCGTCGATACGCACCGGAGTCAGCGCCAGACGATCGAGCAATGCCGGTTCCAGACCATTGGCCCGGCCGTTGGCCAGGTCCTGCTCATTGGCCGCGCTCAGCTCGGGGCGAGCAGCGTCCAATGCATCGGCAGCCGCCAGCAATGCGCGGTTTTTCTGCGCAGTGGTGGCACGGGCGATTACCCGCGAAGCTTCGCGGGCAGCGCGACCCAAACGGGTCATGTAGTCAAGAACGGACTCAGTCATGGTCTGCTGTGGTCTTGGCAAAGAGGAAAGCGGCTGATTATAGCTGTCGCGCCGGTCCACGGACAGCGGTCACGGGCGGATGGTCGAAATGGACGGCAAATACCTCTCGTTCAGCCTGAATTAAGCCTGGAATTGATATCATTCCGAACCAATTCCCGTCATCGCTCCTGGCCACCATGTCCATTCTGTCCACCCCGACGCTGCCCAAGGCCCTGCCCGACCGCTTTTTCGATCGTGATGCCCAGGTCCTGGCCCGTGAACTGCTTGGCAAAATCATCCGCCATCGGGTCGGCGATCTGTGGTTGTCGGCGCGCATTATCGAAACAGAAGCCTATTACTGCGAGGAAAAAGGCAGCCATGCCTCCCTCGGCTACACAGAAAAGCGTAAGGCTTTGTTTCTGGACGGTGGCCACATCTATATGTACTACGCCCGTGGCGGCGATTCGCTGAACTTCAGCGCCCAGGGGCCAGGTAACGCGGTGCTGATCAAGTCGGCCTACCCTTGGGTCGACGAAGTCTCAGGTCCTGCCAGCCTGGCGCAGATGCTGCTGAACAATCCCGATGCCAGCGGTCGGCCGCGCCCCTCGCAAAAGCTCTGCGCCGGCCAGACCCTGCTGTGCAAGGCGCTGGGCCTGAAAGTCCCGGTATGGGATGCCAAGCGCTTCGACCATGAAGTGCTGTTCGTCGAGGATGTCGGCACGCCCGTCGCCAGCATCATCCAGACCACTCGCCTGGGCATTCCCCACGGCCGCGACGAACACTTGATGTACCGCTTTGTCGATGCCGCCTACGCCCCCTACTGCACCCGGAACCCGCTACGTCGCGGGCAGGTCGAAGGTCGCGACTATCTGTTGCTCGATTGATCCCTTTCGCAGGAGCCGGCGTGCCCGCGGATGGCCTAATCGCGAGCAAGCCCGTTTCTACAGTTGAACCACCGAATAACCGGAGTTGAAAACCTATGGGCCAATGGCTCGATGGAATAACCGGCTGGCTGACGATGAACCCCCAATGGCTGGCGGCAGCCGTGTTCATCGTCGCCTGCGTCGAATGCCTGGCGATTGCCGGCCTGATCGTACCCGGCACCGTGCTGCTGTTCGCCATTGCCGTGATGGCTGGCAGCGGCGCACTGTCCCTGGGTGAAACCCTGGCGCTGGGGTTCTTTGGCGGCTTGCTCGGGGACGTAGTGTCTTATCTGCTGGGCCGGCGTTTTCACCAGAATATCCGCCGCCTGCCGGGCCTGCGGCATCACCCGGAATGGATCAACGGCGCCGAAGCCTATTTCCAGCGGTATGGCATCGCCAGCCTGTTGGTCGGGCGCTTTATCGGTCCCTTGCGGCCCATGCTGCCGATGGTCGCCGGGATGTTCGACATGTCGTTCCCGCGCTTTTTCGCCGTCAGCCTGCTGGCCGCGGCCGGCTGGACCGTGGCCTACCTGCTGCCGGGCTGGGCCACGGGCGCGGCGATCCGCCTGCCCTTGCCTGAAGGTTTCTGGCCGCAGGCGGGAATAGTCGCCGCCAGCATCGCCGTGCTGCTGGGCCTGAGCATCAACAGCACCGTGCGCCGCCATCGCAAGGCCAGCCCGCTGGTGGCCGGCCTCAGCCTGGCGATCCTGGCGGGGCTGTTCATCGGTTACCCCTACTTGAACCATTTCGACCAGGGCCTGATGGCGCTCGTCCAGGAGCACCGCAGCCCGGCAATGGACGAGGTGATGGTGGTGCTCACCCAGTTCGGCGAATTCCGCACCATGCTGTTCGCCAGCGCCCTGATCACTCTGCTGTTGCTGATTGCCCGGCAATGGCGGCAGGCGATTTTCGCGGGCACCACGCTGCTGGGCACCGCATTGGCCAACACCGGCACCAAGCTGTTCTTCGCCCGGGTACGCCCGGAAGTCCTGACCGACCCACTGACCAGCTACAGCATGCCCAGCGGCCACAGCTCCGGTTCGTTCGCCCTGTTCCTGACCCTGGCGATACTTGCCGGTCGCGGCCAGCCGCCGCGCATGCGCCTGACCTGGCTGCTGCTGGGCTGCCTGCCGGCGGCGGCGATTGCCTTGTCGCGGATTTACCTGGGCGCGCATTGGCCCTCAGACATCCTTGCCGGCGCCATGCTTGCCGCCTGCGGGTGCGCCGCCAGCCTGTGGTTCGCCCAGCGCCAGACACCACTGGAGCCCATGCCGGCCAAGATCTGGTGGCTGGTATTGCCGGCGCTGATGGCGCTGTTCGGCTTCGAAGCCGTCAGACATCTGCCCCACGCCATGCTGCGTTATGCCTACTAGATAGAGCGAACGCCCCTGTAGCCGCTGCCGCAGGCTGCGATAGGCCGAAGGCCTTCAGCGGTTTCGGAATCTGCGCCCACTGTGTGGGCGATCGCAGCCTGCGGCAGCGGCTACAGGATCAGGATCAGGCGAACAGTTCGCCCTGCAACTCGTCCAGCAAGGCCTGGATCGCATCCAGGCGTTGTTGCGGATCGTCCAGTTGCAACAGGTCGATCTTGTCCAGCTCGGAGAACGGCAACAGGTAGGCCAGCTGGTTGGCCAGCGACTGCTGGCCGGTGGCTTCGGTGCCCATGTTCAGGGCTTCGACCATCGGGTGTTCGGCCAGCGCCTTGAGCAAGGCGATCAAGTCCCCGTCTTCATCCTGCAGCGGCCGCTCCGGCGCCTCGTCCAGCCACTCGACTTCAGCCACCCGCAACTGATCGCGCTGCACTTCGCTGCTCAGCACCCGAAAACGCCGCCCGCCCTTGACCCGAATCCCCAGCAGACCGTTGTCCTGCTGATGGAAGTCGGTGATCAGCGCTTCACAACCCACCCGCGCAAAACCTTCCGGGGCGATGCCCACCTCTTCGCCTTCGAGGATGCACACCACGCCGAAGCCACTGCCCTGTTTCATGCAGCGACCGATCATGTCCAGGTAGCGCGCCTCGAAAATCTGCAAGTCGAGAATGCAGTCGGGGAACAGCACCGTGTTCAGCGGGAAAAGCGCCAGGCTCATACAGGTTTCCTTAAACCACCAACGACACCGCCAACGGCAGGAAGACCGCCGTGGCCACACCCATCAGACTCATCGCCAGCGCCGCGAAAGCACCGCACTCATCACTTTCCTGCAAGGCCACCGAAGTGCCCACCGCGTGAGCCGTCATGCCCAGCGCCATGCCCCGGGCTTCCGGGCTATGCACCTGCAGGCGGTTGAGGATGGCCGGACCGAAAATCGCCCCGATCACCCCGGTGATCAACACGAATACCGCAGCCAGCGCTGCGACACCGCCAATCTGTTCGGCCACCAGCATGGCGATCGGCGAGGTCACTGATTTCGGCGCCATGGTCATCAGGATCATGTTCTCGGCACCGAACCACCATCCCAGCAGTACGCCCAGGCCGGTGGCGACCACTCCTCCAATCACCAGCGTAGTAAATATCGGCCAGAACAACTGTCGAATCCGCCGCAGGTTGAGGTACAGCGGTACGGCCAGCGCCACCGTGGCCGGCCCCAGGAGAATGCTCAGGATCTCCGTACTCTTGCGGTACTCGGCGTAGCTCAAACCACAACTCAGCAGCACGCCGATCACCAGCAACATGGAGACCAGCACCGGTTGCAGAAAGATCCAACGGGTTTTCTCGAAGGCCGCGAGCACCAGTTGATAGGCGCCCAGGGTAATGCCGATGCCGAACAATGGATGGTGGATCACCGACGCCCAGGCGCCCTGCCAATCGAACATCATTGGCCGCCCTCCCGATGTCCGTGGCGCTTGACCAGCCGCTGCATCAGCACGCCGACGAAGGCCATGGAGATCACCAACGACAACACCAGCGCGCCGACTATCGCCCAGAAGTCCGCGGCGATGTCCGCCGCGTACACCATCACGCCCACGGCGGGCGGCACCAGCAACAGCGGCAGGTAACGCAAGAGACTGGAGGCGGCCAGGTTCAGCGGCTCGCCCACTTCGCCGCGCGCCACCAGGAAGATCAGCAGCAACAGCAGGCCGACAATCGGCCCCGGCAGGATCGGCAGGAACAGATGATTGATCGCCGTGCCGAGCAATTGAAACAGCACCAGCCATGTCAGACCGCGTAACAACATCTCTCATCTCCCCCGAAAAAACGCCGGGCATTATAAGCACGCGAACCCTATGGACCGGCATTCGCCAAAAGCATGGAAGGTTGACCGGAGCAAACCCCCATGATGATCTACAGTGGGTGGTCAGGGGGTACGGCCCCCGCCCCTTTAGAACGATAAAACCGATGAACCCAAGGAGAGTCTCAATGCCGTATGTTCCTGTTGCAGAACTCAAAGATTATGTCGGAAAGGAACTAGGACGTTCCGAATGGCTCACCATCGATCAGCAGCGTATCAACCTGTTCGCCGAAGCCACGGGTGACTTCCAGTTCATCCACGTAGACCCGGTGAAAGCCGCCCAGACGCCGTTCGGTGGCACTATCGCCCACGGTTTCCTGTCGCTGTCGCTGATCCCGAAACTGATGGAAGACATCCTGATCCTGCCCGAGGGTCTGAAGATGGTGGTCAACTACGGCCTGGACAGCGTGCGCTTCATCCAGCCGGTCAAGGTCGATTCCAGGGTCCGCCTCAAGGTCGACCTGGTGGAAGTCACCGAGAAGAAACCCGGCCAATGGCTGCTCAAGGCCACCGCCACACTGGAAATCGAAGGCCAGGAAAAACCAGCCTACATCGCCGAGCCCTTGTCCCTCTGCTTTGTCTGAAACCTTCCTGATGCGAAACAGCTCACGCTGTTTCGCGCAGCCTCTCTATATATAAGCCTCGTTGCTGCGGCATACTCGGTCCCCTAATTATCCGGATCCCGCTATGCACCCACTTGTACCCCTGGCTCTGACCCTGTTGCTCACCGCATGTGGAGACGGCGAATCGCTGCTGCCTCCCGACGCCCGTCTGCCGGACGGTGGCCGCTACCGCGGCGATGTGGTCAACGGGTTGCTGCAGGGCCAGGGGCGCATCGACTACCCCAACGGCAGCTGGTATGCCGGCCAGTTCGACAGCGGCCAATGGCATGGCCAGGGCGAATGGCACGGCAGCGACGGCGAGGTCTACCGCGGTCAATTCCAGCAGGGCCTGTTCCACGGCCAGGGCAGCCTGACCACCAAGGACAGCAGCTATACCGGCGGTTTCAAACTGGGCCGGCGCGACGGTGAAGGCACCCTCAAGGAACGCGGCATGACCTACCGCGGCGAATTCAAGTCCGACCTGTATTCCGGGCTCGGTCGTCTCGAACTGGAAGATGGCAGCCAGTACCAGGGCCAGTTCTCCCGCGGCAAACCCAACGGCGAAGGCCAGCGCAGCGATGCCAGCGGCAACCAGTTCAGCGGCCACTTCGTCGATGGCCAGCTGGAAGGCAACGGCACCTTCAGCAGCGCCGAGGGCGACCTCTACGTCGGCGGCTTCAAACAGAACCAGCTCAGCGGCAAGGGCCGCTACGAAAACGCCGACGGCGATGTCTGGATCGGCCAGTTCAAGGAAGGCGCCCTCAGTGGCAAGGGAGAGCTGATCGGCGTCGACGGCAGCCACTACATCGGCCGTTTCAGCGACTGGCGCTTCAGCGGCCAGGGCCGCCTGAACCTCAGCGACGGCAGCTTCTATATCGGCGGCTTCGAAGGCGACAACTACCAGGGCCACGGTGTGCTGGTGCTGCGCGATGGCACCGTGCAAAGCGGCGACTGGATCAATGGCCTGCGGGTTCGCGATGCCGACGGCCGACTGTTGCCCGACCCACTGGAGACCGGCCTGCTGGCCCAGGGCCGCCTGCTCGACGACGCCCTCAGCGCGGTACCGGCGTCGACCCCCGCCATCGAGCTCTACAGCCTGACGCTGGCCGGCGATGGCAAGCAAAGCGTGTTTCTGCGCGAGGCCGACTATGTCAGCAACATGCTCGCCACCCGCTTCGGTGCCTACGGGCAGATCCGCCTGGTCAACCACCGCGACCGCCTCGACAGCCGGCCCATGGCCACCCGGGAAAACCTGCGGCGCGCGGTCCAGGTCCTGGCCGAACGCAGCGGCCCGGAAGACCTGCTGTTTATCTACCTGACCAGCCACGGCACCAGCGAACACGAACTGGTGCTCGACCAGCCGCGCCTGGAGCTGGCCGACCTGCCGGCCGACGAATTGGCCGCGGTACTGGCGCCACTGAAAAACCGCGACAAGATCATCGTGATCTCGGCCTGTTATTCCGGCGGGTTCATTCCCGCGCTCAAGGATGAGCGGACCCTGATCATGACCGCTTCGCAGGCCGACCGCGTATCGTTCGGCTGCTCGGAAGAAGCCGACTTCACCTACTTCGGCGACGCCCTGTTCGCCCAGGCGCTGAACCAGACCGACGACCTGGAACAGGCCTTCAAGCTGGCCAGGGCGACCGTGGCCGAACGCGAACAGGCGGACAATTTCGAAGCCTCTGAACCGCAGATCTGGGCGCCCAAGGGGGTCTTGGCGCACTGGCAGCATCTGCGCAAGCAACAAGCACGAAAGGCGCTGCAAAGCGCCGCCAACGACAGCAAGGAAGCAAAGAGCAACTAAGCTGAAACAGTATCAAGGGGGAAACATTATGTACTTGACGCCTCAGCATATCTTGCTCGCCGGCGCGACCGGCCTGACTGGCGAGCACTTGCTCGACCGCCTGCTCAACGAACCCACGGTAACCCGCGTACTGGCGCCCAGCCGGCACCCCTTGAGCGAACATCCGCGCCTGGAAAACCCGGTCGGCGACCCGGCGGTACTCCTGCCGCAGCTCAGCGGCCGGGTGGACCTGGCGTTCTGCTGCCTGGGCACCACGATCAAGAAAGCCGGCTCCGAACAGGCGTTCCGCGCCGTCGACCTGGACCTGGTGGTGGCCTTCGGCAAACGCGCGCGGGAAATGGGTGCGCGGCACCTGGTGGTGATCAGCGCCCTGGGCGCGGACGCGAAATCCTCGATTTTCTATAACCGGGTCAAAGGCGAAATGGAACAGGCGCTGAAGGCCCAGGACTGGCCGCAACTGACTATTTGCCGGCCGTCGCTGCTGCTTGGCGAACGCATCGAACCGCGTCTCGCCGAACAGCTGGCCGGCCCGCTGTCCAAGCTGATTCCCGGCAAATACCACGGCATCGAAGCCTGCCATCTGGCCCGGGCCATGTGGCGCCTGGCGCTGGAAGAGCAGGATGGCGTGCGGATCGTCGAGTCCGACGAGTTGCGCAAGCTGGGCAAATAAACGCCATGGATCGCGCCTGTAGCCGCTGCCGCAGGCTGTGATCGACTGCGCAGCAGGCGCAATCCTGACGACGCGATTTGCCGCACCACCGCGCCGCCCGCCTCTACGGCCGCTACGCGACCGATCGCAGCCTTCGGCAGCGGCTACAAGGTCGTTACAACCCGCCTGTAGCCTGGAAACCAACCCCCAATACCGTCAGCACCGACAGCGGCAACAGCAGCGTGTCGAGCAAGGCGCTGGCCGGCAGATCGACCCCCAGATAGCTCGGCGCTTCGGCACCGAAGCGATCCATCGGGCAACAGCCGCCCTGCATCACATACAGATCCAGACGCGTCCCGGAATACACCACCGGAGCTCCCGGCTTGGCCGCGTTCAGCGTGCGTGCCGTGGCGCAGCCGCCCAGTTGCAGGGCGACCAGCAGGACCAGCAGCGACTTACTCATCGCTGCTCAGATGATGCTCGCCCCAACGCGGCAGCATGTCCTGCGGGATATTCAACAGGTTGAGAATCCGCGCCACGACAAAGTCCACCAGGTCGTCGATGGTCTGCGGCTGGTGATAGAAACCCGGAGACGCCGGCAGAATGGTCACACCCATGTTCGACAGCTTGAGCATGTTCTCCAGGTGGATGCTCGAGTAAGGCGCCTCGCGCGGTACCAGGATCAGCTGGCGGCGTTCCTTCAGGGTGACGTCCGCCGCCCGCTCGATCAGGTTGTTGCAGGCGCCCGTGGCGATGGCCGACAAGGTACCGGTGGAACAAGGCACCACCACCATCGCCGCCGGCGAACCGGAGCCCGAGGCCACCGGCGACATCCAGTCTTCCTTGCCATACACGCGGATCTGCCCGGCTGCCGCACCAGTGTACTCGGTGAGGAAGGCCTGCATGGTCTGCGGCTTGGACGGCAGGGTCACATCGGTCTCGGTCGCCATCACCAACTGCGCGGCCTTGGAGATCAGGAAGTGCACTTCACGATCTTCGCGCACCAGGCAATCGAGCAGGCGCAGGCCGTACTGGGCGCCCGAGGCGCCGGTCATCGCCAGGGTGATGCGTTCCGGGCCGTTGTTCATCGCAGTGCCTCGGCCAGCTTGCCGTGCAGGCCGCCGAAGCCGCCGTTGCTCATGATCACCACGTGGGTGCCCGGCTTGGCCTGGCTCTTCACCCGCTCGATGATGCCTTCCAGGGAGTCGCTGACAATCGACGGCACGCTGCACAGCGCAGCGGTGGCGCCCAGGTCCCAGCC
Source organism: Pseudomonas sp. NFACC41-3 (assembly GCF_900109505.1). NCBI lineage: Bacteria > Pseudomonadati > Pseudomonadota > Gammaproteobacteria > Pseudomonadales > Pseudomonadaceae > Pseudomonas > Pseudomonas sp. NFACC41-3. The sequence continues at coordinate 233,325 of NZ_FOAE01000007.1, forward strand.
GAGGTTGGCCGGCGCGTACCAGACCACCTGATCGGCCTGGTTGACGCTTTCCGGCAGCCCGTCACGGTGGGCGCCGAGCTTCATGGAGTTGGAGCGCGGCTCGATGATCGCGATCAATGGCGCATCGCCGATGCGCTTGCGCAGGCCATCCAGGGTGGTGGCGATGGCGGTCGGGTGGTGAGCGAAGTCGTCGTAGATGGTGATGCCATGGACTTCAGCCACCTTCTCCATCCGCCGCTTGACGCTCTTGAACGCGCTCAGCGCAGCGATGCCCATGGACGGCACCACGCCGACATGGCGCGCCGCGGCCAGGGTGGCCAGGGCGTTGGCGACGTTGTGCTGGCCGGTCAGGTCCCACTCGACCACGCCTTGGGCCTCGCCTTCGAACATTACTTCGAACTTCGAGCCGTCTTCGCTGAGCAGCTTGACCTGCCATTGGCCGCCCGCGCCGGTGGTTTGCACCGGGGTCCAGCAGCCCATGTCGATCACCCGTTGCAGGGCCGGCTCGGTGGTCGGGTGGATGACCAGGCCTTCGCTCGGGATGGTCCGCACCAAGTGGTGGAACTGCCGCTCGATCGCCGGCAGATCGGGGAAGATGTCCGCGTGATCGAACTCGAGATTGTTCAGGATCGCCGTGCGCGGACGGTAGTGCACGAACTTCGAGCGCTTGTCGAAGAAGGCGCTGTCGTATTCATCGGCTTCGATTACGAAGAACGGTGTGCCGCCCAGGCGGGCCGACACCGAGAAGTTCTGCGGCACGCCACCGATCAGGAAGCCCGGACTCATGCCCGCATGCTCCAGCACCCAGGCCAGCATGCTGCTGGTGGTGGTCTTGCCGTGCGTGCCGGCCACCGCCAGCACCCAACGGCCTTGCAGCACATGGTCGGCCAGCCATTGCGGGCCGGAAACATAGGGCAGGCCCTTGTTCAGCACATATTCCACCGCCGGGTTGCCGCGGGACATGGCATTGCCGATCACCACCAGGTCCGGCGCCGGGTCAAGCTGGGCCGGGTCGTAGCCCTGGGTCAACTCGATGCCCTGGGCTTCGAGCTGGGTGCTCATGGGCGGGTAGACGTTGGCATCGGAGCCGGTGACATGATGGCCCAGTTCTTTGGCCAGAACCGCCATCGAGCCCATGAAGGTGCCGCAAATACCGAGAATATGAATGTGCATAGAAGGCCTCGTAAAACATCGAGGCAGGTTAGCGTAGAGGGCTGCAAATCGCACTCTTTAGCTGATGGGGAACAGGCTGTTGTCGCTGTCGGAGGCTGTGACGAGTTCTGTGGGGCTTTTGCCGGGGAATCGCTCGAACGCGGCTGGAGCCTTGGGCCGCGGTTACCGACGTATCGGCGGCTGCGCCGCGATGAACGCTGACGCGGTCTCATGTCCTAGCGCGCGATTCCATGCTTGCGCAGCTTTCTATAGAGGGTGTTACGGCTCACCCCCAGCTGCTCGGCGGTGTGGGTCATATGCCAGCGCTGTTGTTCCAGGGCATTGAGCAAGGCCAGGCGTTCGGCATCGTCCAACGGGTATCCGCCCGCCTCCTCGGCAGCTGCCGGCATTGGCGCCGGGCGGCCCTGGCGAATCATCGCCGGCACATCCTCCAGGCCGATGCGTCCGTCGTCGCAGAGCGCCGCCAGGGTGCGCAATACGTTGCGCAGTTGCCGCACGTTGCCTGGCCAGTGGAAGTCCAGCAGGGCCTGGCGCGCCGGGCCGTCGAGCGAGACCTGCTGATCGCCGGCTTCCTGCGCCAGGAGAAAATCCAGCAACTGGGATTTGTCACTGCGCTCGCGCAGCGCCGGCAAGCTGATTTCCAGGCCATTGAGCCGGTAATACAAATCCTCGCGGAAACTGCCATCCCGTACCCGCTCCAGCAGGTCCCGGTGAGTGGCGCTGATGATGCGCACGTTGACCGCCTGCGGCTCGCCGCCGATAGGCACCACCATGCGGTCCTCCAGCACCCGCAACAGGCGGGTCTGCAAGGCCAGCGGCATATCGCCGATTTCATCGAGGAACAGCGTGCCGCCATCGGCCTGCTGCAACTTGCCGCGCATGCCTTCCTTGCGCGCCCCGGTGAAGGTGCCGCCGCGATAACCGAACAGCTCGCTTTCGATCAGGCTTTCGGGAATTGCCGCGCAGTTCAAGGCAACGAAGGCTTTCTCCGCCCGCTGGCTGGCATGGTGCACCGCCTTGGCGAACGCCTCCTTGCCGGAGCCGGTTTCGCCGTTGATCAGCAACGGCACATCGCGCTCGAACACCCGCAAGGATTTGCGGAAGTCGTCTTGCAGGGCCGCATCGCCCAGGCAGATCTCGGGCAGACGCGGACGCTCCAGCACCGCCCTCGGCGGCAGCGGTTTCGGTACGCTGCGCGGCTGGCCACGCAACACCGCGAACAGGTGCCGCCCATCACGGGTGCGCAGCGGCCAGCTGGCGCTGGCATTGACACTGGCGCGACCCAGCAACTCGTCCAGCGAGCAGTCGAAAAAGGCTTCCACCGGTTTGCCCAGCAAGCCACCGCGAACATGCCCCAGCAGGTTCAAGGCGCTCTGGTTCACCGCGCTGATCCGCCCTTCTCCGTCGAATGCCAGCAAGCCTTCGCTGAACAAGCCGACGGACTCGGCCTGCAGGTGAAAACGCAGCAACCATTGATTGTCGAAATAGCGCAGGAAATAGCAGCTCTCGATCATCTTCGCCGAGAGATTGACCAAGGCCATGGTGTGGAACTGGCTCTGGCGCGACACATCCGGGCGCGCCGAGGAAACGTCGAGCACCGCCAGCAGTTCACCGTGAGGGTCGAACACCGGGCTGGCCGAGCAAGTCAGGCCGGTATGACGGCCACGGAAATGTTCGTCCTGGTGGATGGTCAGGGACTGGCGCTCCACCAGGCAGGTGCCGATGCCGTTGGTGCCCTCGCAGGCCTCGCTCCAGTCGGCGCCGAGCCAGAGCCCGGCGCGTTCGAAAATCTTGCGCTCGGCGGGCGCGGTGACGCAGTTGAGGATCACCCCCCGGGCGTCGGTCAACAGCACCGCATGGCCGGCGCCGGACAGCTGCTGGTGCAGGCTGGTCATCTCGTTGCCGGCGATCTGCAGCACCTGCTGCAGGCGTTCGCGGCTTTCCAGCAGGCGGCCGTGCTCGAGCACGGTGGGCGCCATGCTCAGGGCCGGGTCGAGGTGATAGTCCTCCAGGCAACGCAGCCAGGAGCGGGCGATGGAAGGATCGCTGCCGGGCCCCTGCAGATGGGCCTTGCCTTGGGTCACGGTCAGCACTTGCTGGGCGTGCCGGGTGAGGTGATTGCTGTGCATTTCTTATTGTTCTCCTGCTGCGCTGACTGCTCAGAAGGCACCCACCTGTAGCCGCTGCCGCAGGCTGCGCCAAGCCCCGCAGGGGCTTCCGCGATCTGAAGAGCAGCGCCCGCTTCGCGGTCGTTCGCAGCCTGCGGCAGCGGCTACAGAAGAGTTCTTCAGATCCTCGCGGCCCACCAGCATCCTCCAGCCATGGACGCATTGCAATGCTGCCTCGACCAATGAGTCACGAGCTGTGCCACAAGCGGTACAAAGTGTCACCCGACCTGTGCCACAACTGCCACATACGCCCGGCACGCAGCCGCTGAAACATTCGCAAACCCTTGATTTTCCTAGCCTGCAACGCAGTGGCCCGGGCTTTGCTCTACGCTTTTACAAGCGCAACAGCGCGTCCTCCCCTATAAGCACAAAAGCCAGGAGATACCCACCATGCGTTATGCACACCCCGGTACTGAAGGCGCTATCGTTTCGTTCAAGAGCAAATACGGTAACTACATCGGCGGCGAATTCGTCGCGCCTGTCAAAGGTCAGTACTTCACCAATACCTCGCCGGTAAACGGCCAACCGATCGCCGAGTTCCCGCGCTCCACCGCCGAAGACATCGAGAAAGCCCTGGACGCCGCCCATGCCGCCGCCGATGCCTGGGGTGCCACCTCGGCACAGGCCCGCTCGCTGATCCTGCTGAAAATCGCCGACCGTATCGAACAGAACCTCGAACTGCTGGCCATCACCGAAACCTGGGACAACGGCAAGGCCGTGCGGGAAACCCTCAACGCCGACATCCCCCTGGCCGCCGACCACTTCCGCTACTTCGCTGGCTGCCTGCGGGCCCAGGAAGGCAGCGCCGCGGAAATCGACGGCAACACCGTGGCCTATCACATTCACGAACCACTGGGCGTGGTCGGGCAGATCATCCCGTGGAACTTCCCGCTGTTGATGGCCGCCTGGAAGCTCGCCCCGGCCCTGGCCGCCGGTAACTGTGTGGTACTCAAGCCGGCCGAGCAGACCCCGCTGGGCATCTGCGTGCTGATGGAGCTGATCGGCGACCTGCTGCCGCCGGGCGTGCTCAACGTGGTGCAAGGCTTCGGCAAAGAAGCCGGCGAAGCCCTGGCCACCAGCAAGCGCATCGCCAAGATCGCCTTCACCGGTTCGACGCCGGTGGGCTCGCACATCATGAAATGCGCCGCCGAGAACATCATCCCGTCCACCGTGGAACTGGGCGGCAAGTCGCCGAACATCTTCTTCGCCGACATCATGCAGGCCGAACCGAGCTTCATCGAAAAGGCCGCCGAAGGCCTGGTGCTGGCGTTCTTCAACCAGGGCGAAGTCTGCACCTGCCCGTCGCGCGCCCTGGTGGAAGAGTCGATCTACGACGAGTTCATGCAAGTGGTGATGAAAAAGGTCGAGCAGATCAAGCGCGGCGACCCGCTGGACACCGACACCATGGTCGGCGCCCAGGCGTCCGAGCAGCAGTTCGACAAGATCCTCTCGTACCTGGAAATCGCCAAGGGCGAAGGCGCGCAGCTGCTGACCGGCGGCAAGGTGGAAAAACTCGAGGGCAACCTGGCCAGCGGTTATTACATCCAGCCGACCCTGCTCAAGGGCCACAACAAGATGCGTGTGTTCCAGGAAGAAATCTTCGGCCCGGTGGTGAGCATCACCACCTTCAAGGACGAAGCCGAAGCCCTGGCGATTGCCAACGACACCGAGTTCGGCCTTGGCGCCGGCCTCTGGACCCGCGACATCAACCGCGCCTACCGCATGGGCCGGGCGATCAAGGCCGGTCGTGTGTGGACCAACTGCTACCACCTGTACCCCGCCCACGCGGCGTTCGGCGGTTACAAGAAGTCCGGCGTCGGCCGTGAAACCCACAAGATGATGCTCGACCACTACCAGCAGACCAAAAACCTGCTGGTGAGCTACGACATCAACCCGCTGGGCTTCTTCTAAAGCCAGTAAAGCCAGGGACAAGGGTGAAGCCGCCAACGCGGCTTCACCCTTGGGGGCCGCTCGCGCAAGCTCGCGATGACGACCTCAAGGCAGAACACTCCATCGCCTTGCAACACCGATCCGGTCTGCCGACCGGGCACAACAATAAGAACAGGTGAACCCTTATGCCTAGCGAACATACCGGCGTGCAGCCGGCTGGCTCTTCCGTCGACTTTGAAAAAGTCGGCTCCGACTATTTCCAACAACGCGAACTGAAAAAAGGCGCGGCAGGCTGGGTCCTGCTGGTGGGCCTGGGCGTGGCCTACGTCATCTCCGGCGACTACGCCGGCTGGAACTTCGGCCTGGCCCAGGGCGGCTGGGGCGGCATGTTCCTCGCCACCCTGCTGATGGCCACCATGTACCTGTGCATGTGCTTTTCCCTGGCCGAACTGTCCTCGATGATCCCCACCGCCGGCGGCGGCTACGGTTTTGCCCGCAGTGCCTTCGGCCCCTGGGGCGGCTTTCTCACCGGCACCGCGATCCTTATCGAATACGCCATCGCCCCGGCGGCGATCGCGGTGTTTATCGGCGCCTATTGCCAGTCGCTGTTCGGCATCGGCGGCTGGATGATCTACCTGGCGTTCTACATCGTGTTCATCGCCATCCACATCTTCGGGGTCGGCGAGGCGCTGAAGCTGATGTTCATCATCACCGCCGTGGCCGCCATCGCCCTGGGCGTATTTCTGGTGGCGATGGTGCCGCACTTCTCGGTGGCCAACCTGCTGGACATCCCGGTCACCGAGGCCGTGGGCGCCAGCAGCTTCCTGCCGTTCGGTTATGTCGGTGTGTGGGCGGCGATTCCCTACGCCATCTGGTTCTTCCTGGCGGTCGAAGGCGTCCCGCTGGCCGCGGAAGAAACCAAGAACCCCAAGCGCGACCTGCCGCGCGGCCTGATCGGCGCCATGCTGGTGCTGCTGAGCTTCGCCCTGCTGATCCTGGTGATCGGCCCAGGCGGCGCGGGGGCCAACGCCCTGCTGACCTCCGGCAACCCGCTGGTGGAAGCCCTGGCCAAGGCCTACGGCGGTTCGACCTGGATGGGCAGCTTCGTCAACCTGGTGGGCCTGGCCGGCCTGATCGCCAGCTTCTTCTCGATCATCTACGCCTACTCGCGGCAGATTTTCGCCCTGTCCCGCGCGGGTTACCTGCCGCGCAAGCTGTCGGAAACCAACAAGAGCAAGGCGCCAGTCCTGGCGCTGGTGATCCCCGGCATCATCGGTTTCGGCCTGTCGCTGACCGGCCAGGGCGACCTGCTGATCCTGGTGGCGGTGTTCGGCGCGACCATCTCCTACGTGCTGATGATGGCCGCGCACATCACCCTGCGCATCCGCCGCCCCAAAATGGATCGTCCGTACCGCACCCCGGGCGGCATCTTCACCTCCGGCGTGGCCCTGGTACTGGCCTGCATCGCCGTGGTCGCGGGCTTCCTGGTGGATCCGCGGGTGGTCATTGGCGCCGCGATCATCTATGGAGTATTAATTGCTTACTTTGCTTTCTACAGTCGGCATCACTTGGTAGCAGGCACGCCCGAAGAAGAATTCGCGGCCATTCAGAAAGCTGAAGAAGCCTTGCACTAACCGCCGAAAACCTCGACGCAGGGGCCACGTCCCTGCGTCGTCACGGAGAACCTGTATGGCAAGTTTCGCCCACACAATCGGCGCCCAGACTTACCGCTTCGACAGCCTCAAGGAGGTCATGGCCAAGGCCAGCCCGGCGCGCTCCGGGGACTTCCTGGCCGGCGTCGCCGCCCTCAACGACGGCGAGCGGGTCGCCGCGCAAATGACCCTGGCGGACATTCCGCTCAAGCACTTCCTCGAAGAGGCGCTGATCCCCTACGAAACCGATGAAGTCACCCGGTTGATCATCGACACCCACGACAAGGCCGCCTTCGCCACCGTCAGCCACCTCACGGTCGGCGGCTTTCGCGACTGGCTGCTCAGCGACGCCGCCGACGAACAGAGCCTGCGCGCCCTGGCGCCCGGGCTGACCCCGGAAATGGCCGCCGCCGTGTCGAAGATCATGCGTGTCCAGGACCTGGTGCTGGTGGCGCAGAAGATCCGCGTGGTCACCCGGTTCCGCGGCACCCTGGGCCTGCGTGGGCGGCTGTCGACCCGCCTGCAGCCCAACCACCCGACCGACGAACCGGCGGGCATCGCCGCGAGCATTCTCGACGGCCTGCTCTACGGCAACGGCGACGCCATGATCGGCATCAACCCGGCCACCGACAGCATCGCCTCGATCTGCGCCCTGCTGGAAATGCTCGACGCCATCATCCAGCGTTATGAAATTCCCACCCAGGCCTGCGTGCTGACCCATGTCACCACCTCCATCGAGGCGATCAACCGTGGCGTGCCGCTGGACCTGGTGTTCCAGTCGATCGCCGGCACCGAGGCGGCCAACGCCAGTTTCGGCATCAACCTCAATGTATTGCAGGAAGGCTACGAGGCCGGCCTGAGCCTCAAGCGCGGCACCCTGGGGCAGAACCTGATGTATTTCGAGACCGGCCAGGGCAGCGCGCTGTCGGCCAACGCCCACTTCGGCGTCGACCAGCAGACCTGCGAAACCCGCGCCTATGCCGTGGCCCGGCACTTCAAGCCGTTCCTGGTGAACACCGTGGTCGGTTTCATCGGCCCGGAGTACCTGTACAACGGCAAGCAGATCATCCGCGCCGGCCTGGAAGACCACTTCTGCGGCAAGCTGCTGGGCGTGCCCATGGGTTGCGACATCTGCTACACCAACCACGCCGAAGCCGACCAGGACGACATGGACACCCTGCTGACCCTGCTGGGCGTGGCCGGGATCAACTTCATCATGGGCATCCCCGGCTCCGACGACATCATGCTCAACTACCAGACCACCTCCTTTCACGACGCGCTCTACGCCCGCCAGACCCTGGGCCTGAAACCGGCGCCAGAGTTCGAGCAGTGGCTGGCGAAAACCGGCATCTTCACCCAGCCCGACGGCAAGGTGCAGTTCGGCCACAACCTGCCGCCGGCCTTCCGCCAGGCGCTGGCACAGCTTCAGTAAGGACAGGCCCATGGACAAACATCCGACCGACAGCCAGAACCCCTGGCTGGATCTGCGCCGCCTGACCCCGGCGCGTATCGCCCTGGGCCGCACCGGCACCAGCCTGCCCACCGGCGCCCAGCTGGACTTCCAGTTCGCCCACGCCCAGGCCCGCGATGCGGTGCACCTGCCCTTCGACCATGCCGGGCTGAGCAGCCAACTGGCCGAACGCGGCCGCGACAGCCTGCTGCTGCACAGCGCCGCCAGCGATCGCCACAGCTACCTGCAACGCCCGGACCTGGGGCGCAAGCTCAGCGACGAGTCGGCCCAGGCCCTGCGCGATCACGCATCCGCCAATCCGGGCGGGGTGGATCTGGCGGTGGTGGTAGCGGACGGCTTGTCGGCGCTGGCGGTGCATCGGCATACCCTGCCGTTTCTCGCCCGTTTTGAAGAACAGACCGCAGCCGAAGGCTGGTCGCTGTCGCCGGTCATCCTCGTGGAACAAGGCCGGGTGGCGGTGGCCGACGAAATCGGCGAGCTGCTCGGGGCAAAAATGACCGTGATCCTGATCGGCGAACGCCCGGGCCTCAGCTCACCGGACAGCCTGGGGCTGTATTTCACCTACAACCCGAAGGTCGGGCTCACCGATGCCTATCGCAACTGCATTTCCAACGTGCGCCTGGAGGGCCTGAGCTACGGCATGGCGGCCCACCGCTTGCTGTACCTGATGCGCGAGGCCTGCAGGCGGCAGCTCTCGGGGGTCAACCTGAAAGACGAGGCCCAGGTGAACACCCTGGACAGCGAGGCGCCCGACACCACCAAGGGCAATTTCCTGCTGGGGCCTGCAAAGCCATGACTTTTCGAGACGATTGCGCTTTTTCCAGGCTTTAGGCAGCATCGAAACACGGCTGCCCGAGTAATGAACCGTTTGCCGTCGTATCCATTCGAAGTTGAGGACAACTCATGCGGATTACTCAAGCAACCCTCGAACACCTGGATCTGTTGACCCCCCTGTTCGTCAAATACCGCGAGTTCTATGGTGCCCTGCCTTTTCCGGACTCGTCCCGGGCCTTCCTGGAAAAGCGCCTGCGCCGCAAGGAGTCGGTGATCTACCTGGCCCTGCCCGACGATGACGACAAGAAACTCCTCGGTTTCTGTCAGCTCTACCCCAGCTTTTCCTCCCTGTCCCTGAAGCGCGTGTGGATCCTCAACGACATCTACGTCGCCGAAGATGCCCGTCGCCAACTGGTGGCCGACAACCTGATCCGCACCGCGAAGAAAATGGCCAAGGACACCCAGGCCGTGCGCATGCGTGTCTCCACCAGCAGTGACAACGAAGTGGCACAGAAAACCTATGAATCCATCGGTTTTCGCGAAGATACCCAGTTCAAGAACTACATATTGCCGATCAGCGACGACTAAGCCCCCTCTGCAACCGCCCGATCACAACCTTCGACAGTGCCTGGGAAGACGCTGCCGAAGGCCACGATCTTTCGCCTCTGGCCAGCCAGCGCCGTCAATACATTCCTCGCTACAAACTCAACGCCCATTTCACCTATCAGGTCTTATAATGCCGACCTTTTCGGGGCGTAAGATGAATCTGCGCCAGCTGTAAGTTTTTTGCCCCAGTCATCGCACAGGCCCGCAGAATCGGGCCGTCACCACAGGTGCCCCAATGGATTTCAACCCGATCGACCTCATCCTCCATCTCGACGTTTACCTCGACATGTTGGTGACCAACTACGGGCCATGGATCTACGCCATCCTGTTCCTGGTGATTTTCTGCGAGACCGGCCTGGTGGTGACGCCGTTCCTGCCTGGCGACTCCCTGCTGTTCATCGCCGGCGCGGTCGCCGCCGGTGGCGCCATGGACCCGGTACTGCTCGGCGGCTTGCTGATGCTGGCGGCGATCCTCGGCGACAGCACCAACTACATCATCGGGCGAACGGTGGGCGAACGACTGTTCAGCAACCCGAACTCGAAGATCTTCCGCCGCGACTACCTGCAAAAGACTCACGATTTCTATGACCGTCACGGCGGTAAAACCGTGACCCTGGCGCGTTTCCTGCCGATCATCCGTACCTTCGCTCCCTTCGTCGCCGGCGTGGCCAAGATGCCGTACCCGCGCTTCTTCGCCTTCAGCGTGGCCGGCACCATCCTGTGGGTCGGCGGCCTGGTGACCCTGGGCTACTTCTTCGGCAACGTGCCGTTCATCAAGAAAAACCTGTCGCTGCTGGTGGTGGGCATCATCCTGCTGTCGCTGGTGCCGATGATCATCGGCGTGGTGCGCAGCCGCCTGGGCCGCTCGGCGGCAAAGGCTGAAAGCCACTGATCGCTATGTGGCCCCTCAGTACCTGGCGCCGCCGGCGTCGGCTGGCCAAGCACCCGGTTGCCGATGAAATGTGGCAACGGGTGCGCCAGCACCTGCCCTTTCTCGACGGCCTGAGCGATGCCGAGGATCAGTGGCTACGGGAAACCAGCGTCCTGTTTCTCGACGACAAGCACCTGAGCGCCCTGCCCGGGGTCGAGCTGCACCAGTTCGAACGCCTGCTGCTGGCCGCCCAGGCCCAGTTGCCGCTGTTGCACCTGGGGGATTTGAACTGGTACCAGGGCTTCCACGAAATCGTCCTCTACCCCGACGACTTCCTCAGCCCCCAGCGCCATCGCGATGCCAGTGGCGTCGAACACGAATGGGACGGCGAACACAGCGGCGAAGCCTGGCAACAGGGCCCGATCATCCTGGCCTGGCCCGGCGTGCTCGCCAGCGGCGGCTGGGAAGCCTACAACCTGGTGATCCACGAGCTGGCGCACAAGCTGGACATGCTCAACGGCGACGCCAACGGCCTGCCGCCGCTGCACAGCGACATGCGCATCAGCGACTGGGCGCAGGTGATGCAGGCGGCCTACGACGACCTCAACCGCCAGCTCGACCACGACCCGGACGCCGAAACCGCCATCGACCCTTACGCCGCGGAAAACCCCGCGGAATTCTTCGCCGTCACCAGCGAATACTTCTTCAGCGCCCCGGATCTGCTGCACGAGGCCTATCCGAAGGTCTACCAGCAACTGCAGCTGTTTTACCGGCAGAATCCCCTAGCCCGGCTCCAGCAATTGCAGGCCAGCGACCCGCACTACCAGCAACACTGAGGCGTCCTGCCGGAACGCGCCCGCTGGCGAAATAATCGTCGATCCTGACGGGTGTCTCTGAACTAAACAGGCTGCGGCGACTCTTCTTTTCGCAAGCAATCGAGCGTCGACCGACGGCTCCTGCACAGGGTTCGCGGCGTTTGGCCCAAGGCGTCCATACGTCCTTCGGTACGTGGCATAGCCCTTGGAATATGCCTATAATCGCCGCCACTTTTTGGTCAATCCGGCCAAGACATTTTGGTCAACTAACGGGGGCATCGCCCAATGAGCTACAGCAAGATTCCGGCTGGCAAAGACCTGCCGAACGACATCTACGTCGCAATCGAGATTCCGGCCAACCACGCGCCGATCAAATACGAAATCGACAAAGACAGCGATTGCCTGTTCGTTGACCGTTTCATGGCCACCCCGATGTTCTACCCGGCCAACTACGGCTACATCCCGAACACCCTGGCCGACGACGGCGACCCCCTCGACGTGCTGGTCGTGACCCCTTACCCAGTGGCTCCAGGCTCGGTGATCCGCGCCCGTCCGGTCGGCATCCTGAACATGACCGACGACGGCGGCGGCGATGCCAAAGTCATCGCTGTTCCACACGACAAGCTGTCCCAGCTGTATGTCGACGTGAAGGAATACACCGACCTGCCGCCGCTGCTGATTCAGCAGATCGAGCACTTCTTCGCGAACTACAAAGATCTCGAAAAAGGCAAATGGGTGAAGATCGAAGGCTGGGACGGCGCCGACGCCGCCCGCGCCGCGATCCTGAAGTCGGTTGCCGCCTACAAAGGCTAAGCAGCAGCTGCAAGCTTCCAGCGCCAAGCTTCAAGAAAAAGCCCCGCTAACCCGGGGCTTTTTTATGCCCGTCGAATGCCCCTCCCCCGTAGGAGCGAGGCTTGTCCGCGATAACAGCCCCCAGAACAACAGCCCATTCCCCGCCAACAACGCCCTCCGATACAAAACGCCCTGCTTTTTGCCCTCGTCACAGGCTCCGGCTAACGCTTTGCGCTGGGAATTCTCTTCGAATATCAGTATGCTGCGCCCCACCTTTGCGCATCGACCTGTTCAACCGGTCAGATCCGCCCGACGCGGCAGATGATTTTCTCGCCAAGTCCCACAGCCAGCCGCAAGAGCTGGGTGTACGTTTTGCAGGCTGGTGCGGTTTACCAAAAATGAACCAAGCCAGTCCCCGAGAAGCCGGCCACAAGCCGGCTTTTTAATGCCTGGAAAACCCTGCTCAATGCGTAACCCGATGGACCGGACAGGTCATCGGCAGCCGTTTCTGCCCCGGCAAAAGTAAGGTTCTTCGCTTTCTATTGAGCGACTTTTCCTAGAAACTCCCACCCGCTTGCGCCTGTGAAACCTGCTGTCTAGGCTCGGCCTGTCACTGCTTATTCAGTGATCGGGTTTAGCAGCCCACAGTACTAGGCGCAAAGTGCCCCCTCAGCGAGGCGCTTCTTTTTGGCCAACGTTTTATGGTGGCCGTGCGCAGGGCACCTTCGGGTGCGCCGGGTTTCCTAGTACACCGGTCTGCTAACCTGCAAACGGCCGCCACCCTACGTTTAGCAGCGACGGTGAAGGCTCCTGATCTGTACTAGGAGTTACACCATGAAAAAGCTTGTCCCCGATCCGCCCCTGCCCGGGCAATTCAGAACCCCCGAACACGATCTCGCCACCCAGCGCATCCGCCTGGCCCTGGCCGCGAACACCGCTGAAACCTCAATCCTCGGCAACCTGAAAGCCACCGTCCCGACAGCCGTGGGCCGTGACGCCCTGTTCAGCGTCCGCCCCGGCGTCAGCGCCGAAGAAGCCTTGGTGCATGTGTCGCTGCTACTGGATTGCGCGGTACAGGTCAGCGACGAGATCAGCGAACGCGCCAGCGGTGTGGAGCGCGGGCTGATCTGGTCGATGATCCACTCGGTGGAGATGGCCAATGCCGTAGTGAACGCGTTGCTCGACGCCAACCGGCCGGCCGAGGCTGGTGCGGGGCGTTAAAAATCGGCGAACACTGGAACGGGGCGAAGCTCATTCGCCCCGTGCTCCATGAGTTCCCGCCAGGCGCTGGACAGGGCCGCCGCCCCCGACATTGGCGGTTCGGCCCGGCCATCAATCAAGACGCCCCATGCACCCGCGCCGTCATGTCCAGCCCCAGTGCACGCATCACCGCCAGCAGGGTCTTCAGGGTCGGGTTGCCCTTGTCGCTGAATGAGCGGTACAGCTGCTCGCGGGACAGCCCGGTTTCATGGGCCAGTTCGGTCATGCCCTTGGCCCGCGCCACCACGCCCAGGGCTTTGGCGATGTAGCCGGCATCGCCGGTCTCGAAGGCGTCCGCCATGAACAGGGCAATGGCCTGCGGGTCGCGCAGGGCCGCGGCGGGGTCATAGTCGAATAGCGGTTCGTTCATGATCGGCTCCAACGACGGGCCAGCTGTTTGGCCAGTTCGATATCGCGGCCCTGGCGACTCTTGTCGCCGCCGCACAACAGAATGACGAGTTGCAAGCCGCGCTGCTGGAAGTAAACCCGGTAGCCCGGCCCGTAATGGATGCGCAGCTCGCTGACGCCTTCGCCCACCGGCGACACGTCCCCGGCAAGACCGTTGGCCAGGCGAAAAATCCGCGCAGCAATCAACGCCCTGGCTCTGGAATCCTTGAGCCTGTTTTCCCACTCCATAAAGGTCGCGGTCTGTTTGATCTCGATCATCCCGCGACTGTAGTTTCAAGACTACAGCATTTGAAAGCGTATTTGTATTGCAAATCGCTGCCAGCGTACAGGCCGATAGCGATCCGAGACGCAGCGTGTTGAAATCGAGCACTCGGCCATAAACCTGATGTCTCAACGGCTCAATGTCTTAACTCCTGTAAGGACGTCCCCATGAGAAAGCTGTTCCCCCTGCTGCTCCTCGCCGCGGCTTTCCATCAGCCCCTCGCCTTCGCCGACTGCGCCAGCTCGCCCAAGCCGGTGGCCGAGGCCTTCTACAATTGGTACCTGCAGAGTTTCAGCAACGAAAAAGACCCGATCACCGATGACCTGCCGCACCTGCAGCAGTACGTCACGCAAACGCTGATCGAACGGATCAAGAAGCAGATGAGCAGCCCCGAGGGCCTGGAAGAGGATTATTTCCTCAAGACCCAGGACTACATGGATGAGTGGCTGACCCAGATCAAGGTCAGCGAACCGCAGGTGCAAGGCACCTCGGCGCGTGAGTCGGTGACCCTGGGCAATACGCCGGATACCACGCAGATCGTCGACCTGCTGCTGATCAAGGACAAAGGCTGCTGGAAGATCAACGAGGTGCTGGCCACCACGGATCAGAGTGAGTGATCCGCGGCGACCGGCCAGGCAGGATCAGATATCGAGAATGATCTTGCCGAAGTGCTGGTTGCTTTCCTGGTAGCGGAAGGCATCGACCATCGCGTCCAGGGCGAAGTGCTTGTCGAGGATCGGATGCATACCGTTGGCGTCGATCGCGCGGACCATGTCCTGCTGCTGCCGGCGGCTGCCCACCAGCACGCCTTGCAGACGCAATTGCTTGACCAGCGCGGTGACGATCGGGAACTCGCCGGCAACCCCGGTCAGGATGCCGATCACCGAGATATGGCCACCGACCCGCGCAGCGATCATCGACTGCTCCAGGGTGGAGGGGCCGCCCACTTCGATCACGTGATCGACGCCACGGCCGGCGGTGAGCTTCTGCACGGTTTCACCCCAGGTCGGGTCCTGGCGGTAGTTGATCAGGTGATCGGCGCCGAGGGCTTTCAGCCGCTCCAGCTTGGCATCGCTGGACGAGGTGGCGATCACGGTAGCGCCGAGCATCTTGGCGAATTGCAGGGCGAAGATCGACACGCCGCCAGTGCCTTGCACCAGCACGGTATCTCCAGCGGTCACCCGACCGTCGTCCACCAGCGCGCGCCAGGCGGTAAGGCCGGCGGTGGTGAGGGTCGCCGCTTCGGCGTGGCTCCAGCCCTTGGGCGCACGGGTGAAGGAGGTGGCGCGGGCGGTGACGACTTCCCGGGCGTAACCATCCAGGCCATCGCCCGGCACCGTGGCGAAACCTATGACATTGGGCCGGCCGTCCAGCCATTCGGGGAAGAAGGTGCTGACCACCGAGTCGCCGATGGCAAATTCACTGACACCCTCGCCCACCGCTACCACTTCACCGGCGCCATCGGCCATCGGGATGCGCGACTCAGTCGGCCCCCACATGCCACTGACCACCGCAAAATCGTGGTAGTTGAGGGAGCTGGCGCGCAGGCGCACGGTGATTTCGCCCGCTTGTGGCGCCGCGGCCGGCGCCTCGCCGACCACTACGTTGTCGTAGCCACCACCGGGTTGTACGTAGATTGCTTTCATGAACAGATCCTCCTGGGTTGCCTTTTCATTTCGAAAAATAACGAAATGTTCAAGTAAAAAAACTCAGAGTTCGCGCTTCAGTTGCTCGGCAAAAGCAGCAATGGCCGCTTCGTTACGGCGAAAGTAAGTCCATTTGCCGATACGCGTGGCCTCGACCAGCCCGGCCTGCTGCAGGATCGCCAGATGGCTGGACGTGCTGGACGCCGAAAGCGCGGCCTTGTGCTGCAGGTGAGTCATGCAGATGCCGATTTCTTTCGGCGCGTCATGCCCCTGGGGCGGGAAGTTGCCTTCCGGGTCCTTCAGCCATTCGAGCATCTGCATACGGATGTCGCTGGCCAGGGCTTTGATTTGGTCGATGAGCATGGCGAGGATATTACGGACTTTTACGAAATGTTCAAGACCCGAGCAATATCCCCCGCCCGTCCTCCTATTACTTGCTCTCGACGATCGGCCCCGGCGCTTTCACCTGGGTCATCAGGTCATCGTCCCACTGCCCTTGCACCTTGATCTGGGCCAGGGCCCCCAGTTCCATGGCCTCGATCAGGTTGTGGCTGAGGTACACGTAGGTACCCGGCTGCTTGAAGGTGTACAGCGCCGCAACCGCGGAGCCGCCGGGGATAAACCAGGTTTCCATGTTGCGTTGCGGCGGGTTGGCGAATTTACCGGTGGTCCAGACCCAGTCGCCATGGCCGCCAATCAGGTGCGGACGGCTGTCGCGGTTGGCCTGGGAATGGATGAACAGCACGCTTTCACCGACCTTGGAGGTCAGCGCGTTGGCACCGGTCAGGGCGCCGACACGGCCGTTGAACACTACGTGGCTCGGGGTCAGGGTGCGCATGACCGCGCGGGTGTCCTGGTAGCTGGACGCCAGGTCCGGGTAGTCCTTGTAGTGGCCGTCCTTGTCCTTGGGGATATACAGGTCGGACTCGCCTATGGTGTAGACGCGGTCGTAATGCAGGGGCTTGCCCTGAGGATCGCGCAGGCCGTCACGGGGCAGCACCATCAGTGCGCCGTTCATGCCCGACACCACGTGCCACGGCACCATGCCTTGCGGCGCGCAATGGTAGACAAAGGTACCGCTGCGATCAGCCTTGAAACGCAGCACCACTTCCTGCCCCGGCACCACCTGGGTCAGGCCCGCCCCGCCCAGGGCGCCAGTGGCCGCGTGAAAGTCGACGTTGTGGGGCATGCTGTTGGTCGCTGGGTTGACCAGCGTCAGCTCCACATAGTCACCCTCATGCACCACCAGAGTCGGGCCGGGCATGGAGCCGTTGAAGGTCATGGCCTGGAGCGTGGTGCCCTGGTCGTCGATGACCATTTTTTTCTCTTCGATACTCATGCGGAACTGCACCACCTTGGGCGGCCCGCTGACCACTTGCTCATGAGGATGAACCAGCGGCGGTGCGACCAGCTCGACCTGCACCCGCTGCAACCCCTCTGCCCCACCGGCCAGAACCAGGCTGCTGGCACAGCTGCCAAGCAGCGCACAGGCCCCCAATACACTTCGAAAAACACTCATTGCAGCCTCTCCTTGCCAATCAACGATGGGGCATTGCAAGGCAAGTGCGCGCAACTTTCCTTGTCGTAAAGCAAGAAATGGCGACAGAAGGTCGACCCGCACAACCGGCCCTGATCCAGGGCAAAAAATCGCCCTGCCGAGCCGTTCGGCAACCGCCGCTCATTTGCCCCAACCCCCCATGTCTGCTAGTGTCGCGCCGGTTTAACGTCAACCGGGATAGCCGCCATGGCCCGCAAAAAAGCTGCCTTAGATTTCGAACAATCCCTCGCCGACCTGCAAACGCTGGTCGAGCGTCTGGAGAACGGCGAGCTGTCGCTGGAAGACTCGTTGACCGCCTTCGAGCAAGGCATCGGCCTGACCCGCGATTGCCAGGCGGCGCTGGCCCAGGCCGAGCAGAAGGTGCAGATCCTGCTGGAGCGCGATGGCGAACTGGCCGAAGAACCCTTCGACGCGGAACAGCCAGAATGATCGCGGCCTATCAGGCCAGCAGCCAGGCCCGGGTCAATGCTGCACTGGAAACCCTGTTCCACGCGCCAAGCCCGGAGCTGGCCCGTCTTTACCAGGCCATGCGCTACAGCGTGATGAACGGCGGCAAGCGCGTGCGCCCGCTGCTGGCCTACGCCGCCTGCGAAGCCCTCGGCGCCCGGCCGGAACAGGCCAACGGCGCGGCCTGCGCGGTGGAGCTGATCCACGCCTATTCCCTGGTGCACGACGATCTACCGGCGATGGACGACGACGATCTGCGTCGCGGCCAGCCAACCACCCATAAAGCCTTCGATGAAGCCTGCGCGATTCTTGCCGGCGACGGTTTGCAGAGCCTGGCCTTCAGCGCCCTGCTCGACCCGCGCCTGAGCGATTCGAGTGCCGAGATCCGCCTGCAGATGGTCAGCACCCTGGCGCTGGCCGCGGGCCCCGCGGGCATGGTCGGCGGCCAGGCCATCGACCTCGGTTCGGTGGGCCTCAAACTCGACCAGAAAGCCCTGGAGTACATGCACCGGCACAAGACCGGCGCGCTGATCGAGGCCAGCGTCAAGCTCGGCGCCCTGGCCAGCGGCCGGGCCGAAAAAGACGAGCTCAAGTCCCTGCAGACCTACGCCCAGGCCATCGGCCTGGCGTTCCAGGTGCAGGACGACATTCTCGACGTGGAAAGCGATACCGCGACCCTCGGCAAACGCCAGGGTGCCGACATCGCCCGGGACAAACCGACCTACCCGGCCCTGCTCGGCCTGGAAGCGGCCAAGGCCTATGCCCTGGAGCTGCGCGATCAGGCCCTGCACGCACTGCGACCCTTTGACGCGGGCGCCGAGCCTCTGCGGGAGCTGGCGCGTTATATCGTCGAACGACGCAGTTGATCGACCCCGGCGCGGCAGACCGCATATCGGCCAAGTTCCGCGCTCTGCGTGGGCAGCTTGCGATGCATAAGGTAAACTGCCGCCTCTTTTATACCTATAACGATTCGCCTGATGCCCACGACGTTTCATGAGATTCCCCGCAAGCGCCCGACCACGCCCCTGCTCGACCGTGCCAACACGCCGGACGGCCTGCGCCGGTTAGGCGAAGCCGAGCTGGAAACCCTGGCCGATGAGTTGCGCCTGGAATTGCTCTATACGGTCGGCCAGACCGGTGGGCATTTCGGTGCCGGCCTGGGCGTCATCGAGCTGACCATCGCGCTGCATTACGTCTTCGACACGCCGGACGACCGCCTGGTGTGGGACGTGGGTCATCAGGCTTATCCGCACAAGATCCTCACCGGTCGTCGCGAGCGCATGGCCAGCCTGCGCCAGAAGGACGGCCTGGCCGCCTTCCCGCGGCGCTCCGAGAGCGAGTACGACACCTTTGGCGTCGGCCACTCCAGCACCTCGATCAGCGCGGCGCTGGGCATGGCCATTGCCGCACGCCTGCAGAACAGCGAGCGCAAGGCGATCGCGGTGATCGGCGACGGCGCCCTGACCGCGGGCATGGCCTTCGAGGCGCTGAACCACGCGCCGGAAGTGGACGCCAACATGCTGGTGATCCTCAACGACAACGACATGTCGATCTCGCGCAACGTTGGCGGCCTGTCCAATTACCTGGCCAAGATTCTTTCCAGCCGCACCTACGCCAGCATGCGCGAAGGCAGCAAGAAGGTGCTGTCGCGCCTGCCCGGCGCCTGGGAAATCGCCCGCCGCACCGAAGAATACGCAAAAGGCATGCTGGTTCCCGGCACCCTGTTCGAAGAACTGGGCTGGAACTACATCGGCCCGATCGACGGCCACGACCTGCCGACCCTGATCGCCACCCTGCGCAACATGCGCGACCTCAAGGGCCCGCAGTTCCTGCACGTGGTGACCAAGAAGGGCAAAGGTTTCGCCCCGGCGGAAGTCGACCCGATCGGCTACCACGCCATCACCAAGCTCGACCCCCTGGACAGCCCCGCCGCTGCGCCGAAAAAAGCCGGCGGGCCGAAGTACTCCGGAGTATTCGGCGAATGGCTGTGCGACATGGCCGCCGCCGACCCGCGCCTGGTGGGCATTACCCCGGCGATGAAGGAAGGCTCGGACCTGGTGGCCTTCAGCGAGCGCTTCCCGCTGCGCTACTTCGACGTGGCGATTGCCGAGCAGCACGCCGTGACCCTGGCGGCCGGCATGGCCTGCGAAGGCGCCAAGCCGGTGGTGGCGATCTATTCGACCTTCCTGCAGCGCGGTTACGACCAGCTGGTGCATGACGTAGCGGTGCAGAACCTCGACGTGCTGTTCGCCATCGACCGTGCCGGCCTGGTGGGCGAAGACGGCCCGACCCACGCCGGCAGCTTCGACCTGTCGTTCCTGCGCTGCATCCCCGGCATGCTGGTGATGACCCCGAGCGACGAGAACGAGCTGCGCAAGATGCTCAGCACCGGCCATCTGTACAACGGCCCGGCCGCCGTGCGTTATCCACGCGGTACCGGCCCGAACGCCACCATCGAGAAAGACCTGCAGCCGATCGAGATCGGCAAGGGCGTGGTCCGTCGCCAGGGCAGCAAGGTCGCCTTGCTGGTATTCGGCGTGCAACTGGCCGAGGCGCTGAAAGTCGCCGACAAGCTGGATGCCACCGTGGTCGACATGCGTTTCGTCAAGCCGCTGGATGAAGCCCTGGTGTGCGAGATCGCCGCCAGCCACGAACTGCTGGTGACTATCGAAGAGAACGCCATCATGGGCGGCGCCGGTGGCGCGGTCGGCGAGTTCCTGGCGCGCGAGGCGATCCTCAAGCCGATCCTGCACCTGGGCCTGCCGGACCTCTACGTCGAACACGCCAAACCGGCGCAGATGCTGGCCGAATGCGGCCTGGACGAAGCCGGTATCGAAGCCGCCGTACGGGCACGCCTGCAACGGCTCGGCCTGTAACCTGTAGCCGCGGCCGAAGGCTGCGATCGCCCCCGAAGGGGGCGTTGCTTTTGAGGTCGCAGGAAGGTCCTGCGGACCTTATCGCAGCCTGCGGCAGCGGCTACGGTTTTTCCTCGCATGCTCCATTCGCTATAGATTGCCGATGAAACCCGCCCTCCTCGTCCTGCCCCTTGTCCTGCTGCCCACCGGCCAACTGCTGGCCGACACTCTCGAGCGCGAACAGGCCCTCAAGCTGCCCGACACGCTGATCAGCGCCAACCGCCAGGTAGAGGCGCGCAACGACAGCAGCGCCGCCAACACCGTATTCACCCGCGACGACATCGACCGCCTGCAACCCTCCAGCGTCACCGACCTGCTGCAACGGGTGCCTGGCGTGCAAGTGGCGCAGAGTGGCGGCCGGGGCAGCGTGCCGGGGATCTATATCCGCGGCACTTCGTCGGCGCAGACCCTGGTGCTGGTGGATGGCCAGCGCATCGGCAGTTCGAGCTCCGGCGACAGCAATCTGCAGCATCTGAATATCCAGCAGATCGAGCGGGTGGAAGTGCTGCGCGGCTCCCGCTCGGTGATCTACGGCAGCGACGCCATTGGCGGGGTGATCCAGATCTTCACCCGGCGCAGCGCCGAGCAGGGCCTGCAACCCCGCCTGCACCTGGGGGTCGGCAGCCACCAGACCTGGGAGCGCAGCATCGGCCTGTCCGGCGGCGACCAGCAGACCCGCTTCAGCCTGGGCGCCAGCCTCGACGACACGGCCGGGAGCAATCGCACCCATGAGTCCTATGCCAGCGATCGCGATGATGACGCCTACCGCAACCAGTCCCTCAGCCTGAGTCTGAGCCATGCGTTCAATGACGACTGGGAGGCGGGCCTGAACCTGCTGGATAACCGCGGCAAAAGCGAGTTCGACAACCCCTTCGGGCGCTTTGACAGCAGCACCTTCGAGAGCTTCCCGCAGAAGCCCTACAGCGAATTCGCGGTCAGCAGCTTCAGCAGCTATGTCGACGGGCGTATCAACGAAGCCTGGAAGTCGCGCCTGGAACTGGGTCACAGCGAAAACCGCGAGAAGACCTTCGACAAGCTCAGCGACGAACGCACGGTGTTCAATACCTACCGCGACTCGGTCAACTGGCAGAACGACCTGACGCTCGACGAACGCAACAGCCTGATCGTCGGCGGCGACTGGTACCAAGACCGGGTCAACAGCAGCACCGCCTTCGCCGAGGACAGTCGCTGGAACCGCGCGGCCTTTGTCCAGCATCGCTTCAAGGCCGACAGTTTCTCCACCGAACTGGGCCTGCGTCGCGACCAGAACCAGCAGTTCGGCGGCCAGAACAGCTGGAGCGGCACCCTCACCCTGCCGCTGAACGCCGACAACGATGTCCTGCTGACCTACAGCGAAGGCTTCCGCGCCCCGACCTTCAACGACCTGTATTACCCCGACTTCAGCAACCCCGACCTCAAGCCCGAGACCTCGAAAAGCTACGAGCTGCAATGGCGCAGCCAGTTGAGCGAGAGCACTCGCCTGGAGACCTCGCTGTACCGCACCGACCTGGAAGACGCGATTATCTTCGGCAGCAATTCGCGCCCGCAGAACGTCGCCTCGGCACGTATCAACGGCTTCGAGGCGACGCTGCAGCAGGAGTTGTTCGG
Source organism: Pseudomonas sp. NFACC41-3 (assembly GCF_900109505.1). Lineage (NCBI taxonomy): Bacteria > Pseudomonadati > Pseudomonadota > Gammaproteobacteria > Pseudomonadales > Pseudomonadaceae > Pseudomonas > Pseudomonas sp. NFACC41-3. The sequence goes on from NZ_FOAE01000007.1 coordinate 255,641, forward strand.
CTGGCAGAGCAATCTGGGGCTGGCGATCATCGATCCCCGCGACCGCGATACCGGCCACACCCTGGCCCGCCGTGCCCGGCGCACCTTGAGCCTGGACCTGGATCGGCAGTTCGACCGCCTGGGCCTCGGCGCCAGCTGGCAAGCAGTGAGCAGCAGCTATGACGACCTGGCCAACCAGCAACGCCTCGGCGGTTATGCCCTGCTGGGCTTGCGCAGCAATTGGGCGCTGACTCGCGAGGTGCGGTTGGAGTTGAAGGTCGACAATCTGCTCGACAAGTCCTACAGCCGGGTGCTGTACAGCCATGACGGCGCGCAGTACGGGTATCGGGAGCAAGGCCGGGCCTGGATGTTCGGGGTGACCTGGACGCCGGAGCTTTAGTGGCGCCAGTAGCCGCTACTCGGAATCAAGCAACTCACAGAGCTTGGCCGTCGCAGCGATCATCTGCCCGCTCGGCCGCTCCAGGCCTTTATCGCTGATCAGCAACAACCGGCCTTGCGCCACGGCCTTCAATTGCGGCCAGTCTTTCCAGGCGTCAAGTTGCGCCTGGGTGCTGGCCAGGATCACCTCGGGATTGCGCTGCAATACTGCCTCGACGCTGACCTGGGGCGCCGGCAGCGGCAGGTCGGCAAACACATTGCGCGCGCCGCACACACTCAAGGCATCGCTGATGATTTGCCCGCCGCCCACGGTGTACAGCGGCTGGTCCCAGACCTGATAGAACACTGCCAGGGGCGCGCTGCGGGCATAGCGTTGACGCAGGCCGGCCAGTTGCTGCCGCAACTCATTGGCACGCTTCAGGCCGCGTTGTGGGCGCCCTAGCCGGGCGGCAACGGTTTCAATTTGAGTGGTGAGCTGGTCGAGGCTATGGGGTTCGGCCACCAGGGTCGGGATGCCCAGGCGACTGAGCTGCTCGCGCTGGGCCGGGCCAACGCTGCCGGGCCAGAGCAAGAGCAGATCCGGCCTGAGGCTGAGCAGCCGCTCCATGTCCAACTGGCCGTAGCGGCCCACCGACGGCAGGTTGTGCAATTGAGGGGGACGCTCGCCAGCGTCGAGCACACCGACCAGCAGGTCGGCGGAATCCAGTTCGACGACGATTTCCGATAGCGAAGGCGCAAGGCTGACCACGCGCTCCACGGCCGGCGCCGGGCCAGCGAGGGCCAGCAGCAGGACTGCCAGCCAGCGGCGCATCAACCGAGCTGACGCGGGATGCGGTAGAGGTAGAACAGCACCGCGGTGGACAGCGCCAGGAGGATCAGCGGTACCGCTTCCAGGCCGACGAACACCGCCAGAGCACCGACCCAGGCCGGCAGGGCCGCGGCCAGAAACGCCGCGCGACGGCGGGCCGCCAGCTCGATCCAGGCCGCTGGCTCTTCGGGGGTATCGAGGGCTTTATGGGTGGCGATCAAGGCCCGTTTGTAGCCGCCGAAAAAACGCAGGCTGACAAACATCGAAGCTACGCCAGCAATGAAAAACGGCATCGCCAGGATCGGCAGCAGCGGCTCGCCCTGGCCAAACACCAGGTTGATCACGAACAGCGGCAGCAGCGCCAGCGCCAGGTATTGCCACCAACTGACGGCCAGGCGCCGCCGGACCTGACCGCGGGTCACGCCCGGTCTACCTCGCCCTGGTGCTCGTTACCCATCATGTGGTCGAGCTTGCTGGCCTTGGTGGCCAGGTAGAGTTTGTTGTGCGGGTTGTGCCCGGTATGCAACGGCACGCGCTCGGCGACCACGATACCCATCTCGGTCAGGGCCTTGACCTTGCGCGGATTGTTGGTCATCAGGCGCAGGGATTTCACCCCCAGGTGCTCAAGCATCGGCAGGCACATGGCGTAGTCACGCTGGTCGGCGGCAAAACCCAGGCGTTCGTTGGCTTCCACGGTGTCGGCGCCGCCATCCTGCAACTCATAGGCGCGGATCTTGTTCAGCAGGCCGATGCCGCGGCCTTCCTGACGCAGGTACAGGAGCACGCCACGGCCTTCGCGGGCGATCGCCTGCAGGGCGGCTTCCAGTTGCGAACCGCAGTCGCAACGCTGGCTGAACAGGGCATCGCCGGTCAGGCATTCGGAGTGCAACCGGCCGAGCACCGGAGCGCCATCGGCAATATCACCCAGGCTGAGCACAACGTGCTCGCGGCCGGTGGCTTCATCGAGAAAACCGTGCATGGTGAATTGCGCAAAAGGGGTGGGCAGCTTGGAAGCGGCGACAAAAACGACGGGCACCGTTGTGCTCCTGATCTGTATGGGACTGGAGATTCGCAGAGGCGGCATTGTAACAGCAGCTTCCGACAGACGCTTAGGCTGAATTATCGGACATAAAGATCGAGAAGTTAGATCAACGGTCTTCAGGCGGACGCCCGGTATCGAACGGATAGGGCTGCTGCCAGCGCTGGAAAATCGGGCGCAAACGGCCGTTTTTCACCAACTCGGCCATCCGTCGATCGAACAGCGCGCGCAGCACCCGGCCCCGTTCATTGTCGGCAAAGCCCAGGTACAGCGGCAGTTCGGCCAAATGGCTGCGCCGGAACTGCGAGCGGTCCCCGGCCTGGGACAGAACAAAATCGACCTCGGTCAGGGCATCGATATAGAAGTCGGCACGGCCTTGCTGGAGCATCGGCAAGATACCGACCCGCCGGCGGATTTCATTGAAACGCTGAATATTGGGCAAGTAGTCCTGGTAGCGGTAGCCGCGTACCCAGACCAGGCGGTAGTTGCCGAGCGTGGCCAGGGTCGGCGGCGGGTTCGTCGCCAGGCCCAGGCTGTAGATATGGTCGGTGTCGTAATTCCAGCGTGGATACAGGGCGCCATCGGTTTCGTCCCGATAGGAGCCGACCTGGGCATCGACTTCACGCCGCTGCACCAGCCCGACCGAGCGGGTGTACGGCACGCTGCGCATGTCGAGCTTCACGCCCTGGGTCTCGAAGACCTCGCGCAGGATATCCCAGGCCATGCCTTGGCCATCGGCCTGGGTGTAGCTGTCCCACTCCTCGCTGGCCACCCGGATTTCGCCGGGCAGCGCCGCCGGCTCGGCGGCCCGGACCAGGCTGGCGGTCAAGACACAGAGCATTACCAGCAGAACGCGAACGGCCGGCATGGCTGACTCCTCAGGCAAAGCACCACACCAGCCCCTGCATCGCCAACCAGGCGAAGACACCGGCCAGCACGTCGTCGAGCATGATCCCGATACCGCCGTGCACATGCCGGTCGATCCAGCGAATCGGCCAGGGCTTGAGAATGTCGAAGAAGCGGAACATCAGGAAACCCGCCAGCAACCACTGCCAACCTTCCGGCACCAGCCACAGGGTGATCCACATGCCGACCATTTCGTCCCAGACGATGCCTTCATGGTCATGCACCCGCAGGTCGTCGGCCACCTTGCCGCACAGCCAGAAGCCGAACAGCATGGTGATGCCGAGCATCAGCCAGTAGCCCCAATCCGGCAGCATCTGCCACAGCGGAATAAAGGGTAGCGCCACCAGCGAGCCCCAGGTACCCGGAGCCTTGGGCAAGGTGCCCGAACCGAAGCCGAAGGCCAGAAAATGCCAGGGATTACGCCAGACGGAGGGCGGCACGAACTCTGCCGGAACCTGTTTGGGATGATCTGTCACGGTGTCTCCCGAAAATGTTGATAACCCCGAGTGCTCGGGGTGATGTCCCGCCCCTCGGCATCCAGCAGCACCACGCCCTGCCCGGCCACGACCCGGCCCAGCACATGCAGCGGCCAGCCGGCGGCGAGCAGCGGCGCCAGCTCGGCTTCGGGCAAGGTGAAGACCAGCACGTAATCGTCACCGCCGCTGAGTGCCGCCGAGCGGGCGCCATTCTCACCGAGAAAGCTCAACAACGCCCGGGACATCGGCAGTTTTTCACTTTCGATCAGCAAGCCGACAGCTGAAGCGGCAGCAATGTGCCCGCAGTCGGCCAGCAGGCCATCGGAGATATCCATGGCCGCGGTAGCCTTGCCGCGCAGCGCCTGGCCCAGGGCCAGTTGCGGTTGCGGCGACCAGTAATGGGCCAGCAAAGGCTCGGCGACCGCCGGCTCGGCGCTGCGTTGTCCGAGCACCAGGGGCAAGGCACCGGCGCCATTGCCCAGCTCGCCGCCGACACACAGCAGGTCGCCCGGACGGGCACCGCTGCGGGTCAGGGCCTGGCCGGCGGGCACGCGGCCGAATACGGTCATGGTCAGGGTCAACGGGCCACGGGTGGTGTCGCCGCCTACCAGGCGCACGCCGCAGCTCTGCGCCATGGCGCTCAGGCCGTTGGCATAGGCTTGCAGCCAATCGGCGTCAACCATCGGCAGAGTCAGGGCAAGGGTGAAGGCGACAGGCGCGGCGCCCATGGCCGCCAGGTCGCTGACCGCCACCGCCAGCGAGCGCTGGCCGAGCAGGAAAGGGTCGCAGGGATCTGCGAAATGCACACCGGCCACCAGGGTGTCGGTGGAAATCGCCAACTGTTCGCCAGGGGGAACAGCCAGCAAGGCGCAGTCGTCGCCAATCCCCAGTGCAACGCCCTCGCCGCCCTGCGCACAAGGCGCGGCAGCGAAGAAGTTACGGATCAGCTCAAACTCGCCCATGGCAGCTGCAAGCGCGGATCAGCGCTTGAATGCCTTCACTTCAGCTTCACGCAGACGCGGGGCCAGCTTGTCGAGTACGCCGTTGACGAACTTGTGGCCGTCGGTGGAACCGAAGACCTTGGCCAGTTCGATACCTTCGTTGATCACAACGCGGTACGGCACATCGACGCGCTTGAGCAGTTCCCAGGTGGACAGGCGCAAAACCGCCAGTTCGACCGGGTCCAGCTCTTCGATGGTGAGGTCCAGGCAAGGAGTGAGAGCGTTGTCGATCTCATTCTTGTTGGCCGGAACGCCGTGCAGGATCTCACGGAAGTAGGCACCGTCGATGTCGGTGAAATCGTTGTCGACCCGGAACTGCGCTTCGATCTCGTTCAGCGAGTGCTTGGCCATGTGCCATTGGTACAGCGCCTGGGTCGCGAGCTGACGGGCTTCGCGACGCTTGGCGCTCTTGGATGGCTTGCCAGCGTCCGCAGGTTTCGGATCGCGCGGGTTGAAACGATCGCTATCGTCGCTAATCACTTGGCCTCCAACTGCGCCAGCAGGCTGACCATTTCCAGAGCGGACAAGGCAGCTTCAGCACCTTTGTTGCCGGCCTTGGTGCCGGAACGTTCGATGGCTTGCTCGATCGAGTCGACGGTCAGCACGCCGAAGGCGACCGGTACGCCGAACTCCATGGACACCTGGGCCAGGCCCTTGGTGCATTCGCCCGCCACGTATTCGAAGTGCGGAGTGCCGCCACGAATGACCGCGCCCAGGGCGATGATCGCCGCGAACTCGCCCTTCTGCGCGACTTTCTGCGCAACCAGCGGAATCTCGAAGGCGCCAGGGGCACGAATCACGGTGATGTCGCTTTCGCTCACGCCGTGACGGACCAGGGCGTCAACGGCGCCGCTGACCAGGCTTTCGACGACGAAGCTGTTGAAACGGCCGACCACCAGGGCATAGCGGCCTTTGGGGGCGATGAAGGTACCTTCGATGGTCTTCAGGGTCATTCGACAAATCTCTTAAAGAGCCGGAGCGCGTTCACTACGCGCTCACTAGTGATATTTGAACCGCGAATTTCAAGCCCGAAACAACCGGCTTTTATTCGGAGGGCACGTATTCTACAACTTCCAGGTCGAAACCGGATATCGCATTAAATTTCATCGGCGCACTCATCAGGCGCATTTTGCGTACGCCCAGGTCGCGCAGGATCTGCGAACCGGCACCGACGATGCTGTAGGTGGTCGGTTTTTTCGCAGGCACGTGCTCGGCCGTTTCGCGGATATGCGCCAGCAGCACGTCGCCGTCCAGCGGGTGGCCCAGCAACAGCACCACGCCGCTGCCGGCCTCGGCTACCGTGGCCATGGCGGCCCGCAGGCTCCAGCGGCCAGGCTGCTTGACCATCAGCAGGTCGCGCAGCGGGTCCATGTTGTGCACGCGAACCAGGGTCGGCTCTTCCGCGCAGATGTTGCCCAGGGTCAGCGCCATGTGCACGTCGCCTTCCACCGAATCACGGTAGGTCACCAGGTTGAACTGGCCCAATTCGCTGTCCAGCGGCTGCTCGGCAATCCGCTGAACGGTACGTTCGTGGATCATCCGGTAGTGAATCAGGTCGGCGATGGTGCCGATCTTGATGTTGTGTTCGGCGGCGAAGGCTTCCAGCTCGGCGCGACGGGACATGGTGCCGTCGTCGTTCATCACTTCGCAGATCACCCCGCTCGGCTCGAAACCGGCCATGCGCGCCAGGTCGCAGGCGGCTTCGGTGTGGCCGGCGCGGGCCAGAGTGCCGCCCGGCTGGGCCATCAGCGGGAAGATGTGGCCCGGGCTGACGATGTCTTCGGCCTTGGCGTCCTTGGCGGCAGCCGCCTGCACCGTGCGTGCGCGGTCGGCGGCGGAGATGCCGGTGGTCACGCCGGTGGTGGCCTCGATGGAAACGGTGAACTTGGTGCCGAACCCGGAGCCGTTGCGCGGCGCCATCAAAGGCAGCTTGAGCAGCTCGCAACGCTCGCGGCTCATCGGCATGCAGATCAGGCCGCGGGCGTGCTTGGCCATGAAGTTGATGTGTTCGGCCTTGCAGCACTCGGCGGCCATGATCAGGTCGCCTTCGTTCTCGCGGTCTTCGTCATCCATGAGGATGACCATCTTGCCTTGGCGGATGTCTTCAACCAGTTCTTCGATGCTGTTGAGCGCCACGCGGCACCCCCCTTCTTTCAAAATTTGAGGTTCAGGATTTGAGGTAGCCGTTAGCGGCCAGAAAACTTTCGGTGATGCCAGCGCTCGAAGGCTCCGCGGCCTTGTCGCCCAGCAACAGGCGCTCCAGGTAACGCGCCAGCAGGTCGACTTCGAGGTTGACCTGCCGACCCGGCCGGTAGTCGGCCATGATGGTTTCGGCCAGCGTGTGCGGGACGATGGTCAGCTCGAACTCGGCGCCATTGACCGCGTTGACCGTCAGGCTGGTGCCGTCGACGGTGATCGAGCCCTTGTGGGCGATGTACTTGGCCAGGTCCTTGGGCGCGCGGATGCGGAACTGGATGGCGCGGGCATTTTCTTCCCGGGCCACCACTTCGCCGACGCCGTCGACGTGGCCGCTGACCAGGTGACCGCCCAGGCGGGTGGTCGGGGTCAGGGCCTTTTCCAGGTTGACCCGGCTGCCGGCCTTCAACTGATGGAAAGCGGTGCAGTCCAGGGTCTCGCGGCTGACGTCGGCCCAGAAGCCGTCGCCCGGCAGTTCCACCGCGGTCAGGCAGACGCCGTTCACCGCGATGCTGTCGCCCAGCTTCACGTCGCCCAGGTCGAGCTTGCCGGTTTCCACATACACCCGCACATCGCCACCCTTGGGGGTCAATGCACGGATGCTGCCGATGGATTCGATGATGCCTGTAAACATGGAGTCCTCCTCGAGAACAGGGTCGCCGCGTGGCGAAGGCCCGAAATTATACGCTCGCTGCTGGCAGAGGAATGGCAATGACTCGCCAGTCATCGCCTACGGCGCGCATTTCAATGATTTTCAGCTGCGGCGCCTCGCTCATCTGCGCCAGCGGCCAGTCGAGCAGCGGCCGGGCCGTAGAGCCGAGGAACTTGCCGGCGACAAAGATCTGGTACTCGTCCACCAAACCTTGCTGGGCGAATGCCCCCGCCAGACGCGGGCCAGCTTCCACCAGCACCTCGTTGACGCCGCGGGCAGCCAGCTCGCCCAGCAGCCGACGCAGGTCCACCTGGCCATCGGCGCCCGGCACGATCAGGCACTCCGGACCATTGGCGTACCGCTCTTCCACCGCCGCGCAGGTGGCGACCAGCGCCGGCCCCGCCTTGAAGAACGGCGCATCGAGCGGCACCCGCAGGCGGCCGTCGATCAACACGCGCAAGGGTGGACGGCTCATGGCCAGGGCGGTCTGTTCCGCATCCAGCCCCAGCTCCTCGGCACGCGCCGTCAGCCGGGCATTGTCCGCCAGCACCGTGTCGGCACCGGTCAACACCACGCTGGCCTGGGCCCGCAGGCGCTGCACCGCGGAACGCGCGGCGGGGCCGGTGATCCACTGGCTTTCGCCGCTGGCCATGGCGGTGCGCCCGTCCAGGCTCATGGCCAGCTTGACCCGCACGAACGGCAAGCCCTGTTCCATGCGTTTGAGGAAGCCCTGGTTGAGGGCACGGGCTTGCTGCTCCATCACCCCGCTGTGGGTAGCGATGCCGGCCTGGGCCAGGCGCTGCAGGCCACGGCCGGCGACTTCCGGGTTGGGGTCCTGCATCGCCGCCACGACCCGCGCCACGCCGGCATCCACCAGGGCATCGGCGCACGGCGGCGTACGGCCGTGATGGCTGCAGGGTTCGAGGGTCACGTACGCGGTGGCGCCGCGGGCGTTGGCACCGGCGGCACGCAGGGCGTGGACTTCGGCGTGGGGCTCGCCGGCCCGCACATGCCAGCCTTCGCCGACGACCTGGCCGTCGCGCACGATCACGCAACCGACCCGGGGGTTTGGGTGAGTGCTGAAGCGACCTTTTGCGGCCAGCTCCAGGGCGCGCGCCATATAGTGGGCGTCGAGTACCGCCTGTTCGCTGGAGGTGTTCATTCTTTGCCCGGCTCGCGGGCGAGACGGTCGATCTCTTCGCGGAATTCGTTGAGATCCTGGAACCGTCGGTAGACCGAAGCGAAGCGGATATAGGCCACTTCATCGAGCTTTTGCAGCTCGGCCATCACCAGTTCGCCGACGACCAGGGATTTGACCTCACGCTCACCAGTGGCGCGCAACTTGTGCTTGATATGCACCAGCGCGGCTTCCAGGCGCTCGACGCTGACCGGACGTTTTTCCAGGGCACGCTGCATGCCAGCGCGGAGTTTTTCTTCGTCGAAGGGCTGACGGCTGCCGTCAGTCTTGATCAGGCGCGGCAACACCAGTTCGGCGGTTTCGAAAGTGGTGAAACGCTCACCGCAGGCCAGGCATTCACGCCGGCGGCGCACCTGTTCGCCTTCGGCGACCAGACGCGAGTCGATGACCTTGGTGTCGTTGGCACCGCAGAAGGGACAGTGCATGGTGGCAGGCAACAAAAAAAGGGAGGGCCATGGTAGCGCATCCCACTGGCAAGACAAGCCATAGCCTTTACGGTATACAGACCGACTATTATGTTTTGCACATGGAATTTCGCCTTGTTGGAGCTTCGCATGCCACTACGACCGCTCGTTTTGCTCAGCCTTTTCAGCCTGCTGGTCGCTTGCAGCAGCGACGCCCCGAAACCGGCCATCTCCACCGTGCCGCCCCAGCAGAGTGTGAAAAAAGCCCAGGAATCCACTGACCTCGGCCCCCTGCCGGCCTACCAGCGTGAACTGAGCGGCACCCTGCAGGGCGTACCGAGCGGTGCCGAGGTGGAACTGGCGCTGCTGGTGATCGACGAGCGCGGCCGGCCGCAACGTTTGCTGGCCAGCAGCAACCTGATCGGCAACAACAAGGTCCTGCCGTTTCGCCTGCGCTTCAATCCCGATGTCTTCCCGGTAGGCGCCCGCGTTGAACTGCGCGGCCGCGCCAGCCAGTCCGGCCAGTTGATCCTGCACCTGCCGGCGCAACTCATCACCCAGCCGACCACCCAGGCCGTGGGCCAGCTGCAATTCGTCAAAGCACCATGACCCCACCGCTCGACCTGCAACGCGCCCTGAGCGAACTGCTGGGCGATGCCCAACTGGTGGCCTGCGAACTGCCGGACACCGAGCTGAAGCTGTGGTTGATCGATGCCGACAACATGGACCGCGCCTTCACCCCGGAAGAAACCCGGCGAATTCTCCACGAACCGCCGTACTGGAGTTTCTGCTGGGCCAGCGGCCTGGCCCTGGCGCGCTATCTGGCCGAGCGTCCGCAGTGGGTGCAAGGCAAGCGGGTCCTGGATTTCGGCGCCGGCTCCGGCGTGGCCGGTATCGCGGCGCTGAAAGCCGGCGCGCTGGAAGTGGTGGCCTGCGACCTCGACCCGCTGGCCATCGCCGCCTGCAAGGCGAATGCGGCGCTCAACGGGGTTGAACTGGGTTACTCCACGGACTTTTTCGCGCAAGCGGATCGCTTCGACCTGATCCTGGTGGCCGACGTGCTCTACGACCGCGCCAACCTGCCGCTGCTGGATGAGTTCCTCAGCCGCGGACGCCAGGCGCTGGTGGCGGACTCCCGGGTCAAGGACTTCCAGCATCCGCTGTACCGACGCCTGGAAATGCTCCACGCCCTGACCCTGCCGGATCTGGCCGAGCCCTGGGAGTTCCGCGAAGTGAGCCTGTATCACGCGCAGCGCGATTGAGCCCCTGCCAGCGCTACGCGATAACCGGCGAACGGACAGCCACCGCTTTCAGGCACACCCCGCCAGCCCTTATAGTTGGCCCATTCACGTTCTTCGAGATCCCCCATGAGTCAGGACACGCCGTACATTTTCGACGCCAGCACCGCCGACTTCGACCAGTCGGTGATCGAGAACTCGTTCCACAAGCCGGTGCTGGTGGATTTCTGGGCCGAATGGTGCGCGCCCTGCAAGGCGCTGATGCCGATGCTGCAACAGATCGCCGAGAGCTATCAGGGCGAACTGCTGCTGGCCAAGGTCAACTGCGATATCGAGCAGGACATCGTTGCCCGCTTCGGCATTCGCAGCCTGCCGACCGTGGTGCTGTTCAAGGACGGCCAGCCGGTGGACGGCTTTGCCGGAGCGCAACCGGAGTCCGCGGTGCGCGCCATGCTCGAACCCCATGTGCAGATGCCGCCGCCCAAGGCCGCCGACCCGCTGGAGCTGGCTGAAGCGCTGTTCGCCGAAGGGCGCATCGCCGATGCCGAAGCCACGCTCAAAGTGCTGCTGGGCGAAGACAACAGCAACGCCAAGGCCTTGATCCTCTACGCCCGCTGCCTGGCCGAACGCGGCGAACTGGGCGAAGCCCAGACCGTACTCGACGCGGTCACCGGCGATGAACACAAGGCGGCGCTGGCCGGGGCCAAGGCACAGATTACCTTCCTCAAGCAGGTCGCCGACCTGCCGGACAGCGCCGAGCTGAAAAGCCGCCTGGCGCAGAACCCGCAGGATGACGAGGCGGTGTATCAGCTGGCCATTCAGCAGCTGGCGCGCCAGCAGTACGACGCGGCGCTGGATGCCCTGCTCAAGTTGTTCATCCGCAACCGCAGCTATAACGAAGGCCTGCCGCACAAGACCTTGCTGCAAGTGTTCGAGCTGCTGGGCAACGATCACCCGCTGGTGACCACCTACCGTCGCAAGCTGTTCGCCGCGCTGTACTGATTCATAGCTGATAGCCGCGCCGGTTTATCGCAAGCCGGCGCAGCCCTCGTCTACTCGACCCAGCTGTAGAGCGGCGTATCACCGCCGCTCACCACCTTGACCTGTGCGCTATGGCGCAAACGCACCAACAGCCGCTTGCCCGCCGCGGCGCTGCCGGTCAGGCCTTCCAGTTGCTCCAAAAGATCCGGGCCGCTCAATTGCCCGGCCTTGCGCAGCAGGTCCTGGGTGATCTGCCACAGCGCATCGTCCTGGCTCGCCGGCTTGGCCACAGGCGCGCCGCTTTCGGCTTTGGCCGCCTGCAACGGCGTCCCCAGCCGGGCACTCAACTGATCCCAGTCGGCCTCGTCCAGTTCCAGGGTCAAGTCCACCGGCCATTCGCCGATGCTTCCACGAATCCGCACCATCGCTCTGCTCCCGAAAATTTCTGACGAGCATGCTCCCATGCGTCTTGCGCAACGCCAAGCAGGCGGTCACACTCTCGCCGCTTCCGTTATAAGATTACATAACATTATTTTCATGTTCACTCCCGGAGACTTGCCATGCGTCGTCTGCTGCTCGCCCTGCCGTTCGCCCTGTTGCCCCTGGCCATCGCTCACGCGGCCGAAAAACACGACCACGACCATGAGCACGGCAGCCTCGGTGCTCACGAGCATGGCGTGGCCCGCCTGAACGCGGCACTGGACGGCCAGACCCTGGAGCTGGAACTGGAAAGCCCGGCGATGAACCTGGTGGGCTTCGAGCACGTCGCCAGCACCGACGCGGACAAGGCCAAGGTCGCCGCCGTGCGCGCGCAGCTGGAAAAACCGCTGGCGCTGTTCAGCCTGCCGCCCGCCGCCGGTTGCGTGGTGGCGCAACAGGAACTGGAAAGCCCGCTGTTCGGCGACAAGCCCGAAGATCACGACGAAGACCATGACGACGCGAAGAGTGCCGGCGGCCACGAACATCACCACGAACACAGCGAGATCCATGCGCACTACCAGTTCACCTGTGCCACGCCGGGCGCGCTGAAGAACCTGGACCTGGCCGGCGTGTTCAAGACCTTCCCCGCCACCCAGAAAATTCAGGTACAACTCATCTCGCCAAGTGGCCAGCAAGGCGTGGAAGCGACCTCCAAGGCCGCCAGCCTGAAATTCTGACCGCAACTCCTGTAGCCGCTGCCGCAGGCTGCGATCGAGCCCGAAGGGGTCGTTGCTCTTGAGGTTTTCGCAAGGTCCTGCGGACCTTATCGCAGCCTTCGGCAGCGGCTACAAAACTCACTCCATGATCGGCCCAACATGACCCAAGCACTTATCGAACTGTCCGACCTGGGCTTCAGCTGGCCCGGCCATCCGCAGTTGCTGGATATCCCGGCCTTTCGCCTGGAAGCGGGTGAAACGCTGTTCCTCAAGGGCCCCAGCGGCAGCGGCAAGACCACCCTGCTCGGCCTGCTCGGCGGCGTGCAGAAACCCGGCCGCGGCAGCATCCGCCTGCTGGGCCAGGAGTTGACCGAACTCTCCGCCGGCGCCCGCGACCGCTTCCGGGTCGATCACACCGGCTACATCTTCCAGCAGTTCAACCTGCTGCCGTTTCTCTCGGTACGCGAAAACGTCGAGTTGCCCTGCCACTTCTCCAAATTGCGCGCCAGCCGCGCCGTACAGCGCCACGGCAGTGTCGATCAGGCGGCGGCCACCCTGCTCGCCCACCTGGGGCTTAAAGACCCCGACCTGCTCGGTCGCCGCGCCGACTCGCTGTCCATCGGCCAGCAACAACGGGTCGCCGCCGCCCGCGCGCTGATCGGCCAACCGGAACTGGTGATCGCCGACGAACCCACCTCGGCACTGGACTACGACGCCCGCGAAGCCTTTATTCGCCTGTTGTTCGCCGAATGCCGCGAGGCCGGGGCCAGTCTGCTGTTCGTCAGCCATGACCAGAGCCTGGCGCCGCTGTTCGATCGCAACCTGTCGCTGGCCGAGCTCAATCGCGCTGCCACGCCCGCGGAGGTCTGAGATGTATCTGTTCCGTCTAGCCATGGCCAGCCTGGCTAACCGCCGCTTCACCGCGATCCTCACTGCCTTCGCCATCGCCCTGTCGGTCTGCCTGCTGCTGGCGGTGGAACGGGTGCGCACCGAAGCCCGCGCCAGCTTCGCCAGCACCATCAGCGGTACCGACCTGATCGTCGGCGCCCGCTCCGGTTCGGTGAACCTGCTGCTGTACTCGGTGTTCCGCATCGGCAACGCCACCAACAACATTCGCTGGGACAGCTTCGAGCACTTCGCCAATAGCCCGAAAGTGAAATGGGCGATCCCGATTTCCCTCGGCGATTCCCATCGCGGCTACCGGGTGATGGGCACCACTGCGGCCTACTTCGAGCATTACCAGTACGGCCACCAGCAGAACCTGCAACTGGCCAGCGGCCGCGAGTTCGCCAGCGATCCGTTCGAAGTGGTGCTGGGCGCCGAAGTCGCCGAGGCCCTGCATTACAAGCTCGGCGACAAGCTGGTGCTGGCCCACGGCGTAGCGGCCATCAGCCTGGTCAAGCACGACGACAAACCCTTCACCGTGGTCGGCATCCTCAAGCGCACCGGCACCCCGGTGGACCGCACGCTGCACATCAGCCTCGGTGGCATGGAGGCGATCCATATCGACTGGCACAACGGCGTGCCGGCCCAGGGCAACGGCCGCATCAGTGCCGACCAGGCGCGCAACATGGACCTGACGCCGCAAGCGATCACTGCCTTCATGCTCGGCCTGAACAGCAAGATCGCCACCTTCGCGGTGCAGCGCGAGATCAACGAATACCGCGGCGAACCGATGCTGGCGATCTTGCCCGGGGTCGCCCTGCAGGAGCTGTGGAGCCTGATGGGCACCGCGGAAAAGGCCTTGTTCGTGGTGTCGCTGTTCGTGGTGCTGACCGGCCTGATCGGCATGCTCACGGCGATCCTCACCAGCCTCAATGAGCGCCGCCGGGAAATGGCGATCCTGCGTTCGGTCGGCGCCCGCCCCTGGCATATCGCGACCTTGCTGGTGCTGGAGGCCTTCGCCCTGGCGCTGTCCGGTGTGCTCGCCGGGCTGGGCCTGCTGTACCTGGGCATCGCCCTGGCCCAGGGTTATGTGCAGTCGAGCTACGGCCTGTATCTGCCGCTGTCCTGGCCAAGCGAGTATGAGTGGACGCTGCTCGGCGGTATCCTGATCGCCGCCCTGCTGATGGGCAGCGTGCCCGCCTGGCGCGCCTACCGACAATCGCTGGCCGATGGCCTGTCCATCCGTTTATGAGGAACTTCCGGTTATGAGGAGCTCCGGCATGCCCCGTGCCCTGCTTGCGCTATTGATGCTGGTCGCCCTGCCACTGTGGGCCGCCGAACCCCGTGATCTGGCCTGGTCGGAAATGATCCCGCCGGACGCGCCGGCGGAGGTGCCGAACATGCAGCCGCTGCACGACCTGTCGCAGATGAGCGACGCCCTGGCCTCCGAGTCTGCCCCGGCGGCCAAGCAGGACATGCCCAACGCTCCGGTGGTGCAGAGCCTGGACGGCCTGTCGGTGCGCCTGCCCGGCTACATCGTGCCGCTGGAAGTCAGCGAGGAAGGCCGCACCACGGAGTTTCTGCTGGTGCCGTATTTCGGCGCCTGCATCCACGTGCCGCCACCGCCGTCGAACCAGATCGTGCATGTGAAAAGCCAAGTCGGCGTGAAGCTCGACGAGCTGTATCAGCCGTACTGGATCGAGGGGCCGATGCAGGTCAAGGCGTCCACCAGCGAAATCGCCGACGCGGGTTACCAGATGGAGGCAGAGAAGATCTACGTGTACGAATTGCAGGAGTGAAACCGCCGGTTTTGCAGTGCCGCACATGACCTCATCGCGAGCAAGCTCGCTCCTACAGGGAACCGCACTGTTCATGTAGGAGCGAGCTTGCTCGCGATCGATTCCAAAGCGCCTAGAGCCCCCTACCCCCCTCGCTCCCACGCTGATCCGCTTTTCATTGAGCTGAGTCAAAGCCTGTTCCTTGACGATCCTTACCATTGGACCTAGCCAACTCGAATCGTCCTTTGGAGCTCCCATGCACAAGCCCCTGCTCAGCGCCTCCCTGTTCGCGCTCGCGCTCGCCGCCCCGATCGCCCACGCCCACGAAGCCGGCGACATCATCGTTCGCGCCGGTGCCATCACCGTCAATCCGAAAGCCGACAGCGGCGACGTCAAGGTCGATCGCGGTCCATTGGCCGGTGCCAACCTCGGCGGCAAGGCGACCATGAGCAGCGACACTCAGCTGGGCCTGAACTTCGCCTACATGCTGACCAACAACGTCGGTATCGAACTGCTCGCGGCCACCCCGTTCGAGCATGACGTCAAGCTCAAGGGCACCGCGCTGGACGCCGCCAACGGCAAGCTCGGTACCCTCAAGCACCTGCCGCCGACCCTGAGCGTCGTGTACTACCCACTGGACCACAAGGCCGCCTTCCAGCCTTACGTGGGTGCCGGTATCAACTACACCTGGATCTATGACGAGCACGTCGGCAGCCGTGCCAGCGCCGCCGGTTTCGACAATTTCCGGGCGAAGAACTCCTGGGGCCTGGCCTGGCAGGTCGGTGCCGACTACATGCTGACCGACAACGTGATGATCAACGCCCAGGTGCGCTACGTCGACATCGACACCACCGCCTACGTGAACAACAACGCGGTCGCCGGCGGCACCCGGGCCAAGGTCGACGTGGATGTCGATCCATGGGTCTACATGGTCGGCCTGGGCTACAAGTTCTAAATCGGCCAGACAAAAAAAGGCGCCTGCAAAGGCGCCTTTTTTCATCGCTGGGGAAAGCTCAGCGGCCCAGCAAACGTGCCAGCCCGACGCTCATCGGCGTCGGTTCGGGGAGCTTGAAGCGCTGCAACAGGCGCTGGTTGTTCGCCCGCGAATGGCGAATGTCCCCGGAGCGCGCCGGGCCGTAGCTGATCGGTGGCAACGGCCCTACCACCTCGCCCAGGACCTCGAGCAATTGCTTGAGGGTGGTGGCCTGGTTCAGGCCGACATTGACCGCGCCGACTTCCAGTTGCGGTGTTTCCAGGGACTGCACCAGCACGTCCACCAGGTCTTCGACATACATGAAATCACGAGTTTGCTCGCCATCGCCGAATACGGTGATCGGCAGGCCTTTCTGCGCGCGCTCGCAAAAGATGCTGATGACCCCGGAGTACGGCGAGGATGGATCCTGGCGCGGCCCGAAGATGTTGAAGAAGCGGAAGATCGCCGGCTCCAGCCCATGCTGGCGGCGATAGAAATCGAAGTAGTACTCGCTGGCCAGCTTGTCCGACGCATAGGGCGTCAGTGGCGCCTTGGGCGTGTCTTCGTCGATCGATTCGCCCTCGCCATTGTTGCCATAAACCGCCGCGCTGGAAGCAAACAGCACGCGCTTGACGCCAGCCTGGCGCATGGCTTCACAGACGTTGAGGGTGCCGATGAAGTTGCTCTGGTGGGTACGCACCGGGTCGTCCACCGAAGCCTGTACCGAAGCGACCGCCGCCAGGTGCGCCACCGCGCGGCAGCCGCTCATGGCCCGCGCCACCAGGGCCGCATCGGCGACGTCGCCTTCGATCAGTTCGACCCGCGGGTTGTCCAGCGGCAGGTTGCCGGGTTTACCCGTGGACAGATCGTCGAGGATCCGCACCGAGTAGCCCTTGGCGAGCAAAGCGTCGGTCAGGTGCGAACCGATGAAACCGGCACCGCCGGTGATCAAGATTGGGCCATCAGCCATGACGATAAAACCTATCCAGTAGAGCCGGGAGTGCCGCGCGCCAGGCGCGAGGCTTGATCCCGAAAGTGTGCAGAATTTTTTTGCAGGCCAGCACCGCGTGCTGCGGTTCTTCGGCAGCGTCCGGCCGGGCGGCGTGAGCCTGGGCGGTCGGCGCTTCGATGGCCAGCGGATGCAGGCTGCGGGCCTCGGTGAGGATCGCCTGGCCCAGCGCCAGCGGCGTGGTCGCCTCATGGCCGGCGTAGTGGTAAGTGCCCCACAGCGGCGCAGCGCAATCGAGTTGCTTGAGTACGGAGATGATCACCCGGGCGGCATCGTCCACCGGCGTCGGGTTGCCCCGGCGGTCGTCGGCCAGCAGCAGCTCTTCGGGTTGCTCGGCACGGGCCAGGAAACGCCCCAGGGTGCCTTCGGCGCTATCGTCCAGCAGCCAGCCGAAACGCAGCAGCACATGCTGTGGGCAGGTGGCGCGCACATTCTGCTCGATCCGCCACAAGGCCTGGCCACGCAGGCCCAGCGGTACCGGTTCGTCCTTTTCGCTGTAGGCGGTGGCCCGCGAACCGTCGAACACGCGATAGCTGGAAGGCTGCAGAAGAATGATGTTGTGATGCTGGCACAGCTCGGAAAGCCGCTCGACCGCCCGTTCCTGACTGGCCAGGCGTGCCTCGGGGACACTCTCCGCCTGGAACCAGTCGAAGTAGTACGCAAGGTTGATCAAGGCATCCGGACGGGTGTCGTCGAGCAGTTGCGTCAGGCTCGCGGCATCCCAGCCGTCTTGCGGCGGACGGGGGGCGAGGAAACCGATGTCTTCCTCCGCACCGAGGCGAATCAGCGCCTGCCCAAGGGCATTTCCGCCGCCCAGTAACATAAGGCGCATTCGCATAGAGTCAGCAGGCCCAATCTGTTCGGAACGATGGTTTGAATCGGCCAGCCCCGCGGGGCTGGCCATGAATATTGCTCAGAATCGTTGCATTTTGCGGGTTTCCGGCGCAACCGTCACTGAGAAAGTGTAGAGCAACAAAGCACACAGCCCTTCAGGGCCGCTGCCGCCAGCGGCGACAAGGCAGGCTTGCAACTTCACTCCGGCGGTCGCATAACGTTGTGCATGAACCTTCCCCAGATCCCCGCCAACGCCCTGCCGGGTTTTCATCCCGCGGTCAGCGCCTGGTTCAACAGCTGCTTCCCGGCGGCGACCGCCGCCCAGGCCCGGGCCTGGCCGCTGATCCGCCAGCGCCGTTCGACGCTGATCGCCGCGCCCACCGGCTCGGGCAAGACCCTGACCGCCTTCCTCGCGGTGATCGACGAGCTGGTTCATCGCGGCCTGGAAAACGGCGGCACGCTGCCGGAACAGACCCTGGTGGTGTACGTCTCGCCACTCAAGGCTTTGAGCAACGATATCCAGATCAACCTGCAGGACCCGCTGGCCGGGATCACCGCGCAACTCGAACGCATGGGCCTGCCGCAATTACGCATCAGCACCGCGGTGCGCACCGGCGACACCCCGCAGAAAGACCGCAGCGCCATGCGCAAGAGCGCGCCGCATATCCTGGTGACCACCCCCGAATCGCTGTATGTGCTGCTGGGCTCGGCCTCCGGCCGGCAAATGCTGGCCAGCACGCGCACGGTGATAGTCGATGAGATCCACGCCATCGCCGCCAGCAAACGCGGCAGCCACCTGGCGTTAAGCCTGGAGCGCCTGCAAGCGCTATGCGCCGAGCCGCTGACGCGCATCGGCCTGTCGGCCACGCAGAAGCCCATCGAAGCGGTGTCGCGTTTCCTGGTGGGTCATGAACGCCCCTGCGAGATCGTCGATATCGGCCACGCCCGCCCCCGGGACTTGGCCATCGAAGTGCCGCCCGTGCCGCTGTCGGCGGTCATGGCCAACGACGTCTGGGAACGGGTCTACGAACGTATCGCCGAACTGGCGCGGGAACACCGCACCACCCTGGTGTTCGTCAACACCCGGCGCCTGGCCGAACGCCTGAGCCGCCACCTCAGCGAACGCCTGGGCAAGGACGCGGTGGCCGCCCACCATGGCAGCCTGGCCAAGGAGTTTCGCCTGGACGCCGAACAGCGCCTCAAGCGCGGCGACCTGCAAGTACTGATCGCCACCGCCTCGCTGGAACTGGGCATCGATATCGGCGATGTCGACCTGGTGTGCCAGATCGGCTCGCCGCGTTCGATCTCGGCCTTTCTGCAAAGGGTTGGACGCTCCGGGCACCAGGTCGGCGGCACGCCCAAGGGCCGCCTGTTCGCCCTGAGCCGCGACGACCTGATCGAATGTGCCGCCCTGCTCGACTGCGTGCATCGCGGCGAACTCGACACCCTGCAGATCCCCAGGGCGCCGCTGGATGTGCTGGCGCAGCAGATCGTCGCCGAAGTCAGCAACCAGGAATGGCAGGAGCAGCCGCTGCTGGAGATGATCCGTCGCGCCTCGCCCTACAGCGACCTCGACGAAGGGCATTTCCAGGCGCTGCTGCGCATGCTCGCCGAGGGCTACAACGGGCGCCAGGGCATTCGCAGCGCCTATCTGCATCGCGATGCCGTCAACCGTAGCCTGCGCGGCCGGCGGGGCAGCCAGCTGACGGCGGTGACCAGCGGCGGCACCATCCCCGACAACGCCGACTACGCCGTGCTGCTGGAGCCCCAGGCGCTGAATATCGGCAGCGTCAACGAAGACTTCGCGGTGGAAAGCATCGCCGGCGATGTGTTTCAGCTGGGCAACACTTCGTACCGCATCCTGCGGGTGGAAACCGGCCGGGTGCGGGTCGAGGACGCCCACGGCCAGCCGCCGACCATTCCGTTCTGGCTCGGCGAAGCCCCTGGGCGCAGCGCCGAACTGTCGTTTGCCGTGGCGCGCCTGCTGGGCCGGCTCGACGTGTTGCTCGGCGCCACCCCCGGCCAACTACAGCCCGCCCTCGACTGGCTGGGCGACAGCCTGGGCCTGGACGCCGCCAGCGCCGAACAACTGGTCGAGTACCTGGCCCGCGCACGCCAGAGCCTGGGCGCGCTGCCGTCCCAGGACACGCTGATCATGGAGCGTTTTTTCGATGAGTCCGGTGGCACCCAACTGATCATCCACACGCCGTTCGGCAGCCGGATCAACCGCGCCTGGGGCCTGGCGCTGCGCAAGCGCTTCTGCCGCACTTTCAACTTCGAATTGCAGGCCGCCGCCAGCGAAGACGCCATCGTGTTGTCGCTGTCCACCGGCCACAGTTTCGCGCTCGACGACGTCTGGCGTTACCTGCACAGCAACAGCGCCGAACACATCCTGGTCCAGGCCGTGCTGGAGGCGCCGCTGTTCGGCGTGCGCTGGCGCTGGAATGCCGGGGTGGCCCTGGCGCTGCCGCGCTTTGTCGGCGGGCGCAAGGTAGCGCCGCAGATCCAGCGGATGAAAAGCGAAGACCTGATCGCCAGCGTGTTTCCCGACCAGATCGCCTGCCTGGAGAATCTCGCCGGCGAACGGCAGATTCCCGATCACCCGCTGGTGGAACAGACCCTCGACGACTGCCTGCACGAAGCCATGGACAGCGAGGGCTGGCTGACGCTGTTGCGGCGCATGGAGCGCGGCGAGCTGCGCCTGATCAGCCGCGACCTGCCGGCGCCCTCGCCCCTGGCCGCGGAAATCCTCAGCGCCCGGCCCTATACCTTCCTTGACGATGCTCCGCTGGAAGAGCGCCGCACCCAGGCCGTGCTCAGCCGCCGCTGGAGCGACCCCGAGTCCAGCGACGACCTCGGCGCCCTCGACGCCGAGGCCATCCAGTCGGTGCGCGAGGAAGCCTGGCCCGCCCCCGGCAACCCGGACGAAATGCATGAAGCGCTGATGAGCCTGGCCTGTATCAGCGAGGACGAAGCCCAGGCCAACCCGCGGTGGACCGACTGGCTGCAAGCCCTGGCGGACAGCGGGCGCGCCAGCCGCCTGCAGATCGGCGACGGACAGGCCCTGTGGCTGGCCGTCGAGCGCCTGGGCTGCCTGCGGGCGATTTATCCACAGGCGCCGCTGCAACCGCTCCTCGAGGCGCCGCCCGGCTTCGATGAGCGATGGCAGCGCGATGAAGCGGTGGTCGAAGTGATTCGAGCCCGGCTCAGCGGCTTCGGCCCGTTGCCGCTGGAACGCATCGCCATGCCCCTGGGCCTGAGCGCCGGCGAGGTTACCCAGGTCCTGGCGCAGCTGGAAGGCGAAGGTTATGTGCTGCGCGGCCGCTTCAGCCCCGGCGAGGCCCGGGAAGAGTGGTGCGAACGGCATCTGCTGGCGCGGATTCATCGCTACACCGTCAAACGCCTGCGCCGGGAAATCGAACCGGTGTCGCTGCAGGACCTGATGCGTTTTCTGTTCGACTGGCAGCACCTGTCCAGCGCCACCCAGGGCCAGGGCAGTGCCATGCTGGCGCAGACGGTCGCCCAGTTCGAAGGCTATGCCGCCGCGGCCGGCGCCTGGGACAGCGACCTGCTACCGGCGCGGATCAAGGATTACTCCGCCACCTGGCTGGATGAGCTGTGCCGCAACGGCAAAGTGGTCTGGAGCCGGCTCAGCGCGCCGCACAAAACCGCCGGCGCGACCCTGCGCAATACGCCGATCGTGCTGCTGCCGCGCAACCAGGTCGCGCTGTGGAGCGGGCTGGGCGCACAGCCCGACAGCCGCGAGCTGTCGCCCAAGGCGCAGAAGGTCCATGAAGCCCTGAGCCAGCACGGCGCCCTGTTCTTCGATGAATTGCAGCATGAAGCCCATGTCCTGCGCACCGAGCTGGAGATCGCCCTGCAGGAACTGGTGGCCGCAGGGTGGGTGAATGCCGACAGTTTTGCCGGCCTGCGCGCCTTGATCACCCCGGCCAGCAAGCGTCTGGCCCGCAGCGGCCGACGCGGGCGCGGGGCCGTGGTCGGCGGCATGGACGATGCGGGGCGCTGGGCGCTGCTACGGCGTCCGTCACCAGTACCGGAGGGCGTCGGCGGTCATGGGCAGGCAACCCCACCGGCCACCCTGGAACACATCGCCATGACCCTGTTGCGGCGTTATGGCGTGGTGTTCTGGCGCCTGCTGGAGCGCGAGGCCGACTGGTTGCCGAGCTGGCGCGAACTGCTGCGTACTTTCCATCGGCTGGAGGCCCGCGGCGAAATTCGCGGCGGGCGTTTTGTCAGCGGCCTGGCCGGCGAGCAGTTCGCCCTGCCCGAGGCCATCGCCCTGTTGCGCGAAGTGCGCCGCCGCCCACTGGATGGCAGCCTGATCGCGGTGTGTGGCGTCGACCCGCTGAACCTCGCCGGCACCTTGCTGCCCGGGCCGAAGGTCCCGGCCCTGGCCGGCAACCGGCTGGTGTACCGCGACGGCCTGCCCGCAGCCGCCGAGATCGCCGGCAAACCGCATGTCTGGCTGGACCTTGAGCCGCAGGCCAGCCTTGAGCTGCGGACCCGGTTGATTCGCCACTGATATCGGACCGCGGGCGGCCTGGTGCATCGCGCCGAGCAAGCGTCGCTCCTACAGAAGCGGGTTGATTGCTCAGCTCGATATTTGCCTTCAGGTCAAATATCAAATACCGGAACCGCTATTTTTCCGCACGATTCAAATCCGGACACTGCGCTCCATTGTCAAATCCACCGGAGTTGCAGCCATGCCCATTGCCTTGCTCGCGCTGACCCTCAGCGCCTTCGCCATCGGGACGACTGAGTTCGTCATCGTTGGCCTGTTACCCACCATCGGCGCCGACCTCGGCGTCAGCCTGCCGTCCGCCGGGCTGCTGGTCAGCCTGTACGCCCTGGGTGTCGCCGTCGGCGCGCCGGTGCTCACCGCGCTGACCGGCAAGGTCCCGCGCAAACTGTTGCTGCTGTCGCTGATGGTGCTGTTCACCCTCGGCAACCTGCTGGCCTGGCAAGCGCCCAGCTATGAATCCCTGGTCCTGGCGCGCATCGTCACCGGCCTGGCCCATGGCGTGTTCTTCTCCATCGGCTCGACCATCGCCACCAGCCTGGTGCCCAAGGAAAAAGCCGCCAGCGCGATTGCCATCATGTTCACCGGCCTGACGGTGGCCCTGGTCACCGGCGTGCCGCTGGGGACCTTTATCGGCCAGCATTTCGGCTGGCGCGAAACCTTCCTCGCGGTATCCGCCCTGGGTGTGATCGCCTTTATCGGCAGCCTGATCTACGTGCCGAAAAACATCGCCCACAGCAAACCGGCGTCCTTGCTGCAACAACTGCAAGTGCTGAAACAACCGCGCCTGCTGCTGGTGTACGCCATGACCGCGGTGGGCTACGGCGGCTCGTTCATCGCCTTCACCTTCCTCGCGCCGATTCTCCAGGACATTTCCGGCTTCAGCGCCAGCACCGTCAGCCTGGTGCTGCTGGTCTACGGGATCTCGGTCGCCGTAGGCAACATCTGGGGCGGCAAGCTGGCGGACAAGCGCGGCCCGATCAGCGCCTTGAAGATCATCTTCGCCCTGCTGGCCGGCGTGCTGTTCCTACTCACCTTCACCGCCGGCAACCCGTGGCTGGCGCTGGCCACCGTACTGGTGTGGGGCGCTGTGGCCTTCGGCAACGTACCGGGCCTGCAGGTCTACGTGGTGCGCCAGGCCGAACACCACACCCCGCAAGCGGTAGACGTGGCTTCGGGCCTGAACATCGCCGCCTTCAACCTCGGCATCGCCGGCGGCGCCTGGGGTGGCGGCCTGATCGTCGCCCACCTGGGGCTGATCCACACCGCCTGGATCGGAGGCCTGGTGGTACTGGGCGCCCTGGCCCTGACCGCCTGGAGCGGCCGCCTGGATCGCCTCGGCCCGGTGTACGCCGAGCCGGCCGAGGGGTCGAGCCGGGTGGTGGTCGGGCACTGAGCCCACCAGCAGGCCCCAACCAGAAAAACGCAGCCCTGGCCGGCTGCGTTTTTTTATGCCCGGTCGCAAAGTGTGGCGCCTGGCGGGGCTGGCGTCAGCGGCTGCCCGGCGCAGGGTTTGTCACCGTCGGGCGGCCCATCGCCCGCCAGCCCGCGGCTAGGGGCTGGAAAACACCGTCCGTAGGAAGGTCGAAACTTTCCCGTCAGCCGGGCAGTCATCAAAAGACAGAGGTGGTTCGAAGGCCCCAAGACGGGAGCGGACATGGCGGCGATTCATATCGGTATTTCCGGCTGGCGCTACAAGCCCTGGCGTGGCGATTTCTACCCCGAGGGGCTGACGCAGAGGCGCGAGCTGCAATTCGCTTCGCGCGCAGTCAACAGCATCGAAATCAACGGTTCGTTCTACGCGCTGCAGACCCCCGAGCGTTATGCCAACTGGTATGCCGATACGCCCAAGGACTTCGTGTTCAGCGTCAAGGCGCCACGCTACATCACTCATATCCTGCGGCTGCGGGATGTGCACAAGCCGATCGCCAACTTCTTCGCCTCGGGCGTGCTGGAGCTCAAGAACAAGCTCGGACCGATCCTGTGGCAGTTTCCGCCAAGCTTTCGGTTCGACGCCGAGCTGTTCGGCGCCTTTCTTCAGCAATTGCCCGCCGATACCGAACAGGCCGCCGCCCTCGCCCGCCAGCACGAACCACGCCTCAACGGCCACGCCAGCACCAAGGCCTACGGCAAAAAAGCCATGCGCCATGCCGTGGAAATTCGCCACACAAGCTTTGCCGTGCCCGAATTCACCTATCTGCTGCGCCAGCACGGCGTGGCACTGGTGGTGGCCGACACCGCTGGCAAGTGGCCCTATTGCGAGGACCTGACCGGCGATTTCGTCTACCTGCGGCTGCACGGCGACAAGGAGCTGTACGCCAGCGGCTATACGCCCCAGGCCCTGAAGCGCTGGGGCGACCGGATCGAGGCCTGGCACAGCGGCAAGCAGCCTGCCGATGCCCGGCTGATCGATGCCCGGCACCCACCCAGGGCGCGCAAGAGCCGGGAGGTGTTCTGTTATTTCGACAATGATCTCAAGGTCCGCGCGCCCTTCGACGCCCGTCGGTTGCTGCAGCGCTTCGGGCTCGACAAGACACTGGCGACAGCGCCCGGCGAGCCTGCCGCGCCCGGGGTGCTGCCATGAGCCATGACGAGTCGGCCCACAACCCGGTACCGCCCGTGATCGGGCTCGCCGCCGCGCGCCGCTTCACGGTGCTGACGGTGAACACCCACAAGGGCTTCACCGCCCTGAATCGGCGCTTCATCCTGCCCGAGCTGCGCGAGGCGGTGCGCAGCGTGGCCGCCGACGTGGTGTTCCTGCAGGAGGTGCACGGCGCCCACGACCAGCACCCGCAGCGCTACAACAATTGGCCGAGCATGCCGCAATACGAATTCCTCGCCGACAGCATCTGGCCGCAGTTCGCCTATGGACGCAACGCCGTGTACCCGGCCGGCGACCACGGCAATGCGCTGCTCTCGAAATTCCAGATCATTCGCTACGACAACCTCGACATCTCCCTGTCCGGGCACGAGAGCCGCGGCCTGCTGCATTGCGTGTTGCGCCTGCCCGGCGATGCCCTGGAAGTGCACGCCATTTGCGTGCACCTGGGGTTGCGCGAAAGCCACCGGCAGCAACAGCTGGATCTGCTGCTGCAGCTGATCGCCGAGCTTCCCGTCGATGCGCCCTTGATCGTCGCCGGCGACTTCAACGACTGGCGGCTGCGCGCCGATGCACAGCTCGCCCCCAGTGGCTTGCAGGAGGCCTTTGTCAGCCAGCACGGCAAACCGGCGCGCAGCTTCCCCGCACGCCTGCCGCTGCTGCGGCTGGACCGGATCTACGTGCGTCACCTGAAAATCCACCGCCCCCAGGTCCTGGCCTCCCATCCCTGGTCCCATCTCTCCGATCATGCACCGCTGTCGGTCGAGGTCGAGTTATGAACGACATGCCCCTGGAAAAAACCACGGTGGACCACCCGCCTGACGCGGGGCTGGCCCATGAGCCGCTACGGATGGACCTCGAATACGGTTGGCACAGCAACAACCGGGTGGTGCTGCTGGAGAATGGCGAGGCGTATTTTCCCCGGGTGTTCGAAGTGCTGCGCCAGGCGCAGAACGAGATCCTGCTGGAGACCTTCATCCTCTTCGAGGACAAGGTCGGCCACGAGCTGCACCGTATCCTGATCGAAGCCGCACAGCGTGGCGTGCGTGTCATCGTCAGCCTGGACGGCTTCGGTTGCGGCGAATTGAGCACCGAGTTCCTTGCCGCCATGAGCAATGCCGGGGTGCGCTTGCAGATATTCGACCCGGCACAGCCGATTTTCGGGGTGCGCACCAACTGGTTCCGCCGCCTGCATCGCAAGATCGTGGTGGTCGACGGCGCCATCGCCTTTGTCGGCGGGATCAACTTCTCCGCCGATCACCTGGCCGATTTCGGCCCCCAGGCCAAACAGGATTACTCGGTAGAGATCCAGGGGCCGGCGGTGGTGGATATCCACCATTTCGCCCTGCTGCAAGGCGACCGCCCGGCCCGCGCCCGCTACTGGTGGCAACGCCGCCGGCAGCGCCGCGCGGAGCTGGCCCTGACCGACCATGACGGCCAGGTGCGCCTGGTCTACCGCGACAACCGCCAGCACCGCAGCGATATCGAAGAGGTCTACCGCCAGGTATTGCGCGGGGCCCGCCAGCGGGTGGTGATCGCCAATGCCTACTTCTTCCCCGGCTATCGGCTGCTGCGCGAGATCCGCAACGCCGCGCGCCGTGGCGTCGAGGTGCGACTGATCCTGCAGGGCGAGCCGGACATGCTGGTGGCCAAGCTGGCGGCGCGCATGCTCTACGACTATCTGCTCAAGGACGGCGTGACCATCTACGAATATTGCGAACGGCCACTGCACGGCAAGGTGGCGCTGGTGGACGACGACTGGAGCACCGTGGGCTCGAGCAATCTCGACCCGCTGAGCCTGTCGCTGAACCTGGAGGCCAATGTGCTGATCCGCGACCGGGCGTTCAATCGCGACCTGTTCGAGCGCCTCGATCGGCTCAGTCGCGACCACTGCCAGGCCATGCCGGCCAAGGGCTCCGGGCGTGGCCGCTTGTGGCGCCTGACCGTGGGTTTCCTGGTGTTTCACATCCTGCGTCACTTCCCGGCCTGGGCCGGCTGGCTACCCGCCCACAAGCCGCAATTGAAGCCCTTCGGCCAGGCCGCCACCCCGCGGGAGTCGCCCCATGAGCCGCACTGACGCCCATGGCTCGACGCCCGCCGCATCGCACTCCCGGTCGCGCTGGCAACGCCTGAAGAAACCGCTGACCATCGCCTTCTTCCTGCTGTTGATCGTGCTGTTCACCCTGCTGGCCCGGCGCATCGACTGGAGCGAAGTACTCGGCACCCTGGCCGACTTCAAGGTGCGTACCCTGGTCATCGCCGCGGGCCTGACCCTGGCCAGCTTCCTGGTCTATGCCTGCTTCGACCTGATCGGTCGCACCTACATCCGGCAGAACCTCGGCTGGCGGCAGATCCTGCCGGTGGGGTTCATCAGCTACGCCTTCAACCTCAACCTCAGCGCCTGGGTCGGCGGAATCGCCATGCGCTACCGGCTGTACTCCAGGCTCGGGGTGAGCACCGGCAATATCGCCAAGATCCTCGGCCTGAGCCTGGCCACCAACTGGTTCGGCTACATGGTCCTGGCCGGCACGGTATTCGCCAGTGGCCTGATGAAGTTGCCGCCCGGCTGGCAACTCAGCAACGGCGCGTTGCAGGGCGTGGGCGTCCTGCTGCTGGTGCTGGGCGTGAGTTACCTGGCGGCCTGTCGGTTTTCCCGACGGCGCGAGTGGTCGATACACGGGGTCGAGATCAACTTGCCCTCGTTGCACATGGCCCTGCTGCAACTGGCCCTGGGCGCACTCAACTGGTCGCTGATGGCAGCGGTGATCTTTACCCTGCTGCCCAGCAAGCTCGATTACCCGGTGGTGCTCGGGGTGCTGCTGATCAGCAGCATCGCCGGGGTCATCACCCATATTCCGGCGGGGCTCGGGGTGTTGGAGGCGGTGTTTATCGCCCTGCTGCAACATGAGGTGTCCCGCGGCAGCCTGCTGGCTGGGTTGATCGCCTACCGGGCGATCTACTTCATCCTGCCGCTGCTGATCGCGCTGCTGATGTACCTGGTGGTGGAGGCCAGGGCCAAGGCGTTGCGCGTGGAGAAAAAACCGCGCCAAGGCAGCTGAGGCAATCGCGCAAACACGCGCGCTCCTCTCCAGGAGCGAGCTTGCGCGCCTATTCGAGCAACACCTTCAACCAGCGCTTGCGACTATCGCGACTGAATGATGCTCAAGCGTTCTCCCACCACCATTTCCGTGATCCAGTCCACCAGGATCGAGGTGTAGGCCTGCTGCGACACAGGATCGCTCAGGGCATGGTCGGCGCCGTCGATGATCCGATGGGTCATGGAATGGGTCTGCTGGCAGGCCGCGCGGTAGCTCATGAAGGTGGCATGGGGCACATGCTCGTCGTTTTCCGACTCCACCAGCAGCACATCCCCGGTGAACGTCGAACAGGCATGCAGCGCCCGGTTGCTGTCGGCACGCACCAGGCTGCTGCGGTAGTCCAGCAGGTCGGCCTTGTCCAGGTCGCGCTTGGGGCTGTTCCAGGCTTCGTCGCGATACAGCGCCGGGACCCGCAATGCCAGCCAGCGCACCGGTCGCAGCGAGGTCAGGATGCTCGCCAGGTAGCCACCGTAACTGGTGCCCACCACGGCAATCGCCGAGGTATCGAGGGCCGGATGGGCCAGCAGGCGGTCATAGGCCGCCAACAGGTCGCGCAGGTTGTCTTCGCGGGTCACCCGGTTCAGCGGGATGCCGCTGCCGGCATGGCCCCGCAGGTCGAAGGTCAGGCACACGCAACCCAGCCCGGCGATGCCGCGGGCGCGCTCCAGGTCGCGCTCCTGGCTCCCACCCCAGCCGTGGACAAACAGTACGCCGGGGACTTTCGACTTGGGGCTGAGGAAAGTCCCGCGCATCTGCTCGTCATCGATGTCGATTTGAATGCTTTCGCTTCTAGCCGTCATAGGATTGGACCGTTACATATTTGAGAAGAAAGTCACTGTGTTCCGCGGGCCCGCGATAGACCTCGATGGCATCGGCCGGCAAGGGCCGGTCGACATAGGTTTCCACCGCGGACACACGAATCGCGCGCATATCCGGATGATCGATAAAGGCCTGCAAAGCCGCCACTTCGGCGCTGCTGGCACCGCCCATACGCCACGATTGCTCGAGTACGCCGCTGCGCTGCCGGCCTTCGGCGTCCAGGCCCTGGGCGATGTCGTAGTTGCGCCGGGAGGCGAAAAACCGCGGATAAGCCTCATCGGCGGCGGCGTCGAAAACCCGCGCCTGCTGCACCGCCAGGCGCACTTCCTCCGGCAGTTGCAGCGCCAGCAACTCAGGGTAGCCACCCCGCACTACCAATAGCTCGGAACCGCCGTAGACCTGCTCGCCGTCGGAGTCTTCGGTCAGGTACTGCTGGCCGCAGTAACTGAGGACGTGGCCGGCGATAAAGGACTGGCCGACGCTGTAGGTGGCCACCTGTCGCAGATCCTGCTCCAGGACCACGCCTTCATTGAACTGCCGGGCGACGTCCGGTTGCGCCAGCAGCTCGTCGAAGCGATCCAGGTTCTCGATCACCTGCTGGCCGCGACCGGCGCAGGCATGGATCGGTTTCATGCGGATCGGCCCGCTGTAAAGCAAATGACTGGCCGCTGGCCGGGCGTCATTCAGGGAAAACACGCTCAGGCCGTCCAGCACCACATTGCGCACCCGCTGGGAGAACAGCGGCGCCCAGCCCGGCGGGGCCACGGCGTTCCTGTTCAGCAGGCCATGGGTAATGGCCTTGGTGCAGATAAAGTCATGCTCGACATACCCGCCCCACAGATCGTCCGGCCCCTTGAGCCGCAATTGCCGGGCCGCGGCGGGGCCGACGATGGTCTGCGTCGGCAACAGGTACAGCTCGCTCTGCCCATGCACGAGCGGGTCGTAGTCACCGGCGAACTCCAGCCCGAGGATCTGCGCCAGCCAGCGGGCCAGCGCTCGATTGGTCTCCACGACATGCTGCGAGGCCCCCGGATGGACCGAGTGGGCGACCACCCGTTTCTTGCGTTGCGTCGGGGTCATGCGTCCCCCTTCGTCATCGGCGTGATGAATGTACAAGACAGGGTGCAGGGATCACGCCAAGGCCAGGGGGAAGTCGAATGCCCCCATGGAATAAGCGCTCCAGGCCATCGCTGCTGGCATTGCGCCTGTTTTATTTTGCACGATCGGCCCGCAACGCCCGGTATTTTGCACGACCCGCGGGGTCAGCCCTGCCCGGCCCGCGCCAGCGGTGCCGGGGGTGTCACGCCGAAACGCGCGCGATACTCGCTGGGCGTAAGCCCCGTGATCTTCTTGAAGGTGGCGCGGAACGCTCCCGGGTCCTGGTAACCGACCGTCCAGGCGATATGGTCGATGGTGCCGTTGGTGAACTCGAGCATTTCCCGTGCCTTGCCTACCCGCAAGTGCTGGCAATATTCGGTGGGTTTGAGCCCGGTGGCGGCCCGGAAGCGCCGCAGGAAGGTACGCTCCTCCAGCCCGGCCTGCTGCGCCATGACGGCAAGGGAAACGTCCACCGCGCCATTGGCCTGCAGCCAGTGCTGCACCTTGAGGATCGCCGCGTCGCCATGACCGAGGATCGGCGCGAAGTTACTGCCGCACTGGCTGGCGCTGTCGCTGTGTTCGATCACCAGGAAACGCGCGGTGCCGCTGGCGATGCTCGGGCCCAGCAGGCGGTCGACCAGGCGCAGCCCCAGCTCGGACCAGGCCATCAGGCCGGCGGTGGTGATCAGGTCGCCGTCGTCGACGATCGGCTTGTCGGCGTTCAGGCGGATGTTCGGGTAGCGCTCGGCGAACCGCTTCGCCGAGGTCCAGTGAGTGGTGGCGCTGCGGCCGTCGAGCAGGCCGCTTTCGGCCAGCAGGATCGAACCGACACAGACCCCGCCCAGGGTCGCGCCATTGGCATGCTGCTGGCGCAGCCACTGGATCAGTGCCTGGGGTGCCTGCGCCTGGGAAAAACCGGCCACCGAGGGTGGGATCAGCACCGCCAGCAATGGACCGTCAGCACCCGGGCGACTGTCGTACACCCGTACGGGGGCCTGGTCGGCCTGGGCCTGCCAGTGGCTGATGCGCAGCAGCGGCAACTGTGTGCTGCGCTGTTCGGCGGCAATGCGGTTGGCGACCTCGAACAGGTCAGTCAAGCCATGCACCGCGGCCATTTGTGCGCCGGGATAGATCAGCACGCCCAATTCGGCCACTGCGCTTTCCATACCCATTGTCAGTTTTCCCCCTGCTATTGTCGGTGCGGCCAATCCTCGACCGGCCCGCCGGAGCCAATACTGGACTCCACAGCCAACCACTACTTCAGAGGAAACACCCATGGCCAAGCAAGCGCTCATCGTAGTCGATATCCAGAACGACTACTTCCCCAACGGCAAATGGCCCCTGGTCGGCGCCGAAGCCGCCGCCGACAACGCCGCGCGGCTGATCCAGGCCTTCCGCGACAGCGGCCAGCAGGTGGTGCACATCCGCCACGAATTCACCTCCGACAGCGCGCCGTTCTTCACCCCCGGCTCCAGCGGCGCGCAACTGCATCCGAAGGTCAGCAACCGCGCCGACGAGCCGGTGGTGCTCAAGCACTTCGTCAATTCGTTCCGCGAAACCGAGCTCAAGGCCATTCTTGACCAGCACGGCATCGAACAACTGGTGGTGGTCGGCAGCATGAGCCACATGTGCATCGACGGCGTCACCCGCGCTGCCGCTGACCTGGGCTATGGCGTCACAGTGATCCATGATGCCTGTGCCACCCGCGACCTCGAATTCAATGGTGTGGTGGTGCCGGCGGCCCAAGTCCACGCTGCATTCATGTCGTCCCTGGGGTTCGCCTACGCCAACGTGGTGTCCACCGATGAGTTTCTGGCGGGTAGCCGCTGATTCTGTCGGGCCCTTCCTTGCTGGGGGCTCTGGGATAACTGAACGTCCCCAGCACCGAACTTGCGATAGATAGAAAGCAAAAGGCCCGTAGCGTTTGCGCGCTACGGGCCTTTTTCATGCCGTTGCCGAGAGGCTTCTCTTAAAATGGTTCTGCTTACCTTGCAGCCATTCAGTCCGAATTTATTCCATAAAAAACAAAGCAGTAGGCTCCACAAGTAGAGCTTCTGTCCGGTTTTTTGTAAATAAATCGCGTTTTGCACACGTATTTTTTACATCTCATCTTGCGATTGAGACATGTCGATCTGAAATAGGCGATGAATCGATGGAGCGGGTCTCCTTGAAAAGAGGAACCGCCCCCATGGGACTGGTCCCGATGGGTAATTTCGCAATGCAGTGACGTGAAGGTGGGTGGCTGTTTATTTGAGTAGACCAGCATTCTACCATGTCAGCCGACTCTCAAGAGCAGCTAGCAAGCGGTTGTATTCTTGGCCGAGAAAACGGGATCGTCAAGACTTAAAGCTAGAAAGAACCGGGCCCTGGTTTCGATGGCCAACTTATCATCCATGAATCCTATAAAAAGTGAATTGCCCTAAGCTTTCTCAGAAACGTCCATCGGTTGAACCCTCATGCAAAAGCGGCCATTCACGGCATGACTGTCTGTTATCGAACCATTGTGACGGACGAGGGGCATGGGACCGCACTTGGATTTGGAAACCCGTACGTGAAAGGGAATTGACCACTCTGCTATGGCATGACACAGATATCTGATGAACATCACAGCGTCTCGAACTGATCTCCCAAGGCTGGTCCATAAGAAACGTAGCTTAGTCCTATCTATGAGACAGTCCTCAGTCTTCGGCAGCCGCCAGCAACTGATAGTGATAAAATGAGAGGCACACGGCATTTTGCCCTACGGAAGAGGTATGACATGGATCCAGAAGTTTTTACAAGTTACGAAGACATTGCCAAGCTTCCGACTACAATTCGGTCGATTTTCAAAAAATTCAAAGTAGATATTCTGCCCGGCTCTGATCTGGAGAAGTATCTCGAACTGTGTGAGCGTGCAGAGGAAACGATTGGGCTCTTGAGTGAAGCGCAGTCAGCTGAGCTCCATCATGCTCAGCGAGTATTCCTAGCTATAGTCGAGGCTAGTACCCTCCCGAGCTCAGAAGAAAAGACAGCATTCAAAAGTTCGCTGGCTCGGATTGCAACTAACCCACTCGATCCGAAAACACCCAATGGATCACATGCTCTGAATATGGTTTTCGAGCTAGAATTCCTTCAGTACATAAGGCGCAGAGGTTTAACAGCCCAGCTTGGTGAGCCCGACATCGTGGTATCGGCTCCATTTGGTGAGTATTATGTTGCATGCAAAACTATTAACTCACTTGAAAATATTCGTCGCAACTTAACCAAAGGTTCTATTCAGATTGCAAATAAAGGGTGGGGCATCATTGCTTTAAATTTTGAACCTCATATTTGCTTTGATAGGCCGTATGAGGCGCAAACTGTGTTTGAGGTTTTTGCGGTGATTGAGGACCATCTAAATGGTCTCTACTCCAAGTTCCAACAATTACTCGATAGCCGACTCGCGTCAGGTGGTTTTGATGGGGTGGCCCTCCAGACCTCGTGCATGGCAGTTATAGCTGAAAGTCCGTCGGATATGGACACGGTCACTCATACTGTTTATTACTCTCGATCTCAGCTTCAGAGCCAGGATGCTTCTGACAGATTTTATTGGTTTAAACATTCTATGCTGGGCGTCGCAAGTAGATTAATGCGCGGCTACTGACAATTACACCCGCCATTTTCATTCGCCCATTTTTGAGCGGCAAATTTTGCGGCCCAGGGAATCGGTATCCACGCTGTAGCAGTTGGCGTAAGCAGCAGCGTGGCAGCCGGCGCATAATTATGTTCATTCGGTTCTTTCCAAATTCTTCGCTGCCAACCAAATGATCGCTTTGGGCAGATTCTGTTGAAAAAGTCGGTCTTTCCAAACGGTCCGCATACTGACCGATGAAAACGCCTTTTTTGCGCGCCGCTACGTGAAATCTGAGCCCGGAACCCTCTGCTCAAAGCAAAGATTTCAATCTCAAGCGCGCACTTTTCTGCCGTGGAAACCATGGCCGACTTTTTCAACAGAATCGGTTGAACGTTGTCGGTGGTAGCCGCGCTTTGCCCATCCGCATCTCATGCCAAGATCCTGTTCAAGACTAGCCATACGCATCAGGTGGGACCGCACTGCACTTCGCTCAAGCTGGTTAGTTCTTGTATCCGAGTCGAACACAGCACTTGCCGCTCGCGCCTGCCCCAACATCGTTTATGGCGCTAACCGCTCAGTGGCTAACTCACGGCTTCATCGCCGCTCAAAATTGGTTGACGACAAGATCGCACGCCCTTAACCCGGCTTGCTGGCCAATAGCAGGCGCCCAGCTCAGCATCTGCTTCCGGCTATTTCTCGTTATGTTGTGCAAAGAAAATACAAGCTTGCCGAGATGTTTTTCAACTCGAAGCGTCGCCCGCCTCGCTCACATTGCTATTCATACTGAAGCAAAGCTTTCGGCATCACGATTGCCGAGCAGATGGGTCAGACAGAGGCGTTGGCAGGCCACCCTCAGACACTCGATGCATGATCGCACCTATACCAGTGTTGCTGGTGACGCTAGGAAAAGCATCCTTCCACACTCCGTCTGAGCCAGTCGGAAACTCAGCTCTCTCATTCGAGAGTGCCAAGGCAAGATCAAGACTTCCTGTCACTCAGGAGACAGAGAAAACCTGGAAAGGGCCAGCAGCCGATGTGTATCAGGCTACTGATAGACACTGCACCGCGATTTCAGGTGAATATCCGTCTCATCGATAAGGAGCATGATTAGCTTCCCGGCCTATTACCGATAAGAAAAGTCTAAGCGTCAAATTTGAGGGATATTGAGACCATGACATCATCATGGCATCATCTGCACATGCTAATCTGGAGAGGATTTTCACAATGCGCCTATGGTGATTTTCTGGCTCCATGGCTACTGAGTAGAAGATTGCTATAATTTTCCGACTTAAAACTGTGCCTATCAACATCTATTAAGGATTTGAATCAAGTGGCAATTTTTTCGGTAGCTGCTAGGACATTAGTGCATCTTGGAGCAGAGTTGATTACCTCTGACGAGGTGGCTATTAATGAACTCATCAAGAATGCGTTTGACGCAGAGTCGCCTAGAGTAAAAATTGATATACACATTCCTGTGCCTCACTCAACAATTGACGAAAGCATCAGAAAGATAAATCAAAGTAAAGACGCAACGACCTTAAAAGCGACGATTGCAGAAATAAAAGAAGACATTGTTAGCGCGACCATTGTTCCTAGCAACACCCAAAGAGTCCATGAGCTACTACAAAAACTAGACCCTCACTCTTCCAAAGAACAAATAAAAAACCTAATAGAGTCGATCAATTATATTTCAATCGAAGATACAGGTTGTGGAATGGACGCGGAGACACTTGAATCTGTGTTTCTGGCAATCGGCACACCATCTAAACTGATGACAAACAACTCCAAGGATCTTAGTCGCAAAATTCTTGGCAATAAAGGGATCGGTCGTCTGGCTATGATGCGCCTTGGGGACAACGCAAATGTGACGTCTTGGACTAAGGACGGCCAACCCCACGAAATACAGTTTGATTGGAGACTGTTCGACGACCCGACCAAAGAAATAAACGATATAAGTCTTGATATAAAACCAACGGTGCGCCCTCGCCAATCCCCATCGGGAACAGTGATTACGATCTCGGCTCTGAAGAGCCACTGGACAGAAGAAAAAGTCCGAAATAAATTAGTTGGTGACTTCCTACGTCGCCTGCAAAATCCGTTCGTCAAATCCGAAGATAATCCTGAAGAGCAAGATAAAGAACGCCAAAGCGACAAGAGCGAAAAGAAGAAGCCGTTAGGTTTTCCTATCGACGTTTATGTAAATAGTGGCGCGCGCATCCCCATCGAAGGAATGAAAAAAGTACTAACGGATCTAGTTCAGGCCGACATGGAGCTTTCATTTAATCCGAACGGATTTGTCGAAGATAGCAGCAACATATTAAGAACTGACTTAATTGATTACCAACGTGGCAATGAGCCAGAAATAACTAAAAGAACAGTCGCAGAACTCGAGCACGCGTTGACCACAAACATCGAGGCGTTAAAAAAAATCGGTCCTATTCGTGCGACGATCCGCTGGTTCAATCGCGATCACCTTCGCCAGCAAGCGACATTGCATGGCAACTGGAAAGCGGCGAAAGAAGAGCTCAATATATGGTGCGGCGGTATCGCGATTTATCGCGATGGTTTTCGGGTAGGGTTTTCAGGACAGTCTACAGGCGAAGATTGGCTGGGATTAGATAGCTCAGCGTTAAAACGAGGCGGATTTGCTGTCAACCGTATTCAAACTGTAGGCGCATTAGAAATCTCCAGAGCGGAGAACCCTGGTTTAGTAGATCGCTCAAACCGTGAAGGTCTCATTGAATCCCCCGAGGCTAATCTTGTTCGAGAGATGCTGACAAAGTTCGCGATTGATGAGCTTCGGCGGTACATTGAGCACGAAGGTCAGGCGGAGAAAAAAGCCAAACTCGATGACATTGTGGAAAGCGCCCCTGCCACGATAAGGGCAAGGGTCGTTCAAGCCGAACAAGGCTTGACCGACATTCGCTCAAAAGTTTCGCCAGAGGTACAGG
Source organism: Pseudomonas sp. NFACC41-3 (assembly GCF_900109505.1). Taxonomy (NCBI): domain Bacteria; kingdom Pseudomonadati; phylum Pseudomonadota; class Gammaproteobacteria; order Pseudomonadales; family Pseudomonadaceae; genus Pseudomonas; species Pseudomonas sp. NFACC41-3. The sequence continues at coordinate 292,230 of NZ_FOAE01000007.1, forward strand.
GTTCGGTCCAGTCCATTGCTGATCATCTTCACTTCATTAAGAATGAAGTCACACGTTTTGAAGAAGCAAGTAAGCTAGCTGGAGAGCGTCGAGAAGATATTCTTGAACTGGCCGGTGTTGGCACTGTAATGTCAGGTGTGCTGCACGAACTGACTAGAACAACCGGCCATACTCGACAGCTGATGCAGAAGCTTTCTAAAGATGAATCACCACAAACAAAAACACTCCTCAGTAAATTAGACGCAGAAATCAAAGCTATCAATACGCGGCTACGCCAGCTAGATCCTCTAACTCCGTCTGGTCGACACCGAAAAGAAACTTTCGACCTAGCAGCATTACTAAACACTATAGTTGAAGGTTATGCAGCTCGCTTTGAACGACATGAAGTGAACTGCAAATTATTTATCTCTAATGAGCCAGAGCTTCGACCAGTTAAGGTAAACATGGTCCGTGGCTTCGTGAGTCTAGCGATTGAAAACCTAATTACCAACTCTATATACTGGGTACAACAAGGCGCTAAAGCTGGCAGGACCGAACGATGTATTTCAATCGAACTCGACCCCGAGTCTCGTACGTTGACTCTAAGGGATAACGGTCCGGGAATTTCACCAGCGGATAAGAACAGAATCTTCACGGCCGGCTTTTCACTACGGCCGCGCGGCCAAGGCCTCGGCCTTTTCATCGCAGCCGAGGTTGCGACTTATCACGAAGCAAAGCTTGTATTGGACTCAGCGGACGATGATGGCCGCTTCAGAGGCTTTGTACTTGAGCTTCCCAAGGAATAGGTATGGATCTCAAAAAATCTTTGCTTGACGCGAAAGTAATCAAGATTGCAATTGTTGACGATGACTTATCTGAAGATATTTGCACCTCAGACCTTCTCTCCATCGACGGCGACGTTGCAGCACTGCTTGGGGATCCCAATGACCCCGACTACGAAGCTTATATCGAAGTGTTAAACAGACATGGTCTGAACATAGAAACAATTCCCGACCTTGCTTCACCGCTGTCCGATAAGTCGATACGCGAAGAGGCGCCAGCTCGGTTAAGCGACGCTGTTCGTAAAGTTCTCGAATTTCGCTATGACAATGCAGCTCCTGTTAGACGGATACAGGGGCTTCTTTTGGGCACGGGAGTACTTGAGGAGAATATTGATTTCTACTCTACCCCATCTATCCCCTCCGACAAATATTACGACCTGGTAATTGTTGATTATTATTTAGTTAAAAACTCCAACCAACAAACACTTCCGTTCATTGACTCCGTGATTACGACACACAAGGACTGCGAGAACCCACTCCAAGTTATATTGATGTCCACTCACGTAGCTCAACTGCGCTCAGAATTCCGAGATATCCGCCCCATACTTAAAGCTTCTAGCTCTAGGATGCGGATTATGGGTAAGCCGATGAGTGATGACGATTTAATCCACTGGAAGACTACTCTTTATCAGCTCGCATCCGACAGGCCATTTATTTCAGCAGTTGAAAATTTTGTGGGCGAGACCTCTAAAGCGTTAGAGCTCGCGGCTCTGGACCAAGCAAAAAAGCTATGGGAACTAGACTTGCAAGCCATGGACATACTCCACGAAACCGCAACTTTAGATAATGACGACTTCTGCCGGTATGTGGAGGAGTGTATTAGTCGTCATTTACTGACCGCACTAGAATCATATACCGGAATTCGCAACTCGCTTCGTACACTTGGCGATTCTTTGATTGAGCATCGCAACACTAATGTTATCGCGCCAGTCGCCGAAATAGGTGATTCGCGAGCAGCTATCCGAGGATTAATGAGGAGTATGGAGTGGCGTGGGGGGCCAAGCCTTGATCATACAACGTATCCTGCCGCCGCTTCCGCCCTCAGCAAGGCGCAATGGCTGAAGAAAAATCTTCGCTTTGGTATGGTATTGCGTTCAAACGATGGTGGAGAGTGGCTAAATCTCACGCAGGCATGTGACCTCGCTCAAGCTAAGGATGATGCATTCGATAAAGTCTCATTACTCCTTGTTAGCGGAGTTCGCTCGCGCCCTTTAAATCAAGAAAAGAACCAGGCGATGGTCTATCTCAGCTCGACGGCGACAGATACGGAAACTGATACGCTGGGATGGAACTTAAGAAATATCCGTACGCCATCTATTCAAGAATTTGCTGAAGATTTTGTGAATGGCTGGACGTCTGTAGGCGAACTTCGTCTTGACCAGGCTCAAAGCATCGCAGCCATATACAGCTCAAGAGCTTCGCGGGTTGGACTTCAACGCACCTTAAGTAGCTGGCACCTACAAGGGACCGCTTTGCTAGCAGGCACATTGTCGCAAGCTGATCCCGCAGCTTTACTTGCAGGCACTTCGTTATCTGGGCACGCAATGAGCCGAGGTAACTCGGATGAGCTTCATATTGACCAAGAAAGCCTTAGCTCTATAATTGCAGCATTTCCCGAATCTATTAACGATGAGCTTCTTCGCGTTTATATGGGCATACAACTTAAGGCTGGGGGAAAATACACCAGCGAAAACTTGGTAATTTATTGCAAGGATAAACCAACTTCCATGGGAGACCTCAAGAGCTCAATCAACCATGAAAAGTGGCTGGCGCACGATGTAAATAAAACAAAGATCATATTGGCTGTTTGGCACGCTTAAACTGTCGAGCACAGTGAGTGAGGGGCGGCATCAGATGATCGTAAGCCGCAAATGAGTCGCCCCGTAGCGTTTGTCAACTTAACAGACTATTAATGGATAGGAAAACTGCCAATAGATCATTTATGGCAGACAGCGCAACCTCCATCCGCCTCATCAACTCCATACACGTCATCGATATCTAAGTTTTCTTCCCATGGGCGAAGCGGATTACGTGGTCTACGAGCTTTGTTTCTTAAAAGACGAGCCTCATATTCCTTTCGAATCGCTCCCACTCGCTCAGGCTTCTCCAGCTCAGTCAGCGGCTCCCCCTTAGTCCAGGTAAAAGGAGACCCCTGCTCCAAAGCTGTTTTTTCAAGCGCCTTTGCCTCTTCAAATGCGTCGGGATGCCGCTCCTGCAGACGGACCCATTCGATTTTCTGCTGAAAAAAACAAAATGTGCATCCACTTCTGCTTCGCCATTCATAGTATCGGGGCAGCCCCACACCAGAAGACTCGAGGAGCTCGAGGACTCCAGCTTTGTCTATACCGTCCATTCGAAAGGGCAGCACTACCTTTAGGTTTTCGTGCTTGGAAGAGTAGCCCTCACGGTAGTCTTCATCCGAGCGAATTGCGACGTATGAAAAGACTTTCTCACCTTTCGCCAGCATTGGCCGTATCCACTCCTCGAAAGGAGCCAATTTCAACTGGCGAGTGCACCAACGTGTTTGTGGAGAGGGTAGGAAGTTATTGTACTCTTTGAGCCAGAATTCGAAGTCACGTCGAGGATTGAGCCTCAATATAGGTTGGCCTAAAAAACCTTCCAAACGTCCCAGAAACTCCTGAACTTCAGGAAGCTCCTCACCTGTATCTGTAAAAAAGTATTCAACTTCAAGTTCGGGCCGTGTTTGACGGACGTAGAGTGCGAGGGCCGCGCTATCGCGTCCGCCGGATAACCCCAGCAGATGTCGCTCACGCATGCTCAGCCTCCTCTTTGCTCACGAGTACAGTACCTGCCTGAGCCAAAGCTGCGAGTAACAAATTCCCCTCCAGGCCCGAAGCTTTCAGGAGCTCGATAACCCTGTCCGCCGCGCCGCGGACAGCCTGTCGATCTCGACCAGCGACCTCAAAGTCTTTGGCTACTACAGATGAAGATCCACCGGCACCAATCACAATGGCGAAAGACTCCCGACCAGGCTGTCTCCCCTTCACGGAAATTAGAGCTTCCGCCTTGCGGAAGGCGAGCGATAGATCTGCAACAGCCACGAGAGCGGCATCGACATCAAGATCGGTCCAATCTTTAGGTGGCTTATTCACCGCAAGACTCAATATGCCTTCGATAGACTTGGTAGAACCATCACGCTTGCGGAGCCTTGCAGCGAACCCTTCTAAACGAAGATCTCCGGTGACCTTAGCAATGTACTCGGCACGGTCCCTCAGCTCAGGATCATCACCCGCCTTGCCATCAACAGCATCGGCAAGCCGACTATCAAGTTTCCTCAACATTTCGGGATATGCCGCTAGCATCTCCTTCAAGGGAGCTTCAAGCCGATCACAAATATCTGTAGGGACAGCGGCTAATGCTTCGGGTAGATCTATAAAAAGCAGCCTGTGCGGGTCAGATGCTTTCAGCAGTATGTCGCGAACGGCGCGAGCTTCTGGAGATATACGTTGGGTGCGTCTAGCCCACATAGGAAGAGAAAAGACCAGTGCCACAAGGGCCCTAGCTACTTCAAGCGGTGTATCGCTTGCGGTACTGAAGCCACAGCCTGCCAACATTACTGACAGCGCGCTCAGGGCAAGCCTTCTATCGGCATCTTCGTCAACCCAACGTAGCGAAAAGCGGCTTGCGTCCTGCAACATTTCGTCGACGTCTACATCCGTGAGCCTCGGTTCAAATACACCATCGCGGTAGACCGCGACCTTATCGGCATGGGCAAGCATAAAAGCCACAGTTAGAACCGGCATCAATCCATTTTTCACACCATAGGGAGGCGCGGCCCAGAGAGCATGCAATTCCTTTATCGCGATTGTACCCGCGATCCGCGTGGAGACCATCTTCAGCGCAGCACTCCACAACGGGTGAAGGCTCCTTCCATCGGACTTCTTGGGCGGACAGAAGCGCCAACTACCATCTAGGTCTCTATGATGTAACCCAGTGGACGACAGAAGCGTCTCGTACAATCCTCTCTCGGCAGGGAAGCCTTCAATCCCGAGATTTTCCTCAAAGCCGTTGCCGACCATCCTGTGAAGCAAGTCGCGGCGAGCTTTTACGCTGTTGGCGGATAATGCATCCCGGTTAACAAGCTCGCTCCATACCTTGGGAGCCTCCCCGAATATCTCACTTGCCATCTCAGAAGCTAGTGAGGACAGCGTGTCGGAGCTCTTTTGCGCCCCTTTCAATCTCCAATCTGCGCTGCTGATAGCATCTCTGAGCGCCTCCTCAAGCGCCCCCTTAACCGAGGATAGTCGAGCACTGACCTCGCGCCGTGCCACTGAGTCCCCCTCCAACTCTGGGCGGCCTTCAAAAACGATCCGAAGAGACAGCAACTCAGAACCAAGATCAGCGATCAACTCATGATTAGGTGGTATACCGAAAAAAATTGGACATTTAGGGTCAATCGGCAGCCCAGATAATGCTTTGGCGGCGTCCTCTGTAGTGGAATGGCGCTCAGGCAAAACTAGGGCGAGACGACCGAACTCTCCTCCCTCGGGGTGATACGTTTTTGCGAGACGCTCCGCTTCTTGGACGGTATGCATAGAAACACCGAGCCATCGGAACGTTCCCGTTTGGTTGTAGTGACGCTTAGCGATAACCGGATGAAGATTCGTTACCGCAGTTAACGTTTTCATATCTGCGGATACGAATGTCGCCCTTGCTTTAGAAACTGCCTCATCAATATCAAAGTCGCTGCCCTCGAAAATTGTCCAAGCCCCAACGTGCTTTCTATAGAGAGCAACACGCCAAGTAGACAGCTGCTCAAGCATTGCACCAACTTCAAGGGGAGAATGTTGAGGCAGCACCGTCCGGAGCACGCTATCATCTGCAGCAAGACCCGAAACGCTCCGAAACATATCAATAAGTGCGAGAGATTTCGCCAACGCCACTTCAGCGTCGGCACCTCCTTTGGATACGGTTCTTTCTACCGCCTCGACAGCCTGAGCCCAACGGTGGCCGTCAGGCGATGCCAAAATAGCCTGCTCCAGGTTCGCTCTCAGGTAATCCCAAAATCTTTCAGGACCGTAAGCTATTTGCCCATCCCATTGAGCAAGAAAGTCCTGAAAGCCGTAAGGTTCAAGCGAGGTCAAAAATCCAAACACACTGCGCTCGTTTTGCCCAAACTGACGACGCGAGGCAGGTCCTAGAAGCGCTGCGGTCACTGGATGAAGGGGCCAGCAATGATCCAAGAGCTCCCCCATACCAGAACCAACAGCTGGCCGACGCCCGGATATAGCCAAACCAACGGTGTTACTTGCTTCCAAAGTGCAGGGATGAGTTATCTCGCATTGAATAGCCCTTCCGATAAGTTCAACTACCTCATCACCGGTCGCGACGAATGAAACGTCAGAGAAACGCCCTTGGACCTTCGCCCATTCTTCCCGAGCCTCGATACCTAGACGAGAAGCGTATTGCCGGAATGCTTGATGAAGTATACCCACCACGACTAATTTGCCTTGGCAGCGGGCAGCCATCTCGGCCAAGTCTTGGAAGAAGTGGACATCGTCGCCACCGGTAGCCGAGGCTTCTAGGAATTTGCCCATTTCATCGACAATTAACAAGACTCCTGCACGGTCTTCACGTGCGGCTTCAGCAGCCAAATCCGTGATAAGACTCTCAGGTGCCGAGTAGCTCTCATCTTTTCCAAGAGCTTTTTCAAACGCTTTAGCGATTTCAGTGGTCACGCTACCGCGCTTTCCCACCACCGGGATGACGAGCCATTCTGCATCGTCTACCGAAAATGCCTCTTGGAAATGCGGAATTTCTCCCACAACACCGGCCACTTCCTGTCGTAGCATCTTGTCATTAGAGACAGCTGCTGCAAGTACGAGCGCGAGCGATGACTTGCCCCCGCCGTAGGGCCCCGTCCATGTAAAGGCGCGCTGATTGGTACCTGCGATCTGCCTTGTCATTACGGAAAGAGCTTCCCGTGCAGTATCGGTCAGGAGATAACCTTCTAAGGCATCAGGCCGTCCAAGATCTGCGTCGATCCGGACAGATCGACGATAGTGCCTTGTGATTCTCACGCGAGATTGATCAGGAGCGGCAATTAGCTCATTGGTCATAGGATTTTCTCAAAAGCTTGGACATCAGCAACTCATGATCGAAATCGCCACGATGGATTTGGCGAAGTCCTGAGGTGTCGGACCACCGGAGTTTGCCTTCCGTAAGGTCAGCAAGGGCAAACAAGCGTTCAGCAACTGATTCCTCGTCGAGCTTGAAGACCCGTCCCGGAGAACCCTGCGCGTAAGCTGCTGCTTCAATAGTCAAAGAAGACTCGGCTCTGCGCTCATTTGTCCAATAGTCGAGAAGCGCCCATGCAAAGAAAGCGTCCGGCAACGTCGATTTCGGGCCACGACGAAACGAGAAAACTCCCTTGCGCTCCTCTTGAAGCAAGCCTAGCTCTGCGAGCATGGACTCAGCGGCTTCCTCGACCGAGGCCGATGCAGCTTTGGGAGCATAGCCACGCAAGCATGTATCCAAATCCCTGCTCAACGTAGCTTGGGACAGTTTTTTCCCCTTAGCCGCTAAGAGCGCGTACTTGGTGAGAGTGGGGAGGGCCTCCTCTCGGCTAAACGACTGTGCCGAAAACACGTTAAATAGCCAGTACCACGTTGTAGCTCGGGTACCACGACCTGCGAGGCACCAATGGGCATGCCATGCAGTGACAGGATTTTCAGAATAAGGATCGAAACCGTTATCTCCATAAATCGCTCTTCCAACAGGCGTGAGAGAAAAATGGCGACGCGAATCATCTTCAGCTATCACATCGCATGCGAGAGCCCAATGCTTAATAGAGGCGACCATGTTTCTACCGACGCCAAAATCGGCAATAGCCTTCTCATCAGAGAAGGTGCTTTTGGACAAGTGACCATCAGCATCAGCCTTGTCCACGGCCTTTTTGAGCCACATCTGGCGGAGCGGAAAGGTTTCATGCCCAGAGAAATGGGCATCTGTTTTGCCAATCGGAATAGAAGTCATTGATCCTTTTTCCACGCTGGTGACCCTCTCCAGCCGAAAAGTACCACGCTGGTGGACTCATCCAGTTGTCCCGGGTCGAATGAGGCGCATTGTATCCTTGACCACTCTCGATGTCTGCCAATGAGCATTTCAAAAAGCAATATGGCTGCTTGGTAGTCGAGGCGAAACCAATCAAGCCCGCAAATTGAACAGTGATAAGGAGCCTCTGACCGATAGCGGTCCCTGCAAGGCGTTGGAGTTTGCTTCCATACCGGCTATGGTGCCTCAAACGCCTAACCGATCCGCGCTGAGTGCTAGAGTCTAGAAAGGCATAACGTCAACAATAGCTTACGAAAACTCAAAAAAATCCACTTACGGGCTAAAATTGCTGACACTATGAGACTAAAAGCAAACACAGACCAAGTAATTGCGCAAACCATTGGCGCACGGATTCAGGCACTCCGCTTGAAGAGGAATATCAGCCTAGAGGAGGTCGCAAAAAACGCAGCTATAAGCCGACAAACACTAAACCTCCTGCTCAATCACGGAAAAGGTACTGTAGCTAATTTGATTAGCGTGCTTCGAACTATTGATGCGCTTGAGCGCCTCAGTTCGTTGGTCGAGGACGTGAGACCTAGCCCGCTACAGATCATTCGCATGGAAGGTAAAAAAAGACAACGTGCATCGGGCCGTCGACTTGCAGCTGACGGAAAAAAACTCAACTACTTAATATCAAAAAAAGATACAGATTGGTGAGATAAGGAGTAGCTCGCGAGTATTCTCTTTCGCAAACTATCGTGACATAGGCAGAACTACAACCCCATGCGCCGAAGCAAAAAATTAACTCACCAACCCTCGTAACTCACCGCCAAGCGCAACAAGCTAATCATTACCTCCCCCTTCAAAAACCGAAACTTCACTTTCCTCTATACGATCCGAAACACAACCACCTCCGCTAGAAATATAGCACCCTCCTCCTAAAACCCTATAAACATAGTAGTAGCCACCAGATCTAAACTTACCCTTTGAGATACTTAGCAAGGGTTCCATCAACCAAGACCCGCTTTTATTAAAGTACCCAGGACTGACTAATTGAACCTCTTCAATTTTCACCAACTCAGACCGAGAAAAAACCAAACCTTCAAGATTAACAATATCAGACAGCATCAGCATATCTCGATATTTACCGTCTTTAGTTAGTTTAGCCAGCGTCACATAAAACCAGGGCTGATGAAGCCCATGCTCAATAAAGCGCCACAGATGACAATCTGATCCGAAAGCCTCGCCAATCTGAATTTCAGCATCTGCGTAGGTACGAAACATATCATCCCTCCAATTTATACTCTATTGAGTATAGCACTTTTATTCCTGTAAAGGCCTTATCGTTCCTTTTGCGAGTAATGCACATTGGAACTGAAATACGCATTTGGGCAGGCCCTGCGAGAACTCAGAATGAGTAAGGATCTGTCGCAGGAAAGCATAGGTGCAAGTCAGAGCTACGTGAGCGACGTTGAGCGCGGCCTGAAGACCCCCTCTATCGAGAAGCTGGATGAATTCGCTTCAACCATTGGCATTCATCCCGTGACGATTCTTGCAAAAAGCTACCTAATTAAAGATAGATCCCTGTCACCGGAAGACCTGCTGACACTGGTACGCAAAGAGCTCGGCATGTGTGATTTATGAGCTGCAAACTGACAGGAAGAGAAACACTCTTGGTTTCATCTCTCAATATCGGGTAATGGCGCATCAAGCTTGTCTTTCGAGAGGCCATGCTTATAGGCATTGTATTGCCATCGAATAAACTGCTCGAGCAATCTAGAGCTCTCATCCCGAAGCCGATCATTTTCATTTTCGAGACGCTTGATTCGTTGCTCGGCAATACTCAAGCTTGCTGGCCTTTTCCCAGCAACAAAACCTGTTTTTTGCTGCTCTTTCTTATGCGCGAACGCCGTCTTAACCTGGCCATGCGAGCTAAGCGTCTGTCGAGTCGGCCGCCCACCGATTAGAGGTGCAGCGGCATCGCACAGCGCGTCCCAACTCAACTTCCCTTCCCAGACATCGACGATGCCGACCAGGATTTCGATGTCCCTGCGGGTCAAATGCTTAGCCATCATTCCCCCTAAGCAGCGCTCGCATTTCATCAAAAGCTGGCTGGCTTGACGATGCTAGCGGAACACGCTCTGAGGCATCTGAGCGGGCATCCAATTCACGCTTAAGGGGGCTGAATTCCTGATCATTGCTCAAGCAAATCACTGATCCTATCGGAGTTTTCGGCGACGCAAGTATCTCGATGAGCTGACTGACTCGTTCCAGTGTTTTATGTTGATGTTGGCTCCACCGATCTGCGCCGTACAAGCCGCCCTCACTTGCCTCTTGCGCCTTTTCTAGCTGCTGGCGAATTCCATCGCGTTGCTGCATCAAGCGCTCTAATCTTTCATCGTCTCCCTTGATACAAACCTGCTCGGTGCAGTTCAAGCAATCGCGGTGCTTCTGGCATGGCAACATGGAGAAGTCATGGACACAGAACCCATACTCGGTTACGTGAGCAATCCCTTCACCTATGGCATTCAGGTCAGTAAACGTCACCGGCGTGTTCGCTTTAATTTTAGCGAGAACGCCTCCAACTCCAGCCTGCCTAGCAAGATCAACGTACTCATCGTCGCTCATGTGATTGTAGGTAGCGTTCTGATGGATATTCGCGCGACCAGACCACTTGGCAAGATCTAGCTGACCGAGATCCCCCCTCTGAGCAACCGTGTTCAAAAAGTGTCGCAACTGATGCGAAGTCATGGAAATGTCATTACCAACCAGATTGGCATAGCCATGGCGACGCCAGATATTGCTCTCTTGACCTGGAATGTAATTCAGGTCGGTCGTGAAGGTGCTTTTACCCGGTGACCAAAGCAGTAAAGGACTGGTCGTACGATTGAGGTGCAACTCGTGAAGGCGGAAGCAGCAAAGTGCTTGCGAATACCTGATATGCCGATCCTTGCTCTTCCAAGGCCAGCCTTCCGGTAGCTGGCTATGAGCAAACTTGTTCAGAAATGCCAAGGTCAAACGTTCTCCCTTCGCCTTGAGTTCCTGATAGGGCTCGTAACCTTTGAAATAAGGATCGACATTCAGATGCTGTAGGGATAACCCGAGCGCCATGGCAGCCTGTTCATCCGATAGCGGTTCGAGCTCGCCAACATTTGGGCAGCCAGCATGGCGATAAAACTTATCGGGCTGTGTCTCATACCAAGAGGCCAACCTTCGACCTTCTTCAGACATCTCGGTCAGACGCCGCACAGCTTCGACGGCTATATCCTTTGTCACGGTCGAAACCCACTTGATATCAGCGCCGTAACCTTTACCCGCATAGAAACGCAGACCAAGGCGCTCTACACCTTTGCTGTCGACCTCTATGTGCAAGCAGTTAATCGGTAGGTCCTGAACTTCACCGATACGTGATGGAGCACACATCAATAAAGCGAATATCGAAGTCGTAAATCGATCTCGAGGAGCCTGAAGATCGTTTGCGAACATCTCGCCCATATACTCAAGCAAGTGCTGTTCGGGCATTTTTTCAGCTCGTTTCTTTTTCCCATCCACGTCTGTTCGGTGTATTTCCTTTGGCTTAGAGATCGGATTTCTCCAATTGACAGGCCTTGGAATGATTTTACTTTCGTTGAGAAAATTTATGAGGTGCACCAAACTACTGCCCGCTTGATATGCAGTCGACTTGTATTCTCGGGCAACCTCAGCGGCTACATCCATAACTTGAATATCTGTTAGCGTGATATCCGCTCGCCCTTTGACTTGCAAAAGCGCCTTCTCGATGCAGCGAATCGCTTTAAACTCATTCTTGAGCTTGTTGGGTTTATGCCCCTGCTGGTACCGCACATACGCCTTGGCGAAAGGGACGATTTCGAAATTTAGTAGCTGGCTGTCGGTAAATCCACGAGCGGGTGCCCCCATAACGGTGAAATTACCCACTCCTGGCCAGGTGTCGCGCTCCCACTCGAGATCAGCCCCGAATACCGTAAGCCTGTCACGACACATCTCAATGAAATCACTGAGATTGGTTTTGGCATCGATTACATGCTTCGGCTTGAACAGGAGGAGTTCAGCCACGAGCGACCTCCTTTTTCATCGAAATACAGCGGTTAACCACATCGCTTACGGCAAGAATCAATCGGTCGTTTACGGAAGCGATTTTCCTGTCTTCCGTCCGCTCCATGACCTTGTCGCGCTCATTGATCAAGCCCTCCAGGACAGCTTCATGTGGACCGTCCAACCATGGCTGGAAGTGACTGCAGGTGTAACAAGCAACGGGGGCAAGGGCGCCGCAAAAACCATAGCTACCGCAGGTGCCAAGGTTTACAGCACCATTGGAAATTCTGCTGTTTGGGTCATCTCCGCGCTTCGCGTCTCTCTCAGACACGACAAGCACGCCTTGAAACGCTTGTGCGATGGGCGCCAGTTGCAACGCAACCGCTTTATCAATTCGTTCGACAATCTCAGGAATGTTCCGGACGTACACTCCAACGTTTTGAGTATCGGAATGATCAAGTGCTTCCGCAATGACAAGTTCGCCCCTGCCTTCTCTGGCTAAATTGGTGCCCAGCGTGTAACGAAAGCGGGTCGGATTCAGGCGCAGCAAGCCCCCTGTGCGCTCACTGAAAACGCCCGTCGTTTTTGCCACCTCATCCATCGACTCCTTCACTGAGGCGCTGGGTGCGTGCAAACGATCTCCAACCAATTGGCTTCTGAGATCGGATCGCGCGTCTAACGCACTCATTACTGGAAATAGCGGCAGATCCGCCACCAAGTCCAGCGGAACCTCTTTTCCCAGCCTGCGGGCAAATGCACGCTGAACTTGTACGGCTTGCTGCTGCAGAAGTAGCCAGAGGTCTTCGACTATCGCAAACTCTTTGAAAGATGTACGCCAAGACTGACTACGCTGCTTGGCACGGGGAAAACTGATGAAGTATCTGTCTGATCGACAAATAAGATCGCGCAATTTCAATCCGGTAATCTGACTAGGTCGCCGCCCTGTCATGGCCAAAGTCAGTGCAAAACACGCATCAATCAGCGCCAAGCGATTCGCCACATAGTCCCTGATGAGTGCTGCTGTAATGCCCTCCATTTCGATATCTGTCAGCGGTCCGCTATCGGGGCACATCGATTGAACCGCATAGCCTTTTTCATTCCCTTTGAGCGTCCATTTGTCCAATAGAGTTAGCGCGTCTTTAGGAATACCTGCATATCCGAGTCTATCCCACTGCCTGATGAGTCCACGCAGTGTCCCCAAATACCACTCCGTTTTCACGTCCAACGTAGAGCGGTACGAAATCAGTGACTCGATACTGAAAGGATTTAACCCTACGGTAGACTCGAGGTAATACTTACAGCGATAAAACAAATTCTGGACGTGCGAAGGAGAACCGGATCTGGCGTAAAATGCTAGTACATGCCGAAATGCTAGGTACATAGCTTCACTTAACAATGGCTTCACTAAAGAAAGGGGAATTTCAACATCCTTACTTAGCTTCCATCGATCATCATCAAGCCTTACTAAATAACCCTCTCTTGAGTAAAACTCTTCATTGGTACAAGCGTACGACGTGAGCACGTTCATACAGCACCGTCCTTAAGAGCCTTACCAAGATGTTTATATTGAAGTTCAAGAACCGCTTTACCTGCCTGTTCTTTGGTATGCCTACGGTTGTAGGTCGCAGCGGTGCCAGAAGTCTCACTCCAACCCATGAGATATGAACGAATCTTTTCTTCGCGCTGAGGTGTGATGCCTTGGATTTCGCAGATTTTCGAGAAAGAATAGTTCCAATGATGGCGTAGGGAATGAGCGTGGATATCGCTATTACCTTCGACGATATTTTTCAGCAGACCCATGAATTTACCAAACCCAGCATTCGATAACGGTAGCCCCTGCGAAACTCCCGACTTATGCGTTATGAAGAGATAGCCGTGCTTTTTGGCGCCAGGTACTTTATTTCTGAGCCTGATTACATAGTTATAAATCTGATCTGAAAGTTCAGGTATCAGCGGGAAGACCCGCTCCCGCGTCTTGACGACTGGCTGATAGGCCCTCGCATCCTCCTTTGAATCTGGGCGTCTGACGACCTGCATTGTGTTCATTCCAAAGTCAATATCTTCAACTTTTAGATTTAACAGCTCGCCCCGGCGCAGCCCGGTGATACGGAGAATGGCAAACATTAGCGCGTTACGTACCTGGACGGCATACTCTCGCACCGGGTTGCTAGCTGAGCCTGGCCTCAACGTGTTTTCCAGCGTATCAAGCACCGAGTCATCCAGATATTTCTCTTCTCGACTCACATTGGACTTATTCGAGGTCTTCGGTCGGTTGGCCTTGATCTGCGACACCATTCGCCCAACACCATCATGGCTCGAAATAGAGGCCGGGAGATTTTGGTCTGCGAGAAAACCCAGATAGTCCGCAATTACTGACATCCGCGCGTACTGATTGCCTTTACTTACGGTTCGCACCCTGCGGGAAATTGATACGACACTCCCCCCATCCTCATCGGCCAAGGGCTTCTGCATGAAATCACGCAGCGAATGGATTTCGTGACTTAGCAGCAGCTCACCACACGAAAAACGCGATTCGACATCAATGCTGTAATAACTCTGCCATGCATACATGGCTTTGAGGGCACTGAGCGCGCTTTGAATTGTATTCAGAGCTAATGAGCGTCCGCGCATGTGCACGGTTACGTAGAGCGCAGGGTAAAACAAAGGCATGCCAAGCTCATCGACAAGAACGATGAGGCGCTCACCATTTGAGGACTTAACCCTGCGAAGAGACAGGTTCATAGCAGCCACCTATTCTTTACATTTTTACAGGGTAGTACCTCCTAGGAATTTGCTAAGAATATTTTTAACACTTATAAAACACGAAGCCCCCGCATGGCGGGGGCTTCGTGGCTAAACTTTACAAAAAAATCTAAGGTATGGCCTAGAACGGAATATCGTCATCGAAGCTGTCGTCGAAGTTCTGCGCCGGCTGTGGCGAGGACTGCTGAGGCGCTGGACGCGATTCGCGTTGTGGCGCCTGCGAAGGCTGCGGACGCGACTGCTGCGGACGTGGCGCGGAGTTGCCCATGCCCTGGCCCTGGTCGCCCTGAGGACGGCCGCCCAGCAGCTGCATGGTGCCCTGCATGTCGACGATGATTTCAGTGGTGTAACGCTTGATGCCGTCTTTTTCCCACTCGCGGGTCTGCAGCTTGCCTTCGATGTAGACCTGCGAACCTTTGCGCAGGTACTCGCCGGCGATTTCCGCGACCTTGCCGAACATCGACACACGGTGCCACTCGGTCTTCTCGACCTTCTGGCCGGTCTGCTTGTCGGTCCATTGTTCGCTGGTGGCCAGACTCAGGTTGGTCACGGCGTTACCGTTAGGCAGGTAGCGAACTTCAGGATCCTGGCCGCAAGTGCCGACCAATATGACTTTGTTAACCCCACGGGCCATAACGTTCTCCTAGGCTTCGCACGCCGATCGGGCTGGGTTGACCAGCTGCTCGAGGGTCGCGCGATCCAATAATTCGGTGTCCAATTTGATGTAAATGGCGGCTTCTTCGGCCACCATCACTGCATCTGTTACCCCAACAACGGCCTTCAGGCGCTCGACCAGACCGGCTTCGCGGATCGCTTCGGGCGATAACGGCAAGCGCAGGCTCGTCACGTAAGGAGGTTCGCGCATGGTAACAGCAAAGGCCAACCACAGGGCAGCAAGTCCTGCACACCCCAGGAACACAACCGACAAACCGCCATGCTGGAACAACCAGCCGCCGAGAATGCCGCCCAGCGCCGAACCGAGGAACTGGCTGGTGGAGTAGACCCCCATGGCCGTGCCCTTGCCACCGGCCGGTGAAACCTTGCTGATCAGCGACGGCAGCGAAGCTTCCAGCAGGTTGAACGCGGTGAAGAACACCACCGTGCCGATCACCAGCGCCTGCAAGCTGTCGCCGAACTCCCAGAAGAATAGCTCGGTGAGCAGCAGCGTACTGACCGCGCCCAGCAGAACTCGTTTCATTTTGCGTTTCTTCTCGCCGTAGATGATGAACGGGATCATGGCGAAGAAGGAGATCAACAGCGCGGTGAGGTAGACCCACCAGTGCTGTTCCTTGGGCAGGCCGGCTTTTTCCACCAGGGCCAGCGGCAAGGCGACGAAGCTCGACATCAGCATCGCGTGCAACACGAAGATACCAAGATCCAGGCGCAGCAGGTCCGGATGCTTGAGCGTCGGCAACAGGGCCTGGCGCGCGACCCCGGATTCGCGGTGCTGCAACGGGCCGGTCGAGTGCGGCACCATGAAGGCAACGATGAAAATTCCCAGCAGCGCCATGCCGCCGGTGGCGAAGAACAGCCCGGGCAAGCCGAAAGCGCGGGTCAGCAGCGGGCCGGCCACCATGGCCACGGCAAAGGACAGGCCGATGGTCATGCCGATCATGGCCATGGCCTTGGTGCGGTGCTGCTCGCGGGTCAGGTCCGACAACAGCGCCATGACCGCCGCGGAAATCGCCCCGGCGCCCTGCAGGATGCGCCCGGCGATCACGCCCCAGATCGAATCGGCGTTGGCCGCCAGCACACTGCCCAGGGCAAAGACGATCAGCCCCAGGTAAATCACCGGACGACGGCCGATGCGGTCGGAAATGATCCCGAACGGGATCTGGAAAATCGCCTGGGTCAGGCCGTAAGCGCCGATCGCCAACCCGATCAGGGCCGGGGTCGCTCCCGCCAGGTCCATCCCATAGGTCGCCAGGACCGGCAACACCATGAACATGCCAAGCATACGGAAGGCGAACACCAGGGCCAGACCGCTTGCCGCGCGGGTCTCGGCGCCACTCATGCGCTCGCTGTGGGGATCATGCATGGAAAAACCTCGTGTGAACCGGCGGCGATTCTACCAGTCCGATCGATTGACGGGGTATATGGCGACGCTTTGCCGCGCAGGTTTCATCTACGGCTGCACAGACCTCATTTGATAGTGTGCATCCATCCAGTATTTGCCCTTATACTCCTACGTTTTCGACGCCCGCCGAGCGAGGCCACTTTGGACAAGATCCTGATTCGTGGGGCCCGAACCCACAACCTGAAGAACATCGACCTGACCCTGCCACGGGACAAACTGATCGTCATCACCGGCCTGTCCGGATCCGGCAAATCGTCCCTGGCGTTCGATACGCTGTACGCCGAAGGCCAGCGCCGTTATGTCGAGTCGCTGTCGGCCTATGCCCGGCAATTCCTGTCGATGATGGAAAAACCCGACGTCGACACCATCGAAGGTTTGTCGCCGGCAATTTCCATCGAGCAGAAATCCACCTCGCACAACCCGCGCTCCACCGTGGGCACCATCACCGAGATCTACGACTACCTGCGCCTGCTGTATGCACGCGTGGGTACGCCACGCTGCCCGGATCACGACATCCCGCTGGAAGCCCAGACCGTCAGCCAGATGGTCGACCTGGTGCTGGCCCAGCCGGAAGGCAGCAAGCTGATGCTGCTGGCGCCGGTGATTCGCGAGCGCAAGGGCGAGCACCTGTCGGTCTTCGAGGAACTGCGCGCCCAGGGTTTCGTCCGCGCCCGGGTCAACGGCAAGCTCTACGAGCTGGATGAGCTGCCGAAGCTGGATAAACAGAAGAAGCACTCGATCGATGTGGTGGTCGACCGCTTCAAGGTCCGCGCCGACCTGCAGCAGCGTCTGGCCGAGTCGTTCGAGACCGCGCTGAAGCTGGCCGACGGTATCGCCCTGGTGGCGCCGATGGACGACGAACCCGGTGAAGAGATCATCTTCTCCGCGCGCTTCGCCTGCCCGATCTGTGGCCACGCCATCAGCGAACTGGAACCCAAGCTGTTCTCCTTCAACAACCCGGCCGGTGCTTGCCCAACCTGCGATGGCCTGGGGGTCAAGCAGTTCTTCGACATCAAGCGCCTGGTCAATGGCGAGCTGACCCTGGCCGAAGGGGCGATTCGTGGCTGGGACAGGCGTAACGTCTATTACTTCCAGATGCTTGGCTCGCTGGCATCGCATTACGGCTTCAGCCTGGAAGTGCCGTTCAACCAGCTGCCGGCCGACCAGCAGAAGGTCATTCTCAACGGCAGCGGCACGCAGAACGTCGACTTCAAGTACCTCAACGATCGTGGCGATATCGTCAAACGCTCCCACCCGTTCGAAGGCATAGTGCCGAACCTGGAACGTCGCTACCGCGAGACCGAATCAGCCACCGTGCGCGAGGAGCTGGCCAAGTTCCTCAGCACCCAGCCGTGCCCGGATTGCCGCGGCACCCGCCTGCGTCGCGAAGCCCGCCACGTGTGGGTCGGCGAGAAGACATTGCCGGCCGTTACCAGCCTGCCGATCGGCGATGCCACCGATTACTTCGGCACTTTGTCTCTGACCGGACGCCGTGGCGAGATTGCCGACAAGATCCTCAAGGAAATCCGCGAGCGCCTGCAGTTCCTGGTCAATGTCGGCCTGGATTACCTGACCCTGGATCGCAGCGCCGATACCCTGTCCGGCGGCGAGGCGCAGCGTATTCGTCTGGCCAGCCAGATCGGCGCCGGCCTGGTGGGGGTGATGTACATCCTCGACGAACCCTCCATCGGCCTGCACCAGCGCGACAACGATCGCTTGCTGGGCACCCTGAAACACCTGCGGGATATCGGCAATACGGTGATCGTGGTCGAACACGACGAGGACGCCATTCGCCTGGCCGACTATGTGGTGGACATCGGCCCAGGCGCTGGCGTGCATGGCGGACAGATCGTCGCCGAGGGTACTCCCGACGAGGTGATGTCCCATCCCGACTCGCTGACCGGCAAATACCTGTCAGGGCGCGTGAAAATCGCCGTGCCAGCCAAGCGTACGCCGCGCAACAAGAAGCTTTCACTGTCCCTAAAAGGGGCTCGTGGCAACAACTTGCGCAACGTCGACCTGGAGATTCCGATCGGCCTGCTGACCTGCGTGACCGGTGTCTCCGGTTCGGGCAAGTCGACCCTGATCAACAACACCCTGTTCCCCCTCAGCGCCACGGCGCTGAACGGCGCGACCACGCTGGAAGCCGCTGCGCACGACAGCATCAACGGCCTGCAGCATCTGGATAAGGTGGTGGATATCGACCAGAGCCCGATCGGCCGTACACCGCGCTCCAACCCGGCGACCTACACCGGGCTGTTCACGCCGATCCGCGAACTGTTTGCCGGGGTACCCGAGTCGCGCTCGCGCGGCTACGGCCCGGGCCGCTTCTCCTTCAACGTCAAGGGTGGACGCTGCGAAGCCTGCCAGGGCGACGGCCTGATCAAGGTGGAAATGCACTTCCTGCCGGACATCTACGTGCCGTGCGATGTGTGCAAGAGCAAGCGCTACAACCGCGAAACCCTTGAGATCAAATACAAGGGCAAGAGCATCCACGAGGTCCTGGAAATGACCATCGAGGAAGCGCGGGAGTTCTTCGACCCGGTGCCGGCGCTGGCGCGCAAGCTGCAGACGCTGATGGATGTGGGGCTTTCCTACATCAAGCTGGGGCAGTCGGCAACGACCTTGTCCGGCGGTGAGGCGCAGCGGGTCAAGCTGTCTCGCGAGCTGTCCAAGCGTGACACCGGCAAGACCCTCTACATCCTCGACGAGCCAACCACCGGCCTGCACTTTGCCGATATCCAGCAGTTGCTGGACGTTCTGCATCGCCTGCGTGACCACGGCAACACCGTGGTGGTGATCGAGCACAACCTGGACGTGATCAAGACCGCCGACTGGCTGGTGGACCTGGGGCCGGAAGGCGGTTCCAAGGGCGGACAGATCATTGCCGAGGGTACGCCGGAGCAGTTGGCAGAAATGCCGCAATCCCATACCGGCTACTACCTCAAGCCACTGCTGACCCGCGACCGGGCCTGAGCCCAATGAAAAAGCCCCTGCCATTGTGAAATGACAGGGGCTTTTTTGTGCTCGTCAGTCCTGCATTTGCCTGCAGGCGCTGGCTAAAGCATCAGAACTGCGACTGCAGATAGTTTTCCAGACCGATCGATTTGATCAGGCCCAACTGCTTTTCCAGCCAGTAGGTATGGTCTTCTTCGGTATCGGCCAACTGCACACGCAGGATGTCGCGGCTGACATAGTCCTTGTGCTTCTCGCACAGTTCGATGCCTTTGCACAGTGCAGCGCGGACCTTGTACTCCAGGCGCAGGTCGGCGGCGAACATGTCCGGCACGGTGGTACCGATATCCAGATCGTCAGGGCGCATGCGTGGCGTGCCCTCGAGCATCAGGATGCGACGCATCAATGCATCGGCGTGTTGAGTCTCTTCTTCCATCTCGTGATTGATGCGCTCGTAGAGCTTGCTGAAGCCCCAGTCCTCATACATGCGCGAATGGATGAAATATTGGTCACGCGCCGCCAGTTCGCCCGTCAGCAACGTGTTGAGGTAATCGATTACGTCCGGGTGACCTTGCATCGCCCTACATCTCCCTGCTTGAAAGTCTGTATTTTGAACCAAGCTGACTTGCAGGTCACTGGAAAAACGCTAACAAAGTGAAGAATTCCAGAGAAAAGTAGCCGAAAAAACGCAAAAACCGCCCAAATGAGGGCGGTTCTGCTTCTCGTTTAGACTTAGTTAAGCTGTACGCCCAACGCCTTTGCGATTCCTTCTCCATAAGCCGGGTCAGCCTTGAAGAAATGCTGCAGTTGACGCTGGACCACATCCGAACTGACACCCGCCATTGCACCGGCGATGTTGTTGATCAACAGGGCTTGCTGCTGATCATTCATCAGGCGGAACAGAGCGCCCGCATGGCTGTAGTAGTCAGTGTCTTCGCGGTGATCGTAACGATCCGCCGCACCGCTGAGGGCCAGCGCCGGCTCCGCGTAGCGAGGAGCCTGCTTCGGCGCATCGGCGTAGCTGTTCGGCTCATAGTTCGGTGCCGCGCCACCATTGCTGCCAAAGGCCATGGAGCCGTCGCGCTGGTAGCTGTTCACCGGGCTGCGTGGGGCGTTGACCGGCAGTTGCTGGTGGTTGGTGCCGACACGATAGCGATGAGCGTCGGCGTAAGCGAATACGCGGCCTTGCAGCATGCGGTCCGGCGACAGGCCGACGCCTGGAACCATGTTGCTAGGACCAAAGGCAGCCTGCTCGACTTCTGCGAAGTAGTTCAGCGGGTTGCGGTTCAATTCCAGCTCACCGACCTCGATCAGCGGGAACTCCTTCTGCGACCAGGTCTTGGTCACGTCGAACGGGTTCTCGTAGTGAGCGGTAGCCTCAGCCTCGGTCATGATCTGAATGCATACGCTCCATTTCGGGAAGTCGCCGCGCTCGATCGCGTTGAACAGGTCACGCTGGGCGTAGTCCGGATCGGTACCCGCCAGGCGGGCAGCCTCGGCCGGTGCCAGGTTCTTGATGCCCTGCTGGGTCTTGTAGTGCCATTTCACCCAGTGACGCTCGCCCTTGGCGTTGATCAAGCTGTAGGTGTGGCTACCGAAGCCGTGCATATGACGATAGCCGTCCGGAATCCCGCGATCCGAGAACAGGATGGTGACTTGGTGCAGCGCCTCGGGAGAGTGTGACCAGAAGTCCCACATGGCCTGGCCGCTCTTCAGGTTGCTCTGCGGCAAACGTTTCTGGGTGTGGATAAAGTCGGGAAACTTCAGTGGATCGCGAATGAAGAACACAGGCGTGTTGTTGCCGACGATGTCCCAGTTACCTTCTTCGGTATAGAACTTCAGGGCAAAACCGCGCGGGTCGCGTTCGGTATCAGCCGAACCACGCTCGCCACCTACGGTGGAGAACCGCAGGAAGGTAGGAGTCTGCTTACCCACGGACTCGAAAAGCTTGGCGCTGGTGTATTCGGTGATATCGCGGGTCACAGTGAAAGTGCCATAGGCACCCGAGCCCTTGGCGTGTACGCGACGCTCAGGAATGTTTTCACGGTTGAAGTGGGCAAGCTTCTCGATCAGGTGAAAATCATCGAGCAGCAGCGGGCCACGAGGGCCAGCAGAACGGGAATTCTGGTTATCGGCGACTGGAGCGCCACTTGCGGTGGTAAGCGTTTTGTTTTGGCTCATGCTCAATCTTCCTCTGTCAGTCTTGGAACTGCCGGCTAATCGGCTGACGAGGAGTATCGACCATCAAGATGACAGCATCAAATGCATTAAATGATTGCTATCGATAGTAATTTTCTAATACAGCAGACACAAAAAACCGGGCACTAGGCCCGGTTCTTTGTATTTGACGTCTTACTCAGCGGATACAGCTTCACCGCCGACAGCACGATCAACCAACTCGACGTACGCCATAGGCGCGTTGTCGCCAGCGCGGAAACCGCACTTGAGGATGCGCAGGTAGCCACCCTCACGGGTAGCGTAACGCTTGCCCAGGTCGTTGAAGAGCTTACCAACGATAGCTTTCGAACGAGTACGGTCGAAAGCCAGACGGCGGTTAGCCAGGCTGTCTGTCTTGGCCAAAGTGATCAGCGGCTCAGCAACGCGGCGCAGTTCTTTAGCTTTCGGCAGTGTAGTTTTGATCAGCTCGTGCTCGAACAGCGACACCGCCATGTTTTGGAACATGGCCTTGCGGTGCGAGCTGGTGCGGCTCAGGTGACGACCACTTTTACGATGACGCATGGTTCATTCCTTACCAAACACAACGTTCGGTGATTACGACGATCAGGCAGTCGCCTTGTCGTCCTTCTTAAGACTTGCAGGCGGCCAGTTGTCGAGGCGCATGCCGAGGGACAGACCGCGGGAGGCCAGAACGTCCTTGATTTCGGTCAAGGATTTCTTGCCAAGGTTCGGAGTCTTCAACAGTTCTACTTCGGTACGCTGAATCAGGTCACCGATGTAGTAAATGTTTTCCGCCTTAAGGCAGTTAGCCGAACGTACAGTCAGTTCCAGATCGTCAACCGGGCGAAGCAGGATCGGATCGATCTCGTCTTCCTGCTCGATTACCACTGGCTCACTGTCACCTTTGAGGTCGACGAACGCAGCCAACTGCTGTTGCAGGATGGTTGCAGCACGACGGATAGCCTCTTCAGGATCCAGAGTACCGTTGGTTTCCAGATCAATAACCAGCTTGTCCAGGTTGGTACGCTGCTCGACACGGGCGTTTTCCACCACGTATGCGATACGGCGAACCGGGCTGAACGAAGAGTCAAGCTGCAAGCGACCGATGCTGCGGCTTTCGTCTTCATCGCTCTGACGCGAGTCTGCCGGTTCATAACCACGACCACGAGCTACTACGAGCTTCATGTTCAGGGCGCCGTTAGACGCCAGGTTAGCGATTACGTGATCGGGGTTAACGATCTCGACATCATGATCCAGCTGAATATCGGCAGCGGTAACCACCCCCGAACCCTTCTTCGACAAGGTCAGCGTAACTTCGTCACGGCCGTGCAGCTTGATAGCCAGACCTTTAAGGTTCAACAGGATTTCAATTACGTCTTCCTGTACACCTTCGATGGCGCTGTACTCGTGGAGCACACCGTCAATCTCGGCCTCGACTACTGCACAGCCGGGCATTGAGGACAACAGGATGCGGCGCAGCGCGTTGCCCAGGGTGTGGCCAAAACCACGCTCGAGAGGCTCGAGGGTGATCTTGGCGCGGGTTGGACTGACAACCTGCACATCAATATGGCGGGGTGTCAGGAACTCATTTACCGAAATCTGCATGGATGCACCTATTTTCTAGCCCTTACTTGGAGTAGAGCTCGACAATCAGGCTTTCGTTGATGTCGGCGGACAGATCACTGCGAGCTGGAACGTTCTTAAAAACGCCCGACTTCTTCTCAGTGTCTACTTCTACCCATTCTACGCGGCCACGTTGGGCACACAGATCGAGAGCTTGGACAATGCGAAGTTGGTTTTTTGCTTTCTCGCGAACAGCAACCACGTCACCAGCACGAACCTGGTAGGACGGAACGTTAACGGTCTGACCGTTTACGCTGATCGACTTGTGCGATACCAGCTGACGGGATTCGGCACGAGTCGAACCGAAGCCCATACGGTATACAACGTTGTCCAGACGGCATTCGAGCAGTTGCAGCAGGTTTTCACCGGTTGCACCCTTCTTGCCAGCAGCTTCTTTGTAGTAGCCGCTGAATTGACGCTCGAGAACGCCGTAGATACGACGGACCTTCTGCTTTTCACGCAGTTGGGTGCCGTAGTCGGACTGGCGACCGCGGCGCTGGCCGTGGATACCAGGTGCTGCTTCGATGTTGCACTTGGATTCGATAGCGCGCACGCCGCTCTTCAGGAAGAGATCGGTGCCTTCGCGACGAGCCAGTTTGCATTTTGGACCAATGTAACGAGCCATTCTTTACAATCTCCTGGATTACACGCGGCGCTTCTTCGGCGGACGGCACCCGTTATGCGGGATTGGCGTCACGTCGGTGATGCTGGCGATCTTGTAGCCACAGCCGTTCAAAGCGCGGACTGCGGATTCACGACCTGGACCTGGGCCCTTGACGTTGACGTCGAGGTTTTTCAGGCCATATTCCAGCGCAGCTTGGCCAGCACGCTCAGCAGCTACTTGAGCAGCGAACGGGGTGGACTTGCGGGAACCGCGGAAACCCGAACCACCGGAGGTTGCCCAGGAAAGAGCGTTACCTTGACGGTCGGTGATGGTCACGATGGTGTTGTTGAAAGACGCGTGGATGTGGGCGATGCCATCAACCACTGTCTTTTTAATCTTTTTACGAGGACGAGCAGCAGGTTTTGCCATGACTAAATTCCTGTCGATTCGCTGGTGCGATTACTTGCGGATCGGCTTACGCGGACCTTTGCGAGTACGCGCGTTGGTCTTGGTACGCTGACCGCGCACTGGAAGACCACGACGATGGCGCAGACCGCGGTAGCAGCCCAGATCCATCAAGCGTTTGATTTTCATGTTGATTTCGCGACGCAGGTCACCTTCAGTGGTGAACTTCGCCACTTCGCCACGCAGCTGTTCAATTTGCTCGTCGCTCAGATCCTTGATCTTTGCGGCTGGGTTGACCCCAGTCTCTGCACAGATTTTCTGCGCAGTCGTGCGACCAACACCATAGATGTAGGTCAGCGAGATAACAGTATGCTTGTTATCTGGAATGTTAACGCCTGCAATACGGGCCATTCAGTGGGACTCCAATTGACAGCTACCTACGCCCCGGAAGCCAAGAAATAGGGCGCGAGATAATATCGCTGTAATAACAAATAATCAACCCAGCAGCGCACTAGCTGCTGGGCTTGAAGCACAATCACACTCAGCCTTGGCGCTGTTTGTGACGCGGTTCCGCGCTGCAAATTACTCGAACAACACCTTCGCGGCGAATAATCTTGCAGTTACGGCACAGCTTTTTCACCGATGCACGAACTTTCATCACCAACTCCTCGAACCTTATGGGTCAGCGCAGCATGCCGCTGCCGTAACCCTTCAGGTTGGCTTTCTTCATCAGGGATTCGTACTGGTGCGAAACGAGGTGCGATTGTACTTGCGACATAAAGTCCATAACAACCACGACCACGATCAGCAACGAGGTCCCGCCAAGGTAGAACGGAACGTTTGCTGCAACCACCAGGAACTGGGGCAACAGGCAGACGGCCGTCATATATAGAGCACCGAACATGGTCAAGCGGGTCAGAACGCCATCAATGTAGCGCGCAGACTGCTCACCTGGACGGATGCCCGGAATAAAGGCACCGGACTTCTTCAGGTTTTCCGCTACGTCTTTCGGATTGAACATCAACGCCGTATAGAAGAAGCAGAAGAAAATAATCCCTGCACTAAACAGCAGAATATTCAACGGCTGACCAGGAGCGATCGACTGCGAGATGTCCTGCAACCAGCCCATACCTTCAGACTGACCGAACCAGGCACCCAACGAAGCCGGGAACAGCAAAATGCTGCTCGCGAAAATAGCAGGAATAACGCCTGCCATATTCACTTTCAGCGGCAAGTGGCTAGTCTGCGCAGCAAACACCTTGCGGCCCTGCTGACGCTTGGCATAGTGAACAGCAATACGACGCTGGCCACGCTCAATGAACACCACAAAACCGATAATCGCTACTGCCAGCAAACCGATGGCAACCAGGGCAAAAATGTTGATATCACCCTGACGCGCAGACTCGAAAGACTGCCCGATCGCTCTCGGAAGACCGGCGACGATACCTGCGAAAATCAACATCGAGATACCGTTGCCAACACCACGCTCAGTAATCTGCTCACCCAGCCACATCATGAACATCGCACCAGCCACAAAAGTGGATACCGCGACGAAATGGAAGCCAAAGTCACCAGTGAACGCAACGCCCTGCCCCGCCAGGCCAACGGACATGCCGATGGCCTGAACAAGAGCTAGGACGACAGTGCCGTAGCGGGTGTACTGGCTGATCTTGCGACGGCCAGCTTCACCTTCCTTCTTCAACTGCTCCAACTGCGGGCTGACGGCGGTCATCAGCTGCATGATGATCGATGCCGAGATGTACGGCATGATCCCCAGTGCAAAGATGCTCATCCGTTCCAGCGCGCCGCCGGAAAACATGTTGAACAAGCTAAGAATGGTCCCCTCATTCTGTCGAAACAGGTCTGCGAGTCGGTCAGGGTTGATACCTGGAACCGGGATGTGTGCGCCTATTCGGTAGACGATAATCGCCAAGAACAGAAAACGCAGACGAGCCCAGAGTTCAGACATACCGCCTTTGCCGAGCGCAGAGAGAGCACCTTGCTTAGCCATTTATTCCTCGAACTTGCCGCCAGCTGCTTCGATAGCCGCACGCGCACCTTTGGTGGCTGCGATGCCCTTGATAGTCACAGCGCGAGTAACTTCGCCGGACAGCATGATTTTCACACGCTGTACGTTTTGGTTAATCACGTTGGCATCTTTCAGGGACTGCACGGTGACGATGTCGCCTTCCACTTTAGCCAGCTCGGACAGACGCACTTCTGCGCGGTCCATGGCCTTCAGAGATACGAAACCGAACTTTGGCAGGCGACGATGCAGCGGCTGTTGACCGCCTTCAAAGCCTGGGGCAATGGTGCCACCGGAGCGGGAAGTCTGACCTTTGTGACCACGGCCACCAGTCTTACCCAAACCACTACCGATACCACGGCCCGGACGATGCTTTTCGCGACGGGAACCCGGCGCTGGACTCAGATCATTGAGTTTCATCGATTAACCCTCGACACGCAGCATGTAGTAAGCCTTGTTGATCATCCCGCGGTTCTCGGGAGTATCCTGGACTTCTACAGTGTGACCGATGCGACGCAGACCCAGACCCTTAACGCACAGTTTGTGGTTAGGGATACGGCCGGTCATGCTTTTGATCAGCGTTACTTTAACGGTAGCCATGATCAGATGATCTCCTGGACGCTTTTGCCACGCTTGGCGGCAATGGATTCAGGGGACTGCATTGCTTTCAAACCCTTGAAAGTGGCGTGAACCACGTTTACTGGGTTAGTCGAGCCGTAGCACTTGGCCAGAACGTTCTGAACGCCAGCAACTTCGAGGACAGCACGCATAGCGCCGCCAGCGATGATACCGGTACCTTCAGAAGCAGGCTGCATGTACACCTTCGAAGCACCGTGAGCGGACTTCATTGCGTACTGCAGGGTAGTGCCGTTCAGATCAACTTGGATCATGTTGCGGCGAGCAGCTTCCATTGCCTTCTGGATCGCAGCAGGCACTTCACGCGACTTGCCACGGCCGAAGCCAACGCGACCTTTACCATCACCAACCACGGTCAACGCGGTGAAAGTGAAGATACGGCCGCCTTTTACGGTTTTGGCTACGCGGTTAACTTGAACCAGCTTCTCAATGTAGCCTTCGTCGCGCTTTTGGTCGTTATTTGACATAACTTAGAACTCCAGCCCAGCTTCACGAGCAGCATCAGCCAGCGCCTTGACGCGGCCGTGGTACTTGAAGCCAGAGCGGTCGAAAGCCACCTGCGAGACGCCAGCGGCTTTTGCACGCGTAGCGACCAGCTGGCCAACCTTAGTGGCCGCGTCGATGTTGCCAGTGGCGCCATCACGCAGTTCTTTATCCAAAGTCGAGGCACTTGCCAGGACCTTGTTGCCGTCGGCCGAAATGACCTGGGCGTAGATGTGCTGCGAAGAGCGGAACACGCAGAGACGCACGACTTCGAGTTCGTGCATTTTCAGGCGTGCTTTGCGAGCGCGACGCAGTCGAGTAACTTTTTTGTCGGTCATTTGCTATGCCCTACTTCTTCTTGGCTTCTTTACGACGGACGACTTCGTCCGCGTAGCGCACACCTTTACCTTTGTAAGGCTCTGGCGGACGGAAGTCGCGGATCTCAGCGGCCACTTGACCTACCAGCTGCTTGTCGATGCCCTTGATCAGGATATCGGTCTGGCTAGGAGTCTCAGCGGTGATGCCTTCCGGCAGCTCGTAGTCCACTGGATGCGAGAAGCCAAGGGCCAAGTTCAGCACTGTGCCTTTTGCTTGTGCCTTGTAACCAACACCGACCAGCTGGAGCTTGCGCTCGAAGCCTTGGCTTACGCCTTGGACCATGTTGTTTACCAACGCACGAGTGGTACCGGCCATTGCGCGAGTTTGTTGGTCGCCATTGCGAGCAGCGAAACGCAGCTCACCAGCTTCCTGAACAATTTCAACGGACGAGTGTACGTTCAGTTCGAGAGTGCCCTTGGCACCCTTCACCGAAAGCTGTTGGCCGGCGAATTTAACTTCAACACCAGCTGGCAGCTTAACGGGGTTCTTAGCGACGCGAGACATGCTTATCCCCCCTTAGAACACAGTGCAAAGAACTTCGCCGCCGACACCGGCAGCGCGCGCAGCACGATCAGTCATCACACCTTTGTTGGTGGAGACGATAGACACGCCGAGACCGCCACGAACTTTCGGCAGATCTTCAACGGACTTGTACTGACGCAGGCCTGGACGGCTAACGCGCTTCACTTCCTCGATGACCGGACGGCCTTCGAAGTATTTCAGCTCGATGGACAGCAGTGGCTTGGTTTCGCTGCTGATCTGATAACCCGCGATGTAACCTTCGTCCTTCAGGACTTTTGCTACAGCCACCTTCAGCGTGGAAGACGGCATGCTTACGACGGACTTTTCAGCCATCTGGGCATTACGGATTCGAGTTAGCATGTCCGCTAACGGGTCCTGCATACTCATGGGCTAGACGCTCCTGATACAAAAAAAATGAGCCTTGCGGCTACAGCTTGTCGCCGAGAAATTCCGGGCAAAAAACACGGGCTCAGGCGAGCCGGTCATTCTAGACACACCCCAGAAATGAATCAAGCCCCAAAAGGGGCTTGATTCATGTTCAAGGCCACCGGCGGTCAGGATCTTGCGACCCCGAACACCGAGACTTTGATAGCTATTACCAGCTGGCTTTAACCAGACCTGGTACGTCACCACGCATTGCAGCTTCACGCAGCTTGTTACGGCCGAGGCCGAACTTGCGGTAAACGCCGTGCGGACGACCAGTCAGGCGGCAGCGGTTACGCATGCGCGAAGCGCTTGCGTCACGTGGCTGCTTCTGCAGAGCTACGGTAGCTTCCCAACGCGCTTCTGGACTTGCGTTCAGATCGACGATGATAGCTTTCAGCGCTGCACGCTTGGTGGCGTACTTGGCAACGGTGAGCTGACGCTTCAGCTCACGGTTTTTCATGCTCTTCTTGGCCATTTTCCTACTCCAATCAGTTGCGGAACGGGAATTTGAAAGCACGCAGCAGAGCGCGGCCTTCATCATCGTTCTTGGC
Organism: Pseudomonas sp. NFACC41-3; assembly: GCF_900109505.1. Taxonomy (NCBI): domain Bacteria; kingdom Pseudomonadati; phylum Pseudomonadota; class Gammaproteobacteria; order Pseudomonadales; family Pseudomonadaceae; genus Pseudomonas; species Pseudomonas sp. NFACC41-3. Next base: position 321,745 of record NZ_FOAE01000007.1, read on the forward strand.
AGTGGTGGTCAGGGTAATGTCCAGACCGCGGAGAGCATCGATCTTGTCGTAGTCGATTTCCGGGAAGATGATCTGCTCTTTCACGCCCATGCTGTAGTTGCCACGACCGTCGAAGGACTTGGCATTCAGGCCGCGGAAGTCGCGAACCCGAGGCAGGGAGATCGACAGCAGACGATCCAGGAACTCGTACATACGCTCACGGCGCAGGGTCACTTTGACGCCGATCGGCCAACCTTCACGGACTTTAAAGCCAGCGATGGATTTCCGAGCGTAGGTCACAACGACTTTCTGGCCGGTGATCTTTTCCAGGTCAGCAACAGCATGCTCGATGACTTTTTTGTCGCCGATCGCTTCGCCCAGACCCATGTTCAGGGTGATTTTTGTAACGCGCGGAACTTCCATCACGTTCGAAAGCTTAAGTTCATCCTTAAGTTTCGGAGCGATTTCCTTCCGGTAAATCTCTTGTAGTCGTGCCATGGTCTTCTACCTAGCAGTGTTCAAGCATCAACCGCTTTTTGGGTCGACTTGAAGACACGAATTTTTTTGCCGTCTTCTACTTTGAAACCAACGCGGTCAGCCTTGTTGGTTTCGCCGTTGAAAATGGCGACGTTGGAAGCGTGCAGTGGCGCTTCTTTCTCGACGATACCGCCCTGTACGCCCGACATCGGGTTAGGCTTGGTATGACGCTTAACCAGGTTCAGACCACCAACAACCAGACGGTTGTCAGCGAGAACCTTAAGCACCTTACCGCGCTTACCCTTGTCTTTGCCGGCGATCACGATGATCTCGTCGTCACGACGAATCTTTTGCATGTCGGATCTCCTTACAGCACTTCTGGGGCGAGCGAGACGATCTTCATGAACTTCTCAGTACGAAGTTCACGGGTCACTGGCCCAAAGATACGGGTGCCGATCGGCTCTTGCTTGTTGTTCAACAGAACAGCAGCGTTGCCATCAAAGCGGATGATGGAGCCGTCAGCACGACGGACGCCATGGCGAGTGCGGACTACAACAGCAGTCATCACTTGACCTTTCTTCACCTTACCGCGAGGAATTGCTTCCTTGACGGTAACCTTGATGATGTCACCGATACCAGCGTAACGACGATGGGAGCCACCCAGCACCTTGATGCACATAACACGGCGAGCGCCGCTGTTATCGGCCACATCGAGCATGGATTGAGTCTGAATCATATAATTTCTCCGACCCTTAGCCCTTAGACTTCCACAGCGCGTTCGAGAACATCAACCAGAGCCCAAGACTTGGTCTTGGCCAGCGGACGAGTTTCACGAATAGTGACTTTGTCGCCGATGTGGCACTGGTTGGTTTCGTCGTGCGCGTGCAGCTTAGTCGAACGCTTAACGTATTTACCGTAGATAGGGTGCTTAACGCGACGCTCGATCAGAACGGTGATGGTCTTGTCCATCTTGTCGCTGACAACACGGCCAGTCAGCGTACGGACAGTTTTTTCGGCTTCAGCCATGATTACTTACCTGCCTGCTGGTTGAGCACAGTCTTCACGCGAGCGATGTCACGCTTAACTTGCGAGAGCAGATGAGACTGCCCCAACTGGCCAGTTGCCTTCTGCATACGCAGATTGAACTGGTCGCGCAGCAGGCCGAGCAGTTGCTCGTTCAGCTGCTGTGCGGATTTTTCACGAAGTTCATTCGCTTTCATCACATCACCGTCCGTTTAACAAAGGAGGTGGCGAGCGGCAGCTTTGCAGCAGCCAGGGCGAAAGCCTCACGCGCCAGCTCTTCAGAAACACCCTCGATTTCATACAGGACTTTGCCTGGCTGAATCTGGGCAACCCAGTATTCGACGTTACCCTTACCTTTACCCATCCGAACTTCGAGTGGCTTCTTGGAAATAGGCTTGTCCGGGAATACACGGATCCAGATCTTGCCGCCACGTTTTACGTGACGGGTCAGAGCACGACGCGCTGACTCGATCTGACGAGCGGTGAGACGACCACGAGCAACAGACTTCAGCGCGAACTCGCCGAAGCTGACTTTGCTACCGCGCAATGCCAGACCACGGTTGTGGCCGGTCATTTGCTTGCGGAACTTCGTACGCTTTGGTTGCAACATTTGGCGTACCCCTTACTTAGCAGCTTTTTTACGAGGCGCAGGTGCTTGTGGCTTCAGCTCTTCTTGGCGACCACCAATTACTTCGCCTTTGAAGATCCAAACCTTCACACCGATCACACCGTAAGTGGTGTGAGCTTCGTAGGTGGCATAGTCGATATCGGCACGCAGGGTGTGCAGCGGCACACGACCTTCGCGATACCATTCAGTACGTGCGATTTCAGCACCGCCGAGACGACCGCTCACTTGGATTTTGATGCCTTTGGCACCAATGCGCATGGCGTTCTGTACTGCGCGCTTCATAGCGCGACGGAACATTACGCGACGCTCCAGCTGCTGAGCTACGCTCTGGGCAACCAGCATACCGTCGAGCTCCGGCTTGCGGATCTCTTCGATATTGATGTGCACAGGCACACCCATTTGCTTGGTCAGGTCCTGACGCAGTTTCTCAACATCTTCACCTTTCTTGCCGATCACGATGCCGGGACGAGCGGTGTGGATGGTGATGCGTGCAGTTTGAGCCGGACGATGGATATCGATACGGCTTACGGACGCGCTTTTTAGTTTGTCTTGGAGGTACTCACGCACATTCAGATCTGCGAGCAAATAGTCCGCATAAGTCCGACCGTCTGCGTACCAGACGGAGGTGTGCTCCTTGACGATTCCCAGGCGAATGCCAATGGGATGTACTTTCTGACCCATCTCTTCGACTCCGTTACTTGTCAGCAACCTTGACAGTGATATGGCAAGACCGCTTGACGATGCGATCAGCACGGCCTTTGGCACGTGGCATGATGCGCTTCAGCGAACGCCCTTCGTTGACGAAAACGGTGGAGACCTTCAGGTCATCAACGTCTGCGCCTTCGTTATGCTCGGCGTTGGCTACGGCCGACTCCAGCACTTTCTTCATGATCTCGGCGGCTTTCTTACTGCTGAAAGCCAACAGGTTGAGCGCTTCGCCCACCTTCTTCCCGCGGATCTGGTCGGCGACCAAGCGGGCTTTCTGGGCGGAGATTCGAGCGCCCGACAACTTAGCGGCTACTTCCATCGTTCCTTACCCCTTAACGCTTGGCTTTCTTGTCAGCCACGTGCCCGCGATATGTACGGGTACCGGCGAACTCGCCCAGTTTGTGGCCGACCATGTCTTCGTTCACGAGAACTGGAACATGTTGACGACCGTTATGCACAGCAATGGTCAGACCGACCATTTGTGGCAGGATCATGGAACGGCGCGACCAGGTCTTAACTGGTTTGCGATCGTTCTTTTCCGCCGCCACTTCGATCTTCTTCAGTAGGTGAAGATCAATAAAAGGACCTTTTTTCAGAGAACGTGGCACTGTCGTATCCCTCTATTTACTTGCGACGACGGACGATCATTTTGTCGGTACGCTTATTACCACGAGTCTTCGCGCCCTTAGTCGGGAAGCCCCATGGCGATACCGGATGACGACCACCAGAGGTACGACCTTCACCACCACCATGTGGGTGGTCAACCGGGTTCATGGCAACACCACGAACGGTTGGGCGAACGCCACGCCAGCGTTTGGCACCAGCTTTACCCAGCGAACGCAGGCTGTGCTCGGAGTTCGAGACTTCGCCCAGGGTCGCACGGCATTCAGCCAGGACTTTACGCATCTCACCAGAACGCAGACGCAGGGTCACGTAGACACCTTCACGAGCGATCAGCTGAGCAGAAGCACCAGCGGAACGAGCGATTTGCGCGCCTTTACCTGGCTTCAGTTCGATGCCGTGTACGGTGCTACCAACTGGAATGTTACGCAGTTGCAGAGCGTTGCCCGGCTTGATCGGTGCCAGAGCACCTGCGATCAGCTGGTCGCCAGCGCTCACGCCTTTAGGGGCGATGATGTAGCGACGCTCGCCGTCTGCGTACAGCAGCAAAGCGATGTGAGCAGTACGGTTTGGATCGTATTCGATACGCTCGACAGTGGCAGCGATGCCATCTTTGTCGTTGCGACGGAAGTCGACCAGACGGTAGTGCTGCTTATGACCACCACCAACGTGACGAGTGGTAATACGGCCATTGTTGTTACGACCACCAGACTTCGATTTCTTCTCGAGCAGCGGTGCGTGAGGAGCGCCTTTATGCAGCTCCTGGTTGACCACCTTGACCACAAAACGGCGGCCAGGGGAAGTCGGTTTGCATTTAACGATTGCCATGATGCACCCCTTCCTTACTCAGCACTGCTGCTGAAATCGAGATCTTGGCCTGGCTGAAGGGAGATAACTGCCTTCTTCCAGTCATTACGCTTGCCCAGACCGCGAGCGGTACGCTTGCTCTTACCCAGAACGTTCAGGGTAGTAACGCGCTCCACTTTCACGCTGAACAGGCTTTCGACGGCCTTCTTGATTTCCAGCTTGGTTGCATCAGTAGCAACCTTGAAAACGAACTGGCCTTTCTTGTCTGCCAGAACCGTAGCCTTCTCGGAAACGTGCGGGCCAAGCAGAACTTTAAATACGCGTTCCTGGTTCATCCCAGCAGCTCCTCGAATTTCTTCACGGCCGACACAGTGATCAACACTTTGTCGTATGCGATCAGACTAACTGGATCGGAACCTTGCACGTCACGTACATCAACGTGTGGCAGGTTACGAGCAGCCAGGTACAGGTTCTGATCAACAGCGTCAGACACGATCAGAACGTCGGTCAGACTCATGTTGTTCAGCTTGCCCAGCAGATCTTTGGTTTTCGGAGTTTCAACAGCGAAATCCTGAACCACGACCAGACGATCAGTACGCACCAGCTCAGCAAGGATGGAACGCATTGCTGCGCGATACATCTTCTTGTTCAGCTTCTGGGAGTGATCCTGTGGACGAGCTGCGAAAGTGGTACCGCCGCCACGCCAGATTGGGCTACGGATAGTACCGGCACGAGCACGGCCAGTACCTTTCTGACGCCATGGGCGCTTGCCGCCACCGGAAACGTCGGAACGGGTCTTTTGCTGCTTGCTACCTTGCCGGCCGCCAGCCATGTAGGCCACGACTGCTTGGTGAACCAGCGTCTCGTTGAATTCGCCGCCAAATGTCAGTTCGGAAACTTCGATCGCTTGAGCGTCATTTACATTTAATTGCATGTCAGCTTCCCCTTAACCGCGAGCCTTGGCCGCCGGACGTACAACCAGGTTGCCGCCAGTAGCGCCAGGAACAGCACCCTTGACCAACAACAGATTGCGTTCAGCGTCGACGCGCACTACTTCCAGGGACTGCACGGTCACGCGCTCAGCGCCCATATGACCGGACATTTTTTTGCCCTTGAATACACGACCAGGAGTCTGGCACTGGCCAATAGAGCCCGGGACGCGGTGGGAAACGGAGTTACCGTGGGTGTTATCTTGACCGCGGAAATTCCAACGCTTGATGGTACCGGCGAAGCCTTTACCTTTCGACTGACCGGTAACATCTACCAGTTGGCCTGCTGCGAAGATTTCTGCATTGATCAGATCGCCAGCTTGGTACTCGCCTTCTTCAAGGCGGAATTCCCAAACGCCACGACCGGCAGCAACGTTCGCTTTAGCGAAGTGACCTGCTTGAGCAGCAGTCACGCGCGAAGCACGACGCTCACCTACAGTGACTTGCACTGCACGATAGCCATCGGTTTCTTCAGTTTTGAACTGGGTGACGCGATTCGGCTCGATCTCAATGACCGTGACCGGAATGGAGACACCTTCTTCGGTGAAAATACGGGTCATACCGCATTTACGACCGACTACACCAATAGTCATGTTGTAAACCTCATGAGTGTACGGGGCTTTCACCCGCTATGGCCGCCCATTTCAGAGCGTTACACGACTAAGACCGAGTCTTAGCCGAGGCTGATCTGCACTTCCACACCTGCCGCAAGATCAAGCTTCATAAGAGCATCAACGGTTTTATCCGTTGGCTGGACGATGTCCAGTACGCGCTTATGAGTACGGATCTCGTACTGGTCACGTGCGTCTTTGTTGACGTGCGGGGAGACCAGAACGGTGAACCGCTCTTTACGGGTAGGCAGTGGAATAGGACCACGCACTTGAGCACCAGTACGTTTCGCGGTTTCCACGATTTCCTGGGTGGATTGGTCGATCAGGCGATGGTCGAAAGCCTTCAACCTGATACGGATTTGCTGATTTTGCATTGGATTTCAGACTCCAGGCTGCTATTCCCACCGGGCGCAATACGCCCGTTAAAAGGAGGCGCAATTCTATAGACGGCCCCACAGAGTGTCAACCCAATAAAAAAGCCCCCGCAAGCGGGGGCTTTTTCATGAGTCGTCGATTACTCGATGACTTTGGCTACGACGCCAGCGCCGACGGTACGACCGCCTTCACGGATAGCGAAACGCAGACCATCTTCCATCGCGATGGTTTTGATCAGAGTGACAGTCATCTGGATGTTGTCACCTGGCATTACCATTTCAACGCCTTCTGGCAGCTCGCAGTTACCAGTCACGTCAGTAGTACGGAAGTAGAACTGTGGACGGTAGCCTTTGAAGAACGGAGTATGACGACCGCCCTCTTCTTTGCTCAGAACGTACACTTCAGCAGTGAACTTGGTGTGCGGCTTAACGGTACCTGGCTTAACCAGAACCTGGCCACGCTCAACGTCGTCACGCTTGGTGCCACGCAGCAGAACGCCGCAGTTCTCACCAGCACGACCTTCGTCCAGCAGCTTGCGGAACATCTCAACACCGGTGCAGGTGGTTTTCTGAGTGTCGCGCAGACCAACGATCTCAACTTCTTCCTGGATGCGAACGATACCACGCTCAACACGACCAGTTACCACAGTACCGCGGCCGGAGATCGAGAATACGTCTTCGATTGGCATCAGGAACGGCTTGTCGATAGCACGCTCTGGCTCTGGGATGTAGGTATCCAGAGTTTCTACCAGCTTCTTAACAGCGGTAGTGCCCATTTCGTTGTCGTCTTGGCCGTTCAGAGCCATCAGAGCCGAACCGATGATGATTGGAGTATCATCACCTGGGAAGTCGTAAGTGCTCAGCAGGTCGCGCACCTCCATCTCAACCAGTTCCAGCAGCTCAGCGTCGTCTACCATGTCAGCCTTGTTCAGGAAGACAACGATGTACGGAACGCCTACCTGACGGGACAGCAGGATGTGCTCGCGAGTTTGTGGCATCGGACCATCGGCAGCCGAGCAAACCAGGATCGCGCCGTCCATCTGGGCAGCACCAGTGATCATGTTTTTGACGTAGTCGGCGTGACCTGGGCAGTCAACGTGCGCGTAGTGACGAATGTTCGAGTCGTACTCTACGTGCGCGGTGTTGATGGTGATACCACGAGCCTTCTCTTCCGGGGCGCTGTCGATCTTGTCGAAGTCAACACGAGCCGAACCGAAAACCTCGGAGCAGACGCGAGTCAGAGCAGCAGTCAGAGTGGTTTTACCGTGGTCAACGTGACCAATGGTACCAACGTTGACGTGCGGCTTATTACGTTCGAACTTTTCCTTAGCCATCGAAATCACCCCTAGGAGAAGAATTGAGCAAGTCACACAAGCCATTAAAACAAAGGCAGATATTTTCATATCTGCCTTGTTATATGGAGCTCTTGAGCGGATTTGAACCGCTGACCTCACCCTTACCAAGGGTGTGCTCTACCAACTGAGCTACAAGAGCGAAACACTTTGCACAACCTGCAAACTTGGAGCGGGTAGCGGGAATCGAACCCGCATCATCAGCTTGGAAGGCTGAGGTTCTACCACTAAACTATACCCGCGGAGCCTGCAGCTCACGCTAAATCTGGTGGAGGGGGAAGGATTCGAACCTTCGAAGTCGTAGACGTCAGATTTACAGTCTGATCCCTTTGGCCGCTCGGGAACCCCTCCTAAGCGAGGCAGCATTCTACATCATGCCACCCTTCTGTCAAGCATTTTCTCATTAAAAACCTGAGGTTAGCTGCGTTGACCTTGCTTCGCTGCGTCTACCTCTTAGAGGTCTTCACTGCGGAGCGGGCGCCATTCTATGCAAACTATTCGGCAGTTGCAATGCCTTCGCATGACATTATTTTATGTTTTAACTCATTGAATTCTTTAGCAAGATTCTGCAGCAGCGAATCATCCAGCAAATGCTTGCTTTCAGGAGCCACCCGCAACCAGTAACCAGAAGCATCAGGCAACCCCAAGGACTTCAATCGGACCTCCGCCCCCAATGCCGACAAACGCTGCTCGAGCATTTGAGCCTGATCACGACGAGCAAAACCACCTATATAGAGGCAATCGGCTTGAGCACTCCCCCCGTTGTCACGCCTAGAGAGCGCGTCAGACGACTCACTCAACAAGCGGATATCCTGCTGGGACCCTTTATAAAGCGTCAGAGGTGTTACCTCTTTGGCACGTAAAGGCGCTTCCTGCTGATGCCAGACGTAATAGAACACATTGAGAACCAGGAGCAGCAGGAACAACCAGCGCATAGAAACCTCAGGACAATGGGCATGCCATAGCCAATCCGACAAAAACCAGATCCGGAACCACTCGCCCTTGCGGCACAACCCCAGAAACCAGATCAGCATCACCACCGGTGAGAAATACTACGAAATCATCTCCCCAGTAACCACGCGCCAACTCCAACTGAGTCAGAACGAACCCCCTCAACATCAATGAGCAGCCGCGCTCTACCGCCTCAACCGTCGTACGACCCGGCAACAGGCTCACCAGCGCGCGTTCGGCAGATAAATCATCGTACCGAATTCGACGAGTGTGAGTTCTCAGTTGATTACGCATCAATGGCATCCCCGGGCAGATAAACCCCCCCAGGTGCTCGCCATCCGCAGCAATGAAATCCGCAGTAACCGCCGTCCCGAAATCGAGTACCAGACAGGCACCAGCCGCGAGGCGAAAGCCTCCCAGCATGGCAAGCCAGCGATCCAGGCCAAGTCGCTCAAACTCCTCATAACCATTCCGTACGCCGGCCATTTCTTTTGCAGGCGCAGCACAGATCACCGCCACGCCAAAAGCCTGTACCAACATGGAAGTAAGCTTGCTCGTCTCCTCAGCCGTGCGCACGCTGACCAAGCGGCAGCGGGTCAAAACCAAGCCATTTAGCGTACGCAGACGCCCGACCAAAGCATCATCGGAATCAACCACACCCTCAGCAAATACCCCAAGCGCAGCATTATCCAGAACGCGCCATTTAATGAAGCTGTTTCCGCAATCAAGCTCAAGAATCATCGCGTAACCTCAAGCTGAGCTCACCACCGCTGTAGACCCTCTCAACCCCATCCACCCTCAATCGCAATGCGCCCTGCTGATCGATGCCCATAACAACACCGTCTATTTTATTGACCCCAGCAATCAGAGACACCGCACTACCTTGCCACAAGTGATTCTGCTCCCATTCCTCTTGAATAGAGGAAAAGCCCTGGATTTGGTGGCGCTCCAGGTAAGCCTTCAGCATCATGTTCAGCCGAGCAACCAACTGGTTGCGATCAACCTGCTTGCCGGACTCAAGCCGTACAGACGTCCACTGCTGATCAATCTCGTCGGTTTTCTGCATGCTGACGTTGATACCTACACCCAGAACTACATGACAGACATCAGCAGGATCCCCAACCAACTCCAACAGGATTCCAGCGATTTTTTTGCGTCCAACTAAAACATCGTTTGGCCACTTCAGGCCCGCACCAGCAATTCCAAACTCGCGCAAGGTTTGCATGACCGCCAACCCGACTACCAAGCTGAGCCCTTCAAGCTGACGCATTCCACCATCGATACGCAGTACGAGGCTGTAATAGACATTTTCTGCAAATGGGCTAGCCCATTTTCGCCCTCTCCGACCACGCCCCGCCGTCTGACGCTCAGCGAGCACCAGGAACGGCGTAGGCACACCACGCTCGACAGCCCTCAGAGCTTCGGCGTTTGTAGAGTCGATAGAATCGAAAACCAGCACAGCCCAAGGGCAATCCTTTGATTGCTCGTAAATATCAGCCGGATCCAGAAGCGTCAGCGGAGCCGCCAGCTGATAACCGCGGCCGCGAACTTTATGGATAGAGAGCCCCAGCTCAGCCTCCAACTGCTGCAACTGCTTCCACACGGCACTGCGACTAACACCCAAGGCGGCACCAAGGGCCTGGCCCGAGTGAAACCGTCCATCCTTCAGAAGCTCCAACAATGTCAGCATGCAGATCTCGCCTCACAATGAGGCAGGCATGATAGCCATGCCTAAGGCTGTTGCATAGAAAGCGTGACTAGGCACAATCAAGCAGCTAGCAGCTGCAATTTGAAGTCGAAGGACGCTGCTCTCCGTTGACTGGAAAGGTTTTTCCGCGCACAAAAACAAAACCCCAACTGCTTTCGCAATTGGGGTTTCGGAATTTAATCTTGACGATGACCTACTCTCACATGGGGAAACCCCACACTACCATCGGCGATGCATCGTTTCACTGCTGAGTTCGGGATGGGATCAGGTGGTTCCAATGCTCTATGGTCGTCAAGAAATTCGGTGTGCCGACGCGTCTTTCGACGTTTCAGCAAATTGGGTATGCGATAGTTTGTGTGTTTTCTCGAACTTTCGGTTCGTTTCGTCTTCACACACCGCAATCTGGCTGTTAAGCGCAAATTGCTTGGGTGTTATATGGTCAAGCCTCACGGGCAATTAGTATTGGTTAGCTCAACGCCTCACAG